>NZ_NPFV01000029.1:0-887810 GCF_002259365.1 Rhodococcus sp. 14-2496-1d | reverse complement strand
GGCGAGGGCGTCGAGTTCGACGAACGAGCCCTCGTCGAGCAGGGCGGTGATCCGCTCACGGGCGGTCAGCTTGCCTTTGGCGTGGACCTTGTCCACCGCTGCCTCACCGGACGGAATCTCCGCAACCGCGAGACGTTTACGAAGATCGGCCAATTTACCCGCAGTGGTATGGATATCGGGGGCTTCGGCCGACCCGTGTGCAGTGGAATCCTGGACGCTGGTCATGGGGCACTACTTTAACTGCGAGTGTGATCTGCGCCCCGACCGAGGGTGGTTCGCGGCAGGCCCTGGGCCTGTCGCCGAGCCCATATGCTGGTGCGTATGTGGACAAACCTCGATCGCCCACCACTGGACGTTCGCGCGCTTCGCCGGGCACTGGTGGACGGCCCGCAGGCCTCCTGGTCTCGGGTGGACGTGGTAGCGGAAACCGGTTCGACCAACGCGGACCTGATCGCGGGCGCAGCGAATTACGCGGACCGGACGGCACTGATCGCCGAACATCAGGACAGCGGACGCGGCAGGCACGCGCGACCGTTCTCCGGTGTGCCGCGGTCGCAGATTCTGGTGTCGATGCTGCTGAAGTTCCCCGGAATCGATCCGGCCGTGCTCGGGTGGGTATCGCTCATGACCGGAATCGCACTGGTCGACGCGTTGCGCACCGTCGGTGAAGTCGATGCTCGATTGAAATGGCCCAACGACGTCCTCATCGGTGGCAAGAAGGTCTCGGGCATCCTGGCCGAGGTCGCCGCGCACGGGCCCTCGCCCACCGTCGTCATCGGGCTCGGAGTGAACGTGTCGATGACGAGCGACGAGCTGCCGGTGCCCACGGCGACGTCACTGGCGCTGGAAGGGGCTGCGGTTCTCGACCGCGACACGTTGGTTCGGGCGATCCTGCGGGGAATGGCCGCCGAGGTGGACTCGTGGCGGGACTCGAACTGGAACACCGACGCCCTCGTCCACCGGTACCGGGAGAGGTGCGGCACCATCGGGCAGCGTGTACGAGTCGATCTGCCCGGCGGCGACGAGAAGGTGGGAACGGCAATCGACGTCGACGAGCACGGCCGGATCGTGATCGAGGTCGAGCAGCAAGGGTCCGACGCGCCGTCGGTGCTGGCTGTGGCCGCCGGTGATGTCACTCATCTCCGACCCCTCTCGTGAGACCATATCGACTCGACGGAAGTCGAAGCGAGTAGTCAGGAGTGCACGTGGGTTACCCACAGGACGCGTTGGCCGACGAGGAAGAGCTCCTGCTCCATCATCACCCCCACTGGAAGATGCTCGTCCTGCCGTCGGTGACATTCGTTCTGGTCACCGGCCTGGCAGGGGTCGGTCTCGGAGTCGCGAGTGCGCGGCTCGAATCGACCGCCGCGAACGTCGCCATGATCGCCACCGCGGTGCTGTGGGTGGCGATCGTCGTGTGGCGGTGCCTGGTGCCGCTGATCAGCTGGAAGTGCACGCATTTCATCGTCACCGACCGGCGAGTGTTGATCAGACAGGGCGTGCTCACCCACTCCGGCATCGACATTCCGATGAGCCGAATCAGCAACGTGCAGTTTCGCCACGGACTCCTCGACCGGATGTTGCGAACCGGGACGCTCATCATCGCCTCGGCATCGGACGATCCGCTCGAGTTCGACGACATTCCGCACGTACAACGCGTGCATTCCCTGCTCTACCAGCAGGTATTCGACTCGATGGAGTATCGCCGGGAATCCGTGCACGGCCTGCAGGGAGCGTTCGAGCCGATTCCCGAGGATTCGGCTGTCGAGTCCAAACCAGGTTGGCGAGCCGGGAAACGCAGGTAACACAGGCTGTTCTCACCTTCGAACCGTATGGTGACCGATGTGACCGACGTGCTGCTTGCCGAAGACGACGAAGCCATCGCTGCGCCCCTGTCCCGAGCTCTCGGACGCGAGGGCTACACGGTGACCGTCGAACAGACCGGCCCCGCAACCCTCCAGCGCGCGCTGGATGGAAAGTTCGACCTGTTGATACTCGACCTCGGCCTGCCGGGGATGGACGGCCTCGAAGTGTGTCGGCAGGTGCGTGCCAACCGATCCGAGGTCGCCGTACTCATGCTCACCGCACGAACCGACGAGGTCGACTTCGTGGTCGGTCTCGACGCCGGGGCCGACGACTACGTCGGCAAGCCCTTCCGGCTCGCCGAGCTCATGGCCCGCGTACGTGCGTTGCTCCGCCGCCGTGGTGCCGGGGAGGATTCCCCGATCGAGGTCGGTGCCATTCGTCTCGAACCCGCTGCTCGACGCGTCCTGGTCGGCGGCACCGAGATATCTCTGGCCAACAAGGAGTACGAGCTGCTCAAGGTCTTGCTCGACCATGCGGGCCAAGTCGTCTCTCGCGAGGTGATCCTGCGTGAGGTCTGGGGCGACGCGGAGCTGCGCGGATCGAAGACCCTCGACATGCACATGTCCTGGCTGCGTCGCAAGATCGGCGACGAAGGACCGGTGGCCGAGCGTCGTATCGCGACGGTGCGCGGCGTCGGCTTCCGTATCAACAGCGACTAGCGGTCGATGCGGCGCCGGATTCTGGTCTCGATTCTCGCTGTCGTCGTCATGACGGCGTTGCTGCTCGGTCTGCCCCTGATGTACACCGCGTGGTTGTGGGTGGAGGATTTCACCCGCAACGACTTGCAGGCCCGCCTGGATCGAATGGCGGCCGAGATCATCTCGCAGGAAGGGTCGGCGGGGCTGATCGAGGGCCAGCTCGATATCGGCTCGCTCCGGTTGGCGATCCCACAGGGTGGCCGGCTCGTGGTCATCTACCCGACCCCCGAGGATGCCGCATCGCGCGCGGACATAGGGCAGTCGTCCGTGCCTCGACCGCTCGTCGAATCGCTGTCGATGGGTACCTCGGGTTCGCTTCGCCTCGAAGTCCCGTCCGACGACATGCGTTCCCTTCAGCGCCAGGCGCTCGGAGCGGTGACTCTCGTCGTTCTCGCATCGGCGATGGCAGGCACCGTCGTGGCCGTAGCGACGGCCAAGCGGCTGGCCGACCCGTTGCAGGATGTGGCGCGGCGCGCCGCCCGCCTGGCCGAGGGCGACTTTCGGCCGGACCCACGACGGCACGGCATCGCAGAACTCGATCGGGTCTCGGAAGTTCTCGATTCTGCGACCGTCGAGATCGCCGGGCGGCTGCAACGTGAACACACGTTGGTCGCCGACGTCTCGCATCAGCTTCGCAGCCGCCTGACCGCCGTCCGTCTACGCCTGGACGAGATCTCCACGCACCCGGATCCGGCAGTGGTCGACGAGGCGAACGAGGCGATGGATCAGGTGGACCGACTGACCCTTGCCATCGACGAGCTCGTTCGATCCTCTCGAAGTGACGGCGCTGCCGACGCGCACGAGGTCTCGGTCGTCGAGGAACTGATCGGCACCGTCGTCGAGTGGCAGCGAAACTTCGAGGACGTGGGGCGGACCCTGGTGCTCAAGGGTGATGCGGACCTGAAGGCCTCGGTGACCGGCTCGCGGTTGCGCGAAGCGGTCTCGGTTCTGGTGGACAATTCCCTGGTGCACGGAGAAGGAGCGTGCACAGTGGCGGTTCGGGCCGTCTCGGCGGTCGAGAGCACCGAGGGACGCCGTGAACGACTGGTCTGTGTCGAGGTCTCGGACGAGGGACCGGGGGTGAGCAACGAACTCGCTCCGCACATCTTCGACCGTGGATTCTCGGGAGCCGGTTCCACCGGTGTCGGGCTCGCGTTGGCCCGGGCGCTGATCGAGGCGGACGGCGGCAGGCTGGAACTGCAGCGCCGCCGTCCGGCGCTCTTCTCGGTATTCCTGCCTGCGTGGCGTGAACCGTCGGCTGCCGTGCCTCGGCGCGAGCCGCGCTGATCGTCTCAGGGAAGGTCGAGTGCGTCCGCTGCGTCGGTCGGGTCCTCGTTGCGTTCGGCGTCCACTTCCAAGATGGTGCGCGCGTTGTCCTCGGGGAAGGCGAAGCGGCGCAGTGCCCAGAACCGGAATGCCATCTGCAGCAGGTTGCCGATGATGTAGTTGAGGACGAAGTCGATGATGACCACCGTGGTCAGCGACTCACTGGCGTCGCGAATGTCGAAGACGTTGTTCGCGATCCACAGGGGACCGGCTGCGATGAGCACGCCGATGCCGCTGATCGCGAAGAAGAGCAGCGCCTCGTGGTGCCGCTCGCGTCCGCCGCGATGCTTGAATGCCCACTCGCGGTTGAGGAAGTAGCTGAGCAGGGTGGCGAGAACACCCGAGATGATCTTGGCGATCACCGGCTTCTGCTCGAGCACCGTCAGGCTCAGCGAGTAGAAGATGACGAGGTCGAACACCATCGTCGTGCCACCCACGATGGCGAACTTGATCAGCTCACTGTGCCGGATCGCGAGGTCCCGAATGGGCGTGGGTAAGCGTTGGAGCACGCTTGCGATCGTCGGCACAACGGTGAAGTCTACGAAACCCACCCCGGGTTCGCCGAACCGAGGCTCCTATCATCAGGGTTTCCACAGGTCCTCGCCCAGCATGCGCTCTCACGGGCGAGACGCCGGTTCGGACCGAATGCGCGCGACATGACACCATGGTGAGCCGTGACAGGTACCGAACCGCGCCCCACCGCTGCGCGCCCGTCGTCGACCGGAATGCCCGTGGTGACGATGATCGGCGGCGGGCAACTCGCCCGAATGACTCACCAGTCCGCCATCGAACTCGGACAGACTCTTCGCGTCCTCGCCGCGGGTGCCGACGAGCCGGCAGCTCAGGTCAGCCCCGACGTCGTCTTCGGGCACCACGACGACCTCGATGCGCTCCGCACGGCCGCGACCGGTTCCAACGCTCTCACCTTCGACCACGAGCAGGTGCCGACCGAGCACCTCGAGACTCTCGTGGCGGAAGGCGTCAACGTGCAACCGCCACCGAGTGCGTTGATCTTCGCCCAGGACAAACTTCGTATGCGCCGCAAGCTCGCCGAACTCGGCGCGCCCGGTCCCGCCTACGCCGAGGTCTCGTGGGCACAGGACGCGATTGCGTTCGGAGACGAGCACGGGTGGCCGGTGGTACTCAAGGCCGTTCGCGGCGGCTACGACGGGCGCGGCGTCTGGATGCCCGCCGACGCCGAGGAAGCCGAGGCGATCGTCACTGCCCAACTCGACCTGGGTGTACCGCTCATGGTCGAGGAGAAGGTCGCCATGCGCCGCGAGCTGTCGGCGATGGTCGCCCGGTCGCCGTTCGGCCAGGGTGCCGCGTGGCCCGTCGTGGAGACCGTGCAACGCAACGGCCAGTGCGCCGTCGTGCTGGCACCTGCTCCCGACCTCGACGAGGACGTGGCCACGTTCGCAGGCAGGCTCGCGCTCGACATCGCCGGTGCGCTCGGCGTCGTCGGAGACCTCGCTGTCGAACTGTTCGAGACCACCTCGGGCAAGCTCCTGGTCAACGAACTCGCCATGCGCCCCCACAACTCCGGGCACTGGACCATGGACGGGTGTCGCACCTCGCAGTTCGAGCAGCACCTCCGCGCGGTACTCGACTACCCGCTCGGCGACACCGATCCACTCGCTCCGGTGACGGTGATGGCCAACATTCTGGGCGCGCCCGAGGCCCCCGAGATGACGATGGACGAGCGGCTGCATCACCTGTTCGCCCGCATGCCCGATGCGAAGGTGCACCTATACGGCAAGGGCGAGCGCAAGGATCGCAAGATCGGCCACGTGAACATCCTGGGCGCGCAATCGGGTTCGCTGGCCGACCCCGCCTACGTGGCCGCGGTGCGCGAGCGAGCCGAACGCGCAGCGCACTGGATGTCGCACGCCGAATGGACCGACGGATGGGACCCGCACGATGACTGACAACACTCCTGCCCCCGATGGTCGTTCCGCAGGCTCCACTCCTGCCGTGGGCCTGATCATGGGCAGCGACTCCGACTGGCCCACCATGGAAGCAGCAGCAGAAGCACTGGCCGAATTCGGGATTCGCTTCGAGGTGGGCGTCGTGTCGGCGCACCGCACCCCGCAGCGCATGCTCGACTACGCGCGCGAGGCCGCAGGCCGCGGGATCCGGGTGATCATCGCCGGTGCCGGGGGAGCGGCCCACTTGCCCGGCATGGTCGCGTCGGCGACGCCGCTGCCGGTCATCGGCGTTCCGGTGCCCCTGAAGTACCTCGACGGTATGGACTCGCTGCTCTCGATCGTCCAGATGCCCGCCGGTGTTCCCGTGGCCACCGTCTCCATCGGTGGTGCACGCAACGCAGGGCTGCTCGCGGTCCGGATTCTCGGTGCATCCGATCCGGCTCTGCAAGAACGGATGGCTGCGTTCCAGGCCTCGCTCGAGGCCATGGTGCTGGAGAAGGACAAAGCACTGCGCACCACTCTGCTCGGGTGAGCGCAGCCGTGTCACGCAGCGAGCAGATCGAGCGCGCAGGTCGCGGTAGTCGGCAGTCCATGCTCGTGACACGGCTGGCGTTGCTCTATGCCCGGCTCTGGCGCGGTACGGCGCGCTTCGACGACGAATTCTCCCTGTTCGTGTGCACCGGGCTGCGCGGCGGGTTCGGCCGCGGCGGAACGACATTCGGCGGTGCCTATCTGACGAAGGGCAACACCGCCCGTCGGGTTCTGCGGCACGAGGCCGTACACGCAGACCAATGGGCGAACTTCGGGCTCACCTTCCCGTTCCGCTACCTCGCCGAGGAAGCGCGGCATCGGGGCTCGGCGAACAAGTACGAGATCGAGGCCGGACTCGCCGACGGTGGCTACCGTCAGCCCGGCTGAGCAGCGGTGGCGGTGACCTTTTCGGTCTCGGCCCGCCGCTGGGACTTCGTCTCGTCCGGATTGGCCACCTGAACCAGTGACGCGCCGACGACGAGAACCGAGAGCAGACCGTCGATCAGCTCGTCGGCCGTGTTCCAGGACGCGCTGGAGGCGATCCGGTCCGAGGCCGTCCATGACCGTGCGTCGGCTCGCTCACGAGCGGCAGCGAGCACCTCGTCCACCGAACGCCCGTCCAGTGCCGCGCCTGCGCTCGAGGAACCCGCGACCCTGAACTGATCGCCGTGCACCCGCACCGACGTCGCGTAATCGGTCATGCCGATCGGCAGATCGGGAACCGCCTTGCCGAACGCGTCGAGCGAGAACGCCAACACCTCGTCCGCCTCGGGAGACTCGTCGAGCCGATCGCCCGACACCATCGCCACGTCCGCGGAGTCGTCGGCCCCGATGATCACCTCGCCGCCTGCCCACCAGACTCCCAGCAGCGCCGCAGCCGTCTGCCAGTGCGCGGGCAACAGCACACTCACCCTGCCACCCACCTCGAAGGCGAACTCGTCGCGCAACAAGTTGGCGGTCTTGGCGGCCCAGTTCGCGAGGGTCACCGCCGACACCTCGACCCGCTCACCGGACGCATCGTCGTAGAACGTCACGCGCGGACCGGCCGGATCGGCGGCGAGAATCGGGTCGAGCAGGGTCTGAGTCAGATTCGAAGCCACCCCAGCACCCTAGATGACGCTCGACGCCACCGATTCACACGCTCGGCGAGCGGCACCGATCAGTTGACGCACATCGGACCGGTGGAACCGGCGTCGATCGGAGCCGCCGGTGCCTCGGGAACCGCCGTACCCGATTCGGGAGCAATGGT
Organism: Rhodococcus sp. 14-2496-1d; assembly: GCF_002259365.1. Classification (NCBI taxonomy): domain Bacteria; kingdom Bacillati; phylum Actinomycetota; class Actinomycetes; order Mycobacteriales; family Nocardiaceae; genus Rhodococcus; species Rhodococcus sp. 14-2496-1d. Next base: position 880,212 of record NZ_NPFV01000029.1, on the reverse strand, counting down.
TTCCGCAGTCGCGGCCTGCCCCGAGCCCGGCCCCGCGTAGTCGTTCGCGAGGACCACGCGCACGGTGTCCGCAGGCAGCGAGTCGTCGGCGGTGATCTGCAGATCGCCCAGGGCAGCCGACACGGCACGCGCGGCATCGCTGTCCACATCGGCAGCCTGGATACGGCTCGCGGAAATCGACGAGCCTTCGTAGTTTCCGATGGTGCCGTCGACGTATCCCAGTGCAGTCAGCGAGCCGGCGACACCGTTGGCGAGTCCGTCGATCCCGCTGTCGTTCGCGACGTCGACCGTCACCGTCGACGGATCGACAACCGGTGCGTCCGAATCCTCGGCGTTGGCCTCCGCCGAATTGCCGTCGCCGAGCAGTCCTTCGACGTACTTCTTCACCGCGGCCGGATCGACCTGCACGATCGATTCGCCGTAGTCGGTCGTCGCATTGATGTCGACTGCCGGGATCGTCTCGAACTTGACCTTGCCGCCTGCGAGATCCTGCAGGCGGGTGGCGAACTGCAGAATGTCCCAGTCGGAATCGAGCGTCACCGATCGCTGAACTGCGGTGCTGAGTTGGCCCAGTTTCGCGGGGTTGCTCAGTGTCTTGGCGCTGAGCACACTTCGCACCAGCGAGGCCATGAACACCTGCTGGCGCACGATGCGGTCCAGGTCTCCGCGGGGAAGATCGTGCCGCTGTCGGACGAAACTGAGAGCCTGCGAACCGGAAAGATTCTGCTCGCCCGCCGGGAAGTTCGCACCCGACAGTGGTTCCTGCACAGGGTTGTTCAGACACACCTCGACGCCGCCGACGGCATCGGTCAGCAGCACGAAGCCGAGCAGACCCACCTCGGCATAGTGATCGACGGTGATGCCGGTGAGGTTGGCGACGGAGTCGATGAGGGCCTCGCGCCCGGCTTCGGTGGCCTGTGATTCGGCATCGGCGTCGGTGACACCCTGCTCCACCAATTCGAGCCGCTTGTTCTCCTTCGTCGCGCCGTACGCAGCATTGATCTTCGACATCCCGATACCGGGAACCTCGACGTACGAGTCTCGCGGGATGGAGATCGCAGTGGCCGACGAACCGTCGTTCGGGACGCGGATCAGCACGATCGTGTCGGTGTTGGACGCCACCTCCTCGCCTGCGTTCAGAGACGCGAGTTCGGCGGGGGACAACGCGTTGCCGTGGGCGTCGGTACGACTGTCCGTGCCGACCATGAGAATGTCGACGGCACCGTCGGCGGCTCCGCCGAGACCGAGACCGCCCGCGGTGGCGATGTTCGAGCGCAGGCTGTCGACACTGCGCCAAGCGAAACCGGTCACCAGCAGAACCAGGATCGAGAGCACCGCGACCGCGACGTGCGTCGCGGGCCAGCGGGTACCGCCGACGCGAGGCGACCTGCCGTCGGATTCGGGTTGCTCGACGCCACCGCGAGCGCTGCGTCGTTCCGGCCGGCGCGATCTGTCCGCACGTTCGCTGCGAGTTCTCCGTCTGCCTTCTCCGCGGAGTTCGTCGTCGCCGTATCGGTGAGCAGCGTCCCCGCGATCGGTGGGGCGGCCCGCGGTGCGCGCTCGGGGGCCGTCGGGTCGCCGGGGAGCGCTCCGCCTCGGCGGGGGAGTGCGCTCACCTCCGGGCGTGCCTGGATCTCGTGGCACCGTGACGACCCTCTCTCGTTTCCGGCCGGTCTGAGACACCCGCCTACTTCGTTGTTCCCCCCGCCGTTCGAAGGTTACTTGGCACCGGTCGCTGCCTCGCCGAAGCGAACGCGGCGTGCCACACTTGGCAACCGTGAATGCGATCGTGGTGACCGGTGCACACGGCCAGTTGGGCCGCCGAGTGATGTCTCTGGCCGCCGAACGAGGTGACGGTGTCGAGGTGTGCGGATATTCCTCCGCCGACCTGGACATCACCGACCCCGACGCCGTGGCTGCGGCGGTGACAGCGGGGGCAACGGTGATCAACTGTGCCGCGTACACCGCGGTCGATGCCGCCGAGACCGACGAGGCACGGGCATCGGCGGTCAACGCGGACGGCCCTCGAAATCTCGCGCGCGCCTGCGGGCGTGTCGGGGCTCGGTTGATCCACGTCTCCACCGATTATGTGTTCGACGGCACAGCAACAGAACCGTACGAGGTCGATGCGAAGACCGCACCGCAGTCGGCGTACGGACGCACCAAGCTCGCAGGCGAGCTCGCGGTGCACGAGGAACTGCCCGAGGCCGTGATCGTGCGGACCGCCTGGGTGTACGACAACACCGGCAAGAATTTCGTGACCACGATGCGTCGACTCGAAGGTGAGCGCGAGACGATCTCGGTGGTCGACGACCAGGTCGGGTCGCCCACGTTCGCTTTCGATCTGGCGTCGGGCCTGCTCGAGCTCGAAGCCGATCCTGCTGTGCGCGGTCGAACGCTGCACTACACCAATGCGGGGCAGGCCAGTTGGTTCGACCTCGCACGCGCGGTGTTCGCGGGCATCGGTGCCGATCCCGAGCGAGTGCAGCCGTGCTCGAGCGCCGAGTACGTCGTTCCGGCACCTCGGCCCGCGTACTCGGTGCTGTCACCGACTGCATGGGTCGATGCCGGTCTGACCCCGGCGCGGCCGTGGTCGGACGCGTTGGCGGCCGCCTTGACGCAGTCGACATGAGGGTCGGACGCGAGATCGGGCTAGTCTTGCCCGCGTGAGTTCCGAGCTGGCCGTGGTGACGGTGACCTATTCACCCGGCGAATACCTTGACCAGTTCCTGACGTCTCTGCGTGAGGCGACGACGCGTCCCCTTCGGGTGATCATGGCGGACAACGGCTCGGTCGACGGCACGCCCGAGGCAGCCGAGGCCGCGTTCGAGGAGGCGGAACTGCTGCGAACCGGAGCGAACATCGGTTACGGCGCAGCGGTCAACCGCGCGGTGGCCGAGATCGACCCCGACGTCGAGTTCGTCGTCGTGGCGAACCCCGACGTGCGGTGGCATCCCGGATCCCTCGACGGCCTGCTCGACGCTGCGGCGCGTTGGCCACGGGCGGGTGCCCTCGGACCGCTCATTCGTGAGCCCGACGGCTCGCGTTACCCGTCGGCACGGTCGGTGCCCGATCTCACGTCCGGTGCAGGCCATGCGGTGTTGGGCAAACTGTGGCCGACGAACCCGTGGACTCGGCGGTATCGCCAGGAGAACGAGACGGTCAGCGAGCGTCCGGTGGGGTGGCTGTCGGGATCGTGCTTGTTGCTGCGGCGTTCGGCGTTCGACTCGATCGGTGGATTCGACTCGCGCTACTTCATGTACATGGAGGACGTGGATCTCGGCGACCGGCTCGGAAGAGCGGGCTGGCACAACGTCTACGTTCCCGATGTCGAGGTGACCCACTCGAAAGGTCATGCGGCAGGACGGCATCCGGAAGTGATGTTGCCCGCACATCACACCAGCGCGTACCGCTTCCAGGCCGATCGGCACGACCGGACGTGGCAGGCTCCCTTACGATGGGCCCTGCGCGCAGGTCTCGGTCTTCGCTCGAAGATCGTTGTGGCCGGAGCGCTTCGGGCGCGGGCAGTTGACGGACGAGTATCGGACGAGAGAACAGAGGCTGGACATGTCGGATAGTTCCACATCGGGTGCCGCACGTACCGACGCAGTCATCTTGGTGGGCGGCAAGGGAACTCGGCTCCGGCCGCTGACGCTCTCGGCACCCAAGCCGATGCTCCCCACCGCTGGGTTGCCGTTCCTCACGCACCTGCTGGCGCGCATCAAGGCCGCAGGCATCGAGCACGTGGTTCTCGGTACATCGTTCAAAGCCGAAGTGTTCGAGCAGCATTTCGGGGACGGATCCTCGCTCGGCATCGAGCTCGAGTACGTCTTCGAGACCGAGCCGATGGGCACCGGTGGAGGTATCAGAAACGTACTGCCGCGTCTGCGCGCCGAGAACGTCATGGTCTTCAACGGCGACGTCCTGGGCGGCACCGATCTGACAGCGGTGCTCGATACGCACCGAACCACCGATGCGGACGTCACGTTGCATCTGGTTCGCGTCGGTGACCCGCGCGCGTTCGGTTGCGTACCGACGGACGAATCAGGCCGGGTGACAGCGTTTCTCGAAAAGACTCAGGACCCGCCGACCGATCAGATCAACGCGGGCTGCTACGTCTTCAAGCGCGAGATCATCGAGTCCATTCCGTCCGATCGCCCGGTGTCGGTGGAGCGAGAGGTGTTCCCCGCCTTGCTGGCCGAGGACAAGAAGGTCTACGGGCACGTCGACAGTGCCTACTGGCGCGACATGGGAACACCGGAGGATTTCGTCAAGGGCTCGGCCGATCTGGTTCGCGGCATCGCGCCGTCGCCTGCACTGCACGGTGATCGCGGCGAATCACTGGTTCATCCGGGTGCAGGCGTGGCCCCGGGTGCCTTGCTGATCGGTGGAACCGTCGTCGGACGCGGTGCCGAGATCGGGGCGGGTGCCCGCCTCGACGGGGCCGTCGTGTTCGACGGTGCGATCGTCGAAGCAGGGGCCGTCGTCGAGAGATCCATCCTCGGCTTCGGGGCCCGTATCGGACCTCGCGCACTGGTGCGCGACGCGGTCATCGGAGACGGTGCCGACATCGGTGCTCGCTGCGAGTTGCTCCGCGGCGCGCGCGTGTGGCCCGGGGTCAAGTTGCCCGACGGTGGAGTCCGCTTCTCCACCGACGTCTGAGGCGTGCTCGCCGTCAGCGGCGGCGGTCAGCGAGTGCGACGAGGTGGTCGATCGTCTCTCGCTCGGCGTCGTCGGGCAATGCATCGACCGGCCACCAGCGCAGATCCGTCGATTCCTCGCTGCGGACCGCTCGCGCGCCGTCCGGGGCCCGGACCAGGAATCTGAGGTCGAGGTGCCGCGTCGGTGCGCCGAGCGAGCACGTGATCGGGTGGGTGTGCGCCGAGAGCAGTATCGGATCGATGGTCAGATCGGCGATCCCGGATTCCTCGGTGGCCTCCCGTAGCGCGGCGTCGACCACGGTCTCGTCGGTCGGTTCGCAGTGGCCACCGAGTTGAATCCACCGACCCACCTTGGGATGAAGCGTCAGCAGCACATGGGCTCCCGATGCGTCGAGCACCAGCGAGGACGCGGTGAAGTGTCCGGCCCGGTTGGCGCGCAGGCAGGCGTCGGGATTGCTGTCGAGAAACGCCAGCATGGTGTGCCGGAGCGATTCGTCTCCCGAGTCGGAGGGTGCCCAGCCGTGCAGGGCCGTGCCGACCGAGTTCCACAGTGTCGAACGACGCGGCGTCGCCGCCGACACGCTTCAGACCTCCAGCAGCGAGGAGCCGGGCACCACTGGCTCCCGCACGGTCAGCGGCTCGGCGGAGTGCCCGATCGCGATGGCCCCCATGGCTTTCCAATCCGCTCGCAGGCCGAGTTCGGCGCGCACGGTGTCGGCCGCGAAGATCGTCGAGCCGATCCAACAGCTGCCCAGGTCACGAACCGCGAGAGCGACGAGCAGACCCTGTACGGCCGCGCCGACGGCGACGGTGAACATCGTGTCCTCCGCCGCCCGTCGCCGCTCGTCGGGGTAGGAGTGTGCGCCGTCGGGCACACAGAACGGGATCACGATCTCCGGAGCGTCGAACAGAATGTCGCCGCGGCTCAGTCGTGCTGCTGTTCGCTCCTCGCTCAGGCCGTCTGCGGTCAGGTCGGCTCGCCATTGCTCTCGCATCGCCTCGAGCAGCCGACGGCGCAGCGCGGGTGTCCTGACCCAGACGAAACGGACCGGACGGGTGTGGTGCGGAGCAGGGGCGGTGAGGGCATCGGACACGGCAGCACGAACGGAGTCGGGATCGACAGGTTCGTCGGTGAACGAGCGCACCGACCGTCGGAGCAGGAGGGCTTCGCGTCGACCACGATCGAGTGCCTCGGCCGTGCCGAGCCAGAACAGATCGTCCTCACCACCGCGCAGGAGGGCTGCGGCGGTGGAACCGTCGTCGACCGGAGTCAGTCCGCGCACCACGGCGATCGGAACCCCGCCCAGCTTGCCTTTCACCAGATCGCCTGCGGCAGCGAGCTCGTCGGCGATCGCGACCTCGGTGACGACGAGCTCGTTCCCTTGGCCGTCCTCGGCTCCGGCGTATGCATGTACGACGCCGAGGCCCGCCGCTCCGATGGCGGCGTCGGTCTGGCCGATCCGCCACGCCCGCCCCATGGTGTCGGTGACGACCACGGCGACCGTCACCCCCAGGAGCACCCCGAGGGCAGTGCGGAGTGCTGCGGCACTGGCGTCGGGGTTCTCGGGCAGCAGCGCCAGCTCGCCGCCGTCGACGTTGGAGCCGTCGATTCCCGACGCGGCCTGCACGATGCCGAGTCGATTCTCGGTGATGAGGGTGCGGCCCTTGCGGGCGACGATGCGTACGGCTTCCTGTTCCACCAGGACTCTGCGGACGGCATCTCGCTCGTCTGCATCGCGAGGTGCCTGTACGAGACGGCCCTCGACCTTGGAGAGAATCTTGCTGGTGACGATGAGGATGTCGCCGTCACGCAACCACGGCGCACGGTCCGCGACGGTCGCAGCGAGATCGTCGCCCGGCCGGAACTCGGGGAGCCCGGTCACCGGAAGAATTTCGATGGCCCCGCCGGGCGCGTGATCACTCGGTGCGGTGTGTGTGGTGTGGGAGTCGGTCACAGGTCGAGTCCGGCTGCGCGCAGTGCAGTGCGTGCCATCACTGCAGTGGTCTCGGGGTCGGTCATCAGCAACGGAACCGACTGCACGTCCACTCCGTCGACGACCGCCGTATCGGTGGTGTGCACCAGCCATGCGTCGAGAATGCCGGTACCGCTCCGGCTTCCGTAATGACGGCCCACCGCCTGCGCCGTGGTCTCGACTCCGATGACGGACAGGCACTCGTCGGCCATGCCGCGCAACGGCTTACCGTCGACGACGGGGGACAGGCCGACGACTTTGGCATCCGTCGTGCGAAGCGCACCGCGGATACCCGGCACTGCGAGGATCGCACCGACACTGACCACCGGGTTGGACGGCGCGAGGACGACGGCATCGGCCTCGGTGATCGCCTCGACGACTCCCGGTGCCGGAGTTGCCTGTTCGGCTCCGATGTTGGCGAAGCTGTGGGTCGGGATCTGTGCGCGATACCGAACCCACCACTCCTGGAAGTGAATTGCGCGCTGCTGTTCGCCGCTCGGGTCGTCGGGATCGGTGACGACGACATGGGTCTCGGAGCGATCGTCGGTGACGGGTAGCAGCCGGACTCCCGGTTGCCAACGGTTGCACAGAGCTTCGGTGACGGCGGACAGTGGAAAGCCGGTGCGCAACATACGACTGCGGATCAGGTGCGTGGCGATGTCGCGGTCGCCGAGTCCGAACCAGTCGGGATCGGCACCGTAGGCCGCCAACTCGTCCCGAGCGTTCCAGGTCTCCGCGATCCGACCCCAGCCTCGATCGGTGTCGATTCCGCCGCCGAGGGTGTACATGCAGGTGTCGAGATCCGGGCAGATGCGCAGTCCGTGCATCCACACGTCGTCGCCGACGTTGACCACGGCGGTGATCTCGTGCTCGGGCTCGTCGCCGAACAACGTTTTCAGGCCCTGCAGAAACCGAGCGCCACCGACGCCGCCGACCAGAACAGTAACTTTCACAACACGCGAGCCTAATGGGGTTGCGCTGGTGCGGGGTGAGCGCCCACCCCGTGCCGCAACGTCCGTGTGGCCGGTTTGCGCGTGCCAGAACCGATGCGACACGCACGGGACGGGCTTCGATTCGGGGAGAGCGCCGATTTCGGGCATGTGATGGTATTGGATTTGCGCGATCGGCTTGACCGCGACACACCTGGACGTGTCTAATCACAGGTATGTCATTCAGTGTTCGCAGCACGAGTTCGATTGCGGCGAACCTGGTTTCGAACACTCGTTCCCTTCCTGTTCGTCCCTGACTGGACGTCGAGTAGAGGTCGAGAGTCGGATCCGGCACGTTGGACCAGCTCGATCGAATGACCGCGCGGGGCAAGGTATTCGAGAACACGAGGACCGAAAGTATCTGCGCTACCACAGGTGAGGAGGCGGAAGCGATGTATGACCAGCACGTGACACGTGATCAGCGGGGCGGACCCACTGCACATCTCAGCGCTGTCGACGACGCGCCGCAAACCGAGTCCGGCATCGGCGCAGATTCCAGCGTCTCGATCGATGCGGGTTCTGCGTACGTCGTCCCGACGGACGAGACCGACGACGTCGACGTCATCGACGCCGACGCGGAACTCGATTCGGATTCCGACGTCGACTCGATGCCGTTCGTCGCCGAGTCGGTTCCACCGGCCAAGCCGTTCCTCAGTCTCGTCGCGGGTTTCGACGAGATGTTCGAGGAAATCGAGGACCAGTGGCAGGAACGCGCCCTGTGTGCGCAGACCGACCCCGAGGCCTTCTTCCCGGAGAAGGGCGGATCCACCCGCGAGGCGAAGCGCATCTGCCTCGGCTGCGAGGTCAAGGACGAGTGCCTCGAATACGCGCTCGCCAACGACGAGCGGTTCGGTATCTGGGGCGGGCTGTCCGAGCGGGAGCGTCGCAGGCTCAAGCGCGGAATCGGCTGAGCAGTTCGGTTCGGTCTCCCGACGGGTCGATCACTCCCCGGCCGGGTCGACTTCGTCCGGGTCGATGCCGAGATACGTGGCCACCTGCTCGACCAGAACCTCGAACAACAGATCCTCCAAATCCTCCGGATGCTTGGCGCGTCGTTCCAACGGCCGCCGAAACAGCACCACTCTGGCGCGTGTCGTCTCCCCGCGCTTGTCGATGCCAGCGGGTACCAGGCGTGAGAGCGGTACCGGACCCTCCGCCACCACCTCGGGTGGCCACGTCACCGATTCCGGATCCAACGCCCTGATCTTGGGTACCTCGTCCACGGCGATGTCGAGCTTCGAGAGCTTCTCGTGCCACTGATGATCGATCCGTGCGAACGCCTCGAGCACCAGCCGGTCGAACTTCTCCGCCCGTGAGCGCCGCGCCGGGATGTCCTCGGGCAGAACCGGTCCGCGGATGCCGCGTCCGTGTCGGGCCACGGACCGAGAAGTGATCCGGCGCGCGGATGAGAAACGAGGCATACGGGGAGGTTATCGCGCTCGTCCGGTGTGTCGGTCGTTCGGTCGGTTGCACCCACCGGATACTCTGCACTCGTGAGATCACTGCGTGGCTGCTGCAGGCCTGGTTGCAACCGTTCTGCCGTTGCGACGCTCACATACGTCTACTCCGATTCCACCGCGGTCGTCGGACCGCTGGCCACAGTCGACGAACCGCATTCCTGGGATCTGTGCGAGGTGCACGCGTCGACCACCACCGCTCCCAAGGGCTGGGAACTGGTGCGCTACGAAGGCGGCTACTCGACGTCGAGCCCCGACGAGGACGATCTGACGGCGCTCGCCGAAGCCGTACGCGAAGCGGGTCGCGGCGATCGCGTCCGATCCGAGGATCGCGAGAGCTCCGATCGCTCGATCTCCCGGCCGTCCGAGACCGAACGCCGATCCGCTCCGGCCGTCCGAACGGGCAGGCGCGGCCACCTCCGAGTTCTTCCCGACCCCACGTCCTGAGCCGCCCGAGGACACCGAGTGTGGCGTCCGTCGGTCCGACTGGCCGGTCCGTCTGCCGTCTGGCAAGGTTCGGGGAGCAGGACAGAAACGGACCGCAAGGTTCAGCCGATACTTGGTGTGGATCGCACCGCTACCGACGCTCGATTTCCGACGCCGATGTGCGGCGTCGTCGACAACGATCACCAGGAGAATCTTCGTGGCCCGAACCGCAGAATCCGTGAACGCCGTCATCAAGGCATACGACGTCCGAGGCGTCGTGGGCGAGCAGATCGACGAGGCGTTCGTGCGCGACGTCGGTGCGTCGTTCGCTCGATTGGTTCGTGACGAGGCGGGGGCCGCGCGTTCGGTGGTCATCGGGCACGACATGCGTGATTCGTCGCCCGCACTCTCTCGTGCGTTCGCCGACGGCGTCACCGCTCAGGGGCTCGACGTCGTGCACATCGGCCTGGCGTCGACCGATCAGCTCTACTTCGCCTCGGGCCTGCTCGAATGCCCGGGAGCGATGTTCACCGCCAGTCACAACCCGGCGAAGTACAACGGGATCAAGCTCTGCCGCGCCGGTGCGAAGCCCGTGGGCCAGGACACCGGTCTGGCCACGGTGAAGGCCGAATTGGTGGACGGGGTACCGGAGTTCGACGGCCCCGCCGGGACCGTGACGTCTCGTGACGTGCTGACCGAGTACGCGCAGTTCCTGCGCGAACTGGTCGATCTGTCGGGGATTCGCGCCATGAAGATCGCGGTGGATGCAGGCAACGGCATGGGCGGGCACACCGTGCCCGCCGTGTTCGCGCCGCTGCCGGTGACGATCGAACCGTTGTTCTTCGAACTCGACGGCAGCTTTCCCAATCACGAGGCCAATCCACTCGACCCGGCGAACCTGGTGGACCTGCAGCGATTCGTCGTCGAGACCGGCTCCGAGATCGGCCTTGCCTTCGACGGCGACGCCGATCGGTGCTTCGTCGTCGACGAGAAGGGCGACCCGGTGTCACCGTCGGCGGTGACCTGCCTGGTGGCCGAGCGCGAGCTGGCCAAGGAGCCGGGCGCGGTCGTCATCCACAATCTGATCACCTCCCGTGCGGTACCTGAGCTGGTCGAGAAGCTCGGTGGCACGCCGGTCCGCACCCGCGTCGGCCACTCTTTCATCAAGCAGCAGATGGCCGACACCGGAGCCGTTTTCGGTGGCGAGCACTCGGCGCACTACTACTTCCGTGATTTCTGGGGAGCGGACTCGGGCATGCTCGCTGCGCTGCACGTTCTCGCGGCTTTCGGTGCACAGGATCGCCCCTTGTCGGAGATGATGGCCACCTACGAGACCTACAGCGCGTCGGGAGAGATCAACTCGACGGTCGGTGACGCAGCCGAACGGACCGAGGCCGTGCTCGCGGCGTTCGCCGATCGGACCGCCGGAATCGACCGCCTCGACGGCGTGACGGTCGAGTTGGCCGACGGCGGCTGGTTCAACCTGCGGGCATCCAACACCGAACCCCTGCTTCGACTCAATGTGGAAGCGCGGACCCGCGAAGAAGTCGACGCACTTTCGACGGAGATCTTGAGCATCGTTCGCGCCGGACTGGAATAGTGGTGACCGAGGGCCCGTGAGTGGGTATGCAGACGTTTCGAGCGGGTGAGGTAAGGGGAGGTGTCGCAGCCATGACGGCAGTGTCGTCTCTGGTCGATCTCGACGATTCGGATGCTCTCATCGCAGCCGATCGCGAGGGCTCCCTGCGCAGCGCAGCGCTGGCGGGCGCTCAGGTTCGTGCCGTCGCGACCGCGGTCGACGAGTCGGTCCTCGCCCGGCTGGCCGATCTGCGTCCCCGGAGCGTGGTGATCGTGACCGGCGACGGGCGGAGCAGTCGGGCAGCGTCACTGCTGGTCGCTGCGCTCGGTGACCGCCTCGGCGTCCCCCTCGTGCGAAGCACCGGTACCCCGCCGTGGATCGGCCCACTCGACGTGGTGGTGGTGGCAGGCGACGACGCAGGGGATCCGCGGCTGGCAGAGTCGGTCGACGCGGCATCCCGGCGTGGCGCAGAGGTCGTGGTGGTTGCCCCCGAGGAGGGGCCGCTGCGTGCCGTCCGGGGAGCCAGGGTCATGTGGTTGCCGCCGCGAATCGCGGTTCGTGACCACAACGCACTGATGCGTTACCTCGCGGCGTTCGTCGCGGTACTCGGTGCGGTTGCCGGCGGATCGTGGAAGACGTTGCTGCCCAATTTGTCTCGTCTTGCGGACCTGCTCGACGCGGAGGCGGTGAGGAACAGCCCGTCCAACGAGATGTTCCACAATCCGGCCAAGGCCCTCGCCAGTGGGTTGAACGGTCGACGCGTCGTGCTGACCGGGGGCAGTCCTGCCGCGGTCGAGGTCGCTCGGCACGGCAGCGAGGTGCTGCTGCGCGTGGCGGGTGTCGTCGTCGGTGCGGGGGAATTGGGTGACGTCATTGCCGCATCCATTCGGGCGTCCGTCGTCGAATCATCCGGCACATCACAGACATTCGACTCGTTCTTTCACGACGAGCAGCTCGACGGACCACCGCCTGCGCTGCCGATGCGCGTCGTCGTGGTGGCCTCGGACGTCGATCGTGCGATGACCGAACGACGAATCGCAGGTGTACCGGAGTCGGAAATGTTGCTCGCCGATTCCAGCGAGGCGCTGTTCGGTGGCGAGCACGCACGTTCCGAATTCGACGGCCCCCCACCGGTGCGGGATCCGGATAGACTCTCGGTGCTCGACACGATGGTCGTGTTGGCCACGCGGTTGGACACCACTGCCGCGTATCTGCTGTTGATGGGCGGTAGCTAGTGCAGCTCTTGCGAGGCGCGGTTCGGTCCTACGCATGGGGTTCGCGAACCGCTCTGGCTCGAATTCAGGGACGCCCGGTGCCGTCCGATCATCCCGAGGCAGAAATCTGGCTCGGCGCTCATCCGGCCGACTCCGCGCATGTGGTGCACGAGGGCGGCAGCACCCCGCTGCTCACGCTGATCGACGACGATCCGGGTACTCATCTCGGTGGCTCCGCGCAGCAGTACGAGTCACGCCTGCCGTACCTGCTGAAACTGCTTGCCGCGGAAGAGCCCTTGTCTCTGCAGGCGCATCCCAGCAGTGCTCAGGCACGTGAAGGCTTTGCACGCGAGAACGCCGCGGGTGTCCCGATCGACTCTCCGGTACGCAACTACCGGGATCCGAACCACAAGCCCGAACTGATCGTCGCGCTCACGGAATTCGAGGCGTTGGCAGGCTTCCGGCGTCCGACCGAGACCGTCGAACTGCTCGACGCGTTGGCCGTCCCCGCCCTGAGCGGGTATCGAACTCTGCTGGCCGCCCAGCCCGATGCCTCGGGGCTGCGCACCGTGTTCACCTCGTGGATCACGCTGCCCGGGCAGGCACTCGACGACATGTTGCCTGCCGTCGCCCAAGGATGCATCGACTATCTCTCCGGTCCCGCACGCACGGACGGTGGACGATTCGCCGCCGAGGCCAGAACTCTGCTCGAGCTCGGGGAGTCGTATCCCGGTGACGCCGGAGTGCTCGCGGCGCTGCTGCTCAATCGGGTGAACCTGACTCCCGGCCAGGGTCTGTACCTCGACGCCGGAAATCTGCACGCGTACCTGCGCGGCACCGGGGTCGAGATCATGGCGAACTCCGACAACGTGCTCCGCGGCGGACTGACCCCCAAACACGTCGACGTCCCGGAACTGTTGCGGGTGCTCGATTTCGAGCCTGCCGACATCTCGCCCATCACTCCGGGTGTCGACGATCGACCGACCTATCTGTATCCGACGCCTGCACCGGAATTCGCGCTGAGTCGGACTGCGGTTGCGGCGGGGGAGACGGTCGCCGTTCCCGGCTCCGGCCCGAGAATTCTGTTGTGCACGAGTGGCACCGTCGTCGCCGCTACCGCAGACCGACAGTTCGACCTGACCGTGCCCCAGGGCAGCTCGGCATGGATACCCGCTGCAGACGAATCCGTCACCGTGACCGCCGATTCGGGCGAGGCCGAGGTGTTCGTGGCCTCCGTTGGCCGCCTGTAGATCGCGCGTTCACGGAGCGTCTGCCGATTCGAACCGTGAGATCGGTCCGATGGCGTGCCCGTAGGCAATAGTCTGATGCCACAGTGAATCGTAGTGACGGATGAGTTCGGTGATCCGTCGGTAGATGTGAAGTGGCGATACGGAGACCCGATGACCAGAGCAGACCGGCCCGCGAAGACCCCACGTACGACGGGTTGGTTCCGGACCAAATCGATCGAGCAGTCGATCGAGGACACCGACGAGCCGGACACGAAACTTCGGAAAGAACTCGGATCCTGGGATCTGACCGTGTTCGGCGTCGCCGTCGCCGTCGGTGCCGGCATCTTCACCCTGACCGCGCGGACCGCAGGAAACGTTGCGGGACCGGCTGTGTCGTTGGCCTTCGTGCTCGCGGCGATCGCCTGTGGCCTCGCGGCGCTGTGCTACGCGGAGTTCGCGTCGACGGTGCCCGTGGCGGGAAGTGCGTACACGTTCTCGTACGCGGCGTTCGGCGAGTTCATCGCATGGATCATCGGATGGGATCTGATCCTCGAGTTCGGCCTCGCAGCCGCCGTGGTGGCGAAGGCATGGTCGCTCTATCTGGGCGATCTGCTCGGTACGTCCGCTCCGGTGCTCGAGATCGGTTCTCTGAATTTCGACTGGGGCGCACTGCTGATCGTGGTGGTCCTGACGGTGCTGATCGCGTCGGGTACCAAGTTGTCCTCACGGGTGTCGCTGGTGATCACCGCGGTGAAGGTCATCGTCGTTCTCTTCGTCGTGGTCGTCGGCGCGTTCTACATCAAGGTCGCCAACTACGATCCCTACATTCCGCCGTCGGAGCCTGCGTCGACCGGTGAGGGGCTGCACCAGTCGCTGTTCTCGTTCGTCACCGGTGCCGGCGGCAGCACCTTCGGTTGGTACGGACTGTTGGCTGCGGCGTCACTGGTGTTCTTCGCGTTCATCGGTTTCGACGTGGTCGCCACGACCGCGGAGGAGACCAGGGAACCCCAGAAGGCACTGCCGCGCGGGATTCTCGGATCGCTCGCGATCGTGACCGTGCTCTACGTGGCCGTCACGTTGGTGCTGACCGGAATGGTCAAGTACACCGATCTGGCCGGCGACAGCTCCACGCTGGCGACGGCGTTCGAGCTGAACGGGTTGACCTGGGCCAAGAACATCATCTCGTTCGGTGCCCTCGCCGGTCTGACGACCGTGGTGATGGTGTTGATGTTGGGGCAGACCCGAGTGCTCTTCGCGATGTCGCGCGACGGACTGGTGCCGCGGGGACTGGCACACACCGGAAGCAAGGGCACGCCGGTTCGGACGACGATTCTGGTGGGTGTCATCGTCGGTCTCCTCGCTGCCTTCGTTCCGCTGGGAACGCTGGAGGAGATGGTGAACATCGGCACGCTGTTCGCGTTCGTGCTGGTGTCCGCGGGTGTGCTGGTTCTGCGCCGGACTCGACCCGACCTCGAGCGTGGCTTCCGGGTGCCGTGGGTTCCCTTGGTGCCGATTCTCGCCGTCCTGGCCTGCTTGTGGCTGATGCTCAACCTGTCGGTGGAGACGTGGTTGCGGTTCCTGGTCTGGATGGCCGCAGGCGTCGTGATCTACGTCCTGTACGGCAGGCGTCACTCGGTGATGGGGCTGCGAGAAGCAGGCAAGTCCAGGACCGAGAAGCCCGAGCGCTGACCCGTGCAGTGACAGCGCTGGGCGTTCATGACCGCTGACCAGCGATTGTGCGGCGAATTTAGATAGCGTCACATCAGACCGCGGGAATGTTATACCCTCGAAAACAGACTTGGAGGACTCAAAAAGTTCGATGAGAGGGTGTTGCAACAGTGAGTGTGGACGGCCGAATCACTTCTACGGAGGATTCGGGTGTCGCTTTCGGGGGGCGGGATTCGAAGGCCAGTGAACGGTCGGTTCGCTGGCAGGACAACAAACGTTATCTGTGGATGCTGGGGCTGTTGGCCCCGGCGTCGGCGCTACTGCCGTCGCAGTTGGTCTACTGGACGGGCATGCCGCTCTTCTGGTGGAGCGGCGTGCTGGTGTTCTTCGTGATCATTCCGGTGATCGATCTGATCGCGGGCGAGGACGGACACAATCCGGATGCGTCGGCCAGCGAAAAATTGCAGAACGATCGGTACTACCGATGGTGTACGTATCTGTTTCTGCCCGTGCAGTTCGTCGGACTCTTCGTCGCCTGCTGGATGTGGGCCTACGGCGATCTGAGCGTGGTGGACAAGATCGGCCTCGCGGTCACGGTGGGCCTGGTGGCAGGCACGGGCATCAACGCCGCTCACGAGCTGGGCCATCGCATCGAGCAGCACGAGCGCTGGTTGGCCAAGGTCGCCCTGTCCCAGACGCTGTACGGACACTTCTTCGTCGAACACAATCGCGGTCACCACGTCCGGGTGGCGACGCCGGAGGATCCTGCGAGCGCACGACTGGGCGAGAGTGTGTGGACCTTCGTGCCGCGCAGCACGATCCGCGGCCTTGCCTCCGCCTGGAAACTCGAGGCGCAACGACTCCGGCGCAAGGGCCGCTCGGTCGCCAGCCCTTCCAACGCGCTGCTGCACACGTGGCTGCTCAGTGTGGTGCTGTTCGGTTCGTTGCTGATCGTGTTCGGCTGGTCCATCGCGCCGTATCTTCTGGTGCAGGCCGTCGTCGGATTCGTCCTGCTCGAGATGGTGAACTACGTGGAGCACTACGCCCTGCTCCGCGAAACGAACGATCGCGGGAAATACGTTCGGTGCTCGCCCCGCCACAGCTGGAACAGCGACAGAATCTGCACCAACATATTTCTGTACCACCTGCAGCGGCACAGCGACCACCATGCCAATCCGGGCAAGCGATATCAGACCCTGCTCTCCTGCGACGAGGCCCCGCAGTTGCCCGCCGGCTACGCGTCGATGGTGATCCTCGCCGCAATTCCGCCGCTGTGGCGTCGGGTGATGGATCCGCGGGTATCGGCGCACTACCAGGGAGATATCGCCCGCGCGAACATCCTGCCCCGAAAACGGGCTCGAATCCTGGCGCGAGCCGGACGAAACGGGTAGAGCGGGTTCTCGACGGTCGGTCGATTCGCCGGTTCCACTCCTGCTCGCTCGGGCAGCCGGTGGTGCCGCCGCGCGGACCCGATAGCCTGGGAACAGATACTCAGTCAACAGGAGAGGCAAGATGACGACCTCAGTTACGTCAGGATCGGCACTCACCGTGGATCGCCGCGGTGGAATCGACTTCAAGGTCGCAGACCTGTCGCTCGCGGAATTCGGCCGCAAGGAAATCCGACTCGCCGAGCACGAGATGCCCGGCTTGATCGCGCTGCGCCGCGAATACGCAGACGTGCAGCCGCTCAAGGGAGCGCGAGTCTCGGGATCGCTGCACATGACCGTGCAGACAGCCGTGCTGATCGAGACCCTGGTTGCACTCGGTGCCGAAGTTCGGTGGGCGTCGTGCAATATCTTCTCCACCCAGGACCACGCGGCAGCGGCCGTCGTCGTCGGGCCCTACGGCACCGTCGAGGAGCCCAAGGGCGTCCCGGTGTTCGCCTGGAAGGGTGAAAGCCTCGAAGAGTACTGGTGGGCGGCCGAGCAGATGCTCACCTGGCCCGAGCAGCCCGCCAACATGATTCTCGACGACGGTGGCGACGCCACGATGCTGGTACTGCGCGGCGCGCAGTTCGAGAAGGCAGGCGTCGTACCGCCGACCGACGACGATCACGATTCGGACGAGTACAAGGTGTTCCTCGGCCTGCTTCGTCGCTCGCTCGAGGCATCGAAGTCCAAGTGGACCGAGGTCGCCGAGTCCGTTCAGGGTGTCACCGAAGAGACCACGACCGGCGTGCTGCGGCTCTACCAGTTCGCGGCCGCCGGAGAGCTCACGTTCCCGGCCATCAACGTCAACGACTCCGTCACCAAGAGCAAGTTCGACAACAAGTACGGCACTCGGCACTCGCTGATCGACGGCATCAACCGCGGCACCGACGTCCTGATCGGCGGCAAGGCCGTGCTGGTCTGCGGCTACGGTGACGTGGGCAAGGGCTGCGCCGAGGCGCTCAAGGGCCAGGGTGCGCGGGTCACCGTCACCGAGGCCGATCCGATCAATGCGCTGCAGGCACTCATGGACGGCTTCGACGTGCGCACGGTCGAGGAGTTCATCGAGCAGGCCGACATCGTGATCACCTCGACGGGCAACCTGTCGATCATCACGTTCGAGCACATGCGCAAGATGAAGCACCAGGCGATCCTGGGCAACATCGGTCACTTCGACAACGAGATCGACATGGCCGGGCTGGAGAAGGCTCCCGATGTCACGCGGATCAACATCAAGCCGCAGGTCGACGAGTACCAGTTCAAGGACGGGCACTCGATCATCGTCCTGTCCGAGGGCCGCTTGCTCAATCTCGGCAACGCCACGGGACACCCGTCGTTCGTCATGAGCAACAGCTTCTCCAACCAGGTCATCGCTCAGATCGAACTGTGGACCAAGCCGGACGAGTACGACAACGAGGTCTACCGCCTGCCCAAGCACCTCGACGAGAAGGTCGCCCGCATCCACGTCGAAGCGCTCGGTGGTTCGATCACCAAGCTCACCAAGGAGCAGGCCGAGTACATCGGCGTCGACGTCGAGGGCCCGTACAAGCCCGAGCACTACCGCTACTGACCGACGGGGCCAGGTCCGGTAGTGGGAAAACTGTTCGTCATCGAAGGAGTCGACGGAGCGGGCAAGAACACGCTCGCCCGTCGGCTCGTTTCGGCGTGGGAACGTGACGGCCTGTCGGTCGAGCGCATCGGGTTTCCCCGGTACGACCGGTCGATCCACGCCGATCTGGCTGCGGAGGCGTTGCACGGCGAACACGGCGACACCGCAGGCAGTGTGCACGCGATGGCCCTGTTGTTCGCTCTCGATCGCCGGGACGCGGGCGACGAGATCCGAAAGTTGCTCTCGGACAAAGACATCGTTCTTCTCGATCGGTACGTGGCATCCAACGCCGCCTACACCGCCGCTCGGCTCGAGCAGTCCGCCGACGGCGAGGCCGTCGAATGGATCAGGTCGCTCGAGTTCGAGCGATTCGCGGTGCCCGTTCCCGATGTCCAGATTCTCCTCGACGTCCCGGTGGCGCTGGCCGCCGAGCGTGCTGCGGCCCGGGAGAGTGCGGACGCCGCTCGCACCCGGGATTCCTATGAGCGCGACAGCTCACTGCAGAGCCGAACCTCGGCTGCGTACAGCACCCTCGCTGCATCGCACTGGGTGTCGCCGTGGCGGGTCGTCACCGCCGGCGTCGACCCCGATCGACTCGCCGCCGACATGTTCAATCAGCCATCAGGGGTTCGGAAAGTGACACCATAGGACCATGAAGCCTCGGATTCTGGTTGTGGACGACGATTCGGCTCTGGCGGAGATGCTCACCATCGTGTTGCGCGGTGAGGGATTCGAGCCCTTCGTGGTCGGCGACGGCACCCAAGCTCTGGCTGCCGTACGCGAGAATCGGCCGGACCTGGTGTTGCTCGACCTGATGCTTCCCGGAATGAACGGCATCGACGTCTGCCGCGTCCTTCGTGCCGATTCGGGCGTGCCGATCGTCATGCTGACGGCCAAGACCGACACCGTCGACGTCGTCCTGGGTCTCGAGTCCGGTGCGGACGACTACATCATGAAGCCCTTCAAGCCGAAGGAACTGGTCGCTCGGGTGCGTGCGCGCCTGCGTCGGACCGAGGACGAACCCGCCGAACTGCTGTCCATCGCGGACATCGTCATCGACGTGCCGGCCCACAAGGTCAGTCGCGGCGACGAACTCGTCTCCCTGACGCCCCTCGAGTTCGACCTGCTCGTGGCGCTTGCCCGCAAACCTCGCCAGGTGTTCACTCGAGAGGTGTTGCTCGAACAGGTCTGGGGTTACCGCCACGCGGCCGACACCCGACTGGTCAACGTGCACGTGCAGCGTTTGCGCGCCAAGGTGGAGAAGGACCCGGAGAACCCCGAGGTGGTGTTGACCGTGAGGGGGGTCGGCTACAAGGCCGGACCGCCGTGATCCGTTTCTCCCATTCTCGGCGGCGGATCAACGGCAAGTTCTCACCGGTACTGCGTTGGTTTCGTTCGCTGAGTACGTCGCTCGGCCATGCCTGGCGACGGTCTCTGCAGCTGCGCGTCGTCGTGTCGACGCTCACGCTGTCCCTGGTGGTCATTCTCATCCTCGGTGTGGTGTTGACCAGCCAGATCACCGATCGACTGCTCGAGGCCAAGTTGTCCGCCGCGACCGAGGAACTCGACCGTTCGCGGACCACCGTCGAGGGCAACCTCGCCGGAGCCGACGATTCGAGCGGGCTCGCGACACGCCTCGAACGGGCCAGGGCGGCACTGACCAACCAGGATCTGGACGCGGCGTCGACCACCGGGTCGGCGGGATCGTTCGATCCGGTCCTGATCGTGGAGGGCGATGCCACCCGAGCGGAGGCGTCCGTCGGTCCGGTCGATCAGATCCCGAACAGCCTGCGCGACTTCGTCAAGAAGGGCCTGATCAGTTCGCAGTACGCCACGGTGACCGACAGCGACGGCGGGTATTCCGGATCGGCGCTGATCATGGGATCGCCCACCGGATCCGACATCTCGGCCCTGCAGCTCTACCTCATCTTTCCGCTGGCCAGCGAGGATCGCACGCTCTCGCTCGTTCGCGGCACGCTGTTCATCGGCGCGGTGGTGCTCCTGGTTCTGCTCGCCGCGATCGCGATGCTCGTCGCGCGGCAGGTGGTTCTGCCCATTCGTTCGGCGTCGAGGATCGCGGTGCGATTCGCCGACGGCAGGCTCAAGGAACGCATGCCGGTCCGCGGCGAGGACGACATGGCCAGACTTGCGATGTCGTTCAACGAGATGGCCGAGAGCCTGTCCAAACAGATCACCCAGCTCGAGGAATTCGGTAATCTCCAGCGCCGATTCACCTCCGACGTCAGCCACGAACTACGCACCCCGCTGACCACGGTTCGGATGGCCGCAGACCTCATTCACGACGCCAGCGACGACCTCGAGCCTGCACTCAAGAGATCCTCGGAGTTGCTGGTCAACGAGCTCGATCGGTTCGAGACCCTGCTCGGTGACCTGCTCGAGATCAGCCGCCACGACGCGGGCGTGGCCGAACTGGCCGCCGAACAGCTCGACCTGCGCATGTGCGCCCGAGCGGCGGTGTCGACCGTGCGGCATCTGGCCCGCGAGACCGGCACCGAAGTGATCGTCGACATGCCCGAGACCGCAGTGATCGCCGAGGTCGACCCCCGACGGGTGGAACGAATCCTGCGCAATCTGCTGGCGAACGCACTCGACCACGGCGAGGGCAAGCCGGTCCTGCTGCGGCTGCGCTCGGACGCCGACGCGGCAGCATTCGTGGTGCGCGATCAGGGAGTCGGGCTGCGACCGGGCGAAGAGAAGCTGGTGTTCAACCGGTTCTGGCGCTCGGATCCCTCCCGCGTTCGACGTTCCGGCGGCACCGGCCTGGGGCTGGCCATCAGCGTCGAGGACGCCCGCCTGCACGACGGTAAGCTCGAAGCGTGGGGAGCAGTGGGCGAAGGCGCATGTTTCCGACTCACCCTGCCGCTCGTGCGCGGGCACAAGGTGATCGGATCCCCACTGCCCCTCAAACCCAGCACCAGGAAATTCGCACAAGGACAACCGATTCCCGCGATCACCGCACCCAAGACATCCGCGTCGGAGCCCGCGACGTGATCTTCTCGTGTCGTCGCAGCACCCGGGTGCTGGCGATGTGCGCGCTCGTCGTCGCCCTCGTCGGCGGCTGCGCCAGCCTGCCTGAGTCGTCCAGCCCTCAGGCCATCGGCACCTTGACCGCCGGTGCCGTGCCGACCAGCGCCCCGGCCCCCGAGCCGGGACGCGAGCCCGATCGCCTGCTCGACGACTTCTTCGAGGCCAGCGCGGTCTCGGCCAACAGGCACCAGGCCGCCCGGCAGTTTCTCACCGAGGAGGCGTCGGGAACGTGGGACGACGGCGCACGGACGGTCGTAGCGGACCGGATCGACACCCTGTCCGGTCCACGAACTGCGGACACCGCGCAGTTCACCATCCGCTCGACGACGGCGGGAATGCTGGCCTCCGGCGGCGAGTACCAGGCCGGCTCGGACACGGTCGACGCCGCGATCGAGATGGCCCGAGTGGACGGTCAGTGGCGGATCTCGAAACTGCCGCCGGGCGTCGTCATCGATCGATCCGCATTTCTGAACACCTATCAGCAGCGATCGCTCTACTTCGTGGATCCGCTCGGTGGCGTACTCGTGCCCGACGTGCGGTGGACCAGCGGATCGCAGGACCAGCTCGCCAACCAGCTCGTGCAGCTGCTCATCGACGGCCCCAAGTCGGCGCTGGCGGCCGCGGTGAGCAACGAACTGTCCGACGATGTGAGTATTCGCGGGCCCATCACCAAGGCAGACGGCCAGACCTCGCAGGTGGGGGTGGGACTCGGCGGCATCAAGATCGACTTCGGTGGCCTGCAGAACAAGGGTGACCGCGATCGCGAACTGCTTGCCGCTCAAGTGATCTGGACTCTCGCCTCGGCGGAGGTGGCAGGGCCGTACGTGTTGCTCGCCGACGGTCAACCCATCGACACGACCAAGCCCGACGGGTGGACGACCGCGGGCGTCGACGCGTTCGATCCGCTGGGCGGTACCGACGACAGCATCGGGCTGCACGCACTCGCCTCCGGCACATTGCTCCGCGTCGACGAGGCGGAGACCACCCCCGCTCCCGGGTACTTCGGGCAGGCCCGCAACCTGCGTTCGGTGGCGCTGTCGAACGACGGCACCCTCGTGGCAGGCGTCGCGGACACCGGACGGCCCGCCCCTGCGCCGTCGAGCACGCTCATGGTCGGTAGCTACGACGGTGGCGCGTTCCCCGTGGCCGAGGGGCAATCGATCACGCGTCCCACCTGGGGAGCCGACGACAACGCGGCGTGGGCGGTGATCGACGGCACCAACGTCATCCGGGCCGCCCGCGATCCATCCACCGGTCAGGTGTCGGTGATCCCGGTCGAGGCCACCGCCGTCACGACACTCGGCAATCGGATCACCGAACTGCGACTGGCCCGCGACGGGGTGCGAGCGGCGCTCATCGTCGACGGCGTCGTGTACGTGGCGACGGTGGTGCGCGAGCCCTCGGGCGTGTACTCCCTGACCGAGCCGAGAGCCGTGGCCATCGGACTCGGTAGTGACGCCACGAGTCTGGACTGGAGTACGGGCGACACGATCGTGATCGCACGGGTCGCGACCGATACACCGGTGGTCGAGGTCACCGTCGACGGATCCCGGATGGATCCGCTGCCCTCACGCAACCTGACCACTCCGGTGTTGGCAGTGGACGCCTCGCCGGAAACGGAGTACGTGGCCGACGCGCGGGCCGTGTTCGCGCTCAACAACACCGATCCGGTCGGCGACCGGTACTGGCGCGAGGTCACCGGATTGACCGGAGTCGAAGCGGTGCCGATTCTGCCCGGCTGACGGGGCCGCAGATGTCTGTCGGTGGGCCCGGGCAGACTCCCCGTCCATGCGATCGCTCCTCGATCTGATTCTGCCTCTCGAGTGTGCCGGGTGCGGTGTGCCGGGGGAGCACTGGTGCCCGGTGTGTTCCCTGGCCCTGTTCGTCCCGCCCATCGCCGTTCGTCCACGAGTCGATCCCGGCGTGCCGTGCTGGTCCCTCGGTACGTACACCGGGCCGCGTCGCAGTGGTGTGATCGCCTTGAAGGAGCGAGGTCGACGGTCGGTGGCCCGGCCCTTCGGGCGAGCGCTCGCCGGGGCCGTGGGACATCTGCGTGACGCAGGTGAGATCGATCCTCCCGAGCTCGGTTCGCTGATTCTGATCTGCGCGCCCTCTCGGGCTCGGGCGGCGCGCGCTCGCGGGGGTGATCCCGTTCTGCGATGCGCTCGGATCGCTGCCGAACAGTTGGCACCGGAGCGAGTGCTCGTTCCCGAGGTGCTCCGCATGAGCGGCGCGGTCCGCGACTCGGTCGGACTGTCGGCCGGGCAACGGCAGCACAACGTGGCGGGCCGGATCGAGGCCGTCGGGGTGACTCGCCCGCGAACCGGCCCACGTGGGACGGAGTCGGCGGACTTCACCGTTCTGCTCATCGACGACGTCGTCACCACCGGCGCGACCTTGGCCGAATCTGCAAGAGTACTAACCGATTTCGGGGTCCCGGTGGCCGGCGCGCTGGTGGTGGCCAGTGCGTGACGGTGAGGTGGAGGGACACGCCGACAACCAATTCGGGGTGAACGGTGGCACACGAGTCGATGACCGACTAACGTCGCGGACACGCCCCAACTGGACCGGATGTGAGGTGATGCCCCGGACTCGAGATGCCGGAAGGTTCCCCATTCGGCATGCACACTTGCCACGTCCAACAGTGGGCGTGGCCGATATCGGGAGGTACGCGTGACGACCCCTTCACAAGCCTCGGTTTTCTTCGACGAGAAGCCCTCGGAAGAACCCGCCAAGAGCAATGCGGACGTTGTGGTCAAGGGCCGCAACGTCGAGATACCGGATCATTTCCGGATATACGTCTCCGAGAAATTGGCTCGCCTCGAGCGCTTCGATCCCTCCATCTACCTGTTCGACGTCGAACTGCAGCACGAACGAAATCGCCGCCAGGCCAAGGCATGTCAACGCGTGGAGATCACCGCGAAGGGCAAGGGCCCGGTCGTTCGAGCCGAAGCGTGTGCCGACAGTTTCTATGCCGCACTCGAAGCGGTGACGTCGAAACTCGAGAGCAGACTCCGGCGCACCAAGGACCGTCGCAAGGTCCACTACGGCGAGAAGAGACCCGTGTCCGTCGCCGAGGCCACTGCCGAACTCGCCGAGGACGACACGCTGGCTCTCGATCCCGAGATCAAACTCGACTCGTTCGAGGACGACCAGAGCGGTCCCGGGCACATCGTGCGAACCAAGATCCACTCGGCTGCACCGATGAGCGTCGACGACGCACTGTACGAGATGGAACTCGTCGGTCACGATTTCTTCCTGTTCCACGACAGCGCGACCGATCGTCCCTCGGTCGTGTACCGACGGCACGCCTTCGATTACGGCTTGATCAGACTCACCTGACCGGACCGCTCGAGGCGGCGCGACTCGTTCGCCGTCCGTGAAATCTTTTCACCGCTGCAGGCTCGACACCGGGGACTCGATCCCCACGTCGAGCCTGCAGTGCTGTGTCGGTGTTGTCCGAATGGTCGATCGACGATCTCCGACGACCGACAGTCGGGCTGCCGGGTTCGCAGCGACACCGCCTACCATGGACGCGTTCGGGTTACCCGTCACGCAGAAGTCGTGGTGACGAACCCGTGAGCTCGTGCAGTATGCAGTGTTGTTCGTACCAGTACCCGTGAACCGAGGATCGAGGACGAGAAAGCCCGTGCCGTCGCTGTCGTTTTCCAAGCTGCTCCGTGTCGGTGAAGGTCGCATGGTCAAGCGGCTCAAGAGCATCGCCGACCACGTCTCGACCCTGTCTCCGGACGTCGAGAGCCTCTCCGACGACGAACTGCGCGGCAAGACCGCGGAGTTCAAGGAGAGGTACTCCGCCGGCGAGACCCTGGATCAGCTCCTGCCCGAGGCCTTCGCCGTGGCCCGCGAGGCGTCCTGGCGGGTGCTGTCGCAGCGACACTTCGACGTTCAGGTCATGGGTGGAGCCGCCCTGCACTTCGGCAACATCGCCGAGATGAAGACCGGTGAGGGCAAGACCCTGACCTGTGTTCTGCCCGCTTACCTCAACGCCATCTCCGGCGACGGTGTGCACGTGGTGACGGTCAACGACTACCTCGCCAAGCGCGACTCGGAGTGGATGGGCCGCGTACACCGCTTCCTCGGTCTCTCGGTCGACGTGATTCTCTCCGGCATGACCCCGGTGGAACGCCGTGCCGCATACGCCGCGGACATCACCTACGGCACCAACAACGAGTTCGGTTTCGACTACCTGCGCGACAACATGACGCACTCGCTCGACGACCTCGTGCAGCGCGGTCACAACTTCGCCGTCGTCGACGAGGTCGACTCGATCCTCATCGACGAGGCCCGCACGCCGCTGATCATCTCCGGACCCGCCGACGCGTCGAGCAAGTGGTACGGAGAATTCGCCCGTATCGCGCCGATGCTCAAGGTCGACACCCACTACGAGGTCGACATCCGCAAGCGGACCATCGGTGTCCACGAGGCGGGCGTCGAACTGGTCGAGGATCAGCTCGGCATCGACAACCTGTACGAGGCCGCCAACTCCCCGCTGGTGAACTACCTCAACAACGCGATCAAGGCCAAAGAGCTCTACACCAAGGACAAGGACTACATCGTCCGCGACGGTGAGGTCATCATCGTCGACGAGTTCACCGGCCGCATCCTGGTGGGACGCCGCTACAACGAGGGCATGCACCAGGCAATCGAAGCCAAGGAGAAGGTGGAGATCAAGGCCGAGAACCAGACGCTGGCCACCATCACCCTGCAGAACTACTTCCGTCTCTACGACAAGCTCTCGGGCATGACGGGCACCGCCGAGACCGAGGCCGCGGAACTGCACCAGATCTACGGTCTCGGCGTCATTCCGATTCCGACGAACCGTCCGATGGTCCGCGTGGACAACGGCGATCTGATCTACAAGACGGAAGAAGCGAAGTTCGACGCCGTCGTCGACGACGTCGTCGAGCGGCACGAGAAGGGCCAGCCGGTCCTCATCGGCACCACGAGCGTCGAGCGCTCGGAGTACCTGTCGAAGCAGTTCACCAAGCGCGGCGTGGCGCACAACGTGTTGAACGCGAAGTTCCACGAGCAGGAAGCGACGATCATCGCCGAGGCGGGCAGGCAGGGCGCGGTGACCGTCGCGACCAACATGGCCGGCCGCGGCACCGACGTCGTGCTCGGTGGCAATCCGGACATTCTCGCCGACCTGAAACTGAGGAAGCAGGGTCTGGATCCGGTCGAGACCCCGGAAGAGTACGAGGCCGCGTGGGAGCCTGCGCTTGAAGAGGTCAAGGCGCAGGTCAAGGCCGATGCCGATACCGTGCGCGAGGCCGGTGGGCTGTACGTCCTCGGTACCGAGCGACACGATTCGCGCCGGATCGACAACCAGCTTCGAGGCCGCTCCGGTCGTCAGGGTGATCCGGGTGAATCGCGTTTCTACCTCTCGCTCGGCGACGAACTGATGCGTCGATTCAACGGTGGTGCACTCGAATCGATCATGACCCGGCTCAACCTGCCCGACGACGTCCCGATCGAAGCCAAGATGGTGTCCAAGGCCATCAAGAGCGCTCAGACGCAGGTCGAGCAGCAGAACTTCGAGATCCGCAAGAACGTTCTCAAGTACGACGAGGTGATGAACCAGCAGCGCACCGTCATCTACGAGGAGCGTCGCCGGATCCTCGAAGGTGCCGACATGGAGGGCCAGGTCGAGGGCATGATCACCGACGTGATCACCGCCTACGTCGACGGTGCGACAGCCGAGGGCTACGTCGAGGACTGGGATCTCGAGCAGCTCTGGACCGCACTGAAGACTCTCTATCCGGTGGGAATCGACCACAAGGTGCTCGTCGGCGAGAACGAGGACGGCGAGAAGGACGACCTGAGCCGCGACGAATTGCGTGAGGCGCTGCTCGAGGACGCGCGATCGGCCTACGCCACCCGCGAGGCCGAGATCGACGGAATCGCCGGCGAGAACGGAATGCGTGAACTCGAGCGTCGAGTGCTGCTGTCGGTACTCGATCGCAAGTGGCGCGAGCACCTCTACGAGATGGACTACCTCAAGGAAGGCATCGGCCTGCGTGCGATGGCGCAGCGTGACCCGCTGGTCGAATACCAGCGCGAGGGCTACGACATGTTCCAGGGCATGCTCGACGGCCTGAAGGAGGAGTCGGTCGGCTTCTTGTTCAACCTTCAGGTCGAGGCGACACCGGCTCCGGCGGGGCCCGCGGCCTCGGCAGGTCTCGCGGTCGCTCCAGGACTGTCCTCGCCGGTGGGCTCCGGCCGACCGGCACCGGCACCCGCCGCAGCACCGGCACCGACGGCACCCGCACCGACGGCTCCGGCACCCACTGCTCCGGCACCGACCGCTCCCGCAGTGCCCTCGGCTCTGCGGGCAAAGGGTCTCGACGACCAGGACGAGCAGAGACTGACCTTCTCCGGTCCGGCCGAGGGCGGTGGCACTGCGGTTCGCCGTTCCGGTCCGTCCCCGTCCGGCAGCGAGTCCGCCGCCGAAGGCACCCGCCGCGAGCGTCGCGAAGCAGCGAGGACTCAGAGCAAGGCACCCAAGAAGGCAGCTCGCTCCAAGCGCAAGAGATAGTGCACGACGGTCGCGTCGCCTCCGGGCGAGGCGACCGTCACCCCACTCGTAGCGAGGTGACCGTCCACCCGGGCCGGCGCGGGTCGATCGCCAGCTCGATTCGGCCCGCGAAGGCGAACGTGCGTGGACCGCGGGTGTAGGAGCCGAAGATCTCCGCGGAGACGTCCGATCGATACGCCACGTGTACTCGACGCACGGCAGCGAATCCGAGTCGTCTGCCGGGCGGCGGGTTCCGCACGATGGTCCGCACCAGGTCGACCATCGAGGCGGTGAACAACGGTGACAGCTGGTCTGCGCTGCGTCGTCGATCGATGACCTCGATCATCATGCGCATGGCGCGGTCGGCACTCGACCGTGCATCGGCGGGTACCGGTGGCCGGCCGTAGGGCTCGACGCGCGGTCGAGAACGGTTGCTGCGCACGGATACTCGGTGCCGAGTAGGCGGCGGTTCGGTGGCCGACGCCGGATCCCACGTGTGTACGGCACCGGTGCAGAGCGGCGGTTCGAACGGAGCGGCACGCGAGAGAAAGCAATGATGTTCGGCGCGGACTCGGGGGCCGGGGGCCGAGGTGTCGGAGATGTCCGGCGGGTCGTTCGATTCGATGACGCTCACACCGTCATTGACGGTCCGAGAGCGCGTTCGGTTCCCGTCGGTACCCCGGATCGGCCCGCGATACGGTCCACGACCGACCCCGAGACCGACATCGGCCCGCCACGTACTCTATGTTCGAGCACACTGCGCGCTCGGCCACAGGAATCGGCGCGTACTTCACGCGAGGACGGGGACTGGAACACGCGATGGCGACCAGGCTGACAGCGCAGGATGCGTCGTTCTACTTTCTCGAGGCCAGTAGCAGCCCCATGCACCTCGGGTCGCTCGCCATCTTTCGGACTCCGCGCAGCGGATTCAGCTACGACCGACTGCTGTCGTTGGTCGAACAACGATTGGCCTTGGTTCCCCGGTATCGGCAGAAGGTGCGTGAGGTCGCCTTCGGTCTGGCCAGGCCGGTGTGGGTCGACGACGCGGATTTCGACATCACGTACCACATTCGCCGGTCGGCGCTCCCGAAGCCTGGTTCCGACGATCAGTTGCACGATCTGATCGCGCGACTGACCTCGCGCCCACTCGATCGCACTCGGCCGCTGTGGGAGATGTATCTGGTCGAGGGCCTGTCGAAGAATCGCTTCGCGATCTTCACCAAGTCACACTCGGCCTTGGTCGACGGCGAACACGCGCTCGACATCGGTCAGGTCATTCTGGATGCGAGCAAGAATCCGCCGCCGATGGCCGAGGAACTCTGGATGCCTGCGCGCGAGCCCAAGGACTCGGCGTTGGTCATCGATGCTCTGACCGAGTTGGTGGTGCGTCCTGGGGAGAGCGTCGAGGCTCTGCGCGGTGCGGTCCGCGGGGCTGCCGGTGTCGCGGGCGAGGCAGTGCGTGCCGCCGCGAAGGTCGCGGCAGTTCTGCGCACCGCGACCCAGAGCGCGCCGTCGAGTCCGCTGAACGCCCCGATCTCGCGAAACCGCAGATTCGCGGTGGCCAAGACCGAGCTCGCCGACTACCGGAGAATCCACAACAGGTTCGACTGCTCGATCAACGACGTGGTGCTCGCTGTCGTCACCGGGGCACTGCGCAATTGGCTGCTCTCTCGGGGAGAGCCCGTCACGGCCTCCTCGACGGTGCGGGCCATGGTGCCCATGTCGGTGTACGTCTCGGCCGATCGGGTCGGTTTCGGAGATGCGGCCGAGCGGCCGGTCGAGCCGGCCGAGGACGATCGCAGCGAGGTTTCGTCGTTTCTGGTGGACCTGCCCGTCGGTGAATCGAATGCCGTGGTGCGGCTCTCGCACATTGCGCACGCCACCGAGGCGCATGCCAAGCAGAGTCGCGGAGTCACCGCACAGACACTGATGCGCATCTCCGGGTTCGCGCCTGCGAGCCTGCACGCGATGGGCGCGCGGGCGGGCAGCAGGCTCTCTCAGCGGGTGTTCAATCTGATCGTCACCAACGCGCCAGGACCCCAGTTCCCGCTGTACGTGGGTGGTGCGCGCATGCTCGAGATGTATCCGGTGTCGCCGCTGTTCGAGAACCAGGCGATGAGCATCGGGTTGACGTCCTACGACGGCTACGTGTTCTTCGGGCTCAACGCCGATCGAGGTGCCATGCCCGACGTGGACGTCGTCACGGCGCTTCTGCACGAGGCATTGGAAGAGTTGGTCGATGCCAGCAACGAATCGAGAGTGTGAGGTCTTCTGCAATGCGTGTCTACGTTCCGGCGACGTTGGAGTTCTTGAAAGTGTTGTCGGCGGAGGGCGAGTTCAGCCCGGTCTCGCGCACGGCCTTCGCGGTGACACCGACGCTGCGTGAGGCGTACTCGTCCGGCGACGACGAGGAGCTTGCCGAGGTGGCGATGGGGGAGGCCGCGCGGGCCTCTCTGCGACTGATCGCCGCCGCCGTCGACGACGAGAGCGATACCGGTACGGTCGCCGAAGGTGTGGTGTACCGGCGGGCGGTGATCGCGGCCGATGTGGACGATCCCACTCTGCGCCCCGATCTCGACGATGCCGTCGTCCGGCTGAAGGAACCGTTGCGGATGGATCAGGTCGCGTCGGTCCACGTCGATCTCGAAGGGGCCGAATCGGCGGTGGCCAAGGCCGTCGCTGCCGTCGATGCCGCGGACATGGGTGACGTGGACGCGGAGTTCGTGCTCGGCGACGCCGAGGATCACACGCTCGCGTGGTACGCCCCGCAAGAGTTGTCGTTTCTGCTCGAACTGCTGTGACTCGGCCGTGTTCGCGCGGGCACGATTCACATCGGCGCAGGTGTTCCCCGACCCGAACCTACGGTAGCGTAACCTCGATGACCGCAAGCGGTTCAGTATCTCGATCGAGGGGATGGAACACCCGATGGATCTGAAGAAGTGGCTGGAGGCTCCGGCGGCCGGAGTATCGGCCCCCAAGCGTCCGAGACTGAACATGGTGCGTGGTGCCTTCACCCGCATCACCACTCCCTTGTTGCCCGATGACTACCTGCATCTGGCGAATCCTCTCTGGTCCGCACGCGAACTGCGCGGTCGCATCGTGCGAGTGGAGAAGGAAACCGCGACGGCGGTGACCCTGGTGATCCAGCCGGGTTGGGGCTTCAACTTCGATTACCGGCCCGGCCAGTACATCGGGATCGGGTTGCACCTCGGCGGGCGTTGGCACTGGCGGTCCTACTCGCTGACCTCTCCGCCGAACTGGGAGGACAAGCTGATCTCCATCACCGTCAAGGCGATGCCGGAAGGCTTCCTCTCGTCACACCTGGTCGGCGGTGTCCCGCAGGGAACCATCGTTCGGCTGGCCGCCCCGAAAGGCAATTTCGCGCTGCCCGTGCCGCCGCCGAACAAGATCTTGTTCGTCACGGCAGGCAGCGGCATCACCCCGATCATCTCGATGCTGCGGGCTTTGGATCGGCACGGCGACATGCCCGACACCGTGCACATCCACTCGGCACCCACCGAGGACGAAGTCATGTTCGCCGCCGAGATCGCCGCGCTGGAGAAGTCTCATCCCAACTTCACCTCGCACGTGCAACTGACGCGGTCGGACGGCAAGTTCGCACTCGCCTCGCTCGACGAGCTCTATCCCGACTGGCGCACGCGTGACACCTGGGCGTGCGGGCCTGCGGCTCTGCTCGAAGAGATCGAGAAGACCTGGAAACGCGAGGGGATCGAGGACCGGCTTCACCTGGAGCGGTTCGAGATCTCGCGCGCCGACACCTCCGGTGCAGGCGGCACCGTCACGTTCTCCAAATCGGACAAGAAGACCACCGTCGACGGCGCGACCAGCCTGCTCGAAGCCGGTGAGAACGTCGGCGTTCAGATGCCGTTCGGCTGCCGGATGGGTATCTGCCAGACGTGCGTTGTCCCGTTGACGGCAGGGCATGTGATCGACCTTCGTTCCGGTAAGGAACACAGTGAGGGCGACCGCGTCCAGACGTGCATTTCCGCTGCTGCGGGCGATTGCACACTGGAACTGTAGGTCTGTTTTTCGCACACCGCCTTCTCAGACTGTTCGGTTACGCTTACGTAGGTTGCCCACGTCGAAACCCGATATTTCGGGCACTGCACTCAACTGTTGGAGGACCCGGTGGCTATCACCGACATCAAAGAGTTCGCTCATCTCAGCGAAGCGGACATGGAAGCGTTCGGTCGTGAACTGGATGCGATTCGTCGAGACGTCGAAGACAGCCGCGGCGAGCGCGATGCCGCCTACATCCGTCGGACGATCAGACTGCAGCGGCTGCTCGAGCTCGGTGGCCGTGCGGTGCTGCTCGGCAGCAAGTATCGGCCGGCCTGGTTCGTGGGTACGGCGATGCTCAGTGTCGCCAAGATCGTCGAGAACATGGAACTCGGCCACAACGTGATGCACGGGCAGTGGGACTGGATGAACGATCCGGAGATTCACTCCACCTCGTGGGAGTGGGATCAGACCGGTCCGTCGGAGCAGTGGAAACGCGCCCACAATTACTCGCACCACACGTACACCAACATCGTCGGCATGGACGACGACATCGGCTTCGGCATCCTGCGGATGACCCGCGACGAGCCGTGGAAGCCGATCAACCTCGTTCAGCCGCTCGCCAACATCGTGCTGGCCACCACCTTCGAGTGGGGCATCGCGCTGCACGATTACGACGCGCAGAAGCAGTTGGACGGCGAGGACGAGAAGGGCCTGCTGAAGTCTCCGGCGACCCGCGCCTTCGCGCGCAAGATCGCCAAGCAGGTCGGCAAGGATTTCGTGCTGTTCCCGGCACTGTCCGGTCCGGCGTGGAAGTCGACGTTGACCGCCAACGCGACGGCCAACCTCGTCCGGAATTTGTGGGCGTACGCGGTGATCTTCTGTGGTCACTTCCCCGACGGGGCAGAGAAGTTCACGATCGGCCAGTTCGAGACCGAGACACGACCCGAGTGGTACCTGCGTCAGATGCTGGGCAGTGCGAACTTCGACGCCGGTCCGGTCATGGCGTTCATGAGCGGCAACCTCTGCTACCAGATCGAGCACCACATGTTCCCGGATCTGCCGAGCAACAGGTACTCGGAGATCGCAGAGAAGGTGCACGCTCTGTGCGAGAAGTACGACCTGCCGTACACCACGGGGTCGCTCGGCAAGCAGTACCTGCTGGCGCTGCGGACCATTCACAAGCTGTCGCTGCCCGACTCGTGGTTGCGTGCCACGTCCGACAACGCTCCCGAGACGTCCTCCGAGCGACGGTGGCGCGTAGGGGATTCGCCTGCCGTTCATGCTCTTCGGATCGATCCGCTGACCGGGCAGCGCCGCGGTCTGCGGTCGGCGATGCAGGAGGCGCGTGTGAGCCTGCGCAACGCCAAGAAGGAAGCCAGGCGTCAGGCCAAGGCCCTTCGTCGATCGGGCGACCGCGCGTCGTTGTGAATCGTCACACACATTCCCGGCGCTAACCTACGGAACCGTAAGTTACGATACGGTAGGTGACGGAATCACACATGGCCTGATACGCGAGCTGTGTGTTCACGACTGCCAGGAGGTTGTTTCCCATGGCGATTACGGACGTCAAAGAATACGCGCATCTGACCGATGCCGACATCGAGGCGTTGGGCCACGAGCTCGACGCCATCCGGCGTGACATCGAAGCGTCCCGCGGTGAACGCGACGCCCGGTACGTCAAGAACACGATCCGCCTGCAGCGATCCCTCGACATCGGTGGCCGGGCCGTGCTCTTCGCCAGCCGTCGTCGTCCGGCGTGGCTCGTCGGCACCGCCATGCTCGGTGTCGCGAAGATCATCGAGAACATGGAGCTCGGCCACAACGTCATGCACGGCCAGTGGGACTGGATGAACGACCCGGAAATCCACTCCACGTCGTGGGAGTGGGACAACACGGGGCCGTCCGCTCACTGGAAGCAGACGCACAACTACATTCACCACAAGTACACCAACGTGCTCGGCATGGACGACGATGTCGGCTACGGTCTGCTGCGCGTCACCCGCGATCAGCGGTGGAAGCCCTTCAACATCGGCAACCCCGTCTACAACCTGCTGCTGCAGCTGTTCTTCGAGTACGGAGTGGCGCTTCAGCACCTCGAACTGGGCAAGGTCGCCAAGGGTCGAGTGCCGCGTGAGGAATTCGAGCAGAAGCGGCGCGAGGTGCTCGAGAAGGTCGGCAAGCAGATCGGCAAGGACTACGTCCTGCATCCGTTGCTGACCGGTCCCGCCTGGAAGAGCACATTGACGGCGAACATCGCCGCCAACATGATCCGCAACGTGTGGACCAACACCGTCATCTTCTGCGGCCACTTCCCCGACGGTGCGGAGAAGTTCACCAAGTCCGACATGGAGGGCGAAACTCAGGGTCAGTGGTACCTGCGTCAGATGCTCGGCAGTGCGAACTTCAACGCGGGCCCCGTCATGGAGTTCATGAGCGGCAACCTGTGCTACCAGATCGAGCACCACCTGTTCCCGGATCTGCCCAGTAACCGCCTGCGCGAGATCAAGGTTCGAGTGCTCGAACTGGCCGAGAAGTACGACCTGCCGTACACGACCGGCTCGATCGTCCACCAGTACTTCCTGTCGTGGCGAACCATCGCCAAGCTGTCGCTGCCGAACAAGTACCTGAAGGCGACCAGTGACGACGCTCCCGAGACTGCGTCCGAGCGCAAGTGGGCCGATGCTCCGGCCGGTTTGTTCACCGTCGATCCCGAAACGGGCAAGCGTCGCGGTCTCCGCACCGCCATCGCAGAGACGAAGAAGCGCAAGGGAATTCGCAGCCTGGTCCGCAAGGCCGCGTAAGTTCCGAACGGCGTGCAGCCTGGTGGCAACCGACCCCGAAAGGGGGGTTGCTACCAGGCTTCGTTCGCTCGAACGGCTTCGAGGAGCAGACGCACGGCCGCGACGCGTCGGGCTGCGTCTCCGGTCAAGGTGTCCAGAGCGCACTCGGGATCGGCGGGTGGGCCGAGGTGGGTGCATCCTCGGGGACAGTTCTCGATGGTGTCGGCCAAATCGGAGAACGCTGCGACGACGTTCTCGGGGGAGATGTGCGCCAGTCCGAACGACCGGATACCGGGAGTGTCGACCACCCAGCCGCCGCCGGGCAGAGGGAGCGCCACCGACTGCGTCGAGGTGTGACGGCCCTTCCCGACGCCCGAGACCACACCGGTGGCGCGATATGCGTCGGGTACGAGCCTGTTGACGAGCGTGGACTTTCCGACGCCCGAGTGTCCGATGAGCGCCGTCACCTTGTCGGTCAGCATCGCGGTCAGCTCGGTGAGGTCCTCGGACTGGCCTGCCAACACCACCGGGACGTCCAGGTCGGCGAAGGCCGCGGTGAATTCCTCGGGGTCGGCCAGATCGCTCTTGGTCAGGCACAGGACCGGTTCGAGTCCGCCGACGTACGCAGCCACCAGCGCCCGCTCGACGAAACCGGTCCGAGGCGGCGGGTCCGCGAGCGCGGCCACGATGAGCAGCCGGTCGGCGTTGGCCACCACCACCCGCTCGAACGGATCGGTGTCGTCCGCCGTGCGCCGCAACACCGTGCGCCGCTCGGCGACGCGCACGATTCGGGCCAGAGTGTCGACCTTGCCCGACAGATCTCCGACGATGCCGACCTCGTCGCCCACCACGATCGGAGTACGGCCCAACTCGCGGGCACGCATCGTCACCACCGGCCGTGCCGGGTCACCGCCGAGCACACAACCCCATCGGCCGCGGTCGACGGACACCACCATGCCTGCTTCGGCGTCGTTGTGTTCGGGTCGAGTCTTGGTCCGTGGACGCGAACTCTTGCCCGGTCGGATACGAACGTCGGACTCGTCGTATCGGCGCGCGGTCAGGAGCCGACCCCGCTCGGTGTCGACGCGGACAGCATTGCGTCCCACAACATCTCGAAACCGGGCAGAGTCTTGGCTGTGGTACCGATGTCGTCCACCTCGACCCCGGGGACACGCAGTCCGACGATTGCGCCCGCGGTGGCCATCCGGTGGTCGGCGTACGAGTGCCAGACGCCTGCGTGCAGCGGAGCCGGATCGATGCGGATGCCGTCGTCCGTTTCCACGGCGCGCCCACCCAGTCGGACGATCTCGGTTGTCAGTGCGGCGAGTCGGTCGGTCTCGTGGCCCCGCAGGTGGGCGATGCCACGCAGAATCGACGGACCTTCGGCCAGTGCGGCGAGTGCCGCGACCGTCGGGGTCAGCTCGCCGACATCGTGAAGATCGAAATCGATGCCGCGCAACGTATCCGGGCCCTCGACGGTCAAGATGCCTGCGGTCAGGTCGACTCGAGCGCCCATCCGGGTGAGTATCTCGCGGAAGGCATCGCCGGGCTGGGTGGTCGATTCGGGCCAATTCGGCACGCGCACTCGGCCTTCGGTCACCACCGCTGCAGCGAGGAAAGGGGTGGCGTTGGACAGATCCGGCTCGATGATCCACTCGATCGGCGCGACCGGTCCGGGGTGCACCCGCCAGGTGTTCGCGTCACCACCGGACTCGGGGGAATCGACTCGGACGCCGGCGCGCCGCAACATGTCCACGGTCATGTCGATGTGCGGCATGGACGGAACAGGCTTGCCGATGTGGTGGATTTCGATTCCCTCGTCGAACGCCGCCGCGGAGAGCATCAGACCCGAGACGAACTGCGAGGAACCCGAGGCGTCGATGTCGACCGATCCGCCGCGCAGCGAACCGGTGCCGCGCATCGTGAACGGCAGAGCGCTGCCGTCGATCTCGGCCCCCACCGCACGCAGGGCGTCGAGGATGGTGTCGAGTGGACGAATGCGAGCCTGTTCGTCGCCGTCGAACGACACCTCGCCCGCGGCGAGGGCAGCCAGTGGCGGCACGAAGCGCATGACGGTACCCGCCAGACCACACTCCACGGCTCCTCCGTGCAACGGGGCCGGAGTCACGCGCAACGCCGTCCTGTCGTCGTCCGCGGCGATGATCTCGATCCCCAAGGTTGCCAGGGCGTCGATCATGAGATCGGTGTCACGGCTGCGCAGAGCACCGGTGATCGTGGACGAGCCGGAGGCGAGCGAGGCGATGATCAGTGCGCGATTGGTGATCGATTTCGATCCGGGCAGAGTGACTGTCGCGTCGACGGGTGCGACGGCGGCGGGGGCTGTCCAATTGCTCACCGGTCCATCTTCTCTCATTCGATGTCAGCGCGCGGCGATGGGCGCGGTTGTGGCACGGGTGAGCCCGATGAGATCGGCTGGTGCGAGTTCGATTTCCAGTCCCCGGCGACCTCCGCTGCACAGAATCGTCTCGAAGCCGAGAGCCGAGTCGTCGATCGCGGTGGGCAGGGATCTGCGTTGCCCGAGTGGTGAGATGCCGCCGAATACGTACCCGGAGGAGCGCTCGGCGGCAGCCCTGCCGGCCATCGCGATCTTCCTGGTGGACAGCGCAGCGGCCGCGGTCTTGAGGGAGAGCATCGCCGTCACCGGAACGATCGCCACCGCCAGCGAGCGATCTGCTCGTTCCACGACGAGCGTCTTGAAGACCTGTTCGGGTCGAACGCCGAGCCGTTCGACGAGTATCCGGGCTGCCTCCTCGCCGTAGGACTGCACCCGAGCATCGTGGTCGTACGAGTGCACGGTGTGCGCCACCTTTCGTGCGGTGAGCAGCGCGAGAGCGGGTGTGGACGCAGCCATTCACCGGACTCTAGCGACCGAGCGGGAACACGACGGGACGACGCCTTGTTGTGTAACGACAGATACGGATGCAGGCGGAAGGAATGACGAATGGCAGTGCTGACCGCGGGACGTCCCCTCGTGTTGAAGGGGGTGATCTCTTCGCAGAAGCCGACTACGGGCGCCGTAGCCTGGGCGGTGGAAGCTATCGAAGGGATCAGCGTGACAGAAGCCAGCAATCCCGTCGCTGACGTGGACGACGAGAAGGCGATCGCGGAGCGCAGGGCTGCCGAGACCGAGGCACAGTTGACCGAGCGCTTCGAGCGCGACGCGTTGCCGATGCTCGATCAGCTCTACGGCGCAGCTCTGCGAATGACGCGTAACCCTGCCGACGCCGAGGATCTGGTTCAGGAGACGTTCGTCAAGGCCTACTCGGCGTTCCGATCGTTCCGTGAGGGCACGAACCTCAAGGCATGGCTGTACCGAATTCTCACCAACACCTACATCAATTCCTATCGCAAGAAGCAGCGTCAGCCCGCTCAGTACCCCACCGACGAGATCAGTGACTGGCAGCTCGCCGCCACCGCCGAACACACGTCGACAGGGTTGCGATCCGCCGAGGTGGAAGCTCTGGACGCGCTGCCGGACGACGACATCAAAGCCGCGCTGCAGTCTCTGCCCGAGGAATTCCGGATGGCTGTGTACTACGCCGACGTCGAGGGATTCCCGTACAAGGAGATCGCCGAGATCATGGGCACGCCCATCGGCACGGTGATGTCGCGTCTGCACCGCGGACGCAAGCAACTGCGAGGCCTGCTGGCCGGGGTTGCACGGGAGCGCGGATTCAACCGGGACGGCGCAGTCGACCGGCACGAGCAGGAGGTAGTCCAGTGACGGGCACCGGAAAGATCGACGGCGGGGACGAAGGCGACGCACAGTTCGAGCGGCTCGACTGCTCGGCGGTGATCGCGGACGTGTGGGTGATGCTCGACAACGAATGCGACGAAGCGAGCCGGACCCGTCTGCAGAAGCACATCGACGAATGCGGATCCTGCTTCGAGGCATATGGAATCGAAGAGAAGGTCAAGCGGCTCATCTCGCGCAAATGCGGGGGAGACCAGGCACCGGCCGGGTTGCGCGAGCGACTGAGCGTCGAGATCCGACGGACGGTGTTGATTCGTCAGACCGACTCCGAATAACCGCAGTTCGTACGACGACGAGGGGCCGAGAAGCAGTAGCTTCTCGGCCCCTCGTCGCTTGTGGCAAACCGTCAGCTGTTCGGACGTTTGCCGTGGTTGGCCTTGTTGCCCTTACGAGCACGCTTCTTACGTCCACGCTTTCCCATGATGGGCTCCTCTCGTTTGTTCACAACAGTCTCCCACGTGTGATTGGCTTACTGTGACGGGCCTGGCCTCCGGTGGGTGGTCCGCGCAGTTCGTGGTGACGTGAGAGAGGGGTTCGCCGGTGTCCGAGGACGTTCGTGCGGAGATGGTGTCCACGGTGTTTCAGGTGGTCGTGGCCCGAGGCG
Organism: Rhodococcus sp. 14-2496-1d; assembly: GCF_002259365.1. Lineage (NCBI taxonomy): Bacteria > Bacillati > Actinomycetota > Actinomycetes > Mycobacteriales > Nocardiaceae > Rhodococcus > Rhodococcus sp. 14-2496-1d. The sequence goes on along the minus strand of NZ_NPFV01000029.1, from coordinate 841,215 downwards.
ACGCAGTCGAGGTCGGTGACACCCTCGTCATCCTGGAATCGATGAAGATGGAGATTCCCGTGTTGGCCGAGACGGCAGGGACGGTCACATCGGTTGACGTCGCGGTGGGCGACGTCATTCAGCAGGGCGACCTCATCGCCGTCGTGTCCTGAGCAGTGATCACGTGAGCTGTCGTGTCGACCCTCAGTGACCTTCTGGCCGAGCACACCGACCTCCCCGGTGTCGCGGTCGACCACTTGCAACGAGTCGTGGGGGAGTGGCAGCTGCTGGCCGACCTGTCGTTCGCCGACGTGCTGCTGTGGGTCGGCACCGATGACGTGGCCAGTGGGACTGCCGACGTGCTGTGTGTGGCTCAGTGCCGGCCGACCACTGCGCCCACGGTCTTCACGCACGACATCGTGGGAACGACGATCTCCGAGTCCGAGCACCCCGACGTGATGGTCGCGCTGCAGCAGCGGCAAATAGTGCACGGAGGAGTGGTGACCCGGACCGAGAGCATTCCGGTGCGCTGCGGGGAGCACGTCATCGCGGTGCTGACCCGAGACACCAATCCCGCGCAGCTCCGTCCGCCGAGTGCCCTCGAGGTCGCGTATCGGGAATGTGCCGACGACCTGTGTCTGATGATCAGCGAAGGGACGTTTCCCACCCCGGAGGAGCGGACCGATGTGAACTCGTCCCCGCGAGCGGGCGACGGATTCATTCGCGTCGACACCGAGGGGCGGGTGGACTACGCCAGTCCCAACGCCCTCTCGGCGTACCACCGGATGGGATTGACGACGGAGTTGTCCGGTCGAGATCTGGCGTCGGTCACGCGATCTCTGGTCACCGACCCGTTCGACTCACAGGAAGTGGCCGACCACATCAGATCGTCGCTCAGCGGCAACGTGGGACACCGGATGGAGGTCGATGCACGCGGTGCCACCGTTCTCGTGCGTACGTTGGCTCTGCAGCCCCGGGGGAGGTCGGCCGGTGCGGCTGTGCTGATCCGCGATGTCACCGAGGTGAAACGACGCGATCGAGCCCTCCTCAGCAAGGACGCGACCATCCGAGAGATCCATCATCGGGTGAAGAACAACCTTCAGACGGTGGCGGCGCTGCTCCGGCTGCAGTCTCGTCGACTCGAGAACGAGGAAGCGCGGACGGCGTTGTCCGAGTCGGTTCGTCGGGTGACGTCCATTGCACTCGTGCACGAGATGCTGTCGATGTCGGTGGACGAGGAAGTGGATCTCGACGAGATCGTCGATCGTCTGGTGCCCATCATGTTGGACATAGCGACGGTCAACCCGAGAGTTCGAGTGGTGCGCGAGGGCAAACTCGGAGTCTTCTCGGCCGAACGGGCGACGCCCTTGGTGATGGTGCTCACGGAGCTGGTGCAGAACGCGATGGAGCATGGATTCGACGCCGGTTCTGCGGGTGTCGTCCGAATCGGAGCGGACCGGTCCGCGAAGTGGCTCGATGTTGTCATCCACGACGACGGGCGCGGGTTGCCCACGGGGTTCTCCCTGGAACGCTCGGACGGTCTCGGACTGCAGATCGTGCGCACGCTGGTATCGGTGGAGCTGAACGGATCGCTCGGTCTGCATCCGGCGGCGGGAGGGGGAACCGACGCGATGTTGAGAGTTCCTCTGGGACGGCGTGTGCCGAGGGCCTGATGCACGTTCGGTGAACAGTGTGTAACGAGCCCGCCGACGATCCGTGGAACGCAGAAGGCCCGGTATCCGCTGAGCGGGTACCGGGCCTTGCCGATTGCTGCGTGTGCGTCCTAGACGGAGCTGCGTGCGCGCGTACGTGCGTTGCGTCGCTTGAGAGCACGGCGCTCGTCTTCACTCATTGCGCCCCATACTCCTGCGTCCTGGCCGGATTCGAGTGCCCAGGACAGGCATTCAGCGGTGACGGGGCACCGAGTACAGACGACTTTGGCATCGGCGATCTGCGCGAGCGCCGGACCACTGTTTCCCACCGGGAAAAATAGTTCCGGATCTTCATCGCGACAAATTGCCTTGTGGCGCCAGTCCATCCTCTGCTCCTTACCGGGCGCCGAAGCGCCGTTTCGTTTGTCTTCTGTTCACGAGTGGGTAACCAATGTTTCCGCACTGTTGCTTGTGAATGCTTTCACGAACTCAGGTGAAGTCAAGGGGTACGCGCGTGACCGTGGTCAAGCTCACTCTGTTAGGCTCGCTTTAGCCTTCTGCGCTCCTTTGTACCCCGAGTGAACGGATTTCGCTCGTGGTTTCCCCAGAACAGCGCTGTGTGTTGCCGCATATGCCCAGGACGGGCGGCCCTCACCTGCCCGGCGCGACCACTTCGAGCGCGTCGGGAGTGGAGAAGAACTCCGCTTCCGTGCGCTCGCCCAGATAGTCGCCATCCATCTGCAAACCGACCGGTTCCGCCGACGAAATTCGGACACTCGGCACATCATCGATCCGAATCAGCTTGCGCGACTTCGGTTCTGCGCCCTTGGCCAGCAACTGGCGAGACACCCGCAAGGTAGGGAGCAATGCAGTCGAACGCATGCCGAACACTCCCAGACCCGAATCGAAACCGGTACCCGGATTGGTGTGCACCGGCCTCTCGTTCAAATACGTCCACGGACTCGAATTCGACACGAACGCATAGTGCACACCCTCGAACGGATCCTGACCCGGAACCTCCACCGTCAACCGAGCCGGCTGCCGCTTGTGCTTGAAGAACTCCTGCACCGCCGACCGCACATAACGCGTCGCAGACACCGGCTTGCCGTCCTTGCGCCCGGCATCGATAGCCCGACACACGTCCGCATCCAGACCCATACCCGCGTTGAACGTGAACCAACGGTTGTCGCAGTGCCCCAACCCGATCGTCCGCCGCGCCCGTGCATCGAGCAGGCCGATCAACTGATTCGTCGCCGCCACCGGATCCGCCTCGATACCCAGCGAACGAGCGAACACATTCGCACTACCACCGGGAACGACCGCAATCGGCGGAATCGCACCGATCGTCACCGCCTGCATCGACGTCGGCAACGGCACCCCGAGCAACCCGTTGATCACCTCGTTGACCGTCCCGTCACCACCATGAACGATCACCAGACCCATCCCGTCCTCACGGGCACCCCGAGCAAGCTCCGACGCATGATCACGATGAGTCGTCTGCGCAACCGTCACCCGCACCCGACTCGACAACGCATGAGCCAACAGATCCCGAGCCGCAGCCGTCGTAGAAGTCGCATTGGGATTGACGATCAGCAGCGCACGCACGAGCACTGACACTAACGGGGTCGTTCCGCAGGCTCCACTCCGGTCACCTGCGTCGTTCCGCAAGCTCCACTCCCGTCACCTCGGGTCGTTCCGCGGGCTCCACTCCCGTCACCTCGGGTCGTTCCGCAGGCTCCACTCCCGGTTGCCTAGGCTGGTCGCGTGTCCACCTCACCCGAGAACCTCACCCCGCCGGCTACGTTCCGATCCGCCGGGGCGCTCGTCGCAGCGCAAGGCGTGGCGTCGCTGGTGGCCGCCGTCGTTCTTCTCGTCCGAGCGTTCTCCGGAGAAGGGGACAACGCCGTGGCCAACGGCTACGGCACCGCGGGATGGTTCGGTGTCCTCGGTATCGGAGTCGGGGCGGCGGGCATCGCCCTGGTACTCGGAAAACGCTGGGGAAGGTCCATCGCCACCGTCGTACAGCTGCTGCTGCTGCCCGTCGTGTGGTCACTGTTGACCGGATCGCATCAAACCGCCTACGGCATCGCCCTCGGAGTAGTTGTCGTCGGCGTGCTCGTGTTGCTGTTCAGCCCGCCGTCCTCTCGGTGGATGGCCGCCGAATACAGCGACGTCGACGACTGATTCCGCCGAGGTGGTCGTTCAACGCGCCCGGGTGGCCAGCTCTTCCAATGCCGTCTCGGTCAGGCGGAACGTGGTCCACTCGTCCTGCGGCTCTGCTCCGAGTGATCGGTAGAACCCGATCGATGGGGTGTTCCAATCCAGAACCGACCAGACCAAACGCGTGTACCGCCGATCGACGCATTCGGCAGCCAGCGCCGCGAGCAGTGCCGTTCCGAGGCCTTCTCCGCGCGCGGCGGGCTGCACGTAGAGATCCTCCAGATAGATTCCGTTGACGCCGTCCCACGTGGAGAAGTTCAAGAACCACAGCGCGCACCCCACCACCGTCCCCTCGTGCTCGGCGACGTGTGCGAACACCGACGGCTGCGCCCCGAACAGCGCAGAACGGAGCTGCTCGTCTCGAACGGTGCACAGCGAGGACGATTTCTCGTACGCGGCCAGTTCGTGCACGAGAGCGGTGACGGCGGGAACATCGGCCTCGATGGCGCGGCGAATCATCCTGGGTTTCCTTTCGGTGCCGTGGCAGCGGTGAGAATCGACGGGTGCACGTTGTGCGCAACGAGCTGGCGAAACGAATGCTCGAAACCGAGCAACGAATACGCGGCGGGTGAGAGTGCGAAGCGTTTGCCCTCGGTGATGGCGGCCTCTGTCCAGCCGGCGATCAGCGCGCGCGAGAAGTGGCCGTGGCCGACCAACACGACGTCGCGGCCGCTCAACAGTGGAAGCACCACCGAGAGCACCAGTTCGACGCGCACAGCGATGTCTCCGATGGACTCACCACCCGGGCACGGATGCGTCCAGACGGTCCAGTGCGGCACCGTCTCGTGGATTTGCGTCGAGGTGATGCCCTCGTAGTCGCCGTAGTCCCACTCCGACAACGCATCCCACGTCCGGTCGACCTCCAGGCCTGCGAGCTCGGCAGTTCGACGGGCGCGCTCTCGCGGACTCGTGATCACCAGGGGATCGCGCAGCTTCAGGAGTCGGAGGAGCGATCCGGCCTCGACGGCCTGTCGCTCGCCGGTACTCGTGAGAGGGACGTCGGTGTTCCCGGTGTGCTTGCCGGCAAGCGCCCATTCGGTCTCACCGTGCCGAAGTAGAACGACTCTGCCGGCCTCGACGCCGCCGTGTGTTGTCATGGAACGATCATGCCCGCTCTCGGGATGTGGCCCTTGTCATAGGTGGCCTGCGGATGTGTCCGATTTGTCGATTGAGTACGGACCTACCGGCCGGTTACTCTCGGGGCGAATCTTCGCTGCCTCGGGCAACACAGCTCTTCCCGTCGTGCCTCACACTTCCTTCTCATCTCCTGGAGAACCATGACCGACCTGCAGAAGCCCGCGTCGTCCGATGCTCCGGAGAAGCTCGACGGCGCGTTGCTGAAGATCGCCGGTGTCGTCGTGCTCGGGGCGATCATGTCGATTCTCGATGTCACCGTCGTCAGCGTCGCACTCCGGACGTTCACCGACGTGTTCGACACCACCTACGCCAACGCCGCGTGGACGATGACGGGCTACACGCTCGCTCTGGCGACCGTCATACCTCTGACCGGTTGGGCTGCCGATCGGTTCGGGACCAAGCGCCTCTACATCACCGCGCTGGTGCTGTTCGTCCTCGGTTCGGTGCTGTGCAGCTTCGCCTGGGACATCACCTCGCTCATCGCCTTCCGGGTGTTGCAGGGTCTCGGCGGCGGCATGCTGATGCCGCTGGGCATGACGATCATGACGCGCGCCGCCGGTCCCGAGCGAATCGGGCGGGTGATGGCCGTGTTGGGTGTTCCGATGCTCATCGGTCCCATCGCAGGGCCCATCCTCGGCGGCTGGCTGATCGAGGCAGCGAGCTGGCACTGGATCTTCCTCATCAACCTGCCGATCGGCATACTCGCTCTGATCGCGGCCGTGGTGATCTTTCCCAGGGACAACCCGACTCCGTCCGAATCCTTCGACTTCCGCGGCATGCTGATGCTCTCGCCCGGCCTCGCCCTGTTCCTCTACGGCGCGTCCTCGGTCGTCGAAACCGAAACCGTTCTCGCGGTGAAGGTACTGGTCCCGGTCATCGTCGGGCTCGTGCTGATCGTCCTGTTCGTTTTTCATGCCCTGCGTGTGCAGCATCCGCTGATCGATCTACGGCTGTTCGCGAACCGATCGCTCACCGTGGCCGTGATCACCACCACGCTGTTCATGGTCGCCTTCATGGGCGCGGGACTGCTGTTCCCGAGCTATTTCCTGCTTCGCGGCGAAACGACGTTGACTGCCGGGCTGCTGCTCGCACCGCAGGGCATCGGCGCGATGATCGCGATGCCGATCGCCGGAGTGATCGCCGACAAGTTCGGTCCCGGCAGGATCGTGCTGGCGGGAATGGTGCTCATCACCGCAGGGATGGCGGTGTTCACCCAGGTCGGCACCGACACGTCCTACACCCTGCTCATCGGCGCACTGTTCGTCATGGGTCTCGGCCTCGGTTCGACGATGATGCCCATCATGACGGCCGCGCTGCAGACACTGACCGACGACACGGTTGCCCGCGGCTCGACGTTGATGAACATCGTTCAGCAAGCGGCCGGTTCCATAGGCACTGCGCTGATGTCGGTGGTGTTGACCGCTCAGCAGAAGCCCGCATCGACGGCGACCAGCCAGGTCGAGGCCTTCGACATCTCGGCCAGGGCGTTCGGAACCACCTTCATGGTCGCGCTGATTCTGATCGTCGCCACGTTCGTCCCCGCCTTCTTCCTGCCCCGAACGAAGCACGTCACCGAGCGGTCCGCGGCACCGATCGCGATGCACTGACGCGCCCGAGAGATGCCGAACCCTCGCTCATCGGCTCGATGTAAGCAAGGATCAGGGCCGTGACGACAATTCTCGCGGTAGCGAATCAGAAGGGCGGCGTCGCCAAGACCACCACGGTGGCTTCGCTCGCGGCTGCGCTGCATGCTCTCGATCGACGCGTCCTGGTGGTCGACCTCGACCCGCAGGGCTGCCTGACGTTCTCGCTCGGGCACAACCCGGACAAGCTCGATTCCTCGGTCCACGAAGTGCTGACCGGGGATGCGAAGGTCGAGGACGTCCTGATCGAGACCGCGGAAGGAATCGTGCTGCTGCCTGCGACGATCGATCTCGCCGGCGCGGAAGCGTTGCTGCTGATGCGTGCGGGTCGCGAATTCGCCCTCAAGCGGGCCCTCGCACCGATCCTCGAGGATTTCGATGTCGTCGTCATCGATTGTCCGCCGTCGCTCGGGGTACTGACCCTCAACGGCCTCACCGCCGCGCAGTCGGTGTTGGTGCCCCTGCAGTGCGAGACCCTCGCGCATCGAGGGGTCGGTCAGTTGTTGCGAACGGTGTCCGAGGTGCAGCAGATCACCAACCCCGATCTGACGCTTCTGGGTGCCCTTCCCACACTGTTCGATGCTCGCACCACGCACAGCAGGGACGTGCTCGGCGATGTCTCGGATCGCTATTCGTTACCGGTGCTCGCGCCGCCGATTCCGCGGACCGTGCGCTTCGCGGAGGCCAGTGCATCCGGCGCGACGGTACTCTCGGGCCGAAAGAACAAGGGCGCGCAGGCCTATCGAGAACTTGCCGAGAATCTGCTGGCGCACTGGGACGGCAAAGCCGATCTGAAGACCTACGATCCGGCGGAGTAGTACGAAGCCCCTGAGATCGAGTCAGCCCAGAGCGACCACGTCGGAACCGCGTTGCTCGACGACCACGTCGCCGATCACCGAGATCTGTATCGGGCCGTCGTAATCGCCTCGGTCGACCGGAATGTCGGCCGTCGAAACACCGGTGGCGAGATCGACCACCGATATGCCGTCGGGTACGGGTACGAGGAGTCGTCCGGCCATGACCGCGCCGTTCCCGAGAGCTCCGGGGACGGTCCACAGAGGGCCGAGGTTGTCGGGATCGAACGCCTGGACTCCCGCGCCGGTGAACCAGGTGAGCACCGAACCTGCTTTCGTTGCAGGGAAGTTCGGGGTAGGGGAGGAGCCTCCGGGGAGAGCGAATTCGGAGGTTCTCGCGGCCGCGTCGTCGTACAGTCCCACCCGATCGGGCGCGCCGTTGTTCGCTGGGATCCACAGCGCGACAACGCTGCCCGTGATCGCGATGATCCGCCCGGCAGTCGGTGTGTCGGATTCGGGAACGAGTTCCGGTACCACCGCTGACCCGTACTCCTCGGGTTCACTGGCGTCCTTGGGGGCAGGATTGATGAGCGACAATCGCGCGGCGGGCTCTCCCGGGCACTGTTCGAGCACGGCCGTTCGTGAGTTCGTCGACGCCGAGGACAGCAATGTGCAGCCGGTTCTCGGCTGACTTCCCGGATTGACCGGGGCGTCCACTCGGCCGTATTCGAGGGTGCGCACCAGGTCCGACCGCCACAGCTCCATGCGGGTGTCGCCCCTCGATGTCACGTAGGTGCCGTCGGAGGACAGGCGGACCGCATCGTCGGCGTCGGACGTGCGCTGCGCCTTGCGGTCTCCGGTGGCCCCGTCGAGCTCGGTGACCTGAGAGCAGCCGCGGCCGTCGCGGTAGACCGCGACCGCGGTGTTCCACGACGCGACCACCGAGCAGAGCGGGAGATCGCGTGTGTACGACCAGGATTGCTCGCCCGACCGTGGATCGCGGCCGAGGACGGCACCCCCGTCGGCGGTGACCACCGTGGATCCGGTGACGACAGGAAACGGGGTTCGCGTCGAGTCCGTCGCTGCGCTCGGTGCGCGCCACAGTTCGGTGAGCGTCGTGGGCACCGCGGCGGCGGGTTCGGCTCGAGGCAGTGGCTCCTCGGCCGGGATCGATGTGGTTCCGCGAGCATCACCGGTGAACCAGGCGATGCTCGCGGCAACGACCACCACCACTGCGATGACGGCGGCGACGACGAGGTCGGTTCTCGTCCGACGTTCTGGAGCCAGCACGGCGGGAGGTTACTCCGATGCGCTCGCAGTCGACGGTCCGGCATCGGCGGACGATCCACTGGGGCGACGACGCCTACGGCGGCGCGGGGCAGTCTTGGTGGCCGTGTCGGTGGTCGCTGTGTCGGTCGTATCCGACTGTCCGGCAACCGAATCCGAGGCGGAAGTGGATTCGTTCGTGGTGGTGGCAGAGCCTGCGGCGTTGTCGCCGTCCTGCCCTGCGCGGGTGCGCCTGCGACTGCGCGAGCGGCGCGGCTTCGTCGTCGACGACGCGTCGGCCGCAGGCGCTGCGGCATTCGTCTCGCCGTCGTCTTCCGTCTTCTCCGGGGCACGCGACGGTGCCTTGCGCACGGTGCCGGTGGCATCGGTGGGGATGTCGAGGTCGGAGAACAGATGCGGCGAGCTCGAATACGTCTCGACCGGATCCGGCATACCCAGACCCAGAGCCTTGTCGATCAACTGCCAGCGCGGGATGTCGTCCCAGTCGACGAGGGTGACGGCGATACCGGTGCGCCCTGCACGGCCGGTGCGGCCGATGCGGTGGACGTAGGTCTTCTCGTCCTCGGGGCACTGGTAGTTGATGACGTGGGTGACGTCGTCGATGTCGATACCTCGGGCCGCGACGTCGGTGGCGATCAGCACGTCGATCTTGCCGGTGCGGAAAGCCTTGAGAGCCTTCTCGCGCTGGACCTGGCCGAGGTCTCCGTGGACCGCGCCGACCGAGTAGCCGCGCTCGGCCAGCTCGTCGGAGACCTTCTGCGCGGTGCGCTTGGTGCGGGTGAACACCATCGTCGCGCCGCGACCTTCGGCCTTGAGGACCTTGGCGACCATCTCGACCTTGTCGAGGGCGTGGGCCCGGTAGACGTGTTGGGCGGTGCGATCGTGCACGGCCGAGGACTCCGCCTCTTCGGCGCGGATGTGCGTCGGCTGCGTCAGGAAGGTGCGGGCCAGAGTGATGATGGGGCCGGGCATCGTGGCGGAGAACAGCATCGTCTGACGCTTGTCGGGGACCATGCCGAGGATGCGTTCGATGTCGGGGAGGAACCCGAGGTCGAGCATCTCGTCGGCCTCGTCGAGAACCAGGACCCCGACCTTGCCGAGGATCAGGTGGTTCTGCTTGGCGAGGTCGAGCAGTCGGCCCGGGGTGCCGACGACGACGTCGACGCCGTTCTGCAATGCGCTGATCTGCGCCTCGTACGGACGGCCACCGTAGATGGAGAGCACCTTGACGGGGCCGTTCGCGCCGCTGAGGTACTTCGACGCGTTCTCGAGGTCGGAGCTGACCTGCACGCACAGTTCACGCGTCGGCACGATCACCAGGGCGCGGGGGGTGCCGTCCAGCGGGGAGGTGCCGGAGTTGTCGGTGGCGAGTCGGTGCAGCAGGGGCACACCGAAGCCGAACGTCTTGCCCATTCCGGTGCGTGCCTGACCGATGAGGTCGTCGCCCGCGATGGCGAGCGGCAGCGTCAACTCCTGAATGGCGAAGGTGCGCTCGATTCCCATCTCGGACAGCGCGCGAACGATGGTGGGGTCCACGTTCAGCTCGGCGAAGGTGGGAGGTACGTGCGTGTCGTCCACGTGCGCCGACACCGTGGTGTCGCCGGTGTCGGACTCTTGGTCGATGACTGTCTTGCTCAGGGGACTGGCCTTCCTCGTGTTCGAACGTGCGCACGAGGAAGGGCATAGGCCTATTGCCGGCCGAAGTCGATGCCCTCGATCCGATGTGATGTCGCCGTCAGCCTCAGCGCGGCCGCGGACTGCGATGTCCGCTGCGGCGAAGCTGTCGAGGCGACCCGGATCAGGTGCGCACACATTATCGATGACCGTCGCGTGCTTCTTCGGTCCGTTTCATCGGTCCGCGAGCGACGATCGAGCACCATGGTAGCTTGCCGAACGGATTTCTCCATTGTCGGCAGGTCGCGGCAGGTCCGGCGCGCGCCGAGACGACGGGTCCGACACCGGACTACGATTGCCGCATGGGAGCCCACTCGTCGGAGCCGTCGTCCGCAGTTTCACCCACCACCGTCGTCGAGTCGCCGGAAACGGACCGGGTCGACCCGGCGATCGCGCACGATCACCCCGGCATTCCGGATCTGTTCGCGGTGCTCGCCTACGGCGAGATCTCGGCGTTCTATCGCCTGGCGGAGGACGCTCGAATGGCTCCGACCATGGAGGGTCGCGTCGCGCTGGCGAGCATGGCGGCTGCGGAGATGAGCCACTTCGAGACGTTGCAGAAAGCCCTGTCGGATCGCGGTCTCGATGTCTACGCCTCGATGGATCCGTTCGTTCGCGCTCTGGACGAGTACCACGAGTCGACGACGCCGTCGACGTGGTTGGAGTCGTTGGTCAAGGCCTACGTGGGTGACGGCATCGCGGCCGATTTCTACCGGCAGATCGCGCACAGTCTCGACCCGGCCGTGGCCGAGATCGTTCGAGACGTGCTCGCCGAGACCGGACACTCGGAGTTCGTGGTGCACGAGGTCTCCGACCGGGTTCGCGCCAGCTCGCAGGACAAAGCACGACTGATGCTGTGGGGTCGTCGTCTCCTCGGTGAGGCCATCACCCAGGCGCAGTTCGTGCTCGCTCGCCGCGAGTCGCTGACCGATCTCGTCATCACCGCGTCGGGAGACCTCAACGGTGTCGTCGCACTGTTCGATCGCATGCAGGAACAGCATGCGGAGCGGATGTCCTCACTCGGCCTGGACTGACCGCACTGGGCGCTGTTCGCTGACAGCACAGGGCGTCGGGCATCCGGGGCGACACCTCTGCACTAGCCTGGCGTGAGCAGAGTTGTCGAGAGTTCGGAGGTTGACCGTGGAGGTCAAGATCGGTGTTTCGGAGAGTTCCCGTGAGCTCGTCGTGAACAGCACGCAGTCCCCGGCCGAGGTCGAAGCGCTCGTATCGACCGCCTTCGCCGGTAAGGACGGAGTGCTGTCGTTGGAGGACGAGAAGGGACGCAAGTTCTTGATTCAGGCTTCCAAGGTGTCGTACGTCGAGATCGGTCCGTCCGATGCTCGCAAGGTCGGATTCGCGACCGCCTGAGACCGCGCGGAACGAAAAACACGCCCCTCACTCGGATCGAGTGAGGGGCGTGTTGCGTTCGTGGGTCCGTTCCCTACGGTGCCTGCAGGGGAACGTGTGACAGACCGCCCCAGGCCAGCGACACCGTGGTGTCGACGGCGTCTTCCTTGGAGATCGGCCGGTCGGCTTCGAGCCAGTACCGAGCGGTGAACTGACTGGCACCGACCAGGCCGACGGCCAGTACGCGGGCCCGGTACGGATCGAGTCCGGAGTCGTGAGCAACCAGGTCGAAGACGGCGTCTACGCAGGCTTCCGTCGCCTGCTCGACGCGCGCATTGACCTGCGGGTCGCCCATCAGATCGGACTCGAAGACCAAGCGGAAGCCCTGTGTGTCGGTGTCGACGAAGTCGTAGAACGCCAGCACTGCGGCGCGAACGCGCTGCCTGTTGTCCGTGGTCGAGCGCAGGGCCTGACGGACTCCCGCGATCAGGGTGTCCACGTAGCTCTGCAGCACCGCCAGATACAGCTCGAGTTTTCCCGGGAAGTGCTGGTACAGGACCGGCTTGCTGACACCGGCGCATTCGGCGATCTCGTCCATTCCGGATGCGTGATATCCGCGGGTCACGAATATTTCGCTCGCAGCAGCGAGCAGTTGCGCCCGACGGGCATCGCGCGGCAACCGTGCGCCGCGGCGATTGCCGGTGGTGGCCGGCCGGTCGGAAGACCGCCGGTCGTCGAGATCTGTCATCAATTATGTTCCCATCCGCGTCGACAGCTGCGCTCGTCTTGGTTCGACAACGAACGGTCCGGCATGAACTTCCGGCGGGTGGCCGTCGGTTCGGACCGTTCGTAGCGCAGATCACGGGCAACGATACTCGTGGCTGCCCGCACTCACGGGATCCTGGGGGACCGTTGCGAAAAGTGAGCAATACCGGATCATGTCGAGCGGTTTGTTCGTACGATGTTTTCGTACCGAAAACCCGATAGTTCCGTTCCCGGTATCGGCGTGCCGAGCAGCGGGCGGTGAGGATTGTGAGATCGTGATCGAGTGACTGACCGAGGCGGGCCGCGTATCCGCGGTGGTGTGCAGTCGGGCGGCGTCGACGAGAGCTACGACGATCGGTCGGACGATTTCCCACGCACCGTGGGAAGTCGTGGGTCGCATCAACCGCTCCGCGCGCAGTGGGACCCGACGCAACGCGAGGTCAAGCAACGCAGTCCCAGACCGGATCGCGACATCAGGAAACAGAGCAAGCTCGGAAAGTTCGCGTCCACATACGGCTGGCGGGCGTACGCGGTTCCGATTCTGATCGTGGTGACCGCGCTCGTCGTGTTCGATGCCGTGCGTACCGGTGACCCCGTCACCGGCACCGCCGCGCAGTCCACCAATGTCGATCCCGGATTCGGCACCCTGAGTGCGGACACGACCTCGGGCACCGGAGTCATCGGCGTGCCGCCGCAGGCCGACGGCAACTTCGCGGAATCGATCTCCTCGGGTGAACTACCCGACGGTGGTCCGTTCGCGGTGCAGGGGGCCGGAACGTGGCACACCGTGCCGGGCACCACCGAGCAGGTGGGTCAGGGGACCGAGCGGGTGTTCACCTACACGGTCGAGGTGGAGGACGGCGTGGACACGGTCGGGTTCGGCGGCGACGAGTCGTTCGGCCGATTGGTGGATCAGACCCTCGCCAACCCCAAGAGTTGGACGAACGATCCACGGTTCGGATTCCGTCGAATCGATCAGGGCGATCCCGACTTCAGGATCTCGCTGACGTCGCAATTGTCGATCCGCCAGGCCTGTGGCTACGACATCCAGCTCGAGGTCTCCTGTTACAACCCCGGCATCGAGCGAGTGGTGCTGAACGAGCCGAGGTGGGTGCGTGGAGCGATCTCGTTCCAGGGCGACATCGGCTCGTACCGCCAGTACCAGATCAATCACGAGGTCGGCCACGCGATCGGCTACCAACAGCACCAACCGTGCGAGACCGACGGCGGGCTGGCTCCGGTGATGATGCAGCAGACGTTCGGGACGTCCAACGACGACATCGCGCGACTGGACCCCGCGGGAGTCGTTCCGATGGACGGCAAGACGTGCCGATTCAATCCGTGGCCCTACCCTCGAGGCTGATCGGCTGGGTTCGGGACGGGCCGGGGGATTAGATTCGAACGTGGCGTGCCGGGTACTCGGTCGTCGTGTCGAGTCGAGGAGCGTCGCTGCGTCGTGGTCCATCTCCCCCCTCTGGTCGAACCCGCGGGCGAACTGACTCCCGAGGACGTCGCCCGGTACAGCAGGCACCTGATCATCCCCAATGTGGGAACGGACGGTCAGAAGCGACTGCGCAACGCACGCGTGCTCGTCGTCGGTGCCGGGGGGCTCGGTTCACCCGCGCTGCTCTACCTCGCAGCCGCCGGTGTCGGCACCCTGGGCATCGTGGAATTCGACGATGTCGAACTGTCGAATCTGCAACGGCAGATCATCCACGGCCGATCCGACGTGGGTCGTCCGAAGGCCGACAGCGCCAGGGACTCGATTCTCGAACTCAACGACGGCGTCGAGGTGGCGCTGCACCGTGTTCGACTCGACTCCTCGAACGCGCTCGAACTCTTTCGGCAGTACGACCTCGTCCTCGACGGGACCGACAATTTCGCCACCCGATATCTGGTCAACGACGCGGCCGCCCTGGTCGGAATCCCGTACGTGTGGGGTTCGATCTACCGGTTCGAGGGGCAGGTGTCGGTGTTCTGGGACGCCGCGCCCGGTGACGCAGGCATCAACTATCGCGACCTGTACCCCGAGGCTCCGCCGCCGGGCATGGTGCCCTCGTGCGCCGAAGGTGGGGTGCTGGGGGTGCTGTGTGCGTCGATCGGGTCGGTCATGGTGACCGAGGCCATCAAGCTGATCACCGGAATCGGCGAGACGTTGCTGGGTCGATTGATGATCTACGACGCGCTGGCGATGAACTATCGAACCGTCGGCCTGACTCGGGATCCGCATCGAACGCCGATCACCGAGCTGATCGATTACGAGGCATTCTGCGGAGTGGTCCCGGCCACCGAATCCACCGGAGAATCGATCACCCCGGCGGAGCTGCACGCACTGATGCAGTCCGGACGCGAGATCGCCCTCATCGACGTGCGCGAGCCGGTGGAGTGGGACATCGTCCGCATCGACGGTGCGCGTTCGATTCCCAAGGATCGAATCCTGTCGGGCGCGGTGATGGCGGAGCTTCCGCAGCACATTCCCATCGTGCTCTACTGCAAAACCGGCATCAGGTCCGCGGAGGTGCTCTCGGCCCTCGTCGGTGCCGGTTTCTCCGATGCCGCCCATCTGCACGGCGGAATAGTGGAGTGGGCCAAGCAGATCGATCCCGGTTTGCCCATGTACTGATGCGGTCCGTGTGCGCGTCGTCCGCAGTGGTGCCGCGATCGACGGTAGCGTGACGTTCGTGAGCTCTGTCGAACCTCCTCAGCACGTGATCTCTACGTTCGGGCTGCGCGATGTCGAGCCTGCACCTCTCGGTGCGGACTGGGACGGTGGATGGCGTCTGGGTGATGTCGTCCTGTCTCCGGTGGCAGACCATGCCCGAGCCGCGTGGTCGGCCAAGGTACGCGAGACGTTGACCGTCGACGGGGTTCGTCTCGCCCGTCCAGTGCGTTCGACCGACGGCCGATACGTCGTGTCGGGCTGGCGCGCAGACACGTTCGTCGCCGGCGAGCCGGAGCCCCGCCACGACGAGGTGATCTCGTTGTCGATGCGGTTGCACGCGGCGACCGCTCAACTCGAGCGACCCCGATTTCTGGTTCAGCCTCCCGTGGCCCCGTGGGCCGACGTGGACGTGTTCGTGGCTGCCGACAGGGCTGCCTGGGAGGCGGTCCCGCTACGCTCCGCCCGCGGTGCAGGCGCGCCCGAGCCGTCGTCCAGTGACGGCAAGAGCAGTCTGGAATTGGTCAAACAGCTTGCGACACTTCGCAAGCCCGTCGAATCACCCGACCAGTTGGTGCACGGCGATCTGTTCGGAACGGTTCTGTTCTCCGGAAGCGAGGCCCCCGGGATCAGCGACATCACCCCGTACTGGCGTCCCGCGCCCTGGGCTGCCGGGGTGGCCGTGGTGGACGCACTTTCCTGGGGTGACGCCGACGACGGTCTGGTCGGCCGCTGGGACGATCTTCCGGAATGGCCGCAGATGCTGTTGCGTGCGTTGATGTTTCGTCTCGCAGTCCACGCGCTTCACCCGCGATCGACGTCGGAGGCCTTCCCGGGCTTGGCGCGAACAGCGGATCTGGTGCGCCTCATTCTGTGAGATCCGCTGCGCGAGCTGATAGTTCCACCGCACGAGCCGGCGATTCGGAGAGTTCGTGGAACAGTGACCTGGCGGCCTGCATCGCACGGGCTGCGTCGCCGTCGATGACCGCCGCCACGAGTGCGGTGTGTTCGTCGATGTAATCGTCGTCGTGCTCGATCGCGTGATGGCGCATGGCGTCGTGGATCACCGGCAGCAGCGAATCGTAGAACTCCAGATAGATGGCGTTGTGGCTGGCCGCGACGATGGCGCGGTGCAGCCGTGCGTCGATCCGAACGGCATCGGCCAGCGGGGTGTCGTCGGACCACGCGGCATTGCGATCGGCCAGCGCACCCAGCATGGCGCGGATGTCGGCGTCGTCGCGTCGGTCGGCTGCGAGTGCCGCCGCAGTGACCTCCAGGGTTTCGCGCAGCTCGGTGACGTCGCGGTGCCGGGCGTCCGAGAAGTACTTACCCAGTGTCCCACCGAGGTCGGAGCACGTCATGACGAAGGTGCCCGAACCTTGTCTGCGTTCGACCATGCCTGCATGGACGAGTGCCTGCACTGCTTCGCGCACGGTGTTGCGCCCGGTACCGGTCATCTCGCACAGTTCGGGTTCGGTGGGAATCCGGGTACCCACCGGCCATCGCTGCGACGTGATCTCCTCGCGCAGTGCAGCTGTCACCTGGGATATCAGGCTCGATCGCTGGACCTGCCGCACGTGGGCTCCTCATGCCGGGGACATTGCAGCGTCGATAGTAGTACTTTGCACCCAATGATCCGGTCATCCTATGATTGCGCGGTGAGTGCGCCCACCGTCCCCGCCGGCCGAATCGTCGGTACCTCCCTCTTGCGCGGGCGAATTCTGGTCTTCTCCGCGATCATTCTGTCCGCATTGACTCTGCGCGCCGCCGTGACCTCGATCAGCCCGCTGTTCGGCAGAATCGGCACCGACCTCGAGTTCGGTGCCACGGTGATCGGCATCGTGGGCATGTTGCCTCCCGCGATGTTCGCAGTGTTCGGTTTGGCAACGCCGTTTCTCGCCAAGCGCACGGGGCTCGAGCGGGCCGCTCTGCTGGCCATGGCACTGACCACCATCGGTATGGCCACCCGCGCGTTCGCGCCGAACACCGCGTCGTTGTTGGCGCTGTCCGCGATCGCCCTCGCAGGCATGGGCATCGGCAATGTCGTCATCCCACCGCTGGTCAAACGCTACTTCTCCGACCGGCTCGCCGTGGTGAGCACCATCTACATCTGCGCCCTGCAGGTCAGCACCATGGTGCCGCCTCTGCTGGCGGTCCCCGTCGCCGACGCCCACGGGTGGCGGCTGTCCATCGGAATCTGGGCGGTCGTCGGCCTGGCCGCAGCACTGCCGTGGCTCGGTGTCGTGGTGGCCCGACGCGGCCACGACGAGAAGGATGTGACGGTCGAGGCCGGATCGGACGCGGTGCACGTGGAGCCGAGCGGCCGAATCCACCGGTCCTCGCTGGCGTGGGGGATGGTCCTGATGTTCGCGATGACGTCCACGATCACCTATGCGATGCTGACGTGGCTGCCGACGCTGTTGATCGATGCGGGTATCGGCGAAGCCCTTGCGGGTGCGTCGGTGGCCGCGTTCGGGGCGATGGGCCTGATCACGTCGCTGGCCGCCCCCACTCTCTGCGCGCGGGTGCGCAACCCGTACGGCATCGTGGTGGTCGCAGCGGCGTGTTATCTCGGCGGCTTCGCGGGTCTGCACTGGTCGCCGACGGCCGGTACGGTCCTGTGGGTGTGTCTGGTCGGGCTGGGCACGATGACCTTCCCGATGTCGCTGACGCTGATCAACCTCAGGACGCGCACTGCGGTGGGCTCGTCCTCGCTGTCGGGATTCACCCAGGGGTTGGGCTACGTGGTGTCGTCGACCGGTCCGATTCTGTTCGGGCTGTTGCACACGCGGTCCGGTGGATGGGGACTTCCGTTGATACTGCTCACCGGATGCGTGGCAGTTCTGCTGGTCGGAGGGTTCCTGTGCTGCCGACCGAGGATGCTCGAAGACACCTGGTGACGCACGTCGACGTCGACGCGTCATCTCACCACGGTGCCGGTGGGCGCGTGAGACCGAGTTAATCAGCGAGTCACCGCACGCAGCGCCGCTGCAACATGGCTTTCCTATGTTCGGTTCACACACCGATCAGGAGGCCACACGTGACCAGCCTTTCTCGCAGCGCTTCGGCAGATGCCGGCTCAGCCACCACGGCGACAGTTCCACCCGGAACAGTTCCCGTCTCCGTGAACCATCACATCGCGCACTGGAATTCCGAGGACGTCGAGGCCTGGGAGGCCGGTGGCAAGCAGATCGCCAAGCGCAATCTGATCTGGTCGGTCATCGCCGAGCACGTCGGATTCTCGATCTGGTCGATCTGGTCGGTGATGGTGCTGTTCATGCCGATGTCGGTCTACGGCATCGACGCGGCGGGCAAGTTCTTCCTGGTGGCCGTCCCCACACTCGTGGGCGCGATCCTGCGGATTCCCTACACCTTCGCCACGGCCAAGTTCGGCGGGCGTAACTGGACCATCTTCAGTGCTCTGGTGCTCCTGATCCCCACCGTGCTGACGATGTACTTCATGCTCAACCCGGCGTCGTACACCACGTACATCATCGTCGCGGCGTTCGCCGGACTCGGCGGCGGAAACTTCGCATCCTCGATGACGAACATCAACGCGTTCTATCCTCAACGCGAGAAGGGATGGGCGCTCGGCCTGAACGCGGGCGGTGGCAACATCGGTGTGCCTGTCATCCAGCTCATCGGCTTGCTGGTCATCGCTACCATCGGCAACACCGCTCCCGAGATCGTGTGCGCCGTCTATCTCGTCTTCATCGCGGTGGCCGCCGTCGGTGCCGCGTTGTTCATGGACAACCTCGACAACCAGAAGACCAACGGCCGTTCCATGATCGACGTGTTGAAGTTCTCGGACTCGTGGTGGATCGCCTTCCTGTACATCGGCACGTTCGGATCGTTCATCGGCTTCAGCTTCGCGTTCGGCCAGGTGCTGCAGATCAACTTCCTCGCCGGACTCACCGACGGCGGCCCCTCGACTCCTGCTCTGCAGGCGCAGGCATCGCTGCAGGCCGCTCAGATCGCCTTCATCGGACCGTTGCTGGGATCGCTGTCGCGTCCGTTCGGCGGCAAGCTCGCCGACAAGATCGGTGGCGGCAAGATCACCCTGTACACGTTCGTGGCCATGACGTTCGCCACCGGAATTCTGGTCGCGGCCAGTACCTGGGACGATTCGACGCCAGGGGCGGCCAGCGGCACGGTGATGGTGCTCTTCGTCGTCGGATTCATCGCACTCTTCCTGCTCTCCGGTATCGGAAACGGATCGGTCTACAAGATGATCCCGGCGATTTTCGCAGCCAAATCGGTTGCACTGCAGGGTATGACGGCCGACGAACAGCAGCACTGGTCGCGCAAGATGTCCGGCGCACTCATCGGCATCGCCGGTGCTATCGGCGCTCTCGGCGGCGTCGGAATCAACCTGGTGCTGCGGGCGTCGTACTCGGGTACCGCGAAGTCCGCCACGACGGCGTTCTGGGTGTTCCTCGGCTTCTACGTCGTGTGCGCGATCGTCACCTGGGCGATCTACCTCCGCAAGACCGACTCCGCCGATGCGAACGCTCCGGTAGCCGTCTGAGGTTCCGGCACCGGCAAGAACGAAACGCACTGCACGGCAACGAAGATCGGAAGGACCCGCAATGAAGAACGCGGTAGTGGTAGGTCACGGGATGGTCGGACACCGATTCGTCGAAGCGCTGCGTGCGCGCGACGAGGCGGCCGAGTGGAAGGTGACGGTCCTGTGCGAGGAGGCACTGGCGGCGTACGACAGGGTGGGACTGTCGTCCTACGTCGGTGCGTGGGACCACAAGGAACTCGCGCTGGCGGGCAACGACTATCCCGGTGACGCACTCGTCGAGATGCGCACCGGAGTACGTGCAGAGCGCATCGACCGTGACCATCGCACTGTCGTGACCTCGGCCGGGGACACCGTCGACTACGACGCTCTCGTCCTCGCCACCGGGTCCTACCCGTTCGTCCCGCCGATCGCCGGTCACGACCTGCCCGCGTGCTTCGTCTACCGCACCCTCGACGATCTGGACAGGATTCGTGCTCGCGCCGACGCTGCGGGCCCCGGAGCCGTCGGTGTGGTGGTCGGCGGTGGCCTCCTCGGTCTCGAAGCGGCGAATGCGTTGAAGAAGATGGGGATGACCCCGCACGTCATCGAGTTCGCTCCACGGCTGATGCCGTTGCAGGTGGACGAGGGCGGCGGCGCGCTGTTGGCTCGCCTCGTCACCGAACTCGGGTTGAACGTACATGTGGGAGTGGGCACGTCGTCGATCTCCGAGAACGACAGCGCCGGTCTGACGGTCGAACTTAGCGACGGCAGCAGCATCGACGCCGCGCTGCTGGTCTTCTCCGCCGGTGTTCGTCCGCAGGACCGACTGGCACGCGAGAGCGGCCTCGAGGTCGGTGAGCGCGGCGGCATCATGGTCGACATCGGTTGCAGTACATCCGATCCGGCCGTCTACGCGATCGGTGAATGTGCCGCCGTCGAGGGCCGGTGCTACGGCCTGGTCGCTCCCGGATATTCGACGGCGGAGGTGGTGGCCGACCGATTGCTCGGTGGCGCAGCGCAATTCCCGGGTGCCGACATGTCCACCAAGCTCAAGCTGATGGGCGTCGACGTCGCGAGTTTCGGCGACGCCATGGCGGCCACTCCCGGTGCGCTCGAGGTGGTGTTCAGCGATGCACCCAAGGGCACGTACGCCAAACTCGTCGTGACCGACGACGCGAAGACTCTCCTCGGGGGCATCCTCGTCGGCGATGCCTCCGCCTACTCGCTGCTCCGTCCGCTCGTCGGACGGGAACTGCCCGGCGACCCGGGTGCCCTGATCTCACCGGCAGCCGAACAGGTCGGTATCGGTGCGCTGCCCGACGACGCCGAGATCTGCTCGTGCAACGGTGTGAGCAAGGGGGCGATCTGCTCGGCGATCGCCGACGGGGCCTGCGATCTGGCGGCCGTGAAGAGCTGCACCACTGCGGGCACCACCTGCGGTGGATGCCTGCCGTCCATCAAGTCGTTGCTGGCAGCATCCGGGGTGGTGCTCTCGAAGTCGTTGTGCGAGCACTTCGCTCAGTCCAGGGCCGAGCTGTTCGAGATCGTTCGGGCCACGAACACCCGCACCTTCTCGTCGCTGATTACCAAGTACGGCACCGGAACCGGCTGCGACATCTGCAAGCCCGTCGTGGCATCGATTCTGGCGTCGACGTCCTCGGATCACATTCTCGACGGCGAGCAGGCGTCACTGCAGGACACCAACGACCACTTCCTGGCCAACATCCAGAAGAACGGCACGTACTCGGTGGTGCCCCGGATGCCAGGAGGCGAGTGCACGCCCGAGCAGCTCATCGTCATCGGTGAGGTGGCCCGCGATTTCGGGCTGTACACCAAGGTGACCGGAGGCCAGCGCATCGACATGTTCGGAGCCCGCGTCGAGCAGCTACCGGCGATCTGGAAGCGCCTCGTCGACGCCGGTATGGAATCGGGCCAGGCGTACGGAAAGTCGCTGCGGACGGTCAAGAGCTGCGTCGGCTCCAGTTGGTGCCGCTACGGCGTCCAGGACTCGGTGGGAATGGCCGTCGATCTCGAGAACCGCTACCGGGGTCTGCGATCGCCGCACAAGATCAAGTTCGGTGTCTCGGGCTGCGCGCGCGAATGCGCCGAAGCTCGGGGCAAGGACGTCGGGATCATCGCGACGGAGGGCGGCTGGAATCTGTACGTGGCCGGGAACGGCGGTCAGTCACCCAAGCACGCTCAGCTGCTGGCCTCGAACCTCGACGATGCCACCCTGGTCAGCTACATCGACCGCTACCTCATGTTCTACGTGCGTACGGCCGATCGGTTGCAGCGCACTGCGCCGTGGCTCGAGTCGCTCGACGGAGGCCTCGACCACCTCAGAGCGGTCGTGTGCGAGGACAGCCTCGGCATCGGTGCGGAGCTGGAGGCCGACATGGAACGCCACGTCGCCGGGTACAAGGACGAGTGGGCGGGTGTGCTCGAAGACGACGAGAAACTCGGTCGATTCGTCTCCTTCGTCAACGCCCCGGACGAGGCCGACCCCACCATCGCGTTCGACGAGTCCGGGGCACGCAAGGTACCCGTGCTGATGGGAATGCCGAGCATCGGCGCGTGAACCGCCGAAGGAGCTGACAACCGGCAGGTCACGAGACTGAGTGCATGTGCACAGACGAGTAATCGCGACTTAACGGCCCAGAAACACAAGCAACGTGGAATAGCTGATCAGGAGGTGCGCCATGACTGTCATCGATTCATCAACAGTGAAGTCACCAACAGCGGTACCGAACGGCATCGCTCGTGATTGGACCCCGGCCTGCACACTCGACGCACTGATTCCAGGGCGCGGAGTGGCGGTGCTCCTGCGAGGTGGCACCCAGGCGGCGCTGTTCCTGCTCGACGACGGACGACTGTTCGCGGTGGGCAACATCGATCCGTACGGACACGCAGCAGTGATGTCACGCGGACTGGTGGGAGACCGCGGAGGCGAACCCACCGTCGCGTCGCCGTTGCTCAAGCAGGTCTTCTCCCTGGCCGACGGGCGCTGCCTCGACGACCCGCAGGTCACCCTCGGATCCTTCGAGGTCTCCTGCGTCGAAGGCGTAGTGCTCGTCCGCGGCGGATCTACGTGAGCGAAATCGCCGGGGCAGCACTGCCTCTGGCCGGGTTCACGGTCGGAATCACGGCGTCGCGTCGGGCCGAGGAGTTCGCGACTCTGCTCGAGCGGCGCGGTGCCACCGTGATGCATGCACCTGCAATCCGCATCATCCCTTTGGCCGACGACGCCGAACTCGAACGCGTCACCGCCGCGGTCATCGCGGATCCGCCCGAGATCACCGTTGCCACAACAGGAATCGGCTTTCGTGGCTGGATCGAGGCAGCGGACGGGTGGGGGCAGGCCGAAGAACTGGGGCGCGCACTCGGCGCGTCACGCCTGCTGGCTCGCGGGCCGAAGGCGAAGGGCGCCATTCGAGCGGCCGATCTGCGCGAGGAATGGTCGCCCGCCTCGGAGTCCTCGGCGGAGGTACTCGAACATCTGCTCGCCGAAGGGGTGGAGGGTAAACGCGTCGCGGTGCAGCTGCACGGCGCGACCACCGAATGGGAGCCTGTTCCCGACTTCTGCGAGGTGTTGCGCTGCGCAGGGGCCGAAGTGGTTCCGGTGCCGGTGTACCGCTGGACGGCGCCCGACGACCAGAGCCCGATGGACCGAATGATCGAAGCCGTCGTCGTCGGCGATCTCGACGCCCTCAGCTTCACCTCGGCACCGGCGGTGGCGTCGATGCTGATGCGCGCCGACGAGAACGGCGTGCTCGAACCCCTGCTGCAATCGATGAGATCGAGGGTGCTGCCTGCGTGTGTCGGGCCGGTCACGGCCGCGCCCCTGGAACAACTGAACGTGGCCACCACCCAGCCCGCGCGGGCGCGTCTGGGGGCACTCGCGCGGCACATCGCCGAGGAGCTGCCGAGGCGAACCGGCCGGCTGCACGCGGGCGGACACGTGGTCAGCGTCCGCGGTAAGTGCGTGGTGGTCGACGGGGAAGTTCGACCGGTATCGCCGGCAGGCATGGCGCTGATGAAGACGTTGGCCCGCAATCCCGGACGCGTCGTCTCCCGCGAGGACCTGTTGGCGTCACTGCCCGGCGGAGGCGGCGACACCCATGCGGTGGAAACCGCGATGACCAGACTCAGATCCTCGCTGGGCGCGCCGAAGGCAATTCAGACCGTGGTCAAGCGTGGCTACCGCATCGCACTCGATCACATCGAGACCGAAACGGACTGCGACTCCGACGAATCGGCCTCGCGTTCGGCCGTCGTCGAAGGAGGGAAGTACTGATGACACCCACGCTGGTGTTGGTTGCACACGGCACCCGAAACCCCCGTGGTGTCGAGATGATCGCCGCCCTCGCCGATGCCGTGTCGACGCAGATCGGTACCACGCGCGTGGCGTTCGTCGACGTTCTCGGGCCGTCTCCGGCCGAGGTGCTGCGCGACACCGCCGAGTCGGCGGTGGTGGTTCCGGCTTTCCTTGCGTCCGGCTACCACGTGCACACCGATGTGCCGCGAGAGATCGCCGACAGCGCTCACACCTCGGTCGCGGTCACCCGCGCTCTCGGACCCGACCGCGTGCTGGCCGAGGTCATGGTCGACCGACTGCGTGATGCAGGTTGGCAGGCGGGTGACTGTATCGTGCTCGCCGCCGCAGGATCGTCGGACGCTCGTGCGTTGGAGGAACATCGGCGCGCGGCAGCAATGCTGACCGACGTCGCCCGGGTCCCGGTCCGTATCGGCTACGTCGCCACCAGTACCCCCACCGTGTCCGACGCGGTGTCGACTCTGCGTGACGACGGGCATGTGCGGGTGTTCGTGGCGTCGTATCTGTTGGCGCGCGGGCTCTTTCACACCCGTTTGGCCGACGCCGGTGCCGACGGCGTCGGTGAACCGCTCGGAGTGCATGCCGCGATCGTCGATCTCGTGGTCGCGCGCTACCGCGAGGGTGTTCGCTCTCTCGGTGAATCTAGTGGTGCGGTAGCGGAAGAATTGTCACCGGCTCGTCGGCGCTGACCTCGGCCGGGATCACCGCCAGTGCGTTGCGGCCGACGAGGTGAGCCAGATGTGCCGTGCGGACCTGGGTATCTGCTCGCCACCGCGTGCCGTCCGCGGTGACCGGGACGATGCGAGGAGTCGAGGACCGAACCTCGGCGGCATTGGACAACAGGCCGATCCGCGATGGGCGCACCGTCCTCCCGGTCAGGGCGTCGACGATGGCGGGTGCGGTGAGCATCGCGGTGCCAACGGCGGCCAGCGGGTTGCCGGGTAGGCCGAGCACCACCGTGCCGTCGGGCAGCGCCGCGGTGATCTGAGAACCCCCGGGACGCATCCGCATTCGCCCGACGACGGTCTCCGCATCGAGGCCGACGAGGGTCGTGCGGAGCTGATCGGCGGCCCCGCCTCCGGTTGCCCCGACGACGATGAT
The DNA here is from genome assembly GCF_002259365.1 of Rhodococcus sp. 14-2496-1d. NCBI lineage: Bacteria > Bacillati > Actinomycetota > Actinomycetes > Mycobacteriales > Nocardiaceae > Rhodococcus > Rhodococcus sp. 14-2496-1d. Next base: position 816,117 of record NZ_NPFV01000029.1, on the reverse strand, counting down.
CACGTCCACGTCCTCGGTGCGGGTCAGCACGTCTCGAAACCCCGTCGCGGTATCGTCGAGCAGCGTCACATCGACGACGGTGATACCGCAGTGTGCCAGGTACTCCGGCAGCACCGATCCGAGAACGTCCCTCGTCTCGCCGGGGGCGAGTGGTCCGGTGGATCGAATCTCGTTGCCGCTGATGACAACTCGCCCGCGGACCGGGCCTCGAACCGCCATCTCGAACACCTCGGCGCTGGCGGCGAGCGACCGTACCGCGGCATCGATCGGGGTGCCTGCTGCGACGAGTTCTGTGCCGGGCAGCCAGTCCTCGCCGCGTCGACGCGTGTCGTCGGACTGCGGGGCCGTCGGCATTCGCCGAGCGGACCCGTCGGGCTCGCGGATCACGTGTTCGTCGCGAACCACCGACGTCGCTCCGGGCGGAAGCGCGGCTCCGGTCGCTATGCGCACCGCCGTACCGTCGGTGAGTTCGGCGATGTTCGAGCTTCCGGCGTACGCGATGTCGGACCGCAGCGTCCAGGGTTCGGTGCCGCAGACGGCGTAGCCGTCCATCGCGGAGATGTCGACTGCTGGCAATGCGGTCCGGGACACGAGTGGTTCCGCGAGAACGGTTCCGACACTGTCCCGCACCATGACTCGATGGACCGGCAGGGGAGCGAGTCGACGCCGAATTCGCTCTAGCGCGTCGCCGACCTCCAACGTCTCGGGCAGCTGCGCGGCGCGGCGGGCCGCGAGCAGATCGGAACGGGTATCGCAGTCCTCGATGCCGGACATCGGGATGACCGTGTGTTCCGCGGGAACGATTCTGCGCATCGGTGCGCCGTCCACCGAATCGAGCTGTGCCACAGCAGAGCGCAAGGCAGACAGTTGCCAGATGCCGAGCAGGAACTGGGTGCGGCCGTGATCGTCGCGGGCGAAGACGGCCTCGGTGCGCGAGTGGGATATGGAACCGATCAGCGATTCGACCGCCGCGGCGTCGAGAAAGGGCAGATCCGACGCGAGAACCACGACCAGATCTGCGGTGCCCTCCGACTCTGCGGAGTCGAGTGACTTCAGTCCGGCGGCGAGGGCGGCGACGGGCCCACCGCCTGCGGGCGACTCGCGAGTCTGCACCACGTGCTCGGGCACTCCGGTTCGGCGCGGACCCACGAGAACCGTTCTGCGACAGCTCGATACCGCGTCCACGGCGATGTCGACCATGCGACGTCCGCCGACGGTCAGGGCAGGCTTGTCGACCCCCTCCGACGTAGCGGGGTGCTCGGGATCTGCCATCCTCGACCCTCGGCCGCCGGCGAGAACGATCGCGTCGCAGACCGGCCGTGTCACGGTGCGAGCTCGGTCATGTCGGCAGCGGCACGTTCTGCAGGCGAACCTGCCCTCGCGCAATGGTCTTGCCGCTGTCCGAGGCCGTGATCGTGACCAGCCACAGTTGCTGAACGCGGCCCTGCTGCAACGGTTCTGCGACAACGTCGACGCGACCGCCCTTGCTGGCGCGCAGAAAGTCGGTGCCGTTGTGTACGCCGACTGCGAATTCGCCGCGATCCTTGACCGCCTCGCTGGCACCGATGCTGGCGGCGCTCTCGACGGCAGTGGTGTAGACGCCGCCGTGGACGACGCCCCACGGCGTGAAGTGCTCGTCCGTCAAATCGATGTGCCCCGCAACCCTGGTGCCCGAGACCTCGTCGACGACGAGACCGGCGGACGCGACGAAGCTGCTGGCCTTCGACAGAGCGAACTTCGCCGTGGGGCGTGGATCGAACTGCTCGAACGCGTCCCTGATGTTCATTCTCCGAGATTAGTGGTCGGCGCAGTCGGGGGTGGGAGCGCCCCGAAGTCGAACCGAATCGAGGTCAACGGCACGCGCCCGTCGTGACTCGGCACGCCTTCGTCGGCCAGGGCGGCGAGCTGTCTCGCGGCAAGGTGCGGGGCCGGCTTTCCGCTCGCGCCGAGGACTCGATGCCAGGGCAGGTCCGCTGAATCGGTGCGCATGATCCAGCCGACGATGCGGGGGCTGGACAGGTCCGCGGCAGCCGCGATGTCTCCGTAGGTGGCAACGAATCCCGGGGGGATCGACGCGACCAGCGCGCGAACCCTTTCGACCTGGGCTTCGGTGATCGGGGCCATCTACAGCACAGATCGCACCAGTTCGGCGACCTCGACCGGCTTGGCCTGGCCGACCATGTGATCGCAGTCCAGCTCGACGGTACGCAGGTTCTCACCGAGTTTCTCTCGCAGTGCAGCAAGGAATTCGTCGGTGACATAAGGGGGTTCGACGCGCATGGCCCGAACCACGATGGTCGGGACGCTCTCGGCGGGTACCACGATCGGACGAGCGAGCTCGCCCCACGTCGCGACGATCGCCGGAATCGACATTCGCCACGTAACCTTTCCGCCTTCTGCGGGGACCAGGTGGTCGGCGACCTCGCGGTCGAGCAATTCGGTGGGCACGTCTGCCCACGCCCCGTGGATCTTCTCCGATCGCGCTTCGTCGGCGTCGGTGTAGTCAGGGGACTTCGCGGTGGCCTCGGCCACCTCGAGCAGCTCGTCCGGCGGCAGAGCGATCGCGGGATCGAGCAGAACCAGCGCCCGCACCGCGTCCGGGAACCTCTGTGCGAGGTGCACGGCCAACGCGCCGCCGTACGAATGCCCGAGCACCACCACCGGACCGCGCGCGTGGGCGTCCAACACGGCCTTCAGAGCCGTGACCTGCGCGTCGATGTCCCAGGGCGGCGTGGCCGGAGAATAGCCGTGGCCGATCAGATCAGGAGCCAGAATTCGGGCCTCGGGCAGGTGATTCTCGGCGAGATCCCACCAGCGGGCACCGTGGCCGGTCACACCGTGGACGGCAAGGATTTCGGGACCGTCTGCGGGTCCGAACGTATGCAGATTCAACTCGGGCACGTCGACCACTATGCCGTATGCGCGGTCGCGTCTCCGGTTCGACGGGTGTCGACGACTGCCGTGGCCCGGTCTGTCGGTGGCTCGTGATTGCATCTGTGTCATGAGCTCGGACGGCAGACACGGCGCGACGGTCACTCTCGTCCGTGCACCCAAGGTGGCTCGCCCGGCACGGGAGTGGACCGGCCCGGCAGCTCGGCTGCTGTCGTCGATTCCCGACGCGGCAGCAGCGGCCGCGTCGGGTGCGCCGCGGTGGAATCCATGGCAGATCCTGGGTGGTCCCGGCACGGGTAAGACTTCGCTCGTCGCCGATTACGCGGTCTCGCGCATCGTCACCGGTGATCCGGAGTCGGTTCTGGTGCTCACCCAGTCCAAACGGGCGGCAACCGCGGTGCGCGAGGTCATCACCTCGGGTCTGTTCAGCGGCGATCACGCACTGCGGGCGACGCGTGAACCGTTGGTGCGCACGGTGCACTCCTACGCCTTCGCGGTGCTGCGGCTGCAGGCCTCGCTGTACGGCAATCCGCCACCGCGATTGCTGACCGGTGCCGAGCAGGACGCCGTGGTGCGCGAGATGCTGCGCGGCGATCTGGAGGACGGGGCGCTCGACTGGCCGGAGCGGCTGCGTCCGGCCCTCGGCACCGCGGGATTCGTCACTGCGGTGCGAGACATGATGCTCAGGTCCGCCGAACGCGGCATCGGACCGGAAGACCTGATCAAACTCGGCCGCAAGCACGGCAAGCCCGAGTGGGTCGCCGTCGGGAGGTTCGCGGCCCGATACGAGCAGGCCATGTTGCTGCGCGGTGCTGTGGGAGTGGAGGCGGCGGGAGCCACGGCTCCTGGTCTGGACGCCGCCGAGCTGATCGGTGCCGCGCTCATGGCGTTCGCCACCGATCCCGAACTGTTGCGCAGCGAACGCGCGCGTATTCGGCACCTCGTCGTCGACGACGCGCAGCACCTCGATCCGCAAGCGGCGCAGCTGGTTCGGTTGATCGGCACCGACACCGAATCGACAGTCGTCGCCGGGGATCCCGATCAATCCGTGTTCACTTTCCGTGGTGCCGATCCCGCTTTCGTGGCCGATCTGGTCGAGGCGGGCTCGCCGCGCCGCGTTGTGCTCACACGCAACTACCGCTCCGTGCCCGAGGTCGCCGAGCTGACCGACATCGTGGCGAGAAGATTGCCGGGCCTCGGTCGCCACCGCTGCCCCGAACCGGTGGGCAGGGCCCGATTCGGAGCGCCGGCAGCGCGGGTGCATGTCGTGTCCTCGCCTGCGAAGGAGGCGGCGATCATCGCCGACGCAATGCGTCGGGCCCACCTGATCGACGGCATGCCCTGGTCGGAGATGGCGATCGTGGTGCGGTCGGTACCGCGCACCCTCGCACCGTTGCGTAGGGCGCTGCACGGGGCAGGGGTTCCGATGATCACCCCGACCTCGGAGCTACCGTTGCACCGCCAGCACGGGGCCGTGGGTCTCCTGCTGGTACTGCGGGCGATCTCCGACCCGAGCTTCGACGGTGAAGATGCACTCGCGTTGCTCTCCGGGCCGATCGGCGGAGCCGACCCGGTGGGTCTGCGGCGACTTCGCCGGGGCGTGCGCAGGCTCGAGCTCGCATCGGGCGGCGAGCGCGACTCGGCGGAGCTGCTCAGAGTCGTACTCACCGACGACGCTCGGGGGAGTGCCGGGTGGACGAACGGACTGTCGGACGTCGAGTCCGCCCCGTTGCGCAGAGCCCTCGGTGTCATCCGGAAGGCGCGGGCTCTCGCCCGCACGGGCCGCGGGGTCGAGGACGTGTTGTGGGCGGCGTGGCAGGCTTCGGGACTCGAGCGGCGGTGGGCCGCGGCGTCCGCCTGGGGTGGCTCGCCCGGTGCTCAGGCCGACCGCGACCTGGATGCGGTGGTGGCGTTGTTCGACGCGGCGGCGGCATACGTGGACAGGTTGCCCCGGGCGCAGATCGGTGGATTTCTCGATTACATTGCGCAGCAGGAGATCCCCACTCTCAACTCACACCGCGCCACGGTTCGGGCCGACGCGGTGACGCTGCTGAGCGCGCATTCTGCCGCGGGTCGGGAATGGGAGCTCGTCGCGGTTGCCGGGGTGCAGGAAGGGCTGTGGCCGGGTCTGCGGTCACGCGGCAGTCTCCTGGGCACCGACACCCTGGTCGACCTCGCGTCCGGCAAGGTCGACGCGGCCGCGGCGCTCGACGGGCGACTGTCGAAGTCGGCACCGTTGCTGGCCGAGGAGCGCACCCTGTTTCTGGTGGCGTGCAGTCGCGCTCGATCGACCTTGCTCGTCACCGCCGTCGATTCCAGTACCGGAGATGCCGATCTGGTCCGGTCGCGATTCGTGGACGAACTCCGCGGCGTCGACGCGGGAGGTGAGTCGGATCTCGTACCCGAGCTCCCCGGGCCCGAGACCGCACACCGAGTGTTGGCGCTGCCGATGCTGGTGGCCGAACTGCGGAGTGTGGTGTGCGATCCGGTTGTCGCCGAGCAGGATCCGGACAAGCGAGCTCGAGCGGCCCGGCATCTGGCCACTCTCGCCCACGCCGGTGTCCGAGGTGCCCATCCCGACGAGTGGTTCGGGGTGGCAGGGCCCAGTACCGACGCGCCGTTGTGGCAGCTCGGCGACGGTCCGGTGCCGCTGTCGCCGTCCACGGTGGAACAACTCACCACCTGTCCGCTGCGGTGGATGCTCGAACGTCACGGCGGCAACGACGGCACCAACACCCATGCGGTCACCGGCACGCTCGTGCACACTCTCGTCCAGGCAGTGGCCGGTCGGATACCACCGGAGCAACTCCGTCGTGCCCTCGAAACAGCTTGGGATGCAGTCGATCTCGGATCGCAGTGGTACTCGCGGCACGAGCTCGACCGAACCGGGGCGATGCTCGAGACCTTCGAGACCTGGCTGCAGGGCAGTCGAGGCGAGCTCACCGAGGCCGGAGTCGAAGTGCGCGTCGACGGCATACTCGACGCTCGGTCGGAGGACGAACCGGCGGTGGCGTTGCGTGGCCGCATCGACCGACTCGAGCACGACCCGGACGGCCGGCCGGTGATCATCGACGTCAAGACGGCCAAGACCGTGATGTCCAAGGAGGATGCCCAGGGCCACCATCAGCTGGCCACCTACCAGGTCGCCGCAGCAGCCGGTGCGATCGAGGGCGAGCCTGCGGGCGAGCCCGGCGGAGCGCGGCTGGTGTTCGTGGCCAAGCCTCACAACAAGGACGGGGCGACGCAGCGCGTCCAGGGCGTGCCGACACCGGAGAAGCTCGAGGAGTGGCGAGACACCGTGCACCAGGCCGCATCGGCGACGCAGGGACCGACGTTCGAGGCGCGTGTCAACGACGGGTGCAGGCACTGCCCGGTCAAGTCCAGTTGTCCGGCACACGAGACGGGTAGGCAGGTGACCGAGCAATGACGACATCGACGAAGACACGGACCGGTTCGGTACTGGTGTCGCCGGTCGAGCTCGCCCGGGCGCTCGGGCAGAAGCATCCACCGACCGACGAACAGGCCGCCGTGATCGCCGCCCCGCCCGGCCCGACGCTCGTCGTCGCGGGAGCAGGTGCGGGCAAGACCGAGACCATGGCGGCCCGTGTGGTGTGGATGGTGGCCAACGGTTTCGTCGACCCCGACCAGGTTCTGGGTCTGACCTTCACTCGAAAAGCCGCACAGCAGTTGACCTCTCGGATCAGAGCTCGGCTGGCTCGGCTGGCCGGATCCGATCTGGTGCGTGCACTCGATCCGAGTCTGGCGCTGCGCGAGCGAATCCTCGGTGCCGAGCCGGAAGTGAGCACTTACCACTCCTATGCAGGCCGCCTGCTCACCGAGCACGGCTTGCTGTTGCCGATCGAACCGTCCGCGACACTGCTCTCGGAAACCGAACTGTGGCAGCTGGCCCACCGTGTCGTCAGTACCTGGGACGGCGACCTGGACACCGACCGCAACCCCACGTCGGTGACCGAGGCCGTACTCGCGCTTTCCGGTCAATTGGCCGAGCATCTGGTCGATCCCGAGGATCTGCGCCACGCGCACGTGGAACTGGAGAAACTGGTGCACACTCTCGGGCCGGGGCCACGACAACGCGGCGGGCCCACCAAGGAGTTGCTGAACATTCTCGGCGCGCAGCATCAACGAATCGGGTTGCTGCCGTTGGTGGAACGGCTTGCGCAGACTCTGCGTCGCGAGGGCGCACTGGATTTCGGCTCGCAGATGTCGATGGCGGCGCGGGTCGCCGCCGAGCATGCCGAGGTGGGAATCGCCGAGAGGCAACGGTTCCGGCTCGTGTTGCTCGACGAGTACCAGGACACCGGACACGCTCAGCGTGTGCTGCTGTCGTCCCTGTTCGGTTCCGGCAGCGACCCGCAGTTGGCCCTGACCGCCGTCGGCGACCCGATGCAGTCGATCTACGGGTGGCGCGGCGCATCGGCAGCGAATCTGCCGCGGTTCGCCACCGATTTTCCGAATGCCGACGGAAGCCCCGCACCTCGGCTCGAGCTGCTCACCAGCTGGCGAAATCCGCCCGAGGCATTGACGCTGGCCAACCTGATCACCGACCCACTGCGTCGCGTCGGCGTGCCGGTGCCGACTTTGCGGGCTCGCCCCGGTGCGGTTCCCGGTGATGTTCGCCTGGCCGTCACCGACACCGTGCTGGACGAACGAGAGTGGATCGCGGACCGGATCGCGGGGGAGTACCGCTCCGCTCTCGAGCAGGATCGCATGCCGCCCACCGCCGCGGTTCTGGTGCGCCGCAACGCCGACGCCGAGCCGATCGCGGAGGTGCTGCGCAGCCGCGGACTACCGGTGGAGGTCGTCGGGCTCGGTGGATTGCTGCACGTTCCCGAGGTGGCCGACATCATCGCGATGCTGCGACTGGTGGCCGACCCCACTGCCGGTAGCTCGGCGATGCGCATCCTCACCGGCTCTCGGTGGCGGATCGGGCCGACGGATCTGCGGGCACTCTCCCAGCGCGCCCGAGAGCTCGAGATCCGCGGCGGCTACGGCACCAGCGGACGCGTCGACGACCCACAGGCGCTCGAGGCGGCACTCGGTAGCGCTCTGCCCGGCGAGCAGTCGGAGCAGGCCGGTCTGGCCGACGCGATAGCCGATCCCGGTCCGGCCGAGCGGTACTCGGAGGTGGGGCACCGCCGGATCGTCGCCCTGGCAGGCGAGCTCCACCTGCTACGCGACCGAATCGGTCAACCTCTGACGGAGTTGGTCGGCGACATCGAGCGGATCATGGGTATCGGTGTCGAGGCTCAGGCTCGCACGCCGTTCGGCACCGACGGCGCGGTCGGTCGTGAACATCTCGACGAATTCGCCCATGTGGTGGCCGATTACGCCGACAATCCGACCGCCACGGTCACCGGATTCCTGTCGTTCCTCGCCGCCGCGGAGACGGTCGAGGACGGCCTCGCCCCCGGTGAGGTCGAGGTCGCTCCCCATCGCGTGCAGGTGCTCACCGTTCATTCCGCGAAAGGCCTCGAATGGGAGGTGGTGGCGGTCCCGCACGTGGCCAAGGGTGTGTTCCCCTCCTCGAACGCCTCCTCGACCTGGCTCGGGGCGATGGCCGAGCTGCCGCCGTCTCTGCGCGGTGACCGCGCGCTCGACGGCGAAGGCTCGGAAGGGGTTCCGGTCCTCGAACTCGACGGGCTCCACAATCGCAAGGACCTGGAGGACGCAGTCAAGAGTCACAAGGATGCGTTGGCGAGGCGTCGGCTCGCCGAGGATCGCCGACTGTTCTACGTGGCACTCACCCGAACCGAACGGGTGCTGCTGGTATCCGCGCATCACTGGGACGAGAGCGCCACGAAGCCGCGTGGGCCGTCGGAATTTCTCGACGAGTTGCACACGCACGTCGAGGAGTTCGCCGACATCGCGGTGATCGAGCAGTGGGCCTCGGCCCCGGAGGACGGGGCGTCGAACCCACTCGGGGCCGTGCCGCACACCGCGTCCTGGCCGCGCGATCCACTCGGTCCACGACGAGGAGCGATCGAGAGCGGCGTGCACGAAGTGCTGCGCGCGTTGGCAGACATCTCGGCCACACCGAGCGAAGACGACGGCACCGATGGTCGAATTCGGGAGGACCCCGAGAACTGGGCCGCGGACGTCGACACTCTGCTGGCCGAGCGGGCCGCGAGATCGGTCGCAGGAGTCGACGTGGCTCTGCCCGGCAACCTGTCGGTGACACAGCTGGTGGACCTCGCGGCCGACCCCGACGCGTTGGCGTCGCGCCTACGCAGGCCGCTGCCGTTCCCGCCGAACCCGTTGGCCCGCAGAGGAACCGCGTTCCACGCCTGGATCGAGCGGCGCTTCGGTGCGACCCGACTGCTCGACCTGGACGAACTACCGGGGTCGGCCGACACCGGAGCCTCGGCCGACGTGGACCTGGAAACCCTCCAGCAGGCGTTTCTCGACTCGGAGTGGTCGCTCCGCAGTCCCGTCGAAGTGGAGGTGCCGTTCGAGACGTCCGTGGCGGGAACGGTGCTGCGAGGACGTATCGACGCCGTGTTCGCAGACCCCGACGGCGGGTGGACCGTCGTCGACTGGAAAACCGGTGCCGAGCCGACGGCGTCGGAGCAGCGGGCGGTGGCGATGCAGCTCGCGGCCTACCGGCTGGCGTGGGCCGAGCTGATGTCGATCGGGCGCAGCGAACCGGTACCGCTCGATCGAGTGCGCGCGGCGTTCCACTACGTGCGCAGTGGTCACACCATTTCGCCCGAAAACCTTCCGGACGCAACAGAATTGGCCCAACTCCTGGAAGGCCCGGCCGGGCCCGAGCAACCGGGGGTCACGGTGCGTTCCGACGAGCCTTCAGAGCCTCGGTGACCAGTGGAATCTGCATCGGCAGTCGGGCGATCATCGCTGCTTTGAGAGCCGGCGAGGTCTTCGGGCTCTGCACGTACTTCCACGCCAGGTTGATGTTGGCGGGGAAGACCACGACGAACAGCGCGGCCGCGAGTGCACCGCCCAGTCGACGGGTCCGCGGTGCGGCAAGCGTTGCGGCCACGGCGAGTTCGGCAACGCCGGAGACCTGCGTGTAGGTCCGCGCCGAGCCGGGCAGGGCCGTCGGTACCTGGGCATCGAAGAACTTCGGGGTGGCGAAGTGCAGAACTCCGGCTCCGGCGAGCAGTCCGGCGAGGCGCAGTGCGGCCGCCTGACTCGATCTCTGTGTCATGCCCATACCGTGCCACACCCGGCGTCGTCGGCACAGAAGCCTGGCATGGGGTTACGCTGCGTGCCGTGAATGATCTCGACTTCGGTGAGTACCTCGGCGGACGACGTGGCAGGTAGGTTGCGAGCGCGGCTGAGTGACAGTGGCGCGCTGACCGACAAGCCCGACTTCGCGCTCGTCGGAGTGCTGCGGGTTCCGGAACTGGAGTCGAGTCCGTGGCGCGCTATCTACAAGCGGGTGCTGATGGCGCTCGGAATCCTGTTCCTCGCGGCGTTCGTCGTCTATCTCGATCGAGACGGCTACAGCGACAACCAGAACGGCGAACTGTCGTTTCTCGACGCGTTCTACTATGCGACGGTGTCGTTGTCGACGACGGGATACGGTGACATCGCACCGATGAGTCCGTCGGCGCGCCTGGTCAACATCCTGGTCATCACACCCCTTCGGGTCCTGTTCCTCATTCTGTTGGTCGGTACAACGCTGTCGGTTCTCACCGAGCGGTCCCGGCAGGCATTCAAAATTCAGCGATGGAGACGCAGCGTGCGCAATCACACCGTGGTCATCGGTTTCGGCACCAAGGGCCGTACCGCAGTCGACGCGATGCTCGGAGACGGTGTGTCGGCGTCCGACATCGTCGTCGTCGACACCGATCAGACGGTACTCGACGCCGCATCGGCCCTGGGCTTGGTCACCGTGCACGGGTCGGCGACCAAGTCCGACGTGCTCCGGCTCACCGGAGCCCAGCATGCGGCGGCCATCATCGTGGCGACCAACCGGGACGACACCGCGGTGCTGGTGACTCTGACCGCACGCGAGATCGCTCCGAAAGCAAAGATCGTCGCGGCCATCAGGGAAGCGGAGAACACGCACCTGCTGCGTCAGTCCGGTGCCGATTCGGTCGTCGTGTCGTCGGAGACCGCGGGACGTCTGCTCGGCATCGCCACGTCGACCCCGTCCGTGGTGGAGATGATCGAAGATCTGTTGACCCCGGAGGCGGGCTTCGCCATCGCCGAACGCGAAGTCGAGCGTGACGAGGTGGGCGGTTCTCCGCGGCACCTCACCGACATCGTCCTCGGAGTGGTGCGGGGCGGCAAACTGTTCCGAGTCGGCACCCCGGAAGTCGATGCGGTCGAGGCATCCGATCGATTGCTGTACATCCGTCGCGTGGGCGACTAGTCCCGGCCAAGTAGGGTCGTGCGCGTGCCGAAATTCCACCTCGCTCACCCACCTCGACTGTCCCGATCGCCACTGAACAGGGCAGAGGAACTGCGCCGAGACACCGCAACATTGACAGCGGGTTGGCCGACAGCTCGAATCCTGAACGTGGACGGCAGAGGCCGATTCCCGGTGGACGAGCACGGCCTGGTGCTCGGCTCCGCCGCGGACGTCGCCGCCGAGCCGACGGCCGATGCGGTCTTTCTCGGAATTCACGGCGATCGACACCTGTGGGCCAGGCGGGTCGAGGTGGTTGCAGGCACCCTCGGCGACCTGCGCACCGACGGTGATCGCCTCGACAGCGACGCGTTGTCGATGGTGACCGGAGCCCTGGCGATCCTCAACTGGCATGCGAGCGCACAGTTCAGTTCACTCGACGGTGCGCCGTCCGTCCCGTCGAGCGCGGGGTGGTCGAGGACGAGCACGTCCACCGGTCACGAGGAGTTCCCTCGCACCGATCCGGCGGTGATCTGTCTGGTTCACGACGGTGGCGATCGAGTGCTGCTGGCCCGAGCACCTGCGTGGCCCGAGCGTCGATTCTCGGTGCTGGCGGGTTTCGTCGAGGCCGGTGAGTCGCTGGAAACCTGTGTGACTCGGGAGATCAGGGAAGAAGTGGGCCTCGACGTCTCCGACATCGAATATCTGGGCAGTCAGCCCTGGCCGTTTCCGCGCTCGGTGATGATCGGATTCTCCGCCGTCGCCGACCCGCAGCAACCGTTGCACTTTCAGGACGGCGAGATCGCCGAGGCCCACTGGTTCGACCGAGCAGAGGTGGTCGCGGCGCTCGAACTGGGTGACTGGGGATCGGATTCGACGTCACGGTTGCTGCTCCCAGGTTCGATCTCCATCGCGCGCGGAATGCTCGAGGCATGGGCGGCGTCGGCCTGACGGTCGGTCAGAGCGACAGCGCGCGCTTGACCTCGGCCAGAGTGGGGTTCGTGGCCGTCGACCCATCGGCGAACAGCACGGTCGGCACCACATGGTTGCCGTTGTTCACGCTGCCGACGAAGTCGGCCGACTCCGGGTTCTGCTCGATGTCGATCTCGGCGTACTCGATTCCGGCCTGGTCGAGCTGGGTCTTGAGCCTGCGGCAGTAACCGCACCACGTGGTGGAGTAGACGGTCAGCGCGGCCGGGGTCTGTGGGGTGTTCTCGGTAGTGGTCACGCCAACAGTCAACAGGAGCGCCGACGCGATTGTTCCGGCCGACACCCGCATCGGCCGTCGGACACCCGGATCGGCCCCGGGTGGAGCTGTCGGTAGGCACTGACACAATGGACCTCATGGCTGACGACGCGATGACCGCCGGACTCGATCCGGAGCAATCCGCGGCAGTGTTGGCTCCTCGCGGCCCGGTCTGCGTCCTGGCGGGTGCGGGCACGGGAAAGACTCGCACGATCACCCGACGCATCGCGCACCTCGTCTCGGCGGGGCACGTGTCCTCGGGGCAGGTGCTCGCAGTGACGTTCACTGCGCGCGCGGCCGGCGAGATGCGCGGCCGCTTGCGCGAGCTCGGTGTCGGGGGAGACGGCCCTCCGGTGCAGGCTCGGACGTTCCACGCCGCGGCCATGCGTCAGCTCAAGTATTTCTGGCCGCAGGTGGTCGGCGACACCGGATGGCAGCTTCTGGATCGCAAGTTCACCGTCGTCTCGCAGGCGGCCAACCGCGCCGGGGTGTCCACGTCGACCGACGCCATCCGGGATCTCGCGGGAGAGATCGAATGGGCCAAGGGATCGTTGATCGCACCCGAGGACTATCCGCGCATCGCGGCGAGCAATCGCCGTGACGTTCCGATGGACGCGACCAAGGTCGCCGCCGTGTACGCCGGCTACGAGGAACTCAAGTCACGCGGCGGCGACGGGATGTTGCTCGACTTCGACGACCTTCTGCTACACACGGCCGCCGCGCTCGAAGAACATTCGTCGGTGGCCGACGAGTTCCGCGAGCGCTACCGCTGCTTCGTGGTCGACGAGTACCAGGACGTGACGCCGTTGCAGCAACGGGTGCTCGATGCCTGGGTGGGCGAGCGTGACGATCTCACCGTCGTCGGTGACGCGAACCAGACCATCTATTCCTTCACCGGCGCATCTCCGCGGTATCTCCTCGACTTCTCACGGAAGTACCCCGAGGCCACCGTGGTTCGGCTCGAGCGCGACTACCGTTCGACGCCCGAGGTGGTGTCGCTGGCGAACCGCGTCATCGGAGCCGCCCGCGGTCGCATCGCCGGCACCCGACTGCAGTTGATCGGTCAGCGCGAGCCGGGTCCGGAACCGGAGTTCTTCGAGTACGACGACGAGCCGGCGGAAGCGGACGGCGTGGCGCGAGCGATCAAGAGGTTGATTTCGAAGGGCGTGGAACCGGCCGAGATCGCGATCCTCTACCGCATCAACGCTCAGTCCGAGGCACACGAGCAGGCGTTGACCGAGCTCAAGATCCCCTACCAGGTGCGCGGCGGTGAAGGGTTCTTCACCCGACCCGAGGTGCGGCAGGGTGTCAACGCGTTGCGGCAGGCAGGCGGTCGCGACGATCTGCCCGACGGCGCGCAGGCGGGCGAGGGGCTACCGGCTCTGGTGCGAGCGGTGTTGGCTCCGCTCGGCCTGACTGCCACCGAGCCGACGGGTGCGCAGGCCCGCGAGAAGTGGGCATCGTTGGGTGGTCTGGTGCAGCTCACCGAGGAGCTGCTGGTGCACGAGCCCGACCTGACTCTCGACAAACTGCTGGGCGAGCTCGCAGCACGCGCCGAGGCTCGGCATCCACCGACGGTGCAGGGCGTCACGCTCGCCTCGCTGCACGCGGCGAAGGGACTCGAGTGGGACGCGGTGTTCATCGTCGGTCTCGCCGACGGCACTCTGCCGATCTCGCACGCGATCGGCAACGACCCCAGCGCCAACAACGAGGCAGCCGTCGAGGAGGAGCGCAGGCTGCTCTACGTCGGTGTCACGCGCGCCCGTGTCCACTTGCATCTGTCCTGGGCACTCGCCCGCAACGAGGGCGGACGCAAATCACGGCGGCGGTCGAGGTTTCTCAACGGTCTGATTCCCGAGGACTCACCCGCGTCGCGTATCGCCGCGCCTGCTGCCAAGAAGTCCGGTCCCAAGTGCCGGTTGTGCGGCAAGCCGTTGATCGGCACGTCCGCGACCATGCTCGGTCGGTGCGACAGTTGTCCGTCGAACGTCGACATCGCCCTGCTCGATGCGCTGAAGTCGTGGCGATTGGACAAGTCCCGCGAACTGAAGGTGCCCGCGTACGTGGTCTTCAGCGACAACACGCTGACGGCCATCGCGGAGCAGCAACCCCAGGACGAGCGTGGGCTGGTGGCGATTCCAGGAATCGGGGCCAAGAAACTGGAGCGGTTCGGCGAAGAGGTCCTCACCGTCGTGCGGGCCTCGGACGCGTGACGCAGAGGGTGAGAATTTCCGCGAAACCGCAGGTAGAAAATAACTTGTGCAGATATCGGCGGGGGGCTTAGTCTGTTTCACGTGCCGCGGGAGATCGCGCACTGTCCCATCCGCCGACGAGACCAGAACAGGAGCTGAAGAAAATGATCAACACATTGCACGCCGCCGTTGCCCACGCAACCGTCGCGTTCAGCCCTGTCCTCGGCACGGCACCCTTCGGAGTTGCCCCCCTCGGCACTCATGCCGCCGCCGCAGGCTCTGTTGCGCAGACGTGGATTCGTTCCTCCGCTTTCGGCCCCATCGACGAGTCCGCATACGCGGCCTCGGGTTCGAATTCCGCCCAGGTCGTCCTGGCACCAGGAGCGAAAGCCGTTGCTCAGGCAGCCCGACGTCACCGCGCACCACGTGCGTCCGTGCTCGACAGCAGACACCGACTTCACTGTCGGTAGACGCTTCGACAAGCCCCACCAGGCCACGGACCCGCACTCGCGGACCGTGGCCTTTCTCGTTCAGGTAGTTCCTCTATCCGAGCGTGAGGCCGACAGGTTCGCATCACCCCTCGAACCGATAACGACGCCGCACGAAAAGTAGAGGAGACCGACGTGTCAACCGCCACGATCCGGACGACATGCCGACCAGAGTCCGAGAGTGCCTACGCTGCACAGTATTCGACCGAATCGGTCGAGCTGGCACTGTCGGTGCCCTGCCGAGCGGCGAACCCCGACATGTGGTTCGCCGACACCCCTGCCGAACTCGAGCAGGCGAAGGCGCTGTGCGCCGAGTGCCCCATCCGGCGTACCTGCCTGAGCGCGGCCCTCGACCGAGCCGAGCCGTGGGGCGTATGGGGAGGTGAGATACTCGAGCAGGGTGTCGTCATCGCCCGCAAGCGTCCCCGAGGACGGCCGCGGAAGAACGCAGCATGATGTCCGAGACCGGTGCCCGGTTTCGCCGAACGAATCAGTCGGCGAAGCCGGGCAGCCACTCGGTGAGAATGGCCATGTACGGCGCGTAGGCGTCCAGTTGCGCGCAGATACCGACCAGCCCACCGAGCACTCGGAAGATCATCACGTACTCGGCAGGCATGTTCAACGCGCGAACGGTGCGGAACTGCGCACTGTTGAAATCCGCGGCGGTGCCCGCAGCCTTCTGCAACCAGGCCCTGGTGAAGTGGAACGATTCGGTGTGAATCGGATCGGTGAACGGACGTAGATAGTCCTCGATCTCCTTCTGCGTCACCGTTCGGCCCGGCACCACGAAGCCGCTCTCGGTGAACAACACCACGAGTTCGTCGAACTTCTCGTCACGCGCGAGCGAGACCATTCTGCCGAGAACCGGAGGGAGGCCGTCGGGCATCGGAGCGCAGGCACCGAAATCGATGACGCCCATGCGTCCGTCCTCGAGCATCATGAAATTGCCCGGATGGGGATCGGCGTGCAACAACTTCGCCCGCGCCGGAGAGACGAATGCGAACAGTGCGAGCAGTTCGCCCGCCCGATTGCGTTCCTCGGCCGTTCCGTTCGCGATCACATCGGCCAGCGGCCGACCCGTCATCCATTCGCTGACAACCACTTTGGGTGCACTGGCGACGATCTTGGGAATGGCGAACTGTGGATCGCCCGCAAATTCCTTGCTGAAGGCACGTTGATTCGCCGCCTCGATGCGGTAGTCGAGCTCGTCCTCGGTGCGAGCGGTCAATTCCTCGAGCACCGGCTTGACGTCCGTGCCCGCGAGCACCGTGCTGAACAGGTTTGCGAACCTGTTCAGCGTCTTGAGGTCGGAGCGCAATGCGTCGTCCGCGCCGGGGTACTGGATCTTCACCGCGACATCGCGTCCATCCGACCACGTAGCTCGGTGCACCTGTCCGATGCTGGCCGAGGCGATCGCAGTGTCGTCGAAATCGAGAAAACGTGACCGCCACGCAGTTCCGAGTTGTTGGTCCAACACCCGATGCACGGTCTTCGCGGGCATGGGCGGTCCCTGCGCCTGCAGCTTGGTCAGCGCCTCGCGGTACGGCTCCGAGAACTCCTCCGGAACGGCCGCTTCCATCACCGAGAGCATCTGCCCGAGCTTCATGGCACCGCCCTTGAGTTCCCCGAGGACGGAGAAGAGCTGTTCTGCTGCTTTGGCGGCCATGTCCGCGTCGATTTCGTCGCGATTGCCGCCGGCGAGCTTCTTGCCGAACCCGACAGCAGCACGACCGGCCATTCCGAGGGGAATGCTGGCCAGTTTTGCAGTACGAGTCGATCCACGGCGCGGTATGTCAGACACAGCTCCATCATGGCTGAACCTTCCGACAATTGCTCGGACCGCCCCGCACCGACCGCTGTCGGTCGAGGTGAACTCGCGTTCGGTGCGTTTCGTCAGTGCCAGCAATCGCAGTGCGGATGCTTGGACCACAGCCGTTTGTGCACGGTGGTTCCGGCTGCCGCGAAGTCCAGCTCCATGGTGCAGTCGGCGGTCTCGGGGAGCGCGGCGTCGGAACGGCCGATGAGGTTCTCCAACTGAGCGAACGCGAACGCTGCCGTGGCCAACACCGTCGCGCTGCTGGCTTGGCCGACCGTGCCGAGCAGTTGAGCGGACAGATGTGGCCACTCGGGCTCGAAGTCGCAGCGCGTCAGATCGGCACACCGCAGGCAACTGGTCCGACCGGGCACCACGAAAGGACCGACTATCCCCTTGCCGTCTCGTAGCCGCACCTGCAGATGTGGGGTGCGCAGGCGCACCAGATCGGTCACCAATCGAGGTTCGGCAACCAGATCGTCGGCCAACACCACGACGTCGTAGTTCCAGGACTTCACCACCGAGTGCGGGTAGCGCGTCGGAGTCAGACTCGTCCGACTCACCGTCACTCCGGTACGACTCAGACCGGAGGCCAACGCGTCGGAGATCGGGCCTCGCCCCACCAGGTGGACGGTCTTCACCGTCCCCGATCCGGCCTGCGAGGTACCCGGTGAGGCGTCGGACACCACCGGTTCGCTCGTGCCGTGCAGCAGCAACCCGGAATCCTCCAGTTCGCCGAGCATCGCCGATGTCCGATTGGCGGACATTCCCAATGTCATTGCGTGACAGACGATGTGCGGTCTGGAGTGGCCTGCGGCGAGGAGTCGGAGAATGTCGAGTATCGAGCCCGGCTCGGTGCCGGGAGGTGGAGTGACGACGACGCTGGTCTCGGGATTCCAACCCAACTGAACTGTGCCGTCTCGCCGCGGCAGAATTGCCACCGCAGGATCGAGTCGAACTGTCGGTGTGATCATGAAACACACTCTGGCAGCCCAGACCGCGAAGAACGCCCACTCGGAGCGCGTTATCCACAGGGTGGAAGGGCCTCCGAGCAGGCGTTCGACGAGCTGGATCGAAGCGGTGCGATACCGCCCGGGTCAGGTTGGGGATGAACCTCTGTCGGGACCGTCGTCGGTGCCCTTGTCGTCGTTCTCCGCAGCGCGCTCGGCGCGCTCTTCGGCCTCCTTGGCCTCCATCGCTTCGAGCTGCGCGATCGGGTCGTCGAAGTTCGATGTTCCACCACCGACCACTCGGTCGATGAACGCCGCGGGATTGTCGAGATCCGACGAGTCGGGCAGCAGATCGGGGTGTGCCCACACGCCGTCACGCCCCTCGATGTCGGCGGCGGCGAGGAGCTGACGCCACAGATCGGCTGCCTCGCGGACCTTGCGGGGGCGCAGTTCGAGGCCGACCAGCGTCGCGAAGGTCTGTTCGGCCGGGCCCCCCGACGCCCGGCGGCGACGGATGGTTTCGCCGAGCGCGACGGCACCGGGCAGACGGTCGCCGAGAGCGGCCGCCACCACCGTTTCGACCCATCCTTCGACCAGGGCGAGCAGTGTCTCCAGACGCTCGAGTGCGTGCTTCTGCTCCGGCGTCGTCTGGGGCTCGAAGGCACCCTGCTGCAGGATCGCCTCGATCTTCGACGGATCGGTCAGCGCGGACGGGTCGAGTCCTGCGGCGGCCTCCTCGATGGCCGAGAAGTCCATCCTGATGCCGCGGGCGTACTCCTCGACGGTGGCCAGAACCCGCTGCCGCAACCACGGGACGTGGCTGTAGAGCCGCTGATGGGCGGCTTCACGAGCGGCGAGGAACACCAACACCTCACGGTCGGGCTGCTCGAGCCCCTCACTGAACGACGCGATGGCCGACGGCAACAACGCCGCCGTCCCCGACGGTCCGAGGGGCAGGCCGATGTCGGTGGACGTCAGCACCTCCTTGGACAGCTGGCCGAGAGCTTGGCCGAGCTGCGAGCCGAACGCCATCCCGCCCATCTGCGTCAGCATGCCCATCATCGGCCCGGCCATCTGCTGGGCCTCGGCGGGCAGTCCGGATGTCCACATCCCCGAAATCTGCTCGGCGACGGGGTCGCACAGGCGCTTCCAGGTGTCGATCGTGTTGTCGAGCCAGTCGACCGGTGTCCAGGCAACGGTCTTCGTGGCACCGGCAGGCAGCGTCGTCGCCCCGTCCAGCCACAGCTCGGCGAGGTGCGCGGCGTCGGTGACGGCCTCCCGTTCGCCCGCCGACACCGGGCTGAAATCGCCCATCTGCTGGCGTGCCAGCTGCTTGGCCAGGTCGTAGTTCACCGGCCCCGAACCGGTTCCGCCCGCAGCTCCCATTCCGCTGAGCATCTGGCCGAACTGGGTGAGCATCTGGCCCAGCTGTGCGGGGTCGAAGCCCTCCGCACCGAACCCGAAGCCGGCAGGGTTGCCGGAGCCGTCCGGATCCTTCTTCTTGTCCGGGTCGTCGTCGGGGGCACCGAAACCAAAATTGCTCATGACTCAACGGTACAAGCCCGGAGAACGGAGAGAGTGGTGGATCGTCACGCTGACGGCGAACAGTCGGACCCGTGTGAAGCCGGCACCGACGCACTCGGTAGGGGCGGTCTGCACCGTGGACTTCGTTCGGATCTAGTGTCTACGGAGTGAACCGAAGGATCGCCACTCTCGTCGCTGCGCTGGTGCCCGTGGTGGTGCTGGGCGTCACCGGCTCGGTCGTCACCGTTCCCTTCGCCGCACTCGGCCCCGGACCGACGTACAACACTCTCGGCGACGTCGACGGGGTGCCCGTGGTGCAGATCGACGGAACCGAGGTCGACCCGACCACGGGTCACTTGAACATGACGACCGTGGCCGTGCGTGATCAGCTCAATCTGTTCGAGGCTCTCGGCTTCTGGGCGAGCGGACGCCAAGGCCTGGTCCCGCGTGAAGAGGTCTATCCGCCGGACATGACGAAAGAAGAAGTGCAGGAGGGCAATCAGGCGGATTTCGAGCAGTCCGAATCCAGCGCCGAACTGGCTGCTCTGCACCATCTCGATCTCCCCGTGTCACTGGCGGTGGCCAGTGTCGCCGAGGACGGCCCCGCTGCAGGCGTGCTGAATGTGGGGGACACGCTGGTGTCGGTCGGCGGCACGCCCGTCGCGACTGCATCGGCCGTTCGTGAGGCCGTCAGTTCCAGAGCGCCGGGCGATTCTCTCGACATCGAGTACGTGCGAGACGGGTCGACGCAGACCAGCGCAGTGGTGCTCGGTGCTCGGCCCGACGATGCATCCCTCGGATACCTCGGAGTCACGCCCGAGGAGCAGCCGGACGTGCCGTTCGACGTGAAGTTCAACCTCGCCGACGTCGGCGGTCCGTCGGCCGGACTGATGTTCAGCCTCGCCGTGGTCGACAAGCTCAGTCCCGGTGAGCTGAGCAACGGTGAGTTCGTCGCGGGCACCGGAACGATCGACGCCGACGGTACCGTCGGGCCGATCGGCGGCATTCCCTACAAGCTGATCGCGGCTCGCGAAGCGGGTGCCACCACGTTCCTGGTGCCGGACGCCAACTGTGGCGAAGCCGAACAGAACGTTCCCGACGGACTGCGTCTGGTGCGCGTCGAATCGTTGGACAGTGCTGTCGACGCTCTGCAGGCGATCGGCTCCGGCGGCGACGCGCCGTCCTGCAGCTGACCGGGCCCTGCCGCTAGTCGTCGTCGACGACGTCGAACGTTGCGTAGAGGCCGTGCACGACGTTGGGGGCCAGATCCTCGGCGATGCGAAGGTCGATGGGCGCGAAGGGATCGGCGTCCTCGTCCGGGTGCAACTGCAGCAACGTCAGGGACGGGCCGTCCTTGAGCACCGCGACGATCAACCGAGCATCCCGTTTCTCGGGATGGTTCTCGGCGGCCGAGCGTGCGGCTTCGTCGGCTGCATCGGGATCTGCGAGCAACGGCATCAAGGCATCGTCGAGGGTCGATTCGGCAGTCGGTGGAAGCACGACTATCTCCTGAACCAGGGCGCATCCGACCACACCCTCGGGCCACGTGGAGGTGGCGAGGAACTCGTCCAGGGCGGGGGAGCCGCCGGTGATGTCCTCGGGCAGCGAGTGCTGCTGGATCGGCGTCAGTGCGGCACCGTCGGCGAGATCGTCGAGCAGGCCGGGCTCGGCCGCGGCGAGCGCTGCGGTCGGCACCAACGCGAACATCTGCGGGGCCTGGTGCCATCCGCCCGCGTCGACGAAATCCGCCACCTCGCGGGCACATCGAGCCAGAGCCTCCGCCACGTCCTGCCCACCCGACTCCGGGTCGAACTCGCTTCCGAAATCGTCTCTGCCGGGCAGTCCGTTGCTGTCGTTGCTCACCGCACTATCCTCGCATTCCGATGGTTCTGTTCGACGCGACGCTCCTGACCTGCGGTCGGCAGTGGCCGCAGTACGGTTGTCGCAGCCGTAGGATCAACGTACGTACAGTAGGGCGAAACGGACATGCGGTGCACACTGAGTGCATCGCCGAAGTCATCTGCGGTGCCGATCGGCGCCGCCCGAAGTTGGAGTGTGGCACGTGGGCATGAGGCCCCCCACCGGTATGCCGTCCTTGTCGCGGCGAAGCCGGATCTTGCTCGTATTGGCCTTGGTGGCAGCAGGTTTGCTACTGATCGGTCCCCGTCTGATCGACGTGTACACCAATTGGCTGTGGTTCGGCGAAGTCGACTTCCGTGGCGTGTACACCACCACTCTGCTGACGCGGTTGGTGATCTTCCTCGTCGTTTCCCTGGTCGTCGGACTCATCGTCTTCGCGGCACTGCTGTTGGCGTACCGCAATCGGCCGGTGTTCGTTCCGGTCGCCGGTCCCAACGATCCGATCGCGCGGTACCGCACCACGGTGATGAGCCGTCTGCGCCTGTTCGGCATCGGAATTCCGGTGGTGTTCGGTTTCCTCTCCGGCATGATCGCCCAGACCAACTGGGTGACGGTCCAGCTGTTCCTGCACGGCGGGGACTTCGGGATGACCGATCCACAGTTCAATCTCGACGTCGGGTTCTACTCGTTCGATCTGCCGTTCTACCGATTCATCCTGAACTGGCTCTTCGTCGCCGTCCTGGTCGCGTTCTTCGCGAACTTGGTGACGCAGTACGTATTCGGCGGAATCCGGCTCGCCGGACGTGAGGGAGCCCTCACTCGCGCAGCGCGGATCCAGCTCGCCGTCCTGGCGGGCAGCTTCGTTCTGCTCAAGGCCGTGGCGTACTGGTTCGACCGCTACACCCTGCTGTCGAGCAGTCGGAAAGAACCGACGTTCACCGGTGCCAGCTTCACCGACATCAATGCGGTGTTGCCGGCCAAACTGATCCTGCTCGCGATCGCCGTGATCTGTGCCATCGCGTTCTTCGCAGCGATCTTCCTGCGTGATCTTCGAATTCCGGCGTTGGCCACTGCGCTGCTGGTGCTCTCGTCGATCCTGATCGGTGCCGTCTGGCCGATGGTGATGGAGCAGTTCTCGGTGCGCCCGAACGCGGCGGACAAGGAGAGCACGTACATCGAGCGGAACATCGCGGCCACCAGAGCCGCGTACGGACTGACAGACGACGTGGTCACCTATCGGAACTACTCCGGTGAGGCGGCGTTGAGCCCCGGCGAGGTGGCGTCGGAGTCGGCCACGATGTCCAACATCCGTCTGCTCGACCCGAACATCCTCGCGCCCACGTTCACCCAGCAGCGTCAGATCCGTAACTTCTACGGATTCCCCGACACTCTGGCCGTCGACCGGTACCCCGATGCCGACGGCAACCTGCGCGACTACGTCGTTGCTGCCCGTGAGATCTCACCGCAGACCCTCGACGCGAACCAGCGAGACTGGATCAACCGCCACACCGTGTTCACGCACGGCAACGGTTTCGTCGCAGCGCCGGCCAACTCCGTCGACGAGGCCGTCGCCGACGAATCCAGCGGCGGGCGCGGCGGTTACCCGAACTACCAGGTCAACTGGATCGAGAACGACTCCGAGGGCACCATCCGAAAGGACGGGCCCGGCGACCTGGACCAGCCGCGCATCTACTTCGGCCCGGTCATCGCGAACTCCGACGCGGACTACTCGATCGTCGGTTCCACCGGCGAGCCTCGCGAGTACGACACCGACAGCAAGAGCTACACCTACACCGGTGCAGCAGGTGTCGACGTCGGAAACTTCTTCAACCGGCTCGTCTTCGCCAGCAAGTACGCCGAGCGAAACATCCTGTTCTCCAGCGTGATCGGCGACGAGTCGAAGATCCTGTTCAACCGTGACCCCCGCGACCGCGTTCAGAAGGTCGCACCGTGGTTGACCACCGACGGATCGACCTACCCGGCGATCGTCGAGGGCAAGCTCGTCTGGATCATCGACGGGTACACCACGCTGGACAACTTCCCGTACGCCCAGCGGATGTCGCTCGAGGACGCCACGGCCGACAGCATCGAGTCGACGACGACACGAGCGCTGCCGAGCCGAGAGGTGTCGTACATCCGAAACTCGGTGAAGGCCACCGTCGACGCCTACGACGGCACCGTCAAGCTCTACGAGCAGGACGAGAACGATCCCGTGCTCAAGGCATGGGAAGGCGTGTTCCCGGGAACCGTCATCCCCAAGGACCAGGTGTCCGACGAGCTTCGTGATCACTTCCGTTACCCGGAAGATCTGTTCAAGGTTCAGCGTGAACTGCTGACCAAGTACCACGTCAACGATCCGCGAGAGTTCTTCACCAACAACGCGTTCTGGGAAGTTCCGACCGATCCGACCGCAGAGAACACCGCGGCCAAGCAGCCTCCGTACTACGTCGTCGCATCCGACATCTCCAACGAGGAGAATCAGGCGTCGTTCCAGTTGACCAGTGCGCTGGTCGGATATCGCCGAGAGGTGCTGGGCGCGTACGTCAGTGCGGATTCGGACCCGGAGAACTACGGCAAGATCACCGTGTTGCGATTGCCGACCGATACGTCGACTCAGGGTCCCAATCAGGTGCAGAACCAGATGACGACCACGACGGACGTATCCGAGAGTCTCGGCATCGTGCGCCGTGAGAACACCGTGGAGTTCGGCAACCTGCTGACACTTCCGGTCGGCAACGGTGGATTGATCTACGTGGAGCCGGTGTACGCCTCTCGAACCAACGAGGCGTCCGCTTATCCGCAGTTGATTCGAGTACTCGTCTCGTACGAGGGCCGCGTCGGGTATGCCGCGACACTGCCCGAGGCCATCGAGCAGGTGTTCGGAGCGGGTGCCGGACGCACGGTCACCGCACCCGGTGAGACCGACGGAAATACGCAGCCCGGCGCTGTTCCCGAAACCGCGCCGTCCGACGGTGGCACGCCTGCGGCAACTCCTGCCCCCGCCACCGGCGGTTCGGCAACGAGGGATGCTGCCGTTTCCGGTTTGAACGCTGCACTCTCCGCTGTGCGCTCTGCGCAGCAGAGCGGAAATCTGGCGGAACTCGGCACTGCGCTCGAGAACCTGCAGACCGCGGTCGACACGTACAACCGGGCCGGCAACTGATCGGGTCGGGTCAGGTCTGCTGACCCGAACCGGTCGATACGAGCGAAAGGGCCGCCTCACCGAATGGTGAGGCGGCCCTTCCGTCGTTCGTCACCTGCTCGCGCGTGAGATACGAGGCAACGTGAGAGGCAGTTCGACGAACTGCCGGGTGATCAGCGTCCGATGGGCGCGAGCACCGGGGCGTTCGCTGCAACGAGGTGCTGGAACTGAGTGCTCAGGCCGTACTGGTCGGCGAGCTTGGACGCCGCGTCGAACACGCCCTGTGCAGCCTGCGTGGCTGCTGCGGCCTCGGGGGCCACGACCGGTGCCGGTGCCGGTGCCGGAGCCGGCTGCGGTGCCGGTGCGGGAGCTGCCTCGGGCTCGGGAGTGGAGGCACCCTTGGTCAGCTGCTGACCGCACACGGGCCATGCGCCCGGTCCCTGACTCTGCAGGGTGTTCTCCGCGACGCGGATCTGCTCGGCCTTGGATGCGTTGGCCGGCGATCCGGTTCCGCCGTTGGCCGTCCAGGTGCTCTGCGAGAACTGCAGGCCACCGTAGTAGCCGTTTCCGGTGTTGATGCTCCAGTTGCCACCGCTCTCGCACTGTGCGACTGCGTCCCAGTTGTTCGAGGCTGCGTTGGCGGTTCCGGCTGAAACGCCGAGGGGGATTGCTACGGCGGCGCCTGCGATGGCGACCAATCCGAGAGCGCGCTTGCCGAAATTGTTCTGTGTGGTCATGCGGGGTGAATCCTCTCCGCGCTCGACTGGCGCGACTGGCCTGCAATCACCTCGCCGGGATGTACGGCGTTCGTGACCAGGCACTTCGTATCGTCGCGGCTCTGCCCCCGTACGTATTGGGGACCACACCCGCGGGGCAGAGCGAAGGAAGCGGCGGGGTGGTGCAGGCCCAGCGGTTTAGGGCCGCCCGTGAAGGTAGTCGAGGATCTGCTCACCGTCACTGAGCCGGAATGGGACAGTGGTTGTCCACATACTGGGACTCGAGGGGGTATTTCGGCAGCTCAGGCCTGGTCGTGGCGCTATTGTTTCTACTTCGTAACCCGACCGTTATGTGACTCGAAACACGCATGAAAAGAGACGCGGAGCACTATTTCGAGCCGCCTGAACCGTGATAAGCGCGAGCCACAACCTGCCGCGGTGCACTTCGTCGAGCGGGTGACAGCGCTCGGAAGTCACGTGATTTGCATTGGCCGTACGCACGGTAGTAACTTCGTAGTTGCAACGCGGGGTGGAGCAGCTCGGTAGCTCGCTGGGCTCATAACCCAGAGGTCGCAGGTTCAAATCCTGTCCCCGCTACCACTGACGAAGACCCAGGACTTATGTCCTGGGTTTTTTTCGTATTCTCGTATGTGCAGAAACGGCCCGTTCGGCCCGAGGGCGAACGCGATACCGTCGAAAGGACGACTCGTGTGATTCTTCCCGCCGTCCGAGACCCTCGCCTCATCACCGTGCAGCGCGGCGGACTTCTGTCCGAAGACGACCATCGGAGCCTCGCGCTCTGGGCGGCCGAGTGTGCGGAACACGTCCTCCACTTGTTCGAGACGGTCCGACCCGTCGACCCGCGACCACGCGAGGCGATCGAGGCCACCCGTGCGTGGGTGCGCGGCGAACTCGCGATGATGGCCACCCGCGCCCTCGGTGGCCACGCCATGGGAGCAGCACGGCCGCTCGTCGGTTGCTCTCGCTTCGCCGCGTACGCCGCGGGCCAGGCAGCCTGCGTGGCTCACGTACCCGAACACGACCTCGGAGCAGCCGCCTACGCCATCAAGGCAGCGCGGGCGGCTGCACCTGCAGGCCGAGAGACGAGTGCAGGCAGGAAAGAGCTCGAGTGGCAGCGTGACCGGATTCCGAACAGCGTGCGCCGGCTGGTGTTGGAAGACCAGAAGAGAAGAAACAGCATCTGTTGGTCCGTGTTCGACTGATCCCGGCTACCGGTCGGTGTGTTCGAGCATTTCGGACAGTGCCGCGACGGTGGACATCCTGCGTCGGGCACGGCCGTCGTCGAGTCGAGACCTGGTGCGCGACAGATGATTCCGATCGACGTCCACCGACCGATCGTGTGTCGTCGTGGTCCGGCCGTGACGACTGGGTACCGTCGGTTCAGTCCGAAACCTGCTCGCGGGCATCGTCACTGGTGGCCGTGTCGGAATCCTCGCCGTCCTCGGAGGCGTCGGCGGTGAGGTCGACCGTGTCCACGCCCTCGAGTGCAGTCAACTCCTGTTCGGCCTCGGCGATGAGACCCTTCGCGTTCTCTTCGATCTTCTTGACCCACTCGGCCATGACGGTCACACCCTTCACTCGATTCCGTACCACCGGTCTACCAGATTTCCTCCCCGTAGGATCCGGCGTGTGCGAATACGAACCTCGCGTCTCGACCTCGACGAGCCGGCCGTCGCCGATCTCGATGAGTTGTACGCGATCTGCAGCGACCCGCAGTCGTGGACCCACTTTCCGAGCCTGCGGCACACTGATCCCGGCGTGACCGAACGAATGGTGCAGGGCTGGTCGGAGCAGTGGCGGCGGGATGGATTGTCCACCTGGATGATTCGTGAGCGCGGCAGCCACACGCTCAGTGGCTACGGCGGATGTTCGAAGCGCCGCAACGCCTTCTGGAATCTCGGCTATCGCCTCCATTCCGACGCGCAGGGCAACGGGTATGCCGCGGAGATGTGTGAGATCGCAGTCGAGTGCGCGCACCGAACCGAGCCCGAACTGCCGATCGTGGCATACCTGCTCGAACACAATGTCGCGTCGGCGCGGGTGGCCGAACGCGCAGGCCTGGAGTTGATCACCCGCGGACCCGACGTCGGCAATCCGGATGTCGACGCAATTCGCGTGGTGTACGCGGACCGTGCGTTGACGGCAGATCAGGTGGGCGCGGTTCTGTCGGCCTGACCGCGGCAGGTGCTCACTTCCGTGAGCCGACGTCGGAGCAGGCGTTTCTCCGGTGCGGTTCGGGCGAAATCCAACGCACGGCGATACTCCACCGCCGCCTCGTCGAACCTGTCGAGTCGTTGCAGCAGATCGGCTCTCGCCATGGGATACGGATGATATCGGCGCAACGACGCCTCTTCGGCAAGCCGGTCGAGCTCTCGCAGACCGGGCTCGGGACCGTCGCGCATCGCCAGTGCGACAGCCCTGTTCATCGCGACAATCGCATTCGGTGTCCGTGTCATGAGCACGTCGTACAGCGCAACGATCTGGGGCCAGTCCGTGTTGTCGGTGTCGGGTGATTCTGCATGCAGCGCAGCGATGGCCGCCTGCACGGCGTACGGACCGCCCCGGCCGCCGCTGAGGGCCTCGACCACGAGTTCCGTCCCTTCGGCGATGATCTCGGCGTTCCAGAGTCCACGGTCCTGATCTGCCAACAGCACGATGTCACCATCCGAGTCGGTGCGAGCGTCGCGTCTGGCGTCGATGAGCAGCATCAACGCCAGCAGGCCTGCCACCTCGGGCTCGGTCGGCAGTGCGGTGTGGAGAAGTCGTCCCATACCGATGGCTTCGGAGACGAGATCGACTCGCCCGACACTCTCACCCGAGGTCGCCGAATAGCCCTCGGTGAAGATCGAATAGACCACCTCGAGCACCATCGGCACCCTGCCTGCCAGCTCGTCCGGGCCCGGGAGGCGAAACGGAATCCGTGCGGCCCGAATCTTGTTCTTGGCCCGCACAATTCGCTGCGCCGCCGTGGCCGGAGGGATGAGCAGCGCACGGGCCACCTCGCCGGTACCGAGACCGGCCAGGCATCGAAGCGTCAACGCGAGTCGGTCACCGGCCGCAAGCGCCGGGTGTGCACACGTGAAGAACAACTGCAGCCGGTCGTCGGGCAGAGCATCGTCGAGCGAATTCGGGCTGCTCGGTTCGCTGCGATCCGTATCCGCCTGCAGCACTCCGACCTTGGCGGCCAGGCTCTGATCGCGGCGCAGCCGATCGACCGCCTTCCGGCGGGCAGTGGTGAGTAGCCACGCCCCCGGCCGTGACGGGACGCCATCGACCGGCCAGTGTTTGAGGGCCGACTCGATGGCGTCCGAGGTCACTTCCTCGGCGAGGTCGAGGTCGCGGTACCGCTGTACCAACGAGGCGAGCAGAATCGAGCGCTCGGTTCGGAAGACCGATTCGAGCGCTCGATGAACCCCCGACTCGTTCACCGAGGAATCCTGCATGGCGGGACTGCGCCGGTCAGAATTCTGCAAGGGGCCGCACGATCACCGCGCCGCCGTCCTTGGAGCCTGGGCATCGGGCCGCCCACTCGAGTGCCGCGTCCAGGTCGGGGACGTCGATCACGTCGTAGCCGCCGAGAACCTCGTGCGACTCGGCGTACGGGCCGTCGGTGACGGTCCGTTCCTCGGTGCGCGGGTCGACGCGCACCGCGGTGGCGGTCGTCAGATCGGCCATGGCGTACCCGGAGACGAAGACGCCGGCTTCCTTCATCTCTTTCTCGTAGGTCATCCAGTCCTCGACACTGCTGCAGCCCGGTGCTGCTCCAGGCGTGGTGTCGGCGTTGATCAAGAGGATGTACTTCATGGTGCGCTCCTGGGTTCGGTACCTCGTTGTCGCGGCGCGAGTCGCCGTTCACGATGACGACGTCCGGCAGACCACGATATCGACACCGTCCCGGAATTTTTCTTTCCGACGCACGAAAAACGGCATCGGACGCGGGGTCCGATGCCGTTTCGCGGCGACATCTCGGCTCGACGACGAGCCAGGTATCACTTCAGTTCTGCGGACGACTTCCCGAGTACTCGACGAGCAACGATCAGCTGCTGGATCTGCTGAGTTCCCTCGAAGATGTCGAGAATCTTGGAATCACGGCTCCACTTCTCGAGCAGCGGGCGCTCGGAGTAGCCGTAGGTACCGGCGAGTTCCACTGCCTTGAGGGTGATGTCGACTGCCGAGCGGCCCGCCTTGGCCTTCGACATCGACGCCTGCAGCGAGTTGGGCTCCTTGTTGTCGGCCATCCACGCTGCCCGCAGTGCGAGCAGATGTGCTGCTTCCCAGTCCGCTTCGAGGCGGAGGAACTCTGCGGCCGCCGCGTGCTGGTTGTAGGCGGGTGTCTCATATGAGATGTCGACTCCGGCATCGGCCAGGATCGATCGCAGCTCTTCGAGCGCCGCCCGCGCCACACCGATGGCCATACCGGCCACCAGGGGGCGGGTGTTGTCGAAGGTCTGCATGACGCCTGCGAAGCCCTTTTCGACGTTCACCTCGGCGGTGCCGAGCAAATTGTCCTTCGGGATGCGGCAATCCTCGAGCAGCAGCGCAGCGGTGTCGGACGCCTTGATGCCCAACTTGTGCTCGAGACGTGCAACCGACAGGCCCGGTGCGTCACGCGGAACGACGAACGACTTGATGGCCGCGCGGCCGAGCGACTTGTCGACCGTCGCCCATACGACGATGTGGGTGGAACGCTCACCGGCGGTGACGTAGATCTTCTCGCCGTTGAGTACCCACTCGTCACCGTCGAGGACGGCGGTGGTGGTCACCGCTGCGGAGTCCGAGCCGAAGCTGGGCTCGGTGATGGCCATCGAGGCCCACACCTTGCCGAAGCGCTCGAGCTGCTCGTCCGTGGACACCGCTGCGATGGCCGAGTTACCCAGGCCCTGGTAGGGGATCGACAGCGTCAGGCCGACGTCGCCCCAGCAGGTCTCGATCACGTTCACCAGGGCAGACATGTTGCCGCCGTTGGCGTTCGCGGTCTTGCTGGGCTTGGCCGACTCGCTGTCCTTCTCGCGGCCACCGGCGGCTCCGCCGATTTCGCCACCGGCGTCGGACATGCCTTCGACCATCGACGCCATGGTGTCGAGCTCGACCGGGTACTCGTGCTCGGCGAGGTCGTACTTGCGGGAAATCGGGCGGAAGATCTCGGCAGCGACCTGGTGAGCCTGATTCGCCTGCGCCCGAAGCTTCTTGGGAAGTTCAAGATTGATCATGGTGTGTGTCCTTGGGTGAGTGCCATGGAATTCGGGGGCGGACGGCTAGATGAGAACGATGCCTTCGGCGACGCCGACGGATCGCAGATCGCGGTACCAACGCTCCACCGGGTGCTCCTTGGTAAAGCCGTGACCGCCGAGCAACTGAACGCCATCGGAACCGATCTGCATGCCTTTCTCGGAGGCGAGTCGACGCGCGAGCGCCGATTCGCGGGCGAACGACAGTCCCTGCTCGGCCCGCGAAGCGCCGCGCAGCGTCACCAACCGCATGCCGTCGAGCTCGATGGCGATGTTGGCGACCATGAAGGCCACGGCCTGGCGGTTGCTGATCGGCTCGCCGAAGGCCACACGCTCGTTCACGTAGGGGACTACGTAGTCCAGCACGGCCTGGCTCGTACCGACGGCCAGCGACGCCCAGCCCAGTCGTGCGAGACCGATGGCAGCGCTGTACTCGGCGGCCCGCTGGTCCGCGTCACCGTCACCGAGCAATGCCGACTCGGGAACTGCGACGTCGGTCAGGATCAGGCGACCGAGACCGGCAGCACGCAGTCCCATGCTCGGATCGGCCTCGACGACGAGACCCTTCGAGTCGGACTCGACGATGAAGAATGCCGGGCGGCCTTCGAGTTCTGCGGCGATGACGAACAGCTCGGAGCTGCCTGCAGCAGGCACCAGGCTCTTGACGCCGTTGAGCTTGTAACCGCTGGGGGAGCGAACGGCCTTGGTCTGCAACGCATACGGATCGAAGAGCGCGCGGGGCTCGTTGACGACCACCGCAGCGTTCGGAACCTTCTCGCCCACGAACGCGGGCAGATAGGTCTTCTGCTGTGCGTCCGTTCCCCATTGGGTCAGCGCGACGGCGACGCCGGAGGGGGCAAGGATGGGCAGGGCCAGGCCCATGTCGCCGTGCGCCAGCGCCTCGGCGACGAGCGAGTTGGTGACGGCCCCGCGCTCGGTGGCAGCGCCGTCGAGCTCCTCGGGAACGTTGATGAGGGTGATGCCGAGTTCGGCGGAGCGACGCACGAGGTCCTCGGGCGAGGACGCGTTGTGGTCCGCATCGAATGCGGCAGGCCGGAGGATTTCCTCGGCGAACTCCTTGACCGTCTCGACGATCATGCGCTGCTCGTCGTCGGGCGTCAGGTCGAAGTAGCTCAGGTTCTTGGCGGCACCGTCGTCGAGACGCTTGGGCTTACCGCCACCGGTGACCTTGGCGAACGTGCGATTTGCCGCGCCGAGCGTCTTGAACCCGGTCTTGGTGCTCTCGTACGTCACCCGGTCGATCGTCTGACGAAGGTTGTACTTCTCCGCCAGTTCGGATCCGGTGATGGCGGTCAGAACGCGCATCGCGGTTCCGATCGCATCCCTCTTGAACGGGTTGAGGCCAACCGCAGAAGTATCGCGGGGCACCTTGGGGGCCTTCGCGTCGACCACACTGTCTTGCTTGCTCATGATCACCAGTTCCTCGGCGTCGGTCACGGACTCCACAGATCTTACTCCCGAGTAAGATAGCTGTCTACTATCGAGTAAGTTCACGCACCGAGCCGAGTGGTTGCCGAGTGCATCACGCCAGGCCGGGCTGGATGTGGCACGCTGATCCGGTGCATCCGATCGCCCAGGTTTTCGCCGGCCTCGCCGCGGCCCTCCACGTCGTCATCTTCGTCATGGAGAGCGTGGCCTGGTCCAGGCCCGCAGTATGGTCGCGATTCGGCGTCGCCAGTCAGCACGACGCCGACGTCGTCAAACCGATGGCCTTCAACCAGGGCTTCTACAACCTGTTCCTGGCCATCGGCATCGTGGTCGGCCTCGTCGTGGGCGGCTCAGCGGGCGACGCCATCGTGTACTTCGCCTGCGCGAGCATCGTCGGCGCGGCACTCGTGCTCGCGACCGGTGGCGCGAAGTACTTTCGAGCGGCGTTCGTTCAGGGCATCACACCGCTGATCGCGCTGGTTGTGGCTGCAGTTCTCTAGGCGAATGTCAGGCCCGAGGGGACAGGTGCTCGAGGACCGCGTGCTGCAGTAGGCCGTTGGTGGCCACGGCACTGCCACCGTGTGGGCCCGCGGTGCCGTCGAGCGCGGTGAACTCGCCGCCTGCCTCGCGCACCAGGACATCGAGGGCCGCCAGGTCCCACAGCGAGACCTCGGGTTCGGCGGCGATGTCGACTGCCCCCTCGGCCACGAGGCAGTACGAGAAGAAGTCGCCGTAGCCGCGTACCCGCCACACGGCGTCGGTCAGATCGAGGAACCGATCTCGGGTGCCGAGGTCGGCCCAGCCGGACAGGCTGGAGAAGCTCAGACTCGACGACGCCAACGAATCGACCTTCGAGACCTCGATCCGGCGCGGGGTACCGCCGTCCGATGCCGTCCAGGCCCCCTGATCGAGTGCGGCCCACCAGCGTCGGTTCAAGGCAGGTGCGCTGACGACTCCTACCCGCGGTACGCCGTCGTCGAGCAGGGCGATGAGGGTCGCCCAGACGGGCACGCCGCGGACGAAGTTCTTGGTGCCGTCGATGGGATCCACCACCCACTGGCGGCCGCTGAATGTCGCAGTACCGCCGAACTCCTCGCCCAGCAACGCGTCGGTGGGGCGCTGCGCACCCAGCGAGTTGCGGATCGCCGTCTCGACGGCCAGATCCGCGTCGGACACCGGGGTGAGATCCGGCTTGGAATCGACCGACAGGTCCATGGCGAGAAATCGTCGGCGTGTGATGGCGTCCGCCTCGTCGGCGAGAGTGAGGGCGAGAACAAGATCGGAGGAGTAATCGGTCACCGGAGAAGACTATCGCCGCGCACGGGCTGCTCGTACGCGGCGACATGGGTGGTCGGGCCTATTCGGTGACTTCGTTCAGCTTTCCGGTTGCGACGTCGAAGACGAAGCCTCGAACGGATTCGTGCTTCGTGACGAACGGGCTCTGCTCGATGCGGGCGAGCGACTGGCGAACATCGCGGTCCAAGTCGGTGAACGACTCGGCAGCCCAGTGTGGCTTGATGCCCGTCTCGTCCTGTAGGTCTTTCTTGAACTCGTCGTCGGTGAAGGTGAGCATGCCGCACTCGGTGTGATGGATCAGGATGATCTCTTTCGTGCCGAGTAGACGCTGACTGATGGCCAGTGAGCGAATCTCGTCGTCGGTGATGACACCGCCCGCATTGCGGATCACGTGTGCTTCGCCGTCGTGGAGACCGAGGATGCGGTAGACGTCGAGTCGGGCGTCCATGCACGCCACCACTGCCACGTGCTTCGACGGCGGCAACGGCAGGGGACCGTCGAACGTCGCGGCGTACGCCTTGTTGTTCTCGAGGTACTGGTCGGTGACGGTCATGCGACGCTCCTGTGTACTGCGGGTGTGGCCGGCACCGGGCGGTGGCAGGCATGTCGAGATGCGAATATGTCGATGAGCCGAAAGCTAGCAGTCCACCGATGGCCTGACGAGAGTTGAAATCTGCGCGGTTCGAACCCTCGACGTGGGTGTCAGTTCGGCTCGTGGGGGCCGGGGGAATCGGGGGCGGTCGGGTTCGGGTTCGGGTGCCGGTAACCTTGACTCTCGTGCATCCCGACGTTTCTGCAGACCTGGCCGAGCTCGACACCACTCTGTCCACCGTCGAGTCGGTGCTCGACGTCGAGGAACTGCGGCGACGCATCGACGAACTCGAGCATCAGGCGGCGTCGCCGGACCTGTGGAACGACCAGGAACACGCGCAGCAGGTGACCAGCCAGCTGTCCCATGCGCAGGCCGAGCTTCGCCGCGTCGAAGAACTCAGGCAGCGCCTCGAGGACATGCCGGTTCTGTACGAGCTCGCCGAGGGTGAAGAAGGCGAGGCAGCCGAATCCGCCACCGCCGATGCCGACGCCGAACGCGCCGCGCTCCGGGAGGACATCGCAGCCATGGAAGTGCGGACCCTGCTCTCCGGTGAGTACGACGCACGCGACGCACTGGTCAACATCCGTTCCGGTGCAGGCGGAATCGACGCGGCCGACTGGGCCGAGATGCTCATGCGTATGTACATCCGCTGGGCCGAGAAGCACGGCTACGGCGTCGAGGTCTACGACACGTCCTACGCCGAAGAGGCCGGTATCAAGAGCGCGACGTTCGCGGTCAAGGCTCCGTACACGTACGGCACGTTGTCGGTGGAACAGGGGACGCATCGGCTGGTGCGGATCAGCCCGTTCGACAACCAGGGTCGTCGCCAGACCTCGTTCGCGGAGGTGGAGGTGCTTCCGGTCGTCGAGACCACAGACCACATCGAGATCCCGGAGAACGACATTCGCGTGGACGTGTACCGCTCGTCCGGTCCGGGTGGGCAGTCGGTCAACACCACCGACTCCGCCGTTCGGTTGACGCACATCCCGACGGGGATCGTGGTGACCTGCCAGAACGAGAAGTCCCAGCTGCAGAACAAGGTCTCGGCCATGCGGGTGCTGCAGGCCAAGCTGCTCGAGGTCAAGCGCAAGGAAGAGCGTGCCGAGATGGATGCGCTCAAGGGTGACGGCGGTAGCTCCTGGGGTAACCAGATGCGCTCGTACGTTCTGCACCCGTACCAGATGGTCAAGGATCTGCGTACCGAGTACGAAGTCAACAATCCGTCTACAGTTCTCGACGGGGACATAGACGGATTCCTGGAATCGGGAATTCGTTGGCGAATGCGAGGGGAGCAGTAGATGACCGGTCATTGCGCAGGATCCGCTCCGTCGTTCCGATGACCAGCTGGCTGAACCCGACGCTCGACCTGAAGCTGAACGCCCTCGGGATCGTGCTGTACATCCTGGGCGGAATGCTGGCTGCGCGGTTCGTCACCTGGACCGGGTCCCGCATCACTGCCCGAATCGATCAGAACTACCAGCACAGCGATGCGCTCGTGCGGTCCGAGGCCGCCAAGCATCGGCACGCGCTGGCCCAGGTCATCACCTGGGTCGTGGTCACCCTCATCTACATCCTCGTCACCATCGAAGTGCTGCGTCGCTTCGGATTCGGCGTCGGCGGGCTCGTGGCACCCGCGACGGTCATCGGCGCAGCGCTCGGCTTCGGTGCTCAGCGCGTGGTCCAGGACATTCTGGCCGGGTTCTTCATCATCACCGAACGTCAGTACGGATTCGGTGACGTCGTGCAGATCGCCGTCAACGGTTCTGCCGAGGACGC
Source organism: Rhodococcus sp. 14-2496-1d (assembly GCF_002259365.1). NCBI lineage: Bacteria > Bacillati > Actinomycetota > Actinomycetes > Mycobacteriales > Nocardiaceae > Rhodococcus > Rhodococcus sp. 14-2496-1d. The sequence continues at coordinate 780,597 of NZ_NPFV01000029.1, read as the reverse complement.
CGAGGGCACGGTCGAGGACGTGACACTGCGCGTCACCCGGGTCCGCAGCGTCGACGGTGAGGTCATCACCGTGCCGAACGGGCAGATCGTCAAGGCGATCAACCTGTCGAAGGATTGGGCGCGCGCCGTCGTCGACGTTCCCGTGCCGAGCACCGCCGATCTCACCCAGGTGAACGCGCTGCTCCGATCGGTCGGCCGCGACGCGTTCGCGGACGCTCGGTTGCGTCCGCTGTTGCTCGACGAACCGACCGTGATGGGTGTGGAGAGCATCGAGGTGGGACAGGTCAACGTTCGCCTCGTTGCGCGAACATTGCCGGGTAAGCAGTTCCAGGTAGGACGAGAACTTCGAGTCCGAGTGGCCGCCGCGCTGCGACCCGAGGGCATCAGCGTTGCTCCCGACGTCAGTACGGCCGGGGTCGCGCCGGAAGCGTCGGGACGAGATCGGACGGAGGATCGATGAATACGCCCGATACCGGAACCGAACGGCCGCAGCGGAACTGGCGACAGTGGCGCATTCCGGCCAAGATCAACGGCCGCGTCCGCACGTCCACAGTCGCGTTCGGGATCTGCTTCGTGCTCACCGGTCTGTGGTACGGCCAGGTCAGTGCAGAGATCGCCGAGAGGGACAGTGAACGTATCCAGGGCCCGGTTGCCGTGGACCCGGGCGAACTCACCCCCTACATCCAGCCGCAAACCGTGGAACCGACCTATTCGAGTACCACCGTCACACCCACTCCGACCGCCACCACCGATCCGGACGGATCGGGAAGCGTCGACGAATCAGGGCAGCCGGCGACCACGACGACCCTGCCGTCGACGACCACCGCGCCGTTCGGTGTCCCGCTGCCACCGGTGATTCAGTCGCTGATACCCAGCCAGCCTGCGCCGACGTCGTCTCGCTGAGGCATCCTTTACCGTCTCTCGGGACTCGCCGCGGTGCTCCCTCGGTTCCGGCGGTTACCGGACGGTAAGGACTACACTGGCGACCCGTGATCAGCACCTCGAATGTCTCCAAGTCTTACAAGACCTCCACCAGGCCTGCCCTGGACAAGGTGACGGTCTCCATCGACAAGGGTGAGTTCGTGTTCCTGATCGGTCCGTCCGGTTCGGGCAAATCGACGTTCATGCGGCTGCTCCTCAAGGAGGAGACGCCCACCTCCGGCGACATCCACGTCGCCGATTTCCACGTCAACCGACTGGCGGCCCGACGCGTCCCCCGGCTGCGGCAGAGCATGGGCTGCGTGTTCCAGGACTTCCGCCTGTTGCAGCAGAAGACGGTGGTGGAGAACGTGGCGTTCGCTCTCGAAGTGATCGGCAAGCCGCGCTCGATGATCAAGCGCACCGTTCCCGAAGTTCTCGACCTGGTGGGACTCGGCGGTAAGTCGGATCGTCTGCCCAACGAGTTGTCCGGTGGAGAACAGCAGCGGGTGGCGATCGCTCGCGCGTTCGTCAATCGTCCACTCGTGCTGCTCGCGGACGAGCCGACCGGAAACCTCGATCCGGACACCAGCCAGGACATCATGCTGCTGCTCGAGCGCATCAACCGCACCGGAACCACGGTGCTGATGGCCACCCACGACAACCACATCGTCGACTCGATGCGCCGACGCGTCGTCGAACTCGACAACGGACGAGTCGTTCGTGACGAGGCTCGCGGGGTCTACGGCGTCGGTCGCTGACGCCGCCGCCGACTCAGGACCGCACAGACGTCACGACCGAACGAATCGAAGGGCTCGGATTCCGCGATGCGCGCAAGTTTCATCTTCAGCGAGGTCCTCACCGGACTTCGCCGCAACATCACCATGACGATCGCCATGATCTTGACAACCGCAATTTCTCTCGGCCTGTTCGGCGGTGGCCTGCTCGTGGTCCAGATGGCGGGGAAGACTCAGCAGATCTTCCTCGATCGGGTGGAGGTGCAGATCTTCCTCACCGACGACATCTCGGCGAGCGACGCCGATTGTGCGCAGGAGACCTGTGCCACCCTGCGATCGGATCTCGAGAACACTCCGTCGGTGGTCTCGGTGCAGTACCTCAATCGTGAGGATGCGGTGAAGGACGCCACCGAACGCGTGTTCAAGGATCAGCCGGAGTTGGCCGAACTGGTCAGTGCCGACAGCTTTCCCGCGTCGTTCAAGGTGCGTCTGAGCGATCCCGAACGGTTCGGGGTCATCAACGACAACTTCGAGAATCGACCGGGCGTACAGAGCGTTCTCAATCAGCGCGATCTCGTCGAGCGTCTGTTCAGTGTGCTCAACGGCGTGCGCAACGCGGCTTTCGCCATCGCCACGGTGCAGGCGATCGCGGCAATCCTGTTGATCGCCAACATGGTTCAGATCGCTGCGTTCACCAGGCGAACCGAGGTGGGCATCATGCGGTTGGTCGGTGCCACTCGGTGGTACACGCAGTTGCCCTTCCTCCTGGAGGCGGTGGTGGCGGCGTTGATCGGCTCGGCGCTCGCGATCGCCGGCCTGTTCACCGCGAAGAACATGTTCATCGACGACGTTCTGTCGGATGTGTATCAGGCCAACATTCTGGCCCGAATATCGAACAGTGACGTTCTGCTCGTCTCGCCGTTCCTCGCACTGGTGGGAGTGGGAATGGCTGCGGTGACGGCGTACATCACGCTGCGGTTGTACGTGCGCGAATAAATTCGGTTGCCGTTCGGTTCTATGCTGGAGCGGTTGCCCGTGGAACCGATCCACGCGGCGCATGCTCGAGAAAGGGCCCTGCAGTGAGAGAGAAGGGCCGCAAGGCCATCGCGACCAATCGCAAGGCGCGGCACAACTACTCCATACTCGACGTCCTCGAGGCCGGAGTCGCCCTCGTCGGTACCGAGGTCAAGAGTCTGCGCGACGGTAAGGCCTCACTGGTCGACGCCTTCGCGACCGTCGACGACGGTGAAATCTGGCTGCGCGGGCTGCACATCGCCGAATACACGCTCGGGAGCTGGACCAACCACGCGCCGCGGCGAAACCGCAAACTGCTCCTTCATCGCCGCGAGATCGATCGCCTGGCAAGCAAGGTCAAAGAGGGAAACCTGACGCTGGTGCCGTTGTCGATGTATTTCTCCGACGGCAAGGTCAAGGTCGAGCTGGCACTGGCCAAGGGCAAGCAGGACTACGACAAGAGACAGTCGCTGGCCAAGCGCACCGCCGAACGCGAGGTCACTCGCGAGCTCGGTCGTCGCGTGAAGGGAATGCGCTGACCGCTGTACTGCTCGCCCTGGTAGCCGCCGTCGGCTACGGAGTGAGCGATTTCGTCGGCGGAGTCGCATCCCGCCGAGTCGCCGCCCTCCGGGTGGTCATCGTGTCGTACCCCCTGTCGCTGGTGATCGTGCTGCTCGTCGCACCGTTCGTCGGCGGCACGATCGAGCTCCCGGCGATGCTCTGGGGGCTGGCATCGGGTGTCGCCGGTGGCGTTGCGGTGTGGTGGTTCTACCTGGCCCTCGCTGCCGGGCCGATGGCCGTGGTCTCACCGGTCACCGCCGTGCTGGTCGCCGGGATCCCGGTCCTGGTGGGGCTGTCCATGGGGGAGCGTCCCGGAATCATCGCGTTCGTCGGTATCGCCGTAGCACTGGTGGCCGTGGTGCTGGTGAGCAGAGAATCTCCGGACGAGGTGACCGGCGAGGTGGCCGGCGGACGCGAGATGAAGTTCACCCGAACGGTCGCCTGGTTGACGGTCGGTTCGGGGGTGACGTTCGCGTTCGCATTCATCTTTCTGCACCGGATCGGCGACGGCAGCGGGCTGTGGCCGCTGGCGGCATCGCGCGCGTCTGCGACCGCGGTGGTCTGGATCGTGGCCCTCGCTTCCGGCCACTTCGCACCGCCGCACGGCAGCGTGCTCAAACTGGCGGCCTTCGTCAGCGTGCTCGACGTGGTCGCCAACGCGGCGATGATCTACGCCTATCAGGGTGGTCTGCTCTCCTTGGTCAGTGTCATCGCGTCGCTGTATCCGGCGGCGACGGTACTGCTGGCGATGGTGATGCTCGGCGAGCGAGTGGGAATGCTGCAGAAGATCGGAATGGCGTTGGCGCTCGGTGCGATCGCGATGATCGCGCTCTCTGGTTGAACCGCACCGCCCGGGGGTAATGACTCCGGTTATGACAGCTTTCGACTCTGCCTCCGACACCGCCGCGCCCGAGAAGTCGCCGCGCGTCCTCGTCACCGGTGCCACGGGATATCTGGGCGGTCGGCTGGCCCCGCGACTGCTCGACGAGGGGTACACGGTCTGCGTGCTGGCACGCACGCCCGCCAAGCTCGACTCCGTGCCGTGGGCGACCGATGTCGAGATCGTGCAGGGCGATCTGAGCGATCGGGAATCGTTGAAGGAAGCGCTCAGCGGAGTCGACGTCATGTACTACCTGGTGCACTCGATGGGCACCGCAGGGCACTCGGATTTCGCCGACACCGAACGCGACAGCGCCGAGAACGTCGCGGCCGTGGCGGCGGAATGCGGTGTGGGGCGCATCGTCTACCTCGGCGGGTTGCATCCGCCGACCGGTGAACTCTCGCCGCACCTGAAGTCGCGTGCCGAGGTGGGACGCATTCTGATCGACTCGGGAGTCCCGACGATCGTTCTGCAGGCCGGTGTCGTGATCGGATCCGGCTCGGCGTCGTTCGAGATGATCCGGCACCTCACCAATCGGCTTCCGGTGATGACCACACCGCGGTGGGTACACAATCGCATCCAGCCCATCGCTGTGCGGGACGTGTTGCACTACCTGATCGGGGCCGCGAGTGCGCCCATCACCGAATCCAGGACGTTCGACATCGGCGGTCCCGATGTCATGCAGTACGGCGAGATGATGAACATCTATGCCGACGTCGCGGGTCTGCGGCAGCGTCGGATCATCGTGCTCCCGGTGTTGACTCCGCGGCTGGCCGGCCACTGGATCGGGCTGGTGACTCCCATTCCGCGCGGGCTGGCGATGCCGCTCATCGAATCACTGCAATACGACGCCATCGGTCACGAGATGGACATCGATGCCGTCGTCCCGCGCCCGGAGGACGGCCTGACCGGCTACCGCGATTCCGTGAGATTGGCGCTGCGCAAGATCGACGACGGCGAGGTGGAGACTCGGTGGACAGATGCCACCGGTACCGCGGCACCGTCGGATCCGTTGCCTTCGGATCCGACCTGGGCAGGCGAGGTCGTCTACACCGACACCCGGGTCGCCCGCAGTGCAGCGCAGTCGACCGCGATCAGGCCTGCACTCGAACGATTGGCCGATGCCGACGTTCTCACCGGCTGGCATCGCGACGTCACCGGACCCGACGCATCCGCGTCGGGCACCGAGCACACCACGCGGCTCAAGTCCTCCACACGACTTCCCGGCGAGGCCTGGCTGGACCTGACGGTCGGGGGAACTGCGAAGCAGCCGACGATCGAGCAGCGGTTGGTGTTCTTCCCTCGTGGACTGGCCGGCCGGGCGGTCTGGTACGCCTCGCTGCCCGTACGCCTGGTGATGGCCCGTCGGATGCTGCGCACGGTGGTGCAACGAGTCGACGCCGACGCTGCCTCGAATTCTGCGGATCGCCGAGTCGGCCGTTAATGGAATGAATGTGTCCGGGGGAGGCGTTACACTGAATAGCCCGGGCACGGTGTTCGGGAACATACGGGGCTGAACGGTTTCGACTTTGTATGTTGAGTCAGGGGAAGCGTGTCGGTGCAGGCGAGAGACCACCGTAAGCGTCATCGCAACCTTATAAGCGCCGATTCCAATCAGCGCGACTACGCACTCGCTGCCTAAGTAGCGACTGCGTGTCTGTCAGTCCGGGCTTGCCCTCGGCCCGGGTACTGGCATCAGCTAGAGGGCTCACCGATTCATCCGGCCGCGGGATGATGAGGAACATCAAACAGTGGCTGGGATCGTCATCCTGACTTGTTCGCGAGATCGGGAGATCCAAGTAGAGGCATAGCGGACTGCACACGGAGAAGCCCTGGCAATGCAGCAGAGGACCCGGGTTCGATTCCCGGCAGCTCCACCGACGAAGACCGGGCCGAGAGACACTCTCGGTCCGGTCTTCTTCTTTGTCGGCCAGGTCACAATCGACTCGGTCGAACTCATCCAACCCGAAGCGACCGCGGTGTCGAATAGTGGTCATGAGCAACGAGCCCACTCCAGTTCTGCATACCGGCAGACCGGTGCGCGCGCCGTCACTGGTCGTGCTGGTCCTCGGCGGCGGGAAAGACGTGAGCCGGGCCCGCAGTCGGCCGTGGCACCTGGCCGGTCTGCGCATGTGGACGTTCACCTGGATGCTTCGGCGCGTCGGCCGTACACGCGGCGTATCGGTGCAGCAGCTGCAGTACCGGTTCCGGGGCTGGAACGCGCCCGAACGGTCTCCGGTCGAGGACGCCCGATGGGCCCTGAACCGAATTCACGACGAGTACCCGGACGTTCACGTGGTGGTCGTCGGCCATTCGATGGGTGGCCGCACCGCCGCTGCACTGGTCGACGATCCTTCCATCCCAGGAGTGGAGCCGGCAGGAACGACCCAGAAGATCGTGGGTGTCGTGGCCCTGGCTCCGTGGTGGCCGGAGGGCACGGAGGTCGATGCGTTCGAACCGGGTAGGAAGCTGCTCGTGATGCACGGAACTGCCGACAGGTGGACCGATCCTCTAACGTCCCGCCGGGCGACCGAACGTGCGGCGGCGCGCGGGGTGGACGCTCGCTACCTCTCGGTGCCGGGTGGGCATTTCATGCTGCGCAATCCGCGGGTCTGGTCCAGGGCAACGCGGGACTTCGTTCTCGGTATCGCTGCCGATGCGCCGGCCGACTGCATGGGCAGGCAATCGTGACGCGGCGCCGGGTCGCGGTGGTGGGGAGCGGTGTTGCCGGTCTGACGGCGGCGTACGCGCTCTCGTCGACGTCGTCGGTGACGTTGTACGAGGCGGACTCCCGCCTCGGCGGCCATGCGGACACCCACTACGTGGACGGACCCGATGGCCGCGTCGGCGTCGACACCGGGTTCATCGTGCACAACGACCGGACATATCCGACGCTGCTTCGACTGTTCGACGAGCTCGAGGTGCCTACTCAGGATTCGGACATGAGCATGTCCGTGCGGTGCGACGGGTGCGGCCTCGAATACTCGGGCGGCCAGGGCATGCGCGGAATCCTCGCGCAACGCACAGCGGTGTTCAAGCCGCGATTCGTCTCGATGCTGCTCGACGTCAAGCGTTTTCATCGCCTGGCCAACGAACTGCTGGACAGTTCCGAACCGGTGGAGTCCGAGACGACTCTCGCGCAGTTTCTCGCAGAGCACTCGTTCTCGGCGTACTTCGAATCCCACTTCATGACGCCGCTGGTGTCCGCGGTGTGGTCGTGCAATCCGGACACTGCTCTCGCGTACCCGGCTCGCTACCTGTTCACCTTTCTTCGGCACCACGGGATGCTCACCGTCACCGGCTCTCCCACCTGGCGCACCGTCACCGGTGGATCCATCGAATACGTTCGCCGGGTTGCTCGGCACATCGACGAGGTGTTGCTCGATACCCCCGTGCACGCGGTCTACAGGTCCGAGGACTGCGTGCAGATCCGAGACGCCCGCGACGACCTGCGTACGTTCGACGCTGCCGTGATCGCGGTACACCCCGGTGCCGCGCTGAAGATGCTCGCAGAACCGACTGCGCTCGAGCACAGCATCCTGGGAGCGATGCCGTACTCGACCAATCACACGCAACTGCACACAGATTCGTCGGTACTGCCGAAGAACACGAGGGCGCGAGCGTCGTGGAACTATCACCTCCCGTCGTGCGCGGCCAAACCCGACCGGGTGCTGGTCAGCTACGACCTGACCAGGTTGCAACGCCTGGGGGAGACCGATCGCAGAATGCTGGTCACCCTCGGTGGAGCGGATCGTATCGACCCGGGTCGGGTGCTGGACGAGATGACCTACGAACACCCGCAGTACACCCCGGAATCGGTTGCAGCGCAGCGTCGACTTCCCGAATTGGACACCGACACCGTGGCATTTGCCGGTGCCTACCACGGCTGGGGATTTCACGAGGACGGTGCGCTCTCGGGTGCGCGGGCCGCGCAACGGGTGGGTGCCACGTGGCTCTGACGTCTCTTCTGCCGGCCACCCGCGCGCACGGGGCGGCTCTGTATCGCACTCGAATCGACCACGTTCGGCGCGCGCCGATTCGAAACACGTTCTCGTACCGGAGCTACAGCTGGTTCGTCGACCTCGACGCGCTTCCCGAGTTGCCCCGGATACTGCGACCACTGGCCTCGTTCGACTCCCGTGACCACCTCGGAGACCCCGACGCCAGTCTTCGCCAGAACGTCGATGCGTTCCTGGCGGAGAACGGTATCGATCTCGGCGGCGGACGGATCACGATGTTGGCGAGCGCACGGGTGTTCGGTCACACCTTCAACCCACTGAGTGTGTACTGGTGTCACGACAACGACGGAGAGCTCCGCTGCGTCGTCGCGGAGGTGCACAACACCTACGGTGAGCGATACCGGTACCTGGTGCACACCGATCATCGCGGCGCGGCCCGTACGACCAAGGAGTTCTACGTCTCTCCGTTCAACGACGTCGACGGCGAATACTCCATGCTGCTACCCGAGCCGGACGCCGCGCTTCGGCTCTCGATCGTCCTCGAACGTGCCGGTCAGCCCCCGTTCGTGGCGACCGTCGACGGCCGTCGACGAGAAGTGACGACGCAGTCGATTCTTCGCACTGCAGTCGAGATCCCGATTGCGCCGCTACGAGTGGTGGTACAGATCCGATGGCAAGGGATTCGGCTCTGGGCGCGGGGGCTGAAGATCGTGCAGAAACCTGCCCCTCCCGGGGCACGAAAATCCCAGAAGCAAGGGGCCAACAGATGACTACTGTGTCGAAATCCAATTCGGTGTCGAACCCGGTCGGTGGTCCGAGCCCGCTGGTCGATCCGCAGGTCTGGCCCCAGATCGCCCATGTTCCCGGTGGTGCAAAGGTTGCGGTGGCCGCACCCGTGGCCGACTTTCTCTTTCGCCGTGCGGTGGCACGCCTGCAGGTTCGGGTCGCGATGCCCGACGGCGAGGTGATCGGTGCCGGTTCGGCCGAGGCACCGTTGATGACCGTCCATCGGCCACACGACTTCGCCGCACGGGTCGGGGACAGCGGGCTCATCGGATTCGGTGAGGCATACATGGCCGGTGACTGGGATGCCGAGGACCTCACTGCTGTGCTCGAGGTCTTCGCCCGGCGAATGGCGTCGCTGATTCCCAAGTCGCTGCAGCGACTCCGAGGGCTGTACATCCCGAAACCCCCACGGAGCGAGCGTAATACGACCAAGAACACGCGATCGAACATCTCGCGCCACTACGACTTGTCGAACGATCTCTTCGAGCTCTTCCTCGACGAGACGATGACCTACTCGAGTGCGTTGTTCGCCGAATCGGGGAGCGGAGACGACAGTGCGGAGCTGGCCGACGCTCAGCGCCGCAAGATCGATCGGCTACTCGACCGCGCGGGCGTCGGAGAGGGAACCAGAGTGCTCGAGATCGGCACCGGATGGGGCGAGCTGGCCATTCGTGCGGCCGCTCGTGGTGCGACGGTACGGTCGGTGACACTGTCGACCGAACAGCAGGAGCTGGCGCGTAAGCGCTGTGCCGCTGCCGGTTACGCGGACAGAATCCGGATCGATCTTCTCGACTACCGCTTGGTCGACGGCGAGTACGACGCGATCGTGTCGGTCGAGATGATCGAGGCCGTCGGGCATCAGTACTGGGCAACGTATTTCGAGACGATCGACTCGTTGCTCGCGCCGGGTGGGCGAGTTGCCCTGCAGGCCATCACGATGCCGCACGACCGAATGCTGGCTACTCGAAACACGTACACCTGGGTACACAAGTACATCTTTCCCGGCGGGTTCCTGCCGTCGGTGCGAGCCATCGAAGAGGTCACCGAGCAGAGCACCTCGCTTCGGGTACGGGAGCGACTGTCCATGGGTGATCACTATGCGCGAACCCTGGCGCTGTGGGACAGGCGCTTCCGCGAATACCGCAGCGAGGCAGAGCAGCTCGGTTTCGACGAGGTGTTCGCACGGATGTGGCACTTCTACCTGTGCTACTCGGAGGCCGGATTTAGATCCGGGTACCTCGATGTTCAACAGATCGTGCTCGACCGAAGGGACAACCGATGACCACCTCGACACTCTCCGTGGACCGGACCGATCGACGAGTCGGCGTCGCGCATCGAATTGCCGAGTTGGTGGAACCCCTGGTGGGTGGTCCGCTTCCCGTTCGGCTGCAGGCGTGGGACGGATCCGTTGCAGGCGATGCCTCGGCACCGAGGGTGCTGTTGCGCAGTCCGAGCGCTCTTCGGCGATTGCTGTGGAGCCCCGGTGAACTCGGTGCTGCGCAGGCATACGTCACCGGTGAGTTGGACGTCGACGGCGACCTCGCCGCGGCTCTCGATCACGTCTGGGGTGTGGTGCGTGAGCGTCGACTCTCGGCGATCCGTCCGGGGCCGGCCTCGCTACTACGGTTGGCGAAACTGGCCAAGGATCTCGGGGTGTTCGGCCGTCCGCTGCCGCCGCCCGTGTCGCAGGCCTCGGTGAAGGGGCGGCTGCACTCGGTGCTCCGCGACCGCGCTGCGATCAGTCACCACTACGACCTGTCGAACGACTTCTACGAGTTGGTCCTCGATTCGCACATGGCGTACTCGTCGGCGTACTGGACCTCGGATTCGCCGGATTACACCCTCGACGACGCTCAGCGCGACAAACTCGACCTCGTATGTCGAAAGATCGGCCTCGACAAGCGCGTAGGGCAACGCTTTCTCGACGTCGGTTGCGGCTGGGGATCCCTGAGCCTGCACGCGGCACAGGAGTACGGGGCAAAGGTCGTCGGAGTGACGATCTCCCGGGAGCAGAAGGCCTTCATCGACAAGCGCATCGCCGACCGAGGACTGCAGGACCGCGTCGAGATCCGAATCCAGGATTATCGAGAGATTCCGGACGGGCCCTTCGACGCGGTGGCGTCGATCGAGATGGGCGAGCATGTGGGGGAGGCCAATTACCCGACCTACACCGCCGCCCTGCATACCAACGTCAAGCCCGGCGGCCGCGTGCTGATCCAACAGATGTCGCGGAGGGAAGGCGACAACCCCGGCGGCGGAGCATTCATCGAATCGTTCATCGCGCCGGACATGTACATGCGCCCGGTCGGGCGGACCGTCGCGATGATCGAGGAGGCCGGACTCGAGGTTCGCGACGTCCACGCCCTCCGGGAGCATTACGTGCGGACCGTCGACGTCTGGACCGAGCGCTTCGAGGCACGCTTCGACGACGTGGTGGCGATGGTCGGGGAGGAGGTCGCTCGCGTGTGGCGGCTGTACCTGATCGGCGGTGGAATGGCGTTCCGGGACAACAGGATGGGCGTCGATCAGATTCTGGCGGTCCGGTCCGGGAGCGGACCGTCCGAGATGGAACCGGTTCGACCGGTGTGGGTGTGCCCGCGGTGAACTGGTCCGACTTCCTGACCGTATCGCTGGCGAGCCTCGGCGGTACCGCTGTCCTGATGATCGTCACCGCCCTCATCGGCGCGCGTATCGGACGCCACAACGTCGTGGACGTGACGTGGGGCGGCGGATTCGTTCTGATCGCCCTGATCTCGGCCGCGACCGGAACAGGTGAACTGTGGCGTCGCTTACTACTGCTCGTCCTGGTCGGTGTGTGGGGGCTTCGCCTTGCCGTGCACGTCTTTCGACGCTCGCGCGGGCACGGCGAAGATCCGCGCTACACCGAGATGCTCGCCAAGGCCCCCGGTAACGAAACCCTGTACGCCCTGCGGAAGATCTACCTGACGCAGGCGGTTGCATTGTGGTTCGTGTCCCTGCCGCTGCAGGTATCCGCTGTCGCACACGGATCCGTTCTGCCGGTCGTCGTGCTCGGAGTACTGGTCTGGATTCTCGGATGGACGTTCGAGGCAGTGGGCGATGCGCAGTTGAAAGCCTTCAAGGCCGACTCCTCGAACAAGGGCCGGATCATGGACCGGTGTCTGTGGGCCTGGACGCGGCACCCCAACTACTTCGGCGACTCGGCGGTCTGGTGGGGACTGTTCCTCGTCTCGGCGTCGGCGTGGCCCGGGGTGTTCACGCTTCTCTCGCCCATCGCGATGACGTACTTCCTGGTGTTCGCCACCGGTGCACGGTTGCTCGAGCGCAGCATGGAGAAGCGACCGGGGTATCGCGAATACCAGCAGCGAACGAGCTATTTCCTCCCGCGGCCACCGAAGCAGCACAGCAAGTAGCTCACGGGTGCGGGGGCGGCGCTAGGGTTGGTCGAGAAGTTCGGTTTCGTCGATCAACGAGGAGGCGCATCGTGGCGCACGAGAGAGCTGGAACCACTGCACTGCCGGAGGATCTGGTGGATCTTTCGCAGCTCGTGACCGCGTACTACTCGCGGGTTCCCGATGTGTCGGAACCGAGTCAGCAGGTGGTGTTCGGCACCTCCGGACATCGAGGGTCCAGTCTGGACTCGGCGTTCAACGAGGCGCACATCGTGGCGACGACGCAGGCGATCGTGGAGTACCGGTCCGCACAGGGCATCACCGGCCCGCTGTTCATCGGTCGGGACACTCACGCTCTGTCCGAACCCGCCTGGACGACGGCGTTGGAAGTGTTGGCTGCCAACGGTGTCGACGTACTGGTCGATTCGGGCGATCGGTACACGCCCACCCCCGCCGTCAGCCACGCAATTCTTCGCCACAACGAGTCCGGACCGTCGGCGAAGGCCGACGGCATCGTGGTGACTCCCTCGCACAATCCGCCGCGGGACGGCGGATTCAAGTACAACCCTCCGCACGGTGGTCCGGCCGACAGCGATGCCACATCGGTCATTGCCGCTCGCGCCAACGAGCTTCTGCGCGATGGCATTTCGGGCATCAAGCGGGTGACCCTTGCCCAGGCGTTCGCGGGGAGCGTCTCTCGCTACGACTTCCTCGGCACCTACGTGGACGACCTACCGAACGTGCTCGATCTCGACGCGATCCGCGCGGCCGGAGTGCGTATCGGAGCAGATCCGTTGGGTGGAGCGAGTGTCGATTACTGGGATGCCATCGCCGAGCGGCACAATCTCGACCTGACCGTGGTGAACCCGTTGGTGGACGGCACATTCCGCTTCATGACTCTCGATACCGACGGCAAGATCAGGATGGACTGCTCGTCGCCGAACGCGATGGCCTCGCTCATCGCTGCCCGCGATCGGTTCGACATCTCGACGGGCAACGATGCCGACTCCGATCGACACGGCATCGTCACTCCCGACGGTGGCCTGCTCAACCCCAATCACTTTCTCGCCGTCGCCATCGACTACCTGTTCACCCACCGACCCGATTGGTCGCCCACGGCGGCAGTGGGCAAGACGTTGGTGAGCTCGTCGATGATCGACCGGGTCGTCTCGGGTCTCGGCCGTCGTCTGCTCGAGGTGCCGGTCGGTTTCAAATGGTTCGTCCCCGGTCTGCTCGCAGGCGAGCTCGGATTCGGCGGTGAGGAGAGCGCCGGAGCGTCGTTCCTCCGACACAACGGCCGCGTCTGGACCACCGACAAGGACGGAATCGTGCTGGCTTTGCTGGCATCCGAGATCACCGCTGTCACCGGATCCACGCCGTCGCAGCGCTACGCCGAGTTCACCGCGAAGTTCGGCGATCCGACGTATGCCCGCGTCGATGCACCTGCCACCCGCGTGCAGAAGGCCGTTCTCGCCGAGCTGTCGCCCGATCAGATCACCGCCACCGAGCTGGCGGGCGAACCGATCACGGCAACGCTGACCGAGGCTCCCGGCAACGGAGCGGCCCTCGGTGGCCTGAAAGTGACGACGGAGAGCGCCTGGTTCGCTGCGCGCCCGTCCGGAACCGAGGACGTGTACAAGATCTACGCGGAGTCGTTCCAGGGCGAGGACCATCTGGCCCGGGTTCAAGCCGCCGCACGTGAGCTGGTGTCCTCCGCACTCGAGAGCTCGTGACCGACTCACCTCCATCCGACCACGACAGTTCGGCTCCCGAGCCCGCATTCAGACCCGGAGGCAAGCTCCCACCGGAGATCTGGGTACTGGTATCGGCGGCGTTCGTCATCGCGCTCGGATTCGGTATCGTCGCGCCCGCTCTGCCGCAGTTCGCCCGGGAATTCGGCGTCGGATACACGGCGGCGTCGGCGGTCATCAGTGCGTTCGCTCTCATGCGGCTGCTGTTCGCGCCCGCCAGTGGTGCTCTGGTGCAGCGGCTCGGCGAGCGGCCCGTGTACCTGATCGGACTGCTCATCGTTGCGGTGTCCACCGGCGCCTGCGCGCTGGCTCAGACGTACTGGCAGCTGTTGGTGTTTCGAGGACTCGGCGGCATCGGCTCGACGATGTTCTCGGTGTCGGCACTGGGATTGCTGATCAGGATCAGCCCTGCGACCAGTCGGGGCCGCATCTCCGGCCTCTATGCGACCGCGTTCCTGCTGGGAACCATCGGCGGTCCGCTCGTCGGCGGCGCTCTCGTCGGATTCGGGCTGCGGGTGCCGTTCGTGATCTATGCCGTAGCGCTCGTGATCGCGGCGGCCGTCGTGTACTTCACCCTGGGCAACTCCGACCTCGTCAAGCCGGAGAAGGGCTCGGCACCACCCACGATGTCGTTGCTCGCCGCGCTGCGGATCCCGTCGTATCGGGCTGCGTTGGCGTCGAATTTCGCCAACGGGTGGGCAGTGTTCGGTGTTCGAGTGGCCTTGGTGCCGTTGTTCGTCGTCGAGGCGATGCAGCGATCCGAGGTGTTCGTCGGTATCGCGCTGACCGTGTTCGCAGTGGGAAATGCCCTGGTGCTCACCAGTGCAGGCCGCCTGTCCGACGTGCGCGGACGCAAGCCGTTCATGGTGGGTGGGCTGGCGGTGTGCGGGCTGGGAACCGTCGTGATGGGGTACGTCCACGATCCCGTGCTGTTTCTCGTGGTGTCGCTGATCGCCGGAATCGGATCGGGTCTGATGAGCCCCGCCCAGCAGGCCTCGGTTGCGGACGTGATCGGCTCGAAGGCGCGCGGTGGGCCCGTGCTGGCTGCATTTCAGATGGCATCCGATGTCGGCGCGGTCATCGGCCCGATCGTCGCCGGGATGATCGTCGAACAGGTCTCGTTCGGTCCGGCATTCGCCGTGACGGGCGCGCTGCTTCTCCTGGCAGGACTGTGGTGGTCGCGAGTTCCGGACACGCTCGGGCGCGAGCGCACCCGACCGACGCAACCGTAGTATTCGCTGTGTGAGCCAGAAGAAGACATCCAGTACGAAACACACACCCGAGGCAACCTCGAACACGATGACCTACGTATTGGGCGGCATCGCATTCGTCGTAGTGGTGGTCGTCATCGGGGTGGCGATCATGTGGCAGAGCGGAAGCGACGCTCCACGCAACGACGGCTACGGAACGGTCAAGAATCCGGCGGTCGAATTGTCGTTGCCGGGTGACGGGGTGGTTCAGCTGTCGCGTCCGGAAGCGCAGCGAGTCATCGATGTCTTCGAGGATCCGATGTGCCCGTTCTGCGGCGACCTCGAAGTGAAACACGGCCAGGAGTTGGCTCAGAAAATCGACGACGGCGTCGTCTCGGTGAATTACCACCTGGTCAATTTCCTGGATCCACAATCGGCGTCCGGTGACTATTCGACGCGTGCCGTTGCGGCGTCGCACTGCGTGGCAGCGACGGAGAACGCGCGGGTCTACTCCGCATTTCATGCCGGGCTGTTCGACCCGGAATTTCGCCCCGAAGAAGGCAGCGACTCCGACCGGACCGATGCCGAACTCGCAGAACTCGCTCGATCCGCAGGAGCGAGCGATCTGGCGACGGACTGCATCTCCGCCGGTGCGCAGCGCGAGACGGCAGTGGCGGATGCGAACACAGGACGGGATGCGCTGGCGGCGTCGGGTGCCCGCGGAACACCAGGAGTCCTCGTCGACGGTCAGGTTGTCGATGCGCTCGGTGACTCGGAATGGCTGGCGTCGATCAACTGATCTCGGGGCGTTCGTGCGGCCGGTCGTCGAGGATTCGGTACCGGCTGCACCAGGTGATTTGTTGCTGCTGCGACCGATGGTGTAACTTCGTTCGAGCAACCGCATGAGCGGGAGCACGCAGTAACTCGGGGCTATGGCGCAGCTGGTAGCGCACCACACTGGCAGTGTGGGGGTCAGGGGTTCGAGTCCCCTTAGCTCCACCGAGAGACAAGCTCGACCGCGTAAGTCAACGAAAAAGCGTCGCCCTCGGGCGGCGCTTTTTTGTGTTTCGGTGACACCGATCGCCGAGTCGGCATCCGGGCGTCGTGCCGGGATGCCGACTCGGCTGTCGTCAGCTCAGTGCGCGGCGTCGAATGCTTGCTCGACCTCGGCGGGGATTCTGCCGCGGGCCGAGATGTTGTGGCCGTTCGCCTTGGCCCATTCTCTGATGGCCTTGGTCTGATTGGCGTCGCGCTTGGCACCGGTTGCGGGGGCGCTCGACTTCTTCGTTCGCTTTCCACCGACCTTGGTGGAGTGCTCGATGTAATAGTCGAGTTTGCGGTGAAATTCCTTCGCGTTCTTGTCGCTCAGGTCGATTTCGTAGCTGACTCCGTTGACCGAATAGGTTATGTGTTCGCCACCGGATTCGATCGGTTTTTCGTCGATGTCATCGACAAGTTGCACATAGACTTTTCTGGCCATGCTGAAGCTCTCCAATGATGCAGGGGATGATGCGGGGATGTCCAGATCGAACTGATGCGACTATACGGCTGAACATTGTGTTCATCCATGCGGGTCGTGGGATTGTTACGCGTTTCGCAGAATTCCCACAGATATCGGCTCGCCTCTTCTCCGAAACCGACGAGGTGATTGTCCGTGGCATTCTCTCCGCGATCGGTGTTCGTCGTTATCCGAGAGAAAGACGAACCGTCCGGTTCGAATTGGTAGTGCCATCCATTGGGTCGGTTCGAGTGCGATCGAGCGACGATCTGCCGGTACCACTCTGGCTCGATGGCCTCGGGCTACGAATCGGTCACGAAACGCAATCGTTTTACTAACGAAAGATCACTCGATACTCGTCGATCGCGATATCTGCTTCACTTGATACGCAAGTGTCTGTTGTGACGTGTGGAGTCCCGTGATGCGGTGACCCGTTCGGATCAGCGGTGTCCGAGGGGCCGAAAGGGGAGTTGCGCAGCGAGTACCACCGTTGCGCCAGACCATATGAAATCTGCACCGATGACCAGGTCGGCACTGACGGCGCTGATGTGCGCCGGAATTCTCGGTGCCGGGGTACTCGCGTCCGTACCGGCCAGTGCGACGCCGGCAGACACGGCACCTGCCGCGAGTACGGAACTGTCCGGAAAGACGGTGTTCCTCGATCCGGGCCACCAGGGCACCGCACATTCGGAGAATCTGCAGCGGCAGGTGAACGACGGGCGCGGCGGCACCAAGGATTGTCAGACCACCGGCATGACCACCCTGGACGGTGTGCCAGAGCACACCATCAACTGGAAAGTGAGCGAACTCGTTCGATCGAGCCTGGAGAGTCTGGGTGCGACGGTGAAGACGAGTCGAGCAGACGACACCGGATGGGGCGGATGCGTCGACGACAGGGCGCGGGCGGCCGGCGAGTCCGGGGCCGACGTGGCCGTGAGTATCCACGCGGACTCCACGAGTACGACGACCGATGCCGACAAGCACGGTTTCCATCTGATCGTGCCCACGCTGCCGATTCCGAACGCGGCTGCCGACGCTGCCCAGTCCGAGGGCGGACGCTCGGCATCGACGCTGATGCGGGACTCCTATGTGCGGGCCGGATTCGAGCCTGCCAACTATGCGGGAGTCGAGAACGGGATACAGGAGCGATCCGATGTCGCCGGGCCTGCACTGACCACGGTGCCCCTCGTGTTCGTCGAGATGGGCAACGGATCGAACCCCGACGACGCAGCTCTTCTCGAGAGCTCGGACGGTCAGCTGAAGCATGCGATCGCCATCTCGACGGGAATCATCGACTACCTTCTCGGGGCCGAAACCCCGTCCCCGTCAGCAACTGCCGCCACCACGCCGGCGGCTACCGCCACCACGACGCCCGCTACCCCTGACCCGACTGCGACGACCGGCACCGCCGCAACGGCACCTGGCGGCGTTGGCCCCACGGCCGAGGGACGCAGCGCGTTGTCCCGGTTGCTCGAGAGTGTGTCCCCGTACGTCGACTCGTTCGGCGTCGACGGCCTGGAAGGACTGGCGACCCCGGGCAACGTGAGCAGTGTGTCCACGTTCGCGCAAGGCCTGCTGAAGCAGATTCTCGCCGATCGGTAGTCTCGGACGCCGTGGCGCGTCGACGAATTCCGGTGGTGATAGTGGCCGGCTTTCTCGGCGCAGGTAAGACCACCCTCCTGAACCACCTGCTGCGCAACGATTCCGGCATCCGAATAGGTGTTGTGGTCAACGACTTCGGGGCGATCAACATCGATTCGATGCTCGTGGCCGGCCAGGTCGATTCGATGGTTTCCCTCGGCAACGGCTGTATCTGTTGCGCCGTCGACATCAGCGATATGGACGCGATGTTCGATGTCCTCGCACACCGCCGGTCCGCCATCGACGTGATCGTTGTCGAGGCCAGCGGTCTGGCCGAACCCAGAAACCTCATCAGGATGGTCCGCGGTAGCGAGAACGAATTCATCGTCTACGGCGGGCTCGTCGGGGTCGTCGACGCGGTCGAGTTCCCGCAGACGCGTGCGCGGCATCCCGAGATCGACCAGCACCTGCAACTGGCCGATCTGGTGGTGCTGAACAAGTCCGATGCGGTGACCGAGTCCGAACGCTCCGCGGTGCGCTCGACCGTGCAGGCCGTCGTCGCAGATGTGCCCGTCGTACCCGTTGCCTTCGGTCGCGTCGACCCGCTGCTGCTGTTCGATCGGCGCGAGGATCGGTCGGTGGATTCGGCAATGGCGGTGCAGCTGTCGTTCGACGAACTACTTCGGGAGAACCACGATCACGACCACGATCGTCACCTGCACGCGCAGTACTCGCACACCGAGTTCGTCAGTACGGATCCCGTCGAACCCCGGCGACTGATCGAGTTCCTGGAGAATCCTTCCGGAAACCTCTACCGCATCAAGGGATTCGTACACTTCGGCATCGCCGGCCACACCCAGAAGTTCGTCGTGCACACGGTGGGTCGACACATTCGATTCGAGGCCGCGTCGTGGTCGAGGGGTGAGCCCGTGCAGACCTCACTGGTGCTGATCGGTAGCGATCTCGATGCCTCGGCCGTCGAGCAGCGGTTGCGCGCGTGTGTGCGAGGACCGGACGACCCCGACGACGCCTCTGCCATGCTTCCGGTCCATCGCTACCTCGAGACCGGTTAGCTCGCTAGAGCCCGACCCACTCGGTGCGTCCGCCCTCGAATCCCTGACGCTTCCAGATCGGGACCTCGGCCTTGATGCGCTCGACGAGTCGCGCGCAGGCTTCGAATGCCTCGGCGCGATGAGCCGAGCCGACGGCGGCGACGAGTGCGAGGTCGCCGACCCGGAGATCGCCGACGCGGTGCACTGCGGCGACCGCCAATCCGGTCTCTGCCGATACCTCCGAGCAGCATCGGCTCAGGAAGCGTTCCGCGTCGGGGTGTGCGCGGTACTCCAGGGTCTCCACGGCATGTCCGCCGTCGTGGTCACGAACGATTCCGCTGAACAGCACGACCGCTCCGTGCCGCGAATCCTGTACCGCTGCTTCGACTTCGGCGGTACTCAACGGTTCACTGGAAATTCGTGCGACGAGTTCACTCATCGTGGGGGCCTCCTCCGGCGATCTGTGCCAGTACATGGTCGAGGAGCGGGTCGAGGACGGAGAGTCCGTCCTTCACACCGCCCGGTGAGCCCGGCAGGTTGACGACGAGCGTGCGTCCGATCAGACCCGAGACACCGCGGCTGAGCACCGCATGAGGCGTCGCGGATGTTCCGCGGGTGCGGATCGCATCGGCGATCCCCGGCATGTCGATGTCCAGGAGTGCCGCCGTCGCCTCCGGGGTCGCGTCGGTGGGGGACACCCCGGTTCCGCCCGTGCTGACGATCAACGACGGTTCGCCGCGCAGGGCGTCGTGCAGTCCGGCCGCGATGTCGGCATCGGCGTAGACCAGTGGGCCTCGCACGGCGAAGCCTCGATCGGTCAACCAGGTGGCGATGGCGGGGCCGGTGGTGTCCGGTCGAGTTCCTCGCGCGCCGCCGGTGGAGGCCACCAGAACCACTGCGGACCGTGCGGACTCGAACACGGGATCACCCGCAGCCTCGTCGGCGCCCTCCGCACCGTCCCGTTGCCAATGCCCGTGTTTGCCGCCGTCTTTCGTGAGCAACCGGACGCCGTTCATGGTGGCACCGGGATCGACGGCCTTGACCATGTCGTGCAGGGTCAGGCCCGCGACGGCGACCGCGGTCAGTGCTTCCATCTCCACCCCGGTGCGTCCGGTGGTGCGGGCGGTGGCCTCGACCGTGATGGACGACTCGGTGAACCCGAACGAGATCTTCACCGAGGAGAGGGCGAGCTGATGACACAGCGGAATCAGGTCCGATGTCCGCTTCGCTGCCGAGATGCCGGCGATGCGGGCGGTGGCGAGGACGTCGGCCTTGGGCATGTCGTCCGCACGTACGAGGGCGATGACCTCGGCAGTGGTGACGAACTCACCGGCGGCGACGGCCGTGCGCGAGGTTTCCTTCTTGTGCGCCACATCGACCATGCGGGCGCGGCCCTGATCGTCGAGATGAGACAGCTGGGCATCGGTGGTCACAGCGGCCACACCTCCACGTCGGATCCTGCAGCGAGTTCGGTTGTCTCGGAATCGATGTCGATCAACACGTCGGCCCATGCCAGTGCGGCGACCAGGTGCGAGCCGGGGCCGGCGACGAGCTCCACCCGACCGTCCTCGCGCATTCGGCCACGGAGCAACTGTCGTCTACCGGGCGGTGACACGATCGATTCGTGCAGGGCCGCAGTGGTCGAGAGCACCGGAGGCAGGCCGGCCGCTCGCCGAACGATGTTGCGCGCGAACATGATGTACGAGACGACGGTACTGACGGGATTGCCGGGAAAGCTGAGCACGGGAACACCGTCGAACAGCGTCATGCCCTGTGGTCCGCCCGGCTGCATGCGAACCGATCCGAAATTGCCGCCGAGCGGTCGGAGTACGTCCTTGACCACTTCGAAGTCGCCCATCGACACTCCGCCGGACGTGATGATCAGCTCCGCCGATTCCGCTGCCGCGTCGAGGATCTCGCGGAAGCGGCTCGGCTCGTCGGAGCTGCGCGCGACGGAGACCACCTCGGCACCGCTGGCGCGTAGGTGTGCGGCGAGGGTGATCCCGTTCGAGTCGTAGATCTGACCGGGCGTCAGCGTCGAGCCGGCGTCGACCAGCTCGGCACCGGTGGTCACGACGGCCACACGAGGACGTGAGCGGACGTCGAGCTCACCGAAGCCGACGGCAGCGAGAACGGAGATGTGACGGGGTTCGAGCACTCGACCCGACTCGACGAGGACTGTTCCGACCCGCACGTCGCTTCCCTGCTCGCGTACGAATTCACCTGCTGCGCGGCCCTTGTGGATCGTCACCGAACCTTCCGCCGTCACGGAGGTGTCTTCGACGGGGACGATGGCGTCCGCTCCGTCCGGAATGGGGGCGCCGGTCATGATCTTGGCGGCACTGCCCGAGGCGAGCACTGCCGATTCCGTCGGGCCTGCGGCGATGATCGTCGAGACCGGAAGCGTCACCGGGGTGGTGGACACGGATCGCGAATCCACGGCGTAGCCGTCCATCTGCGAGTTGCGGAACAGGGGCAGATCGACCGGGGACCGTACGTCCTCGAACGAGACGCGTCCCAGCGCGTTGTCGAGAGCAATTCGCTGAGCTGTTCTCGTGGTCAGCGCCGCGAGCAGAGTGTCGACCGCGGCGGCGTGTTCCTGGACCGATACAGCGGTCACCGTGCGGATCCAGTGATCGCGTGCGTGTGCTCAACCGTCATGGGTGCCAATCCTAAGCACGCCGGTCCGTCGACTCGGTGTGGGCTGCGGCATAATGGGTAGACACATCTACGACAGACGTGATTTTCGACGGAGACGAGGTACGAGGTGACGGTGGACAGTGTCACCTCGCTGGGCATTCCCGGGTTCGGTACCACCACGGGTTCGGCGGCAGGCAGTGCGAACTCCGTGTCCGACCGGCCGGACGTGCCGCATCTGATCGATCGTTTCGGCCGAGTGGCCCGCGACCTGCGCGTCTCGATCACCGAGAAGTGCTCGTTGCGCTGCACCTACTGCATGCCCGAGGAAGGCCTTCCGGCTATCCCGGCTGCGGCGCTGCTGACACCCGCCGAGATTGCCCGAGTGGTCTCGGTGTCGGTACGCCTGCTCGGTATTCGGGACGTGCGCTTCACCGGAGGCGAGCCGTTGATGCGTCGCGATCTCGACGAGATTCTGCGGCTGTGCGCCGACGTCGCGGACGGTGTGCCGCTGTCGATGACCACCAACGCCGTCGGTCTCGAACATCGGGCACAGTCGTTGGCGGACGCCGGGTTGACCCGAGTGAACGTCTCGTTGGATTCGGTCGACCGCGAGGATTTCGCGCGCTTGACCCGACGAGATCGGCTGCCGTCGGTGCTCGCCGGAATCAGGGCAGCGCAGCGTGCCGGGATCGGGCCGGTCAAGGTCAACGCCGTTCTGATGCGCGACACCCTGTCGGGTGCCGTCGATCTGCTGCGCTGGTGCCTCGACGAAGGCGTTGCTCTGCGCTTCATCGAGCAGATGCCGCTCGACGCCGACCACGAGTGGGCCCGCGCGAACATGATCGATGCTCAGACCCTGCTCGACGAACTGTCCACCGAGTTCGACCTGCGTGAGGTGGGGCGCGTTGATCCCTCCGCCCCGGCCGAGGAATGGAGTGTCGACGGTGCCGACGCCACCGTCGGCATCATCGCGTCGGTGACCCGCTCGTTCTGCGGTGATTGCGACCGCACCAGAGTGACTGCAGAGGGAACGATTCGGTCCTGTCTGTTCAGCGACGACGAAACCGATCTGCGGGCAGCTCTGCGCGGCGGTGCCACCGACGACGAACTGGCAGCCGTGTGGCGTGGGGCGATGTGGAACAAGTGGGCGGGTCACGGCATCGACGCCGACGGCTTCGTACCTCCCACCCGCAGCATGGGAGCCATCGGTGGGTGAGACCCAGGTGGAGGTGCGGTACTTCGCTGCAGCGGTCGACGCGTCGCACTGCGAGTCCGAGTACCTGACCGTACCGATCGGAGCCACTCTCGCAGATCTGCGGGAGCTGATCCTGTCCCGGCACGGCGCGCCGATGGAGCCGATACTCAGGGTGTCGGCCTACCTGGTCGGAGACGATCTCACCCGCGATCTCGGGCGCGTGATCGGCGGCAGGGTCGACGTACTGCCACCCTTCGCAGGCGGCTGAGCGCACGCGGTTCGCCGCGCCGCCACCGGCAGGTGGCGGCGCAAGATTCAGCTGCTCCTCTTCCACCAATCGTCGAACGGCGTCACGGGCACCGTGCGTTTGTGCCGAGTTGCGAGGAACATCGTCTCCAGCTTGTCGGCGATCTCCTCGGTGACGTCCTTGCCCTCGAGGTAGTCGTCGATCTGTTCGTACGTCACGCCCAGCGCTTCCTCGTCGGGTAGCGCGGGTCGATCGTCTTCGAGATCGGCGGTGGGAATCTTGCGCCAGGTGCTCTCCGGGGCTCCCAGTTCGCGCAGCAGCGCTGCACCCTGACGTTTGCTCAACCCGGTGAGCGGAGTCAGATCGACCCCGCCGTCACCGAATTTGGTGAAGAACCCGGTGATCGCCTCGGCGGCGTGGTCCGTGCCGATGACGACGTAACCGAGTTCGCCGGCAAGGGCGTACTGCGCGACCATGCGCTGGCGCGCCTTGATGTTGCCGCGGACGAAATCTCGAATTTCGGTACCACCGAGTGCCTCCGCCGTCGCGGCCGCTGCGGCGTCGGCAGCGGCTTTGATGTTCACCGTCACCGTGCGGTCGGGATCGATGAATTTCAGCGCGATCGATGCGTCGTCCTCGTCGGCCTGCACGCCGTAGGGGAGTCGAACGGCGACGAACTCGGCCTCGTGTCCGTCGGCTCGGAGCTCCGTCGCTGCCTGTTGGGCGAGCTTGCCGGTGAGCGTGCTGTCCTGACCGCCACTGATGCCGAGTACGAAGCCCGAGGCCGGGGTCGACGTCAGGTAGTCCTTCAGGAAGTCCACGCGCCTGCGGACCTCCGTGATCGGGTCGATGGTCGACTGCACGGCCAGCTCGCGCATGATCCCCGAGCGCAATTCCGAGTTGATGTGTCCCATCACGTCATCCTAATGACGGGTGCCGGTGTGGTGCTTCGCGCCGTGCGTAGTGTCGACGGACGTGAGTGGATCCTCCGACACCTTCGTCAAGCGAAACCCGCACGCGCATCCCGATTTCTTCGCGGCCGAGGCCGCCGGGCTTCGGTGGCTCGGCGACGCGGCGGCCCCTGTCGTCGGGGTCCTCGGGCACGGCCGGACGTACATCGAACTCGAGCGGCTGATTGCGGCCCGCCCCACGCCGGGCGCAGCCGAACGATTCGGCCGCGCTCTGGCCGCGATGCATTCCGCCGGAGCCGCCGGGTTCGGTGCGCCACCGGTGGATGCCGACGGCGTCGCCTTCTCGGGTCAGCTGTTCATCGGTGCTCGGCCCATGACCAGCACAGTGCACACCTCATGGGGAGCGTTCTACGCCGCAGAACGAGTGTTGCCGTTTCTTTCGATCGCGCAGGACGCGGGCACTGTGACGCCCGGGGAGGCGGCGATCGTCGAGTCGGCGTGCCGACGTATCGCGGACGGCGACTTCGACGATGCAGAGCCGCCGAGCCGTATTCACGGTGATCTCTGGAACGGCAACGTGTTCTGGACCGACGCGGGAGTGGTGCTCATCGACCCGGCGGCGCACGGTGGGCACCGCGAGACCGATCTGGCGATGTTGGCGCTGTTCGGTTGCGCCCACCTCGACGCCGTCGTCGGCGGCTACGAGACGGTACGGCCGCTGCGATCCGGGTGGCGCGAGCGCACGGCTGTGCATCAGCTGCATCCACTCGCAGTTCATGCTGCCGGTCACGGCCGTTCCTACGGCACGGCGCTGCACGCGGCGGCTGCGGCCGTCGTCGGGCTGTGAGCGAAGGATCTACCGAGTGCGAGTTGCTCGGCGTACCAGATCTTCCCAGCCGTCGGCCAGGCGATCCATCGGCATCCCCAGATCTCGGTACTGGTGGAGTACCAGCGTGGCTTCGAGCGGTGTGAGCAGCCAGTACGCGAGCAATTCGAGATCACCGTCCACCTCGGCTGCGCGGAGCAGCGACAGGACGTGGGTGAAGTTGACCATGTGCGCCGGGGCGGAGTACCGCGCGTCGTCGGCGCTCTCCGCGGCGCGCAGCACTTCCCCCTGGACGTTGACGAATTCGAGTCGAGCTCGGCCGAAGGCAACGAGACGATCGATGGGGTCGGCACCCGGACCCAGCGGGGGTTCGCCGAACATGAACGAGTGCTGCAGTTTCTTCTCGGTGTGGTCGAGCAGCGCGCGCATCAGCCCGGCCCGGTTCCCGAAGCGACGGAACACTGTGCCCTTGCCCACTCCGGCCTTGCTCGCCACGGCGTCCATGGTGATGGCATCGGCTCCGACGGTCGCCACCAGATCGGTTGCGGCGTCGAGGAGCAGGCGACGGTTGCGCGCTGCGTCGCACCGTTCGGATTCCTCGCCCGCTATGGGCAGCATCGGGCCGGTCACAGTGGAAGCCTACCTTGCCGGGAACATAAATGGACCACGGTCCGTTTGCATGGTAGGAATTGATCCGACGATCACGTCAACCGAACTTGCGAAGGAATAACCTCATGTCAGACGCTCATGTACTCGTTCTCGTCGGAAGCCTGCGCGCCGAGTCGGTGAACAAGCGAATCGCCGAGACCGCTGTCACAGTGGCTCCCGCCGGTGCCGAAGTAGTGGTGTACGACGGTCTCGGAGACGTCCCGTTCTACAACGAGGACATCGATGTCGAGGGATCGGCACCTGCAGCCGCGCTCGCTCTGCGGGCCGCTGCCGAGAAGGCTACGGCGTTGTTGTTGGTCACGCCCGAATACAACGGCACCATCCCGGCCGTGCTGAAGAACGCCATCGACTGGCTCTCGCGCCCGTACGGTGCGGGTGCCATGGTGGGCAAGCCGGTCGTCGTGATCAGCGCGTCGCCCAGCGGCAACGGAGCCAAGTGGGCGCACGAGGACACCAGCAAGGCCGTACGCATCGCAGGCGGAACCGTCCTCGAGGACGTCCAGCTCTCCATCGGTGGAACCATCGACAAGTTCGGCTCGGCCCACCCGCGCGAGAACGTCGAGGTCTCCGGCGAGATCGGGCACGTCGTCGCCGAACTGGTGAAGGCCGCCGACGATCTCGTGAGTGCGTGACCATCTCACGGTTTCGATAATCGTTTTCATGTAGGCTGGTTGCATGAAGGTGAGAAACTCGGTGAAATCGCTCAAGAACAAGCCCGGTGCACAGGTCGTTCGGCGCCGTGGCACGGTGTTCGTGATCAACAAGAAAGAACCGCGGTTCAAAGCGCGCCAGCGTTGACGATCGCGTGATCGACCGCGACGGACCCTCGGAGACATCCGGGGGTCCTTCGTCGTGTCCGGGAGTGTCGGCGGTCGTCGGCACTGGTCACGGTTCAAGCCGAGTTTCGTTGTGATGGACAACACGTGGCCAGTGTGACGTGCGACACGCCGATGCGGGTCGATTTCCATGGCTCGACAGCGCCGTGACCAGCGAATACCACGGATGTTGTTCGCAACATCTCGTGTTCTAGGCAGATGTCGGACACTAGGTGTAGTGTTTGACCGACCGAGAGGCCACAACTCGAAGAACGTGCACAAACGGGTTCGAGCAGGTCGAAGTCGCCCTGAGCGGGAGATGTTCTCGGTGCCACACGCAGAGCACATCGGTCGCGTCGGTGCACCCGATGGCGACAACGGAAAGAGGGACACCATGAGCATCACCGTTTACACCAAGCCCGCCTGCGTTCAGTGCAATGCCACCTACCGCGCCCTCGACAAAGCCGGTATCGAGTACTCCGTGATCGACATCTCGCAGGATCCCGAAGCACGTGACTACGTCATGGCACTCGGTTACCTGCAGGCTCCGGTTGTCGTAGCGGGCGACGATCACTGGTCCGGCTTCCGTCCGGATCGCATCAAGACCCTCGCAGCGAACGCTGCTTGAACAGTACGAGAGAGTGAGTGAGCGGTGAGTTCGCAGCCGCAGTCCTCCCACTCACTGGTCTACTTCTCCAGCGCGTCCGAGAACACCCATCGCTTCGTCTCGAAGCTGGACATTCCCGCGACACGAATCCCTCTGCGTGATCCGAACGGCACCTTTCGTGTCGACTCTCCCTACGTACTCATCGTGCCGACGTACGGGGGAGGGACCACGTACGCCGGCCGCGACACCAACTACGTCCCCAAGCGAGTGATCAAGTTTCTCAACGACGAGCACAACCGTTCGTTGATCCGAGCTGTCATCGCTGCCGGAAACACGAACTTCGGTGACTCGTTCTGCTTTGCGGGAGATGTCATTTCGCAGAAGTGCGCAGTTCCGTATCTGTACCGATTCGAATTGATGGGCACCCCCGAGGACGTAGTGCGGGTCCGCGAGGGGCTGGAGGACTTCTGGGAACGTGAAGTCCGACGCGCCGCCCACACGCACTAGAGCACCACACCCCACATACCCAGTAGGAGCATCGCCGTGGCACCGACCATCACCGACGCAGCACCCGTACCCACCACCGTCCGCGGCGACGGCGACATGGATTACCACGCGCTCAACGCGATGCTCAATCTGTACGGCCCCAACGGTGAGATCCAGTTCGAGAAGGATCGCGAGGCTGCCAATCAGTACTTCCTGCAGCACGTCAATCAGAACACCGTGTTCTTCCACGATCTGGACGAGAAGCTGGACTACCTCGTCGAGGAGAACTACTACGAGCCCGAGGTTCTGGATCAGTACTCTCGCGAGTTCGTCAAGTTCCTGATCAACCACGCGTACTCGAAGAAGTTTCGGTTCCCCACGTTCCTCGGGGCGTTCAAGTACTACACCTCGTACACGCTCAAGACGTTCGACGGCAAGCGTTACCTCGAGCGTTTCGAGGACCGGGTGTGCATGGTGGCGTTGACGCTGGCCGCCGGCGACGAGGCTCTGGCCACCGATCTGGTCGACGAAATCATCGCCGGTCGCTTCCAGCCCGCGACGCCGACCTTCCTCAACTCCGGCAAGAAGCAGCGCGGCGAGCCCGTGTCCTGCTTCCTGCTGCGCATCGAGGACAACATGGAGTCCATCGGCCGCTCCATCAATTCCGCCCTGCAGCTGTCCAAGCGCGGCGGCGGAGTTGCGTTGCTGCTGAGCAATATTCGCGAGGCCGGCGCGCCCATCAAGCGCATCGAGAACCAGTCCTCGGGTGTCATTCCGATCATGAAGCTGCTCGAGGACTCGTTCTCGTACGCCAACCAGCTCGGTGCACGTCAGGGCGCAGGCGCGGTGTACCTGCACGCACACCATCCCGACGTCTACAAGTTCCTGGACACCAAGCGTGAGAATGCGGACGAGAAGATCCGCATCAAGACGCTCTCGCTCGGAATCGTCATCCCGGACATCACGTTCGAGCTGGCGAAGAAGAACGAGGACATGTACCTGTTCTCGCCGTACGACGTCGAGCGCATCTACGGTGTGCCCTTCGCCGACATCAACGTGTCGGAGAAGTACTACGAGATGGTCGACGACAAGCGGATCCGCAAGACCAAGATCAAGTCTCGCGAGTTCTTTCAGACTCTGGCCGAGCTGCAGTTCGAGTCCGGCTACCCGTACATCATGTACGAGGACACCGTCAATCGTGCGAACCCGGTCAAGGGCAAGATCACTCACTCCAACCTGTGCTCGGAGATCCTGCAGGTCTCGACGCCGTCGACGTTCAACGACGATCTCTCGTACAGCCATGTGGGCAAGGACATCTCGTGCAACCTGGGTTCGCTGAACATCGCCAAGACGATGGACTCGCCCGACTTCGGTAAGACCATCGCCGTGGCCATTCGTGGCCTCACCGCGGTGTCCGATCAGACGCACATCTTCTCCGTGCCGTCGATCGAGCAGGGCAACAACGATTCCCACGCGATCGGCCTCGGGCAGATGAATCTGCACGGCTACCTGGCGCGCGAGCGGATTCACTACGGCTCGACCGAGGGAATCGATTTCACGAACATCTACTTCTACACCGTGCTGTTCCATGCGCTTCAGGCGTCGAATCAGCTGGCGAAGGATCGCGGTCAGTACTTCAAGGGTTTCCCCGAGTCCAAGTACGCGTCGGGTGAATTCTTCGACAAGTACACCGACCAGGTCTGGGAGCCGGCCACGCCCAAGGTCGCGAAGTTGTTCGCCGACTCGGGCGTATCGGTTCCCACCCAGGCGGATTGGACGACGTTGAAGGCGTCCGTGCAGGAGCACGGCATCTACAACCAGAACCTGCAGGCCGTCCCGCCGACCGGCTCGATCTCGTACATCAACAACTCCACCTCGTCGATTCACCCGGTGGCGTCGAAGATCGAGATTCGCAAGGAAGGCAAGATCGGTCGCGTCTACTACCCGGCTCCGTATCTCGACAACGACAACCTGGATTTCTATCAGGATGCCTACGAGATCGGATACGAGAAGATCATCGACACCTACGCTGCCGCAACGCAACACGTCGATCAGGGTCTGTCGTTGACGCTGTTCTTCAAGGACACCGCCACCACTCGCGACATCAACCGTGCGCAGATCTACGCATGGCGCAAGGGCATCAAGACGCTGTACTACATTCGTCTGCGCCAGTTGGCCCTCGAGGGCACCGAGGTGGAGGGTTGCGTGTCCTGCATGCTGTAGCCGACCAGGTCGGTCGAGCTGTGGCCGATACCGCGATCTCGCGGCGCGTTGCGGAGCATAATCAGGCATGGACACCGAGGCGGACGACGAGGTCGAATCCGATATCGATGTGAGAATTGCTCGGAAGGATGCACGTCTTTCCGAGCAATGTCTGCGTGGTCGACACGCCCGTCGGCGCGTACCCCGCAGCGGGTTGGCCGAATGGGATCCGGTCTCGCGTGGTCACGATGCGCTCGACACGGTGCTCGCGCAGAACATCATTCGGGTGCCGGAGCTGCTGCCGATCCGCTACGCGAGAATGTCCGCATCGCCGTGGACCTACTTCCGCGGTGCCGCGGCCGTGATGGCAGCCGACCTCGCGTCGACTCCGCACACCGGCGTCGAGGTCCAGCTGTGTGGCGATGCCCACGTGTTGAATTTCGGATTGTGGGCCACTCCCGAACGGAACCTGTACTTCGACCTCCGCGACTTCGACGAAACGCTGCCCGGCCCGTTCGAGTGGGACCTCAAACGGCTGGCGACCTCTCTCGTGGTTCTCGGTCGGGAGAACGGGGTCGATACGCGACGCTCCGATCGGGCGGTGTCGGCGATGACGGCCGCGTACTGCCGAAAGATGAGGACATACGCGAGCACGCCGGAGATCGACATCTGGTACGACCGCATCGACGTCGCCGGTCTGCTCGGTCACTTCTCGTCGGGCATCGCTCGACATGCAGAGAAGCTCATCGAAACGAAAGCCGAGCGTCGTACCAGCCGTGGAGCGTCCCGCAAGTTCACCGAGACGAGGGACGGTCGTCGAAGGATTCGCGAGGACGCACCTTTTCGCACTCACGTCGGTGATTCCCAGATCGAGCTGGTGCAGGCGGTGATCGCCGGTTACAGCGAGTCGGTCGACGACCACATCTGGAGTCTGCTGACCAGGTTCCGGGTTCTCGACGTCGTGCGGCAGGTGGTCGGCGTCGGGAGCGTCGGAATGCGGGTGTATCTGGCGCTGCTCGAAGAACGTCGAACGAAGGATCCGTTCTTCCTGCAGATCAAGCAGGCAGGGCCGTCGGTGTTCGAGCAGTTTCTCGAACCGAGCCGGTACGACAATCACGGTGCCCGCGTGGTCAACGGGCAGCGAATGCTGCAGAGCGCGACCGACATGTTCGTGGGATGGACGGCAGTGGGGACCATGAACTTCTACGTTCGGCAGTTCCGTGACATGAAGGTCATTCCCGACGGCGAGATCATCGGGCCGTACCTCACCGAATTCGCCACCGCATGCGGTGAAGTTCTCGCGCGAGCGCATGCCCGCAGTGGTGACGCGGAGGCGATCGCCGACTACCTCGGCCGCGGCGATAACGTCGGTCGGGCGATGGTGAGGTTCGCCCATGCCTACGCCGATCAGAACGAGCGTGATCATGCGCAGTTGGTCGCTGCCGTCGAGGCCGGAACCGTCCCGTGCTCGGTGGGGTGGTGACCGACCGAAGCAGCCGTAGAGGTCATCCCTGCGGGCAACACTCCCGGCACACTTTGTAGTGCCTACCGGACTTGTCGGACACAACGGGTAGTGTTCGTATCAGCGGCTTTTCACGTAGCTCCGTCCCCGTCTCTCGCTCATCGACCTGTAGGTAGGCACCCATGGTAAAGCTCATCGATCGCGTCTCCGCGATCAACTGGAATCGGGTCCAGGACGACAAGGACTCCGAAGTGTGGGAGCGCCTCACCAGTAATTTCTGGCTGCCCGAGAAGGTGCCGGTGTCCAACGACATCCCGTCGTGGGCAACATTGACCGCCGTCGAGAAGCAGTTGACGATGCGTGTGTTCACCGGGTTGACACTGCTCGACACCATCCAGGGCACCGTCGGCGCTGTCAGCCTCATCCCGGACGCCATCACTCCCCACGAGGAAGCGGTGTACACCAACATCGCGTTCATGGAGTCGGTGCACGCCAAGAGCTACAGCTCCATCTTCTCCACCCTCAGCTCCACCCGCGACATCGACGATGCATTCCGCTGGTCCGAGGAGAACGTCAACCTCCAGCGCAAAGCCGAGATCGTCCTGAACTTCTACCACGGTGACGATCCGCTCAAGCGCAAGGTGGCGTCGACGCTGCTGGAGTCGTTCCTGTTCTACTCCGGCTTCTACCTGCCGATGTACTGGTCCTCGCGGGCCAAGCTCACCAACACTGCGGACCTGATCCGTCTGATCATCCGCGACGAGGCCGTGCACGGGTACTACATCGGCTACAAGTACCAGAAGGGTCTAGAGAAGGTCAGCGAGGCGCAGCGCGAGGAACTCAAGAACTACACGTTCGAGTTGCTGTTCGAGTTGTACGACAACGAGGTCGAGTACACCCAGGACCTCTACGACGAGATCGGCCTGACCGAGGACGTCAAGAAATTCCTGCGGTACAACGCCAACAAGGCACTGAACAATCTCGGCTACGAGGGCCTGTTCCCCAAGGACGAGACGGACGTCAACCCGGCGATCCTGTCGGCGCTCTCACCCAACGCCGACGAGAACCACGACTTCTTCTCCGGCTCGGGTTCCTCGTACGTCATCGGCAAGGCCGTCAACACCGAAGACGAGGACTGGGACTTCTAGAGATTCGTTCGCGAGTCGGGCCGCTCACTCTTTCGGTGGGCGTCCCGGCGCGCGAATGTCCTGTGCATCCTTCGGCATTCGGCCCTGCTCGCTCAATGCTCGACGCAGTAGGAACTCGATCTGAGCGTTGGTGCTCCGGAGATCGTCGGAGGCCCAACGGGCGAGGGCGTCGTGCACCGCTGGGTCCAACCGCAGCAGAATCTTCTTACGTTCGACGGCCATGGCTCACTGATACAGCGATCCGGTGTTGACGACAGGTTGCGTGTCGCGGTCGCTGCACAGCACCACGAGCAGATTCGACACCATCGTGGCCTTGCGCTCCTCGTCGAGCTCGACGACGTGCTTCTCCTCCAGCTTCCCGAGCGCCATCTCCACCATTCCGACGGCACCTTCGACGATCTGCTGACGGGCCGCGATGACCGCCCCGGCCTGCTGACGTCGCAACATGGCCTGGGCGATCTCCGGGGCATAGGCCAGCCGGTTGATTCGTGTTTCGATCACCTCGACACCGGCCGAACGCACTCGTGCGTGCACCTCCTCCGACATGGCAGCGGTGATCTCGTCGGCGTTCTCCCGCAACGACATTCGTCCTTCGGCGTCGTACGGATAGCTGCCGGCGATGTGGCGGACGGCAGACTCGGTCTGGACGGCGACGAACTCCTCGTAATCGTCGACCTGGAACGATGCCAGTGCGGTGTCGGCAACCTGCCAGACGACGATGGCGGAGATCTCGATCGGATTGCCGTCGGCGTCGTTGACCTTCGATTGGCCGGTCTCGTGGTTGCGGATTCGCGTCGAGATGGCCCGGCGGTAGGTCAACGGATTGGTCCAACGCAGCCCCGGCGTCCGCAGGGTGCCGCTGTACGAACTCCCGAGAAGCTGAAGAACGCGAGCCTGATTCGGCTGCACCAGCGTCAGGCCCATGAGTGCGGGCAAGGAGAGGACGAACAGGACAACTCCGGTCACGACCAGTGCGACGACGGTGAACACGAGTCCGAGCGCGAACGCGGCGATTCCGCCGAGGAACAGCGCGAGACCGATGCCGAGCATCGACCAGCCGGGCAGATCCCAGCCCGGGCGCTCGGCGATGGTGGTGGTCGGGGTACCCGTCGGCTTCTCGGCGACGGTTGCAGGTGCGGACATGAGAACCTCCCTCTCGATGGTGATACTAAAGTGATATCACATTAAGCATCGACGAGCACGGAAATCTTGGGAACCGCTCACTGTCGTTCGGCGGGGGAGTCAGCGCCGGAACCACGCCGACGGCTCATCGGCGATGGCCTTCTCGATTCGCAATCGCGAAGTGGCCGTGAGGTTTTCCGGGAGCGCGTCGAGTGCGAACCAGGCGACGTCGAGATTCTCGTCGTCGGCCACGTGAGGAATGCCACCGGTGTACCGAGCAAGAAACGTGATGTCGAGATACTGCGCGACGTCGCCGTTGGGGTACGTGATCGGCTCCGTCACGTCGACACTCGTCAGTCGCACGATCGTGGCGTCGACGCCGGTCTCCTCCCCGATCTCACGCAGGGCGGCCGGAGCAGGTTCCTCGCCGGGCTCGAGGATTCCGGAGACCACGGCCCAGGTGTTGTTGTCTGCGCGCAGAGTCAGCAGCACACGCCGGTCGTCGTCGAGGACGACCGCGCTGACACCGGACAACCACAGCGGCGACGTGCCGACGACGCTGCGCAGCGCCTGCACGAATTCGGGAATGGGCATCGCGTCAGGAGACGTAGGCGTTCAGCGACGCGGACAGATCGGCCAGAATCGCCCGAGCCGCGACGACCCCACTGCCGGACCACACGGTGTCGTTCACCGCGAACACACGACCGTCGGTGACCGAGCCCAGATCGTGCCATGCGTCGCTGTCCATCACCTCGCGGCCGAACGTCTCGCCGTCGGGGTCTGCGAATCGCACGTAGACGATGTCTCCCTCCACCGGGGAGAGATCGTTCGCCTCGACCGAGAAATCGGCGTCGCGCTGGCTCTGCGGTCGCGCGACCCCCACTTCGGCGAGCACCTGGCCGGCAAAGGAGTTCGGACCGTCCACTTCGATGGAGTCCGCGTCGAATCGAACGACGGACGCCTGGGTCTGGTTGGCGTCGATCTCGCGACCGACCCGCTCGGCATCCGCGGTGAACGACGCGAGTGCCTCGAATCCTGCCTGGCCGCGACCGAGCGCAGCCGCGGACTGCAGGAACGTGTCCTTCCACCCCTGTCCGGTCTCCGTGAAGACGGTCGGGGCGATGGCCGTCAGGTCGTCGTAGGTGTTCGATCCGAGAGACTCGGCACCCAGGATCAGGTCGGGATCGAGGGCGGCGATGGCATCGATGTCGGGTGCACCCACCGGGCCGACGGACGGGACGGACGCCAATCCGGTGCCCAGATACAGCGGTTGATCGCCGTCACCGCGGAAATCGGGGTCGATCGTGGCCGCTCCGACGACCCGCTCCCAGATTCCGACCGCGCAGCTCGCATCGAGGCCGGCGGCGTCGAGCACGACGATGCGCTGCGGGTCGGCCGGAATGGCGCTGATCCCCTCGGCATGTCCCACGGGTCGGGTGTCACCCTCGATTCCGGTCGGGTCGAGAGGTGCGAGCGCGGGGCACAGTCCCACGGTGTCCCGATTGTTCCCGACCACTCCGGCACCGGCGATGTTCGTGGTGGTGCGGATGATGGTGGATGCGTCGTCCTGCGCTTCGGAATCGGAGCAGCCGACCAGCGCCATGGCGGCGGCAAGGCACACGGCGGCGACGGCGCCCATCCTGCGCGGTGCACACGAACGGGGGAGTCGTGGGTGGAGTGGCAACGCGGGACTTCCTTCGACGGGTCGGGTGGTCTCACACAGTATCGGAAGGCGGCCGTCGCAGAACACTCGAACGGACGCCGTCGAGCGTCCGGAAACGGCGACGATCGAAGCAATGTCGAATGCGTCCGAAAGGCCGACAGCGCAGGCAGATCGCGCGATGTGGGCGTGCTCGATCGGGGCCAATACGACACACGGTAGGACCGGTTCGGCAAGTGTCGGTCCGACGGTCTACGATTCGAGGAGCGCACGACTAGATGACGTCGCCTCGTGGTTCGAGGTCCGACGCGCAATCAGGAGGATCTGTGACTGCCCTAGCGCCTAGGCCCGCTCCCGCGGTGGATGCTGCTCGGCCGTTCCCGCCGCGGACGGGACCGAAGGGGTCGTTCCTGCACAAAGCGGTGACGACCACCGATCCCAAGGTGTTGGGAATCATGTACATCGCGACGTCGTTCGCGTTCTTCCTGATCGGTGGACTCATGGCGCTGCTGATGCGCGCCGAGTTGGCCATTCCGGGAATGCAGTTCCTGTCCAACGAGCAGTACAACCAGCTCTTCACCATGCACGGCACCATCATGCTGTTGCTGTACGCGACGCCGATCGTCTTCGGATTCGCCAACTACATCCTTCCGCTGCAGATCGGCGCTCCCGACGTCGCGTTCCCGCGGTTGAATGCGTTCTCGTACTGGCTCTACCTGTTCGGTGCGTTGATCGCCACGGCCGGATTCATCACCCCCGGCGGTGCTGCCGACTTCGGGTGGACCGCGTACACCCCGCTCACCTCGGCTCTGCACTCGCCCGGCGTCGGTGCGGACCTGTGGATCATGGGCCTGGCCGTCGGCGGTCTCGGCACCATCCTCGGTGGCGTCAACATGATCACCACCGTGATCTGCCTGCGTGCTCCCGGCATGACGATGTTCCGCATGCCGATCTTCACCTGGAACATCCTGGTGACGTCCATCCTGATCCTGCTGGCATTCCCCCTGCTGACGGCTGCGTTGCTCGGGCTGGCGGCCGACCGACATCTGGGGGCGCATCTGTTCGACCCGGCGACCGGCGGAGTGCTGTTGTGGCAGCACCTGTTCTGGTTCTTCGGTCACCCCGAGGTGTACATCATCGCGCTGCCGTTCTTCGGAATCGTCTCCGAGGTGTTCCCCGTCTTCTCGCGTAAGCCGATCTTCGGCTACTCGGGACTGATCTACGCGACTATCGCCATCGCCGCCCTCTCCATCGCGGTGTGGGCGCACCACATGTACGCCACGGGCGCGGTGTTGCTGCCGTTCTTCTCCTTCATGACGTTCCTGATCGCGGTGCCGACGGGTGTGAAGATCTTCAACTGGGTCGGCACTATGTGGCGAGGCCAGGTGACACTGGAAACCCCGATGCTGTTCTCGATCGGGTTCCTGATCACCTTCGTCTTCGGCGGACTCACCGGTGTTCTGCTGGCGTCGCCGCCCATCGACTTCCAGGTCACCGACACGTACTTCGTGGTCGCCCACTTCCACTACGTGGTGTTCGGCACCGTGGTGTTCGCAACGTACGCCGGCATCTACTTCTGGTTCCCGAAGATGACGGGCCGGATGATGGACGAGGCGCTGGGCAAGTGGCACTTCTGGCTGACGTTCTTCGGATTCCACGCCACGTTCCTGGTGCAGCACTGGCTCGGAAACGAGGGCATGCCGCGTCGCTACGCCGATTACCTGCCCTCGGACGGGTTCACCGAGTTGAACGTCATCTCCACGATCGGTGCCTTCATCCTGGGTGCCTCGACACTGCCGTTCGTGTGGAACGTGTTCAAGTCCTACCGATACGGCGAGGTCGTCACGGTCGACGATCCGTGGGGCTACGGAAACTCGTTGGAGTGGGCCACCTCGTGCCCGCCGCCGCGACACAACTTCACCGAACTGCCTCGGATCCGTTCCGAGCGTCCGGCGTTCGAGTTGCACTACCCGCACATGGTCGAACGGATGCGCGCGGAAGCGCACGTCGGGCCGGGAGCGCACGGTGGTAAGACCACCGCCGTCCTCGAACAGGCCCGCCGGGCTCCGATCGCCACCAGCGATCACGAAGGATCCGGAGACCCGGACCCCAAGTAGTCCACAGCACAGCGAGAGCCCCTCCCGGCTACCGGGTGGGGCTCTTCGCTTGCGACAATCTCGTGGCGTGTTCGGGCTTGCTCGTCCACCACAGGTGACACGAAGACCTATCCGGCCGCTGGCCGTGTGCGAAAGGGAGATCCGGTGACTTCGAGCGACACCGCAGTGCTGGTGACGGTGACGGGACCCGACAAGCCGGGCGTCACATCGGTGCTGTTCGCGGCACTGTCACGGCACAACGTCAGCCTGCTCGACGTCGAGCAGGTTGTCATTCGCGGCAGGCTGACTCTGGGCGTTCTCCTGTCCTGCCCCCGCGACCCCGAAGCGCTCCAGGAGGAGCTGGAGGACGCGATGGCGACGGTCGGCGTGCACGTCGATGTCGAGATCGACACCGCGCGGGGCGGCGGGCAGAGCCTGGCCACCCACGTCGTCGTCGTTCTGGGCCGACCGGTGACCGCTCGTGCCTTCAGCACCATCTCCCGTGAGCTTGCCCGCCAGGGAGCGAACATCGACGCCATTCGCGGAATTGCCGACTATCCCGTCACGGGCCTCGAACTTCAGGTGACCGCAACCGACACCTCGCCGGATGCCGATGTGCAACTGCGTGCCGGCCTTGCGGGAATCGCAGCCGGCATCGGCGTCGACATCGCCGTGCAGCGCGGCGGGATCGCACGGCGATCCAAGCGACTGATCGTGTTCGACGTCGACTCGACGCTCGTCCAGGGTGAGGTCATCGAAATGTTGGCTGCCCGTGCCGGGCGAGAGGACGAAGTTCGTGCGGTCACCGAAGCTGCCATGCGCGGTGAGATCGACTTCGCGGAGTCGCTCGAGCAGCGAGTTGCCGCGTTGGCAGGGCTGGACGAATCCGTCATCGACGAAGTGGGCGAGAGCCTGGAGCTGACGGCGGGGGCCAGGACCACCATTCGTACCCTCCGTCGTCTCGGATTCGCCTGCGGCGTCGTATCCGGAGGGTTCCGCCAGGTCATCGAGGGACTCGCACACGAACTCGAACTCGACTACGTCAAGGCCAACACCCTCGAGATCGTCGACGGCAAGCTCACCGGCCGGGTGATCGGAGAAGTGGTCGATCGTGCTGCGAAGGCGACGGCACTGCGCGAGTTCGCGGCACAGTCGGGAGTGCCGATGGAACAGACCGTCGCCGTCGGCGACGGAGCGAACGACATCGACATGCTGACGGCCGCGGGCCTCGGGGTCGCCTTCAACGCCAAGCCGGCGTTGCGAGAGATCGCCGACACGGCCATCTCGCATCCGTATCTGGACGCGGTTCTGTTCATACTCGGTGTGACCCGCAACGAGATCGAAGCTGCGGACGCGGTCGACGGGGGAGTCCGCCGCGTCCCCATCCCATGACCGGCGATCCCATGACCGGCGACGACATGACCGACGGTCTGATGACCGGTGCCGGACCGGACGACGTGAGCGGCACCGAGGCGGCGGCCGAGGAATTCTCACCGGACAACACCTTCGCCTCGCGCCACGCCGAACTCGCTCGTGGATACGGCGGAGCCGAGGACCCGGCCGATCCGTCACAGGTGCTGGCCATGCCGTTGGTGCTGCACATCCCCAAATCCGATCCGCCCCGGCGTAGCGAGTTGCTCGAGGCGGCTGCCCGAGCAACCGTGTCGCTGTGCCTGGACCCACGGGTGGGTGCCGGCGCGTCGTGGAACGAGGCCTTCACCGAATGGACGTCGGCTCGGATCCGAAAAGTCGCTCGACGGGCACGCGGTGCACACTGGCTCGCAGCGCAGGACGTTCCGGGTGTGACGGTCGACGTCGGGGGAGCGTCGGCCCGCGCCTTCGTGCCGGGTCGGGTCGGAGATCTGGACCCGCGGATCAAGCGGCTGCAGATCGGTGGGACCGACGTGGCGGCCGAGGACGAGCCTGCGGTCTCGGCGGGCCCTGTGCTGTGGATCGACGCTTCCCTGTCCATGACGGTGGGCAAGGCGGCCGCTCAGGTGGGGCACGCGTCGATGTTGCTCGCGGGTGCGATGGGCACCGAGGAATGCCGCGAGTGGGCCGCGGCCGGCTACGCATGTTCGGTCCGATCCGCGAACCCGGACCAATGGACGCGTGCACTGGGCGAGGTTCGCGCCGGGCGCGCCGTCGCAGTGCGGGATGCCGGCTTCACCGAAGTGGCACCCGGTTCGACGACGGTGATTGCCGTTCTCTAGAGCTGGGGTCCACTGTCGCACAACTGGCTATGCCGAACATATCCAGTAGCCCCGAGACTGGAGGCATGTTCACCTCACCACGTCGTGTCGTCGCCGGTCGCCGGCTTCCCTCTCGGTTGGCTGCCCTCTACGTGGGGCTGTGGCTGTACGGGGCGTCGATGTCGTCGATGATCGCGGGTGGACTGGGCGTCAACCCGTGGGACGTCTTCCACCAGGGTCTCGAACGTCACCTGTCGTTGAGTTTCGGAACCATCACCGCGATCACCGGAGTGGCCGTACTGCTGATGTGGATCCCGCTGCGGCAACGTCCAGGCCTGGGTACCGTGAGCAACGTCGTGGTGATCGCCGTTGCCGTGGACGCGACGTCCGCGGTGTTGCCGCATCTCGACGGACTCCCGATCAGGACCGTTGCCATGGTGTCGGGCATCGTGCTCAACGCGTTCGCAACCGCGCTGTACATCGGTGCCGGGATGGGCCCGGGGCCCCGAGACGGACTGATGACCGGTCTGGTGGCCAGGACCGGATGGTCGATTCGCCTGACCCGCACCGGAATCGAGCTGACGGTGGTACTCACCGGTTGGTTGCTAGGCGGGACGCTCGGCGTCGGGACGGTTCTCTATGCGCTCGGAGTCGGTCCGCTCGTGCAACTGTTCATGACTCACCTGCCTGCGCTGCGCAGTACCAGGACAGTCGATCCGGTCACCGATATCGTCGAACCCGGTTCCAGCGCAGTGGTATCCGCGGGCACCCCGTCCGCGCACGAGGAATCGAGGACCGGAACGAACCGCGACGACGACCAACTCGGGCACGCCAGGGTGATCTCGGCGGGGCCACCGGAATGGAGCACGAGGAGCGAGCTCGCGTCGTCGACCTGCCCACCGTCGGAGGCGTAGGAGCGGACGTCGGAACCGTCCACCCAGGCCTGAATGGTGCGCACCGAGTCGTCGTTCCATCGGTCCGTGTCGAATTCGATTCCGGCGGAATCGAACCAGACCAGATCGGGTCGGCCGGTCGGTGTCGCGCGGCCGGTGAAGAACTCCTGCTGACGAAGGGTCGGCGCGCTCGCTCGGACGCGGAGCAGTCGACCCACGAAGCGAATCATGTTCTGATCCGCGCCGTCCCAGTCGATGGCCCAGCTCTCTGCCGCCGGAGCGTTCTCGGCGACGCAGTACGCATTGTTGTTGCCTCCCTGGGTGTGTCCCAGTTCGTCGCCGGCGAGCAGCATCGGCGTACCGGTGGAGAGCGTCAGGGTTGCCAGTAGCGCCCGAACATGGCGTCCCCGGGCCTCGACGACCGACGGGTCCTCGCTCGGACCCTCGATGCCGTGGTTGACCGACGAGTTGTTGTCGGTGCCGTCCCTGTTCTCTTCGCCGTTGGCCTCGTTGTGCTTCCGCTCGTACGACACCAGATCTCGGGCGGTGAACCCGTCGTGCGCGGCGACGAAGTTGATCGACGCCCACGGCAGGCGTCCGTTGCCTGCGAAGAGGTCTTCCGAACCGGCCAGGCGCGAGGCCAATTCGCGGACGCCGTGCTGGCCCGCCCAGAAGCGTCGCACCGTGTCGCGGTAGCGATCGTTCCATTCCGACCACGCCACTCCGAAGTTGCCGACCTGATAGCCGGCACCGGTGGCGTCCCACGGCTCGGCGATCAATTTGACCCGAGCCAGGACCGGGTCGGTGGCAACGGCCGTCAACAACGGTGCGCGAGAATCGAATCGCCAACCACCGGGTCGACCGAGGGTGCTGGCCAGGTCGAATCGGAACCCGTCCACACCCATGTCCTCGACCCAGTACCGAAGGCTGTCGCACACCATCCGCACCACCGCGGGCGAAGCGGAATCGAGAGTGTTGCCGCAGCCGGTCAGATCGACGTCCGATCCGCGTCCGTCCAGCAGGTAGTAGCCGGGCGCATCGAGCCCACGCCAACTGATCGAGGGGCCGTCGACCGCGGATTCGCACGTGTGGTTGTAGACCACGTCGAGGATCACCTCGATCCCGGCAGCGTGCAGCGCGTCGACCATGGTGCGAAACTCGTCCACCTCGGCACCGGGAACAGCGGCGAAGCGCGGATCCGGGGCGAAGTACGCACCCGTCGAATACCCCCAGTGGTTTCGCATACCCCGGGCGCGGACGCCCGGTTCGGTGAATGTGGTGTGTACGGGCAACAATTCGACCGACGTGATGCCGATGCGAGCGAGGTGTTCGAGTACCGCCGGCTCGGCGAGCCCGAGGTACGTACCGCGAAGATGCTCGGGCACAGCGGGATTGCGGGCCGTGAACGAGCCCACGTGCAGCTCGTAGAGAACGGTTCGGTCCCAGGGCACATCGGGGCGCGCGGGACGGCCGACGCGATCTGCGGCCGCGCGGACGACGCCGAGCGGGAGGTGTCCGAGCGAGTCTCGAGAACTGGGTGCCCCGAACGGATCGTCCTCGTAGGCGAGCAGTGCCGATGGGTCTCCGAAGGTTCCGGACACCTGGCGTGCTGCGGGATCGAGCAGAATCTTCGCGCCGTTGAACCGTCGTCCGGAGTGCGGATCCCACCTCCCGTGGGCGCGGAACCCGTATCGGTCACCGGGCCGAACTCCCGGCACGAAGGCATGTCGAACTCCGAACGTGCGGGTGGTCAGTTCCACCCGTCGTTCACCGCCGTCCGGATCGACCAGACACACCTCGACTCCATCGGCCTCGGGCGCATGGACTGCAAATTGAGTGCCAGTCGACAGTGCAGTGGCACCCAGCGGGAACGGTGATCCGGGTGGGTTCGCGCCGGATTCCCGGTCCGAGGTCCGGCGGGAAGTGCTGGGTAGATCGTCATTGAGCGACACGCGTGCACATCCTGCCGTGAATGCGCGGTCGATGTGCGAGAAGATAGGCGTCGTGTCTGAACCGGATCCCGACCTGCTCGTAGATTTCACCGACGTAGTCGTCCGCCGGGGCGGTGCGACCCTGGTGGGACCCGTCACCTGGAAGGTGGAACTGGACGAACGGTGGGTCGTGCTCGGCCCCAACGGTGCCGGAAAGACGTCCCTGCTGCGTATCGCTGCCGCCGAGATCCATCCCACGTCCGGTGTCGCCCACGTTCTCGGAGAGGTCATGGGCAAGGTGGACGTCTCCGAACTCCGACCGCGGATCGGCTTGTCCTCCTCCTCGCTGGCGCAGCGCATTCCGGCCGACGAACTCGTGTCCGATCTGGTCGTGTCCGCGGGCTACTCAGTACTGGGGCGTTGGCGAGAGAAATACGACGCGGTCGACACCGAGCGCGCAGTCGAGATGCTCGAGAGCCTCGGTGCCGAACATCTCGCCACCCGCACCTACGGCACGCTGTCCGAAGGCGAACGAAAGCGTGTTCTCATCGCCCGTGCCCTGATGACCGATCCCGAACTGCTCTTGCTGGACGAGCCGGCGGCGGGCCTCGACCTCGGCGGACGCGAGGAACTGGTGGCACGCCTGACCGACCTCGCAGCCGATCCCGACGCCCCCGCCACCGTGCTGATCACCCACCACGTGGAAGAGATTCCGCCGGGATTCAGTCACGCGTTGTTGCTCAAGGAAGGCGGGGTGGTGGCACAGGGACTGGTCGACGACGTCATCACCGCAGAGAACCTGACCGAGGCGTTCAGCCAGTCGATCACGCTCGATCGCGTCGACGGTCGGTTCTTCGCGCGGCGAACCCGCGCTGCCGGCGCGCACCGTCGATAGCACGCACCGCCGATAGCGCGGACCGAGCGACGGCGTTGCGCAGCGCAGCGGTACGTTGCCTTTCATGAGTTCGACTGGTGCTGCCGATCACGTGCAGGCGCGGGATGCCTCGACCGTCATCTTGATTCGTGACGGTCTGTCACGGCCGGGCATCGAGGTGTTCCTGCTCGAACGCGTCGGCGGCATGGCGTTCGCGGGAGGGATGACGGTGTTTCCCGGTGGCGGCGTCGACCCTGCGGACGCGGCAGCGGACGTCCGCTGGGCAGGTCCGCCGCCGTCGTGGTGGGCCGAGCGCTTCGCAACCGACGAGGGCAGGGCGCAGGCCCTGGTGTGTGCTGCAGCGCGTGAGACGTTCGAGGAGTGCGGGGTGCTGTTGGCCGGCTCGACGCCGGAGTCGATCGTCGCCGATACCGCTCCGTTCGCTGCGGAGCGCGGTCGGCTCGAGCGCCGCGAGATCTCGTTCGCCGAATTTCTCACCGCCCACGACCTCGTCCTGCGAGCGGATCTCCTCCGGCCCTGGTCGCACTGGATCACTCCGGTCGGTGAAGCGCGACGGTACGACACCCGATTCTTCGTCGCCGTGCTGCCCGAGGGCCAGAATGCGGACGGCGAAACCAGCGAGGCGGCATCGGTCAGCTGGCGCTCGACCGGTGATGCACTGGCGGATTGGCGCTCCGGAAACACCATCCTGCTTCCGCCGACCTGGAGCCAGTTGGATGCGCTGTCCCGGTTCGACACGGTCGCGGAGGTCGTTGCGCACGAACGCCAGGTAACCCCGGTCCTGCCGGTACTGACCCGAGACGACGGCACCGTACGAGTGCTCTTCGACGGCGACGAGGACTACTACGCCGGAACGCGACATCCCTGGTCCGATCGCCGGGACGAGGGCCGGTAGCCTTTCGGCCCATGGCTGAGTTCGTGAATCTCGAGGTATCGGACGGTATCGGCACCATCCGCCTGGATCGCCCACCGATGAACGCATTGAACCGGCAGATGCAGGAGGAGATTCGCGCGGCGGCGCGTGAGGCCACCGTGAATTCCGAGGTCAAGGCCGTCGTCGTCTACGGCGGCGAGAAGGTGTTCGCGGCCGGTGCCGACAT
Source organism: Rhodococcus sp. 14-2496-1d (assembly GCF_002259365.1). Taxonomy (NCBI): domain Bacteria; kingdom Bacillati; phylum Actinomycetota; class Actinomycetes; order Mycobacteriales; family Nocardiaceae; genus Rhodococcus; species Rhodococcus sp. 14-2496-1d. Next base: position 736,202 of record NZ_NPFV01000029.1, on the reverse strand, counting down.
CAAGGAGATGGTGTCGTTGTCCGCGGCCGAGATGGCTGCCATCGCCGAGGATCTGCAGTCCGCTCTCGGCTCGCTGAGCACCGTTCCCAAGCCCGTCGTTGCCGCGGTGACCGGATACGCACTCGGTGGTGGGCTCGAGGTCGCGCTGGGAGCAGATCGTCGGATCGCGGGCGACAACGCGAAATTCGGTGTCCCCGAGGTGCTGCTCGGCGTCATCCCCGGCGGCGGCGGCACCCAACGGCTGGCCCGGTTGATCGGCCCGAGCCGTGCCAAGGACATGGTCTTCACCGGCCGCTTCGTCGGTGCCGAGGAAGCGCTGCGCATCGGCTTGGTGGACGAGGTGGTGGCACCGGACGAGGTGTACAACGCCGCCCGCACCTGGGCCATGCAGTTCACCACGGGTGCATCGCGAGCGCTCGCAGCGGCCAAAGCGTCGATCGACCAGGGGCTCGACGTCGATCTCACCACCGGTCTGCGAATCGAGGCCCAGCAGTTCGCGGCCCTGTTCGCCACCGAGGATCGCACCGTCGGCATGACGTCGTTCGTGGCCGACGGCCCTGGAAAAGCGACCTTCACCGGGCGGTGAAGCACCGGCCCGACCGGAGAAGAGTTGTTCCACAGCTACCGGATAGTAGGCTCGCCTGATGACTGCAAGCCCCCACGACGGTGTCGATCGCTCGCTCTCGAACTCGACGTCCCTGGCCTCGGCCGAGTCCGATGACCGCCAGGTCGATCCCGCCCCGAATCCGCACGCCACTGCCGAGCAGGTCGAGGCTGCACGCTCGGACACCAAACTGGCGCAGGTGCTGTACCACGATTGGGAAGCCGAGACCTACGACGACAAGTGGTCGATTTCCTACGACGAGCGATGCATCGACTACGCACGCGGCAGGTTCGATCAGGCCGTTTCCGGTGACGCCTCCGCACAGTCCGACGTACCGTATGGCCGCGCGCTCGAACTGGGTTGCGGTACCGGATTCTTCCTGCTCAACCTGATGCAGGCCGGGATAGCAGAGAAGGGCTCGGTCACCGACCTCTCGCCCGGCATGGTCAAGGTCGCACTTCGCAACGCCGAGCACCTCGGCCTGGACGTCGACGGCCGCGTCGCCGACGCGGAGACGATTCCGTACGACGACAACACGTTCGATCTCGTCGTCGGGCACGCCGTCCTCCACCACATCCCGGACGTCGAACAGTCCCTGCGTGAGGTGTTGAGGGTGCTCAAGCCGGGCGGTCGCTTCGTCTTCGCGGGCGAACCCACCACCGTCGGCAACTTCTACGCACGCTGGCTCGGACGCATCACGTGGGAGGCGACCACCCGCGCAACCAAGCTCCCGTTCCTGGCGAGCTGGCGCAAGCCACAGGAAGAGCTCGACGAGTCCTCGCGAGCAGCGGCACTCGAAGCCGTCGTCGACCTGCACACGTTCGATCCGACCGATCTCGAGCACATCGCGCTCTCGGCCGGTGCGGAGTCCGTGCAGGCCAACACCGAGGAGTTCGCCGCCGCTCTCCTCGGCTGGCCGGTGCGGACCTTCGAGGCCGCAGTGCCAGCGGGCAAGCTGGGGTGGAACTGGGCCAAGTTCGCCTTCGGTGGTTGGAAGACACTGAGCTGGGTCGACGAGAACGTGCTGCAACACGTGGTGCCGCGCGGGCTGTTCTACAACGTGATGATCACCGGCACCAAGCCTGCACCTCGCGATTGACAGGCAGTCACGCCGCAGGGGTCGACGGCGGGGCCTGCCGTGGGATATGACTTCACCGATGCCGACCTCGACTTCATGCACAGCGAGGTCGGCATGGAGGCACTCGACGCTGCGGACGGCCTCGAATTCGGTACGAGAACAGCGGTGCGAGACATCTCCTCGATCCGGGAGCGATTCCCCGCCCACGCGGGTGCCCTGATCGAAACCGTGACCGTCCGCCGCAAGGCGCGGGTGAAACTACTCGACTCCGACCGATGGTGGGTCACCGACGAGGCGGTGCAGCAGGCAACGCCGACGCTCGTCGCACGCAGGCGGGCCGCTCGACTCGCCGGACGACGGGTGCACGATGTCACGTGTTCGATCGGCAGCGAACTGTCGGTCCTGATCGGCACCGCGGAGTTGGCGGTGGGCAGCGATCTGGACCCGATTCGGCTTCGGATGGCCGCACACAACGTTCCGGACGCCACCGTACTGCGCGCCGACGCGCTGACCCCGACAACGCGTGACACCGTCGTCGTCGCCGATCCCGGCCGCCGAGCAGGTGGGCGGCGACGCCACGACCCGGCGGCGTTGCAACCACCGCTACCGGACCTGCTCGACGCCTATCGAGGCCGAGACCTGGCCGTCAAATGTGCGCCCGGCCTGGATTTCGACTCTGTCGACTGGGCGGGTGAGGTCGAGGTGGTCTCGCTGGACGGGGGAGTGCGAGAAGCGTGCCTCTGGTCGGAAGGGTTGAGCGAGAACGGTGTTCGGCGTCGTGCTGCAGTCCTTCGGTCCGACGGCGGTGTGTTCGAGATCACCGATTCGGAATCCGACGACATTCCGGTTCGGCCCCCAGGCAGCTACATCGTCGATCCCGACGGCGCGGTGGTCAGGGCCGGTTTGGTTCGGCACTACGGTGCCAGATTCGGTCTGTGGCAACTCGATCCGAGAATCGCGTATCTGACCGGCGACACGGTCCCGGCCGGGGTGCGCGGGTTTCGGATTCTGGAGCAGGCCAAGTTCTCGGAGAAGGTGCTTCGGCAACAACTGAATCGGATGGACTGCGGCTCGGTGGAAATTCTGGTCCGCGGAGTCGACGTGGATCCGGCGCTGCTGCGGCCCAAGCTCAAACTTCGGGGATCCGTGGCACTGTCGGTGGTGATCGCCCGAGTCGATCGGTCCGCGGTGGCGTTCGTCTGCGCGCCAGGGGCTGTCGGTCAGCCCGTGTAGGTGAAGATCTCGCCGAGGTAGCTCGCGGTGACGACCTGGCCGTCCGGGCCGATCGACGTTCCGACGGTGGTGCCGACGACGTCGGGAACGGGCTGCACATCCACCGTCTCACCGGTGGCCGCGTCGAACGTGAGCAGCGCCAGTCCGTCGTCCTCACGCACGACGGTGTGGCCGCGTCCGTCGGCGGATTGAGCTGCCGTGCCTGCCTGTTGAACGTCGTCGCGGACCCAGACTCGCTCGGCCGAATCTCCGTTGTCGCGCAAGCCGACGAGAGTGCCGTCGCCGCCCGACGGCACGATCGTGCCGTCCGAGGCGATCGACGGAGCGGCACCGATGCCGAGGCCGGTACCCTCGGTCCACTTCTGTCGCCCGTCGGTGGTGTCGAACGCGGTCAGCCTGCCGTCGACATCGGCCAGGTAGACCGTCGATCCGTCCTGAGACAGCACCGGACTGGACGCGACTCCGGCGGGCAGCAGGTCCGAGGACCAACGCTCGACGAGCCCTGGCGTGCCATCGCGTTCGTACTGCAGTGAAACGAGTTGCGGTGCAATCGAACCCGGACGCCACAGGGTCAGGTAGATCGACCCGGTCGCGGCGTCGACGGCGGGTGCGGCGGGTACCGGGCACTCGGATCCGCCCGAGCTGCACCGGTCGAGTCCGGTATCGACCGGCAGAAAATCCGAATTCGGGTCGGTCAGGAAGTTCGGTGTCGGAACGAGATCGAGAATCGGTACTCGAAGTTGCCCGTTCTGCGAATCCAGAACGCTGACCTGCCCCAACTGGGTGATCGAGAGCACGCTGCCGTCCCCGAGGAACTGCGCGGACTTGGGCACTCCGTACACCGGTGTGCGCCAACGTAGTTGGCCGTGGTCGTTGTACGAGTTCATGCCGCCGTCGTCGCCGATGTAGACGTTGATCGCCGAATCGACCGTCGGCGTTGCAGTGACGACGGACGGTCCGACGCGATTGCACCAGCGCTTACGGGCGGAGTCGATCTCGAACGAGAAGAGGTTGCAACCGGATTCGGTGGCGGCAGTGACGAACATCTGACCGGTCGATCCGATGGACACCGGGGAGGTCACCGTGCCGCCGGTGGGGCGCGTCCAGTCCAGGGACAGTGGGGTCGACACCGACACCCCGGTGGCGGCGCTGTTGTGGGAATTCGCGTGCGCTGCAGGCCACGAATCGGGAGAGAGCGGCTCTATCGCCGAGGTGTCGGTACCACAGCCGCTCACGGTCACCAGCGCCAGCGCTGCTGCGAAAGCGGTGACCTTTCTGCCGGTCCTACCGTTGGCCCTGACGCCGCGCATCGATCGCTCCCCATGACTCGAGTCCGTGCCCGACACGGTGCCGGGGCGTCTGTGTTCGTTCCGCCGACGAGCAACGGTCGACAGACAACCCTAGCCCGCGTGAGGGTGGCGGCAGAGAGCGGGCGAACGAGAAACTAGGCTGAACCACCATGACGAGTATGTGGAACGCGCCGCTGCGGACACGCTGGCGCGGGTCGAGACGACGCGACACCGACCAGGCGCGGTTTCTCACGCGTGCGTCCCTCGACTGGGTGCTCGCCAACAAGGCGTACACGCCGTGGTACCTGGTGCGCTACTACCGCCTCGCGAAGTTCAAGCTGGCCAATCCGCACGTGATCCTCAAGGGCATGGTGTTTCTCGGCAAGAACGTCGAGATCCACTCCACTCCCGAGCTCTCGCGCCTCGAGATCGGGCGCTGGGTGCACATCGGCGACGGCAATGCCATTCGCTGCCACGAGGGTTCGCTGCGGATCGGCGACAAGGTGGTCTTCGGCAAGGACAACGTCGTCAACACCTATCTCGACATCGAGATCGGCGCGTCGACGTTGGTGGCCGACTGGTGCTACATCTGCGATTTCGATCATCGGATGGACGATGTGAACATGCCGATCAAGGATCAGGGAATCGTCAAGGGACCGGTGAGAATCGGGCCGGACACGTGGATCGCGGCCAAGGTGACGATTCTGCGCGAGACCCGGATCGGTCGGGGCTGCGTGCTCGGAGCCCATGCCGTGGTCAAGGGTGAGATCCCGGATTACAGCATCGCGGTCGGTGCCCCGGCCAAGGTCGTCCGCAATCGCAAGGTCGCCTGGGAAGCCGGTGCCGCCGAACGCGCGAAATACATTGCCGCGCTGGAGGATATCGCTCGCAAGAAGGCGCTCGGACAGGCCGAGGCGGCGCGAGAGAACTGACCCTGCTGTTCTCAGGTACGGCCGGGCAGAGCGCGCTCGACGATGTGCGGTCGGGCCAACGGATGCCGAACTTTGCGTTTGGCTTCCAGATAGACCTGGGCGGTCGTCTCGGCGACGTGCTTCCAGTCGAAGTCGACGGTGAGGCGTTCGCGGGCGGCCACGGCCCTCTCCTGTGCGGCGTCCGCATTGTCGAGAACGCGCCGCACTGCAGCGGCCAGCCCGCCGACGTCGCCGGGCTCGAAGGACAGGCCGGTCACGCCGTCGACGATCGCTTCACCCAGACCGCCTGCCGTGGACGCGACCAGCGGGGTGCCCGCGGCCGCGGCCTCGAGCGCGATGATGCCGAAAGGTTCGTACCGACTGGGCAGGACGATGGCGTCGGCTCCGTGCAGCCAGCCGAGGAGTTCGGTGTGGTCGAGATTGCCCAGAAACGACACAGCGCGGGCAACCCGGTGCGTGCGCGCCAGCCCGGCCAACCAGGCGAACTGTGTTCCTTCGCCGGCGATGTGCAGGGTGGTACCCGGGTGGCTCCGTCGGATGCGGGGCAGAGCTGCGATGGCATCCTGGATGCCCTTCTCGTACTCGAGGCGGCCGACGTAGAGCAACTTGGCCGGCTCGGATCGAGGCTCTCGTCGCCGAAAGTGCCAGGTGGAGCGGTCGATTCCGTTGCGAATCACCTTCACCGACGACTCCGATACTCCGAACAGGGTGGTGACCTCGTCCTTCATCGATGTCGAGCAGGCGATCACCGCATCGGAATCGTTGGCGAGCCACCACTCGACGGAGTGCACCTGGCGGTTGACGCGCCCGGATATCCACCCGCTGTGGCGTCCGGCCTCGGTGGCGTGGATGGTCGAGACGAGCGGTACGTCGTAGAACTCGGCGAGTGCGATCGCCGGGTGTGCGACGAGCCAGTCGTGGGCATGAACGACGTCGGGCTGCCAACCGTCACCCAGACCGGGCTTTCCCAGCGCGACGCCCGCACGCACCATCGCGTGCCCCATCGCGAGGGTCCATGCGAGCATGTCCTCCCCGAAGACGAAGTGGGCCGGGTCCTCGGCGACGGCGACGACGAGCACCCCGTCCTCGATGTGGTGAGACGTCGGGTGGGTGGCGGCGTCGGTTCCGGTGGGGCGACGCGACAGAACCACGACCTCGTGCCCGCATCGAACCAACTCGGTTGCCAGGTGGTGCACGTGCCGACCGAGTCCGCCGACCACAACGGGTGGGTACTCCCACGACACCATCAGGATTTTCATCGACGCCCCCCTGCACCTTCTCGCTCGCGGCCACCGTGTGCACCGGGCAGCCGGCGCGCATCCAACGCAGGAAACAGTCCGTCCGCGCGGTTCCATTGCCGAGCCAACTCGTCTGCACGGACAGGTGATCCAGCTGCGGCCGCGGCAGCGATCTCGCGCAGCGCATGTGCATGGACGTGCGCCCGTTCCCGCGCGTAGCCTGCGGCGGAATCCTTGCTGACCATGAATGCCCAGTCGCTGGCCACGGCCATCAGTGTCTCACGCAGTATCTGATCGTTGACGCGATTGCGTAGTTCGGGTCCACCGGCGCGACGCCGAGCGTCTCGGGCGGTATCGACGGCGTCGAGAGCGGCCCGGGACACCTCGGAATTGAGCGCGACCAGATCGGCGACGTCGTCGCCCGCCCACACGCGCCAGTCCTTGCCCGATCCCCACGACGAATCCTGCAGTTCGAGCGGCGCCCCGACGTAACCCTGCTCGCGGGCGTCGTTCAGCGTGCCGACGGTGATGCCTGCGGCGGGAAGCGCGCGCATGACCTTGCCGAGCCACTGTGGGCCCTCGTGCCACCAGTGCCCGAACAGCTCGGTGTCGAATGCTGCGACGACCAGGGCGTCGCGTCCGATCCGCTCGGATTCGGAGATCAGGCGCCTGCGCACCACATCGACGAAGTCGGCGACGTGACGGTCCACTGTCGCCGCGGCCCGTTCGGGGTCGTAGGGAGCCTTGTCGTTCGACGCGACCGAGCGGCCGGTGACCCGGGCCGGTTTGAGACCGGTGGCGTGATCGTAGGTGTGGAAATCCCGATAGGAACCGTGGCCGGGATAGCCGGACTTCGGTGACCACACGCGGTAGCTGACCGGGAGATCGCGTCCGAACGCGACGACGTCGGAGTCCCACACCGGCCTGCCGAGGGAGGTGTCTCCGCGCATTGCCGGACCGTCGACCATGAAGTGCGAGACCCCGGCCGCGGCGTACTCGGTTTCCATGCCCGGGGTGAATCCGCATTCGGGTGCCCAGATCCCTCGGGGCGTTGTGCCCCAACGGGTGTGGGCGTCGAGCAGTCCTTCTCGGAGCGAGAAGGCGCGGAGTCGGGGATCGAGCAGCGGCTGGAACGGGTGCGCCAAGGGTCCACCCAGCAGTTCGACGGTTCCGGTGTCGATCAGCGGTCGAAGGACTGCGGACCCGCCGTGCCGCCACCGGGTCTCGAATCGATCGAGCGCGGCGGCAGAACCTCGGTGTTCCCGAACGGACAGGTCTTGGTCTGTCGCCTCGTGGGCTCTGAGCTGCCAGTTCCCGAGCCAGTGGTGCATTCCGGACAGGCAGTGTGGATCGTCGAGTTGAGCGGCCAGTACCGGGGTGATCCCCAGCGAGAGCACGTTGCCGTGGCCGTCCTCGGCCAGCCGCTCGAGCGCCTCGGTGATCGGTAGATAGCAGTCCGCCCAGGACTGGTACAGCCATTCCTCGCCGACGGGCCAGCGCCCGTGATTGGCCAGCCACGGCAGGTGGGAGTGCAGCACGAGGGAGAACATGCCCGGCACGGTGGCACCGGATGTCACCCGATCACCGCGCTCGAACTCTTGCGGGCGACGGCGACCAGATCGAGGCTGTCGTCGATGCGGTCGGCGGCGATGTCGAAGTCCTCGATGGAGATGGCCGCGACGTCCTCGGTGAGTTCGGCCGGCCAGGGCTCACCGGCCAGGGCCCGTTCGATCTGTGCGTCGATGAACGAACCGCCGTGCTTGGCGTCGAGTGCGGCCAGCGTGCGTCCGTGCCGGACTCCGGTGAGTTCGTCGACCTCGAGTCGAGCGTCCACGAGAAGCTCGGTGAGTTCGGCCGCGTCGAGTTCGCGGGTGTGGAACGGGTTGAGCGGGGTGTCGCGTCCGGGCGAGAACGTGATGCGGTTGGGCGTGCTGATCAACAGAATGCCGCCGGGCGCGAGCACCCGGTGCACCTCGGCGAGGAACGCACCCTGATCCCAGAGGTGCTCGATCACCTGGAAATTGACGACGACGTCGATCGAGGAATCGGCGACCGGGAGGCGGTCGAGGTTGCCGCGCAGCATCGTCACCCTCGGGTAGCGAGCGTGCACGTGCGCGGCGGCCGACCTGTCGTAGTCGAGACCGAGGACTGTCGTCGCGACATCGGCAATCATGTTGGCTCCGTAGCCTTCTCCCGATCCCGCTTCCAGAACCGTTCGGTCGCGGCAGTGCTCGACGAGTGCGCGGTAGACCACCTCGTGGCGGCGGAACCAGTAGTTCTCCTCGGCGATGCCGGGCACGGTGCGCTCCCCGGTGAGGGGCAGTGGTGCCGGTGCCGGTGCCTGAGCCGATGAATCGTTCACCGACGAAAGGTTAGTGGAGACGCGGGGGAGGTAAGCCAACGTGGTCTCCATAACAGTCGGGGTACAGATGTATGGTCGGACAGGCAGGGAGGTATGTTACCCACGGGTAACTACGGTGAGGTAACCTCGTCCCAGACCGTAGAACTGCACGAACCGTTAGAACACTCACGATCAGCAGAACATGACCAGGAGGTCGACGCAGACCCATGACGAACATCGTTGTTTTGATCAAGCAGGTTCCAGACACGTGGTCCGAGCGCAAGCTCACCGACGGTGACTACACCCTCGATCGCGAGGCTGCCGACGCCGTCCTCGACGAGATCAACGAGCGGGCCGTCGAAGAGGCACTGCTCATCAAGGAAGCCCAGGGCGGTGAGGTCAAGGTTCTGTCCGCAGGCCCCGATCGCGCCACCGATGCCATCCGCAAGGCCCTGTCGATGGGTGCAGACAGCGCAGTGCACCTCAACGACCCGACCCTGCACGGCTCCGACGCGATCCAGACCGGGTACGCGCTGGCCGCAGCGCTCGGCAACGTCGCATTCGAGAACGACGAGCCGGCCGATCTCATCATCGCAGGCAACGAGGCCACCGACGGCCGCACCGGTGCCGTTCCGGCGATCATCGCCGAATACCTGCAGATCCCGGCCCTGACGCAGCTGCGCAAGCTCACCGTCGCGGACGGCAAGGTCACCGGCGAGCGGGAGACCGACGAAGGCATCTTCGGCCTCGAAGCCGCGTTGCCCGCCATCGTGAGCGTCACCGAGAAGATCAACGAACCGCGCTTCCCGTCGTTCAAGGGCATCATGGCCGCCAAGAAGAAGACGGTGCAGACCATCACGCTGGCCGACATCGGTGTCGAGGACGGCATCGTCGGCGTCGACAACGCGGGAACGACCGTCACGTCGTCCACCCCCAAGCCTCCCAAGACTGCAGGCGAGCGGCTCACCGACGAGGGCGACGGCGGCGAGAAGATCGCCACCTACCTCGTCGGCCAGAAGATCATCTGATCCCGCCCCACCGAGCAATCGAAGACAAACGAGGAGCAAGTCATGGCAGAAGTACTCGTGCTCGTGGAGCACGTCGAGGGAACACTGAAGAAGGTCAGCACCGAGCTGATCACCGCCGCTCGTGCGCTGGGTGAGCCGTCCGCGGTCGTCACCGGCCCGGTCGGCACCACCGACAAGGTCGCCGACGCGCTGACCGAAGCCGGTGCCGAGAAGATCTACGCCGCCGAATCCGACGCGGTCGACGGATTCCTGGTCACCCCGAAGGTCGACGTGCTGTCGGCTCTTGCGGAGTCGGTCTCGCCTGCGGCGATCATCACCGCAGCCACGATCGAGGGCAAGGAAGTTGCGGGTCGACTCGCAGCACGCCTCGGCTCGGGCTACCACAACGACGTCGTCGCACTGAACGGCGACGGCAGTGCCGTCTACTCCATCTTCGGTGGCGCGTTCACCGTCGAGGCCAAGGCCAACGGCGACGTTCCGGTCATCTCGCTGCGCCCCGGTGCAGTCGAGGCCGAGCCGAAGGCCGGAGCGGGCACCCGCGAAACCGTCGAGGTCCCCGCGCAGGAAGAGGGGGCCGTCAAGGTCACCTCGCGTGACCCGATCGTCGGCGGCGACCGTCCGGAGCTCACCGAGGCGTCGGTCGTCGTGTCCGGTGGACGCGGTGTCGGCAGTGCCGACAAGTTCTCCGTCGTCGAGGAGCTGGCCGACTCGCTCGGTGCCGCAGTCGGTGCTTCGCGCGCCGCTGTCGACTCCGGCTACTACCCGGGCCAGTTCCAGGTGGGTCAGACGGGTAAGACCGTCTCCCCGCAGCTGTACGTCGCACTGGGTATCTCCGGAGCCATCCAGCACCGTGCAGGCATGCAGACCTCGAAGACGATCGTCGCTGTCAACAAGGACGAGGAAGCGCCCATCTTCGAGATCGCCGACTACGGCATCGTCGGTGACCTCTTCAACGTCGCACCGCAGCTGACCGAGGCAGTCAAGAAGCACAAGGGATAGCTCCGAGCGCTGTTCCCCGACAGGCCCTCACCGCCCGCGCGGTGAGGGCCTGTCGTGTCGTTCGGCGCAACCTTGTTCACGCAAACTCTTCCGACACGTTTCCCCGACGATGCCCGGTGGCCTTCCCCGCTCGTTAGACACACCTCATGACCACTTCCGTCATGAGCTCGACTGCATCGATCGTCCCGGCCACCGACCGCTACTCGCTGGTGTTGTCCACCGACCCGGAGCACCGACTCGCCGCGCAGCGTCTGCGCTACGAGGTGTTCGCTTCCGAGCCGGGATTTTCCGTTCCCACCGATACCGACGGCCTCGACGCCGATCGGTTCGACGAATTCTGTGATCACCTGCTCGTTCGTGACCAGTGGACCGACACGTTCGTCGGCTGCTACCGCATGTTGCCGCCGCAGGCCGCCGTCTCTGCCGGTGGGTATTACACGGCAACCGAATTCGATATATCCGCACTCGATCCCGTCGGCATGAATATCGTCGAAATGGGAAGGGCTGCAGTTCATCCCGATCATCGGTCCGGATCCGTCCTTGGGCTCATGTGGGCAGGAATCCTGCACTACCTCGATGTGACGGGATACGAGTGGGTGATGGGCTGCGTGTCGGTGCCCATGCAGTCGGCACCGGGGGACCCCATCGGGGCCAACGTTCGCAGTGTTCGAGACCGCCTGTTGAGCAAGCACGCCACGCCGCTCGACCGTCGGGTCAGGCCGTACTCTCCGGTCGTCGTCGACGGGGTGGACCTGATCGACATCGAACCCGCGGCGCGAACGTCGATGCCGCCGTTGATGAACGGCTACCTTCGGCTCGGTGCCTCCATCTGTGGTGAGCCCGCCCACGATCCCGAATTCGGTGTCGCGGACTTCGTCGCGGTGCTCGGCCTGCACGAGGCCAACACTCGCTATCTCGACCGCTTGCGCTCGGCAGCAACGACGTTCGAGTCGGGTGTCCGGTGACTCGACCGATCGAGCACGCGCACGCGTGGATGCCGTCGTCGCCGTGCAGTGACGGCTGTCTGCCGAAGAACCCACCGACGGTGGGACGAATCGTCCTCGTGCTGCGAGTCGTACTGGCGCTGGCCGCGTTCGGGTTGCTGCCGGTGCTGGTCGTCCTCGGGGTCCCGTTCCCGCGGGTTCGCCGTTCGCTGACGCGGATCGGCGCTCGGACCCTGCTGTTCGCCATCGGAATCGACCTGACCGTGCTCGACGCCCGCTCGGAGCGGGAACGCTCCCGAACCGCTGCAGGCGCACTGCACGTCGCCGGTCACATCTCCTGGACCGACGTCGTGGTACTCACTGCAGTACAGCCGTCGACCTTCGTCGCGCGTGCCGACCTCATCGACTGGCCGGTGCTCGGCCGCCTCGCGCGGGCCATGAAGGTACTTCCGATCGATCGAGCTCGACTGCATCAGCTCCCCGGCGTCGTCGATCAGGTGGCCGATCGCGTCCGCGCAGGCGGATCGGTCGTCGTCTTCCCCGAAGCCACCACCTGGTGTGGTCGCGCGTACGGCTCGCTTCGGCCTGCGCTGCTCCAGGCCGCGATCGATTCGGAGACCTGGGTACAGCCGATTCGACTGCGCTACCTCGACCGGACCGGCGAACAGACCACCGCTACGTGCTTCGTGGGGGACGAGACGATCGGCGCATCCATCGGCCGGATCTTCCGATTGCGAGGCCTGCGTGCCGAGGTGGAGTTCACCGCCCCGGAGGCACCCGGTGGCGATCGACGCGACCTCGCTCGACGATGCGAGGTGGCGATTCGACGCGACGGAGTGAAGCTTTCGGAACGATACGGGAAGGACGTCTTCGACCCCACCGTGCACGAGGTGATGGCCGAGTCCGAACGCAGGCCGATGCCGCCGACGGTTGCGGCGGCCTGAACGAGCATCGATCACCGTGACCGCGGACCCGCCTCGCGCAGGTAGGTCCGCGGTCACGGCAGCGGGTATCGTCTAGCCTGTTATGCCTTCAGTGCGCAGTACGACTGCTCCCGTCCCGCCGCGGCCACCGGTGTACCTCGATCACGCAGCGACGACCCCGATGCTGCCGAGCGCGATCGAGGCGATGACCGCTGTGTTCGCCACGGTGGGCAACGCGTCCTCGCTGCACACCTCCGGTCGGTCCGCTCGGCGGCGAGTGGAGGAATCGCGCGAGTCGATCGCTGCGGACCTCGGCGCGCGCCCGTCCGAGGTGATCTTCACCTCCGGTGGTACCGAGAGCGACAACCTCGCCGTCAAGGGCATCTTCGCGGCCCGGCGCGATTCGGACCCCGCACTGACCAGGATCATCGCCAGTTCGGTGGAGCATCACGCGGTGCTCGACGCGGTGGAGTGGCTCGTCGCACACGAAGGTGCGAGCGTCACCTGGCTCCCGGTCGATACAGAGGGGCGAGTCACTCCGGACGCGCTGCGCGCCGAGCTGGCCCTGCATGCCGACGAGACTGCGCTCGTGACCGTGATGTGGGCCAACAACGAGATCGGAACCGTCATGCCGGTCGCCGAGCTCGCGGCCGTGGCCGCCGAATACGGAGTTCCGATGCACAGTGATGCGGTCCAGGCGGTGCCGCATCTGCCCGTCGGCTTTGCCGAGAGCGGTCTGTCCGCGCTCAGCATCGCGGCACACAAGTTCGGTGGACCGCAGGGGGTCGGTGCACTTCTGCTCGGCCGCCAGGTCCCGTGCGTTCCGCTCTTCCACGGCGGGGGGCACGAGCGAGACGTTCGATCGGGCACTCCGGACACTGCGGGCGTCGTGGCCATGGCGGCTGCGCTGCGTACGACCGTCGAGAACTCGGCGCGGCACCGCGCCGAACTGAGAGCGCTGCGCGACCGGTTGATCGTCGGGATCAGAGACGCCGTTCCCGACGCCGTCCTCAACGGGCCGGAAGGCGACGATCGGCTGGTCGGGAACGTGCACTTCACCTTTCCCGGGTGCGAGGGTGATTCGCTGTTGATGTTGCTCGATGCGGCAGGCATAGAATGCTCGACGGGCTCGGCGTGCACTGCCGGCGTGGCCAGCGCCAGTCATGTTCTGATCGCGCTCGGGTGCGATCCGGCCGTCGCCCGCGGATCACTGCGGTTCTCGTTGGGGACCGGCTCGTCCGAATCGGACGTCACCACTGTGCTTGCGGCTCTGCCGCAGGTCGTCGAACGCGCTCGTGCCGCCGGATTGGCCGGCGTCGGAGCTCGAGGAGGAAATCGCTGATGCGTGTTCTGGCTGCTATGAGCGGGGGAGTCGACTCGGCCGTTGCCGCGGCCCGTGCCGTGGACGAGGGCCACGACGTCGTCGGTGTGCACCTGGCTCTGTCGACCGCTCCCGGCGCTCTGCGCACCGGTTCGCGTGGTTGCTGCTCCAAGGAAGACGCCGGTGACGCTCGTCGAGCTGCCGACGTACTCGGAATCCCTTTCTACGTATGGGATTTCGCGGATCGCTTCAAAGAGGACGTCATCGACGATTTCGTCGCGTCCTATGCCGCAGGTGAGACCCCGAATCCGTGCCTGCGCTGCAACGAGAAGATCAAGTTCTCCGCTCTGGCCGACCGCGCTCTCGCACTGGGCTTCGATGCCGTGGCGACCGGGCACTACGCGCAACTGCACGACGGAGTGCTGCGACGTGCCGTGGACGCGGACAAGGATCAGTCGTACGTGTTGGCCGTGCTGAACCGGGCCCAGCTCTCGCGTGCGATGTTCCCCATCGGGGACACCCCGAAGTCCGAGATTCGCGAGGAGGCTGCCGAGCGTGGGTTGGCCGTCGCCGACAAGCCGGACAGTCACGACATCTGCTTCATCCCGTCGGGCGACACTCGCGCATTCCTCGGCGCGCGGATCGGCGTACGCCCGGGCAAGGTCGTCGACTCCGAGACCGGAGCCGAACTGGCCGATCACGAAGGCGTGCACGGGTTCACCATCGGGCAACGCAAGGGCCTCGGCGTGGAAGGCCCGGCCGCGGACGGCCGTCCCCGCTACGTGACGTCGATCGAACCCGACAGTGGCACCGTCATGGTCGGCTCGGCACAGAAGCTCGACGTCTGGGCGATCAGTGGAGATCGCGCGGTATGGACCGAAGGTACCGCCCCGACCGGCCCCATCGAGTGCGTCGTCCAGGTCCGTGCGCACGGCGGACTGACCGAGGCGGTCGCCGAGGCAGCGGGTGACGGCATGGAGATCCAACTGCGGGCTCCACTGACCGGTGTGGCCAAGGGCCAGGCTGCGGTGCTGTACCGCAAGGACATTCACGGCGACATCGTCATCGGCAGCTCGACCATCTCGGGTACTCGATCCGAGCGCGAGTGACCCCGGGCGTCTTCGCTGGACTGGCGACCGGCATCGGTTCGTGGCCGGGCACCGACATCCGTGAGGCCGCTGCGGTCGTCGTCGGGGAGTTCACCGAGCTCCCACACGTCGTCGAACTTCCGGCTCGCGGCCTCGGTGCGGACATGATCGGACGCACCGGAGCCATCATGGTCGACGTCGAGCTCGACGTGCGCACCTCCGGTTATCGCGTCGTGCCACGCCCGATGCTCGCCGGCCGGCGGGCGACCGATTTCCTGGCCGAGGACCTCGACGTGCTCGAGGAACTGTGGGAGGTGTCGGGGCTTCGCGGCAGCGGCCGCACCATCAAGGTCCAGGCGGCCGGTCCGTTCACGATGGCGGCGCAGGTCGAACTTCGGCACGGGCATCGGGCCTTGACCGATCGCGGTGCGCTGCGGCATTTCGCCGAATCCCTCGGCGAGGGACTGCGCCTGCACTGCGCGGAAGTGACGCGTCGGCTCGGAGTCGACGTCCTCGTTCAGCTCGACGAACCCAGTCTCGCAGCCGTTCTGGCCGGCAGCCTGACGGGCATCACCGGGCTCGATTCTGTGCGGGCAGTCCCGGAACCGGATGTTCTCGACCTGCTCGATTCGTTGATCGAGACGATCGATCGTCCCGTTGCCGTCCACTGTTGTGCCGGCGACGTTCCGTTCGATCTGCTTCGCCGTTCGCGCGCGGTCGCAGTCGCCGTCGACGCGACTGCGCTGCGCCGCAGCGATTTCGACGGAGTCGGCGAGCTGCTGCAATCCGGCAAGACACTGATGCTCGGGTTGATTCCGTCCGAAACGCCGGAGCGGCCACCGCATTGGCGCGAACTGGCCGAGCCGGGCGTCACGTTGATCGACCGACTCGGATTCGACAGATCGATTCTCGCCTCCCATATCTCCGTGACGCCTGCATGTGGATTGTCCGGAAGTACACCGGAGTGGGCCCGTCGCGCAACAGGACTCGCCCGCGACGTGGCTGCCGCGTTCGCGGATTCCCCCGATTCGTTGTGAGATCACACAGCCGCTCGGAGTGAAACGCTGTCGACTTCGGGCCGATCGAACCCACTGCAGTTAGGACGCCGAACAGGTGTGACACTATTCACATGGCCGTCGGGGGTCTGTTGAACACGCGGGAGTTCGGAAATGGCATCAGGTGGTCGCGACTTCGACGAGGTCGCCTCCCTCCGGCGTTCCGGCAGGCACCGTCGAGGACTCGTGGCGAAACTGGCCGCGGCCACCTCCGACTGGTACCGAGCGCCGCACGATTTCGAGTGGATCATCAATCACAGATCGACCCGTCCGCTGACCGGGATCATCCGCGTGGTGTTCGGCACCGCCACGCTGATGTACGCCGTCACCTCGATCTTGATGCTGTTCAGCGATCTCGGGCCGCAGGGACCGACGGCCATCGGCTGGGTCCTCTTCGTTCTGGTCACTCAGGTGTTCGTCGCCGCCCGGTGCGTGCTCGGCCCGATCCCGGGAAAGAAGTTCTTCGTCGCGTTCCTGGCCTTCGGGGACATTCTCACGACCTCGGTGTTGATTCTGTACGCGCCTGTCGCGTCCCTGATCGGAACGGTGTTGTTCGCCGTCACAGGAGCGTTCTGCACCTACTTCCTCAGTCCGCGACTGCTGGTGGCGCATCTGGTGTGGACCGCAACGTTCATCGTCGGTTTCGGTATCCGCACCTTCCTGTCGGTGACGAGCGACGAGGTGGACTACATCGACGGGCCCGCGGTGGTGACGGCGACGGTGGTTCTGCTCCTGGCGACGGTGGGAGTACCGGTGTTCGCTCAGGTGGCCTGGACGACGCTGTCCAACGACGCCAAGCGGTCGGTTCTCGATCCCCTGACCGGGGTGTACAACCGGCGCGGCATCGACAGTGAACTGCTGGACCTGTGGCACGAGGCCGATAAGCGCGGCATGTCCATGGCTTTCCTGGTTGTCGACATCGACAAGTTCAAGGCCGTCAACGACCGATTCGGGCACAGCCGCGGCGACGAAGTGATCGTGCGGGTCGCAGATCGGCTGCGCCGCGTGGTCCGGCATCAGGGGGGAGTGCTCGCTCGAACCGGTGGCGAAGAGTTCCTCGTCGCCATGGTCGGTGATGCGCGGGGGATGGTCGATCTCGGCTTCGACATCGTTCGGGTCCTCTGGGACCGCCGCGACGACATCCCCGTCACCGTCAGCGTGGGAATGGCGTTGCTGCGCGAGGACTCGGCTCTGTGGGACGTCGGTACGTCCGTCGTCGGCAGAGCAGCCCGTACGGCGGATGCGGCGATGTACCGGTCCAAACAGTCCGGTGGAAACAGTTTGGTCGTCGAAGAGATCTGAGGCCTCGAACCGACGTGCGTCGATGCGTCGATGCGTCGATGCGCCGGTGTGCTCGGGTGCGACCTCTGCGATGATCGTGCGATGTATCGGCTATCGGATGCCCAGCGACGTGGACTACCCGCCGGAGTGCTGTTGTCGGTGATGGCGTCCGTGCTCGGCGGCATCTACGCGGACTCTTTCGTGACCGGCTTCGCTCTGACCGCCGGAATCTGCGCGGTGGCGATCGTCGCCGCGACATTGCTGCTGGGACTCATGGGTCGCTAGCCGCACGGTGTCGGCCGATGGGGCACTGTCGGTGGGGTCGGATAATCTTCGATACGTGCCCGAGCCGACCGAATCACCCGCAGGAACCGACGACAGCGCAGGGACGGTCGGTGTTGAACTCGATGCTGCGTCCTCTGCCGATCGCGAGCGATGGCAGACGCTGGCCGAGGAAGTTCGCGGGCACCAGTTTCGCTACTACGTCCGAGATTCGCCGATCGTGTCCGACGGCGAGTTCGATGCCCTGCTGCGCGAGCTGAACGAGCTGGAAGAGGCGCATCCGGATCTGCGCACGGCGGATTCACCGACCCAACTCGTCGGGGGCGGCTTCGCCACGGAATTCACCGCCGTGGACCACCTGGAACGAATGTTGAGCTTGGACAACGTGTTCGATCACGACGAGCTACGAGCCTGGGCCAAACGGGTCGAGACCGAAGCAGGGCCGGATCTGGAGTATCTGTGCGAGGTCAAGATCGACGGCGTCGCATTGAATCTGGTGTACGAGAACGGCACGCTCGTGCGCGGCGCCACCCGAGGTGACGGACGTACCGGAGAGGACGTGACGCTCAACGCGCGCACGATCGACGACATCCCGGACACCCTGACCGGGAGCGAGCAGTACCCCGTCCCGGAACTGTTGGAAGTACGCGGCGAGGTCTTCTTCCGGCTGGAGGACTTCCAGGCGCTCAACGCCGCACTGGTGGCGGAGGGCAAGCCCCCGTTCGCGAATCCACGAAATTCGGCGGCAGGGTCGCTGCGACAGAAGAATCCGGCGGTCACCTCCAAGCGGCGTCTGGGAATGATCTGCCACGGCTTCGGTCGCATGGTGGGTTTCACGCCCGAGTCGCAATGGCACGCCTACAAGGCTCTCCGCGCCTGGGGTCTGCCCATTTCCACCCACACGACCCGAGTGCAGGGCGTCGACGCCGTCATCGAGAAGGTCGTCTACTGGGACCAGCACCGACACGACGTCGAACACGAGATCGACGGCCTGGTCGTCAAGATCGACGACATGTCGCTTCATCGTCGACTGGGGACGACGTCTCGCGCGCCGCGGTGGGCGATCGCGTACAAGTACCCACCCGAGGAGGTCACCACGACGCTGCTCGACATCCGGGTCAGCGTCGGCCGCACGGGCAGAGTGACGCCGTTCGCCTACATGACGCCGGTGCTCGTGGCCGGCTCGACGGTGTCGCTGGCGACGCTGCACAACGGGTCGGAGGTCAAGCGCAAGGGCGTTCTGATCGGCGACACGGTGACCATTCGCAAAGCGGGAGAGGTCATTCCGGAGGTTCTCGGCCCCGTCGTCGACGCCAGGACCGGTGCCGAGACCGAGTTCGTCATGCCCACCGAGTGCCCGGAGTGCTCGACGCCTCTGGCCCCGGCGAAGGAGGGTGACGCCGACCTGCGCTGCCCCAACTCGCAGTTCTGCCCGGCGCAACGTCGCGAGCGGGTGTTCTTCGTGGCCGAGCGGCAGCGATTCGACATCGAGGGACTCGGTTACGAGGCCGCATCCGACCTGTTGGCCACCGGGGCCATCGAGGACGAAGGTGACCTGTTCTCGCTCACCGAGGACGATCTGATGAAGACGGCGATCTTCCGCACCAAGTCCGGGGCGTTGTCCGCCACCGGTCGAAAGTTGCTCGACAACCTGGCCACCGCACGGAACCAGCCGCTGTGGCGGGTGCTGGTCAGTCTGTCCATCCGGCACGTCGGTCCCTCGGCAGCGCGCGCATTGGCAGGGGAGTTCGGCAGCCTCGACCGAATCCGGGCAGCGTCGGTCGAGGAACTCTCGGCGGTCGACGGGGTGGGCGGCACCATCGCAGCCGCAGTCTCCGAGTGGTTCGAGGTCGACTGGCACCGCGCCATCGTCGACAAGTGGCAGGCCGCGGGCGTGCGCATGGAAGACGAGCGGGACGCGTCCATCGAGCGCAATCTCGAGGGACTGTCGATCGTGGTCACCGGGTCGCTCACGTCGTACTCGCGTGACGAGGCAAAGGAAGCGATTCTGCTGCGCGGTGGCAAGGCTGCAGGTTCGGTATCGAAGAAGACGGCGTTCGTGGTGGTCGGTGACGCTCCGGGGTCCAAGCACGACAAGGCGATCGAGCTCGGCGTGCCGGTGCTCGACGAAGCGGGATTCACCCTGCTTCTGACCGAGGGCCCCGATGCCGTGGCTCCGACCGACGCAGAACCCGGACCCTCGGACTGATCGGGCCGGGAACGCGTCGGTTCGGACGCGTCAGTTCAGAACCGTCGCGACGATGCCGGCGAGATACCCGAGTCGGGCGATCTCCGAGGGCCTGAACTCCGGGCCCCCGGGCCTGCCCAACATCAGCACGGTGCCGGTGGTACCGAGGGGAGCCGCGGCGATCTTGGTGTCCATGTCCCGCCATACCTGGGGCACCCAGTCGGCGTCCGAGTCCAGAGCGGCAGGGGCGTTCAGTGGGAACCAGGGCAGCTCGGCGGCGTGCGTCTCGGGAGCCCCCGAGCTGCCCACCAGACGGAACGGGCCATGTGCGTTGGTGGCCACGACTGTGCTCCACCCCACCCGCAGAACGCGGGGGGCTCCGTCGACGAGCACCTGAAGTCGGTCGTCGGACGCCGCCGCGACCCGATCGATCAATTCCAGTTCTCGGTGCGTATCGAGGACGCCGGTGTACGGGCGGATGGAATCGACCCGAACGTCGGTCAGGTTCTCGGCAGCAGTGATGAGCGTGTCGGGAAGCGAACCCGGAGCGACGTCGACCACAAGATCGTCGACTGCGTAACCGTCACCGCGTTCGATGACGTCGAGGGAGAGGATGTCCGCCCCGACCGAACCGAGCGCGACGGCCAACGATCCGAGGCTGCCCGGCCGGTCCGGCAGTTGGACGCGGAGCAGGTAGGACATGTCACGCTCCCTTTCGACTTCTGGCGTATTTCGGCCACCCCAGCGTCATCGGTCGTTGCTGGCGAGTAGCGTGCCGCTCTTGGGTCGTTCGGCAGGCTCCGCTCCTGGGAACACTGTGCACCCCGGCGCGAGCAATCCTTGCATCTTCGACCCGTCGGGTACGTCGCGCAACGCGGGCCGTGACAATTCCGACACTCCACGCGGCCACGAGGCGTGAGTGAAGTCCGCGTAATGCTGCGCACTAGGCTGGACCGCGTTCGCGAACCCACGAGGTTCGCTCTGCACGAATACGGGGCCGCTTCTGCAGGCTCCCCTCCTATGTCCGAAAGGGGTCTACGCGGTGCCAGACATCTCCCGCGACGAGGTCGCTCACCTCGCCCGGCTGTCGCGCTTGGCTCTCAGCGACGCCGAACTCGACGAGTTCGCCGGCCAGTTGGATTCGATTCTTCATCACGTCAAGACGGTGGCGGAGGTGGCAACCGACGACGTCCCACCGACCGCCAACCCCAGCGACATCGTGAACGTGACGCGTCCCGACGTGATCGTTCCAGGCCTGACGCCGGAACAGGCACTGTCCGGCGCACCGAACGCCGAGGAGGGCCGTTTCGCGGTGCCGCAGATTCTGGGAGAGAGCGAATGACCGACCTGACGAAGCTCGACGCGTCCGAGCTCGCCACCCGAATCCATGCGCGTGAGGTCAGCGCCGTCGAGGTGACTCAGGCGCATCTCGACCGGATCTCCGAGGTCGATGGTGACCTGCACGCTTTTCTGCACGTCGCAGGATCCGAGGCACTCGCAGCGGCGACCGACGTCGATGCGGGATTGTCCGCCGGACACGCACCTGCCTCGGCTCTGGCAGGCGTGCCGCTGGCCCTCAAGGACGTGTTCACCACGACCGACATGCCGACGACGGCCGGATCGAAGATTCTCGACGGGTGGATGTCGCCGTACGACGCGACGCTCACCACGAAGCTGCGGGCCGCGGGCATTCCGGTGCTGGGCAAGACCAACATGGACGAGTTCGCGATGGGTTCGTCCACCGAGAACTCGGCCTACGGACCGACCAAGAACCCCTGGGACACCACCCGCATCCCCGGTGGCTCGGGCGGCGGCAGTGCTGCGGCGCTCGCGTCGTACCAGGCCCCGCTGGCCATCGGCACCGACACCGGAGGATCGATCCGCCAGCCGGCGGCGCTCACCGGCACCGTGGGAACCAAGCCGACCTACGGCAGCGTCTCGCGCTACGGACTGATCGCCTGTGCCTCCTCTCTCGATCAGGGTGGCCCGTGCGGTCGAACCGTGCTCGATACCGCGTTGCTGCACGAGGTCATCGCCGGCTACGACTCGCGCGACTCCACGTCGGTGGAGACTGCAGTTCGACCGGTGGTCGAGGCGGCACGAGAGGGTGCTCGCGGTGACCTGACCGGAGTGCGTGTCGGTGTCGTCAAGGAATTGCACTCGGACAAGTACCAGCCCGGTGTCATCTCGTCCTTCGACGCCGCGGTGGCGACACTGACCGAACTCGGTGCCGAGGTGGTCGAGGTGTCGTGCCCCAACTTCGTGCACGCACTGGCCGCCTACTACCTGATTCTTCCGTCGGAGGTGTCGTCCAACCTGGCTCGGTTCGACGGCATGCGGTACGGGTTGCGGGCGGGTGACGACGGCAGGCACAGCGCCGAGCAGGTCATGGCCACCACGCGCGCACAGGGGTTCGGACCGGAAGTCAAGCGTCGCATCATGATCGGGACCTATGCCCTCTCCGCGGGATACTACGACGCCTACTACGGCTCTGCCCTGAAGGTGCGCACCCTGATCGCCCGTGACTTCGACGCCGCGTACGAGAAGGTCGACGTGCTGGTGTCGCCGACTACCCCGACCACGGCATTTCCGTTGGGGGACAAGGTCGACGATCCGATGGCGATGTATCTCAACGACCTGTGCACCCTGCCCACGAACCTCGCGGGTCACTGCGCGATGTCGGTGCCGTCGGGTCTTGCTTCCGAGGACGGACTGCCCGTCGGTCTGCAGATCATGGCCCCGGCGTTCGCGGACGAGCGGCTCTACCGTGTCGGTGCCGCATACGAGGCCGCCCGCGGCGATCTGAGGTAGTTCGAGGTGCTGCATCGGTGGGCTGCCGATCTGGCTCATCAGCCACTGCTGTCCGGTGCAGTGCCCGCGGTCGCACTGACTGCGACGGCGGTCCTGACGACCGTCCTCGTGGTCGCGGTCGTCCGAAGGACACGGCGAGGCCGAACGCTGGGAACGGTGTTCGGCCCGCTGAGTGCTCTGGGTCTCGTGGGATCGCTTGTGGTGGCGGCGACGGTGCTCACCAATCTGACCGTCACTCGGTACCCGACGGTGGCCGTGGCGCTCGGCCACCGACCGGCCGTCCCGATCGAGGGCACCGGCAGGTTGATCGACATGGACGTGCCCGGCACGGTGTCGCACTTCGACGCGCGACCCGCGACCGTCTACGTTCCGGCGTCGTACGACGCAGGAGCGAGCGACCTACCGGTGCTGGTGCTGCTCACCGGCCAACCCGGCCATGTCGTCGACTGGATCGAGGGTGGTCGGCTGGCCCAGACGATGGACGCATTCGCGGCACGTCACGACGGCGCGGCCCCGATCGTCGTGGTGGCCGACGGCCTCGGCGACACCGAGGCGAATCCGATGTGCATGGATTCGGACCTCGGGAATGCCGCGACGTACCTGTCCGTCGATGTGCCGCAGTGGGTTCGGTCGAACTTCCGGGTGTCCTCGGATCCGAGGGCGTGGGCGGTGGGCGGCTATTCCTACGGCGGAACGTGCGCGCTGCAGCTGGCGGTGACTGCACCGTCGGTGTACCCCACCTTTCTCGACATCTCCGGCGAGGACGAGCAACGGCGCGGGACGAGAAGCGAATCCGTTGCGGCGGCATACGGCACGGACACCCCGGCGAACGAGGCGCGTTTCGAGCGATCGACGCCGCTGAACATACTCTCGCGCAACAGATTTCCCGATTCGGCCGGTGCGTTCGTGGTAGGTGCCGACGACGAGGAATTTCGGCCGCAGACCGAGCGAACCTTCAAGGCTGCAGAGGCTGCGGGTCTCGAGGTGCACTACAGCGAGCTGCCCGGCGGGCACTCGATGCAGGTGTGGGCTCCCGCGCTGGAGCAGGAAATGGACTGGCTCGGTGGGCGATTGGGGCTTGTCGACTGAATCGCCCGGCGTGGTCGTCACCGACACCGTTGCATGCTCGTACCCTGGTCGGTTCCGTACCGATGGCCGTGACCGGCTCCGACGTCGAGTGCGGCCGTAAGATCGACGGACGTCTGGAGGAAGCTCACGCCGGGCAGCCACATCGGTGTGGGCGCGTCGAGTCGGGTGCTCGACGTGTTCGGCGGTGACCACAGCAGGTCGGTCGACCACCGGACGACGGGGTCCGAGGAATTGGCCACCACCGTTGCGCCGTCGGTGTTCACGGCCCCGGCGGGCGGACCCGCCCACACGGCACCGCAGATACCCGGATCGCTCCGTCCGATCGAGAGGAACACGTCGCTTCCCGCCACCGCGCCCAGACTCTGGCCGTACACGATGATGTCGGGCGGTGTCGGTTCCGATGCCGCGCGCGTCGCCACAGCGCGAACCACCGCGTCCGCGGAACTACGCGCGTCGTCCTCGGCGAACAGGAATGTCGCCCAACTGGGCGCGCCCGAGTACTGCACCGCCACTGTGGCGACGTCACCACCGAATCTGCTCTCGGCACCGGTGACGGCGTTCTCGTCCACCCACCCCGATCCGGTCGGTATCGCGACGACCACGACGCTGCGCTGGAACCCCCCGGCTCGATCCAGGTCCGCGACGGCCAACGCCACCCTGCGATCGACCGTCGGGGCCGAATCCAGACCCGCGTAGGCGCGCACGGTACCGGGAGCGAGACCGCCGGAGACGAACTTCCGGCCCTCTGCGCCGAGCGTGCGCCACGGGACGAGCGAGGCCGGAGCTCCTGATCTCGTGTTCGAGCTCGGAGCGGGCTCTGCGTCGTCCACAACGGAGTTCGAGGCCGAGAACGAGTCCGATACGGCCGACCCGACCGAAGGCGCGGCAACGAACGACGCAAGACCGACGATGGCAACCGCAATCACCGATCGACCACGGCCGAGTGCGCCGCCGATTCCGACAGCCGCACGGCCGAGTACGCAGAGAACCACCGCAACACCGATCGCCCCTGCGGCCACCTCCGCTGCGTACCGCCAGTCCACCGTCCCGACGTCCATAGAGATCCGTAATCGGTTCTGCCAGAGAATATTCGCTGCAAAAGAGCAGGTGGATATCCCTGCCCCGACACCGGCCGACCAGGCCTGCAGGCACCGCCGAGCGGGCGTGCGCGAGCCGAACACGCGCCGGGCCGACCATGCGGCCGCGAGTGCCGTCGCCATCACTGTGCCGGTGAACAGGGCCTGGGTGACGGCCGGCCGTGGGAGCAACGAGGGAGCCGAGGACACCATCACCGCAACGGTGAGGGCCACCGAGGTGCCGATTCGGGGGAATCGGACACCCGTCTCGGCCGGGGCAGTCGGGTGAGCCGAACCGGCAACTCCGGTGCCTGCGACGATCGGCGCGATCATGCGGGCTCGATCGTCCGGGACACCTGATCGGTGGTCACCAGGCGTCGGCGCGCATGTCGGCCGGTCGCGATGCCCCACAGTGCAATCGGAACGATCCCCGCGCTGCCGAACACGAAGGGCAATGCCGGCTCGGCCACCGGTGCGCCGAAGGACTGTCGCCAGGAGTTGAGGTCGACGGCCGTGGCAGCCACCGATGCGGCGGCGTCGCAGACCTGACGGGGCCCGTCGTCGGCCCGGTCCGTGCAGGCGGCGTGCATACGCCCCTCCAACTGGGCATCGAACGATCTGCGCCACAGCGGATCCACTGTCGTTCCTGTGGCAGCGGCGTACCGAATCAGGTCGTAGCCCAGGTCGTGGGCCCTGCATGCGGAATCGAACTCGGTCGGAAGCGGAACGGGCGACGAGCAATCGCCGTGTGGGTTCTCTGCCATGTCGTCCTGCACCCGAGGCCGGTAGCCCATCACCGATCCGAAGTCGTCGGGGATGGTCAGGGCGGCGACGTCCGCCGACTCGGTGACCAGTGCGTGTACCGAGACCGCGACAGGCGAAGTCGATTCGGCAGCAGGCGGTGTCGATGCCGCGCCGGTCGTTGCCGTCACCGCTGCGATCGCCGCCGCCGCGCACATGACGACGCGAGAAGTGTTCCTGTTCATGGCTTTCGACGCTAGGGAGCGGCGTATTCATCGGTCATCGCACCGAAGTCTCGTTCTGCCGTACGTGCATCGGTGGTTCCCCAGGGGGGATCCGATACCTGGATACTGCACAGAACTGATACCCAGGTATGACGACCTCGTCGGCTCACAGTCCCTAGGCTCGGTGCGTGCGAAGGAACAGATCAGGCGACGCCGAACTCGGAGCGATTCGGCGTCGAGTGCCGACCCGACTCGGTGGCTTCCGCGCGATCGACGTGCTGATCGTTGCGATCACTGCAACGCTGTATTCGATTGCATGGCCGACTCTGCCGGTCACCCATCAGGTCTCGGGTCCGTTACTGCCCATCGTCGGCGCGCTCGCCGCGTTTCCTTTCGCGTTGATCCGCGTCAATCCCGCACTGGGATGGGCCGTCTCGGCTCTGTTCGCTCTGGTGATACCGGTAGCGTTCGACCGTGTACCCGGCTACGACTACCCGTGGCAGGTGGTGCACATACTCGTTCTTCTGGCGTTGTTGTTCGCCGTCGCGGTTCGCTCGCCGATATCGGTGCTGCTCGTCGCTTGGCCGGCCAGCATGCTGGTGTTCTTCGCCTACATGCCGGGCGCGGACGGCATCGGCTGGTCGGTGGGTCTGACCGCGATCGTGGTGTTCGGACTGTTGATCCGCTGGCTCGTTCTCTCCCGTAGGCAGCTCGCGCAGCAAGAGGAAGTCAGTGAGCTCGAGCGCACCCGACGCACCGTTCTCGAGGAGAAAGCCAAGATCGCCCGCGATCTGCACGATGTCGTTGCGCACCACATGTCGATGGTCGTCGTGCAGGCGCAGAGCGCGCAGTATCGACTCGATGATGTATCCGATTCCGCAGCACAGGAATTCGAGTCGATCGCCGTCACCGCCCGGGAAGCGCTCAACGAGATTCGGGGAATGCTGGGCGTGCTGCGCAGCGACGGAGCGCAGTGGCAGGACGCACCGGCACCGAATGCACTCGACCTCGAACGCACCCTGCACGCGAGCCGCAAGGCCGGTATGGACGTGCGGTGGACTGTCACCGGCCGGATCGAATCGATCTCCGACACAACAGGGTTGGCGCTGTACCGAGTTCTGCAGGAGTCGCTGTCCAACGCTGCCCGGCACGCCCCCGGGGCCGCGGTGACCGTCGACATCACGGTCGGGCCGAGTACGGTCGTCATGACCGTGATCAACACTGCGTCGCCGAGCACGAGTGTCCGACGCACTGCTGGAGCCGATACCGGTGGGCACGGGATAACAGGTATGCGCGATCGTGCGCGCGCGGCGCACGGCACGCTGCACGCCACCTATCTGCCCGACGGAGGATTCGAGGTCGCGGTGCACGTTCCGAACGGCATGCCGATCTCGACGGCACCGGTTGTTCGGCACGATCTCGCCTAGGCTGTTGCGCGTGGCTACAACGGTGTTCATCGCCGACGACCAGGCAATGGTGCGGCAGGGGTTCGGTGCCCTTCTCGGTGCGCAGGCCGACATCTCGGTCGTCGGAGACGCCGACAACGGCAGGACCGCGGTCGGCGAGGTCGCCCGGTTGTTGCCCGACGTGGTGCTGATGGACGTTCGGATGCCCGAGATGAACGGCCTCGATGCCGCTCGCGCCATTCTCTCTGCGTCACTTCCGTCGCCGGTGCGCATTCTGATGCTGACGACGTTCGACATCGACGACTACGTCTACGAGGCCCTCGCGCTCGGCGCGAGTGGCTTTCTGCTCAAGGATGCTCCGGCCGAGGAGTTGATCAGGGGTGTTCGGGTCGTCGCCGCAGGCGAGGCGTTGTTGGCACCATCGGTGACGAGACGGCTCATCGCCGACGTCACCTCCCGGCGGGGAGCTCGGCGGCACACGTCCGCGCGTCTGAGCGATCTGACTCCGCGGGAACGCGAGGTTCTCGAACTGATCGCCACCGGTATGTCCAACTCCGAGATAGCGGGTTCGCTGTTCCTGGCCGAGCAGACCGTGAAAACGCACGTCGGCAAGGTCCTCGCGAAGCTCGGACTGCGTGATCGCGCTCAGGCGGTCGTCCTGGCCTACGAGACCGGCGTCGTCACGCCGAAGTGAGAACCGGACGGTACCGACGCGCGCAGCATCCAACGCCCGATTAGGCTGACGTCCGTCACCGGGTCCGCTTCACGGACCCGCGAGCAGAGAGGCGAAAATCGATGCGCATCGGAGTTCTGACCGGAGGCGGCGATTGCCCGGGGCTCAATGCGGTGATTCGCGCAGTCGTGCGCACCGCGGACGCGCGGTACGGCTCCACTGTCGTCGGTTTCCAGGACGGATGGCGCGGGCTTCTCGAAGACCGTCGGGTGCAACTGCGCAACGACGACCGTAACGACCGGTTGCTCACCAAGGGCGGCACGATGCTCGGCACCGCGCGCACCAATCCGGATGTGTTGCGCGCCGGACTCGATCGGGTCAAGCAGACTCTCGAGGACAACGGCATCGACGTGTTGATCCCGATCGGCGGCGAAGGGACCCTGACCGCTGCCGCGTGGTTGTCGGAGGAGGGTGTGCCCGTGGTCGGCGTGCCCAAGACGATCGACAACGACATCGACTGCACCGACGTCACATTCGGCTTCGACACGGCGCTGACGATCGCCACCGATGCGATCGACCGTCTGCACAGCACCGCCGAATCCCACCAGCGCGTGATGCTGGTCGAGGTGATGGGTCGGCACGCGGGGTGGATCGCTCTGCACGCCGGTCTGGCGTCCGGTTCGCACATGACGCTGATCCCCGAGCAGCCGTTCGACGTCGAAGAAGTATGCACGTTGGTGCGCAAGCGTTTTCAGCGCGGAGACTCGCATTTCATCTGTGTCGTCGCGGAGGGTGCCAAGCCGATGGAGGGCTCGATGAAGCTCCTCGACGGCGGTATCGACGAGTTCGGCCACGTTCGATTCACCGGAGTCGCTCACCAACTCGGTGTCGAGATCGAACGCCGCATCAACAAGGAAGTACGGACCACGGTGCTCGGCCACGTCCAACGCGGTGGAACACCGACGCCGTACGATCGCGTTCTCGCAACACGATTCGGCGTCAATGCGACCGATGCGGCCCATTCGGGCGACTTCGGCAAGATGGTCTCGTTGCGCGGAACCGAGATCGGCCTGGTGTCTCTGGCCGAGGCCACCAAGCAACTCAAGCGGGTACCCCAGACTCGATACGACGACGCCGCCGCGTTCTTCGGCTGATCGGGCGGGGCGTCGGCCGTCAGATACGTCCTGAGGCTTCCTGGATCTCGGCCTCACGTTCCTCGGTCTCGCGGCGTAGTTCGCGCCGTCGTCGCGCCGCCTCGAAACGCTGGGCACCGACCTCGGTGGTCGGCGTCAACTGGGGCAGTGTCTTCGGCTTGCCGTCGTCGCCGATCGCCACCATGGTGAAGTAGCAGCTGTTGGTGTGGCGTAATTCACCGCACTGGATGTTCTCGGTCTCCACTCGGATGCCGACCTCCATGGAGGTGCGGCCGGTGTAGTTGACCGACGCAGAGAACGTGACCAGTTCTCCGACGTGGATGGGTTCGCGAAACACGACGCGATCGACCGACAGGGTGACGACGTAGGCCCCCGCGTAGCGACTGGCGCAGGCGTACGCCACTTGGTCCAGGAACTTCAGAATCGTGCCGCCGTGGACATTGCCGGAGAAGTTGGCCATGTCGGGTGTCATCAGCACGGTCATGGACAGTGTCTGTCGCTCTGGGGGAGTCACCCGTGCACGGTAACGAGGACTCGTTGTTACTCGCGCGTTGTAGGCGGGAGTGGAGCCTGCGGGAACGGCTGGCGGTGGGTAGGACATAAACTTGCGTGCATGACTGCTGCAACCGTCGATTTGATCGATTACGACGATGTGCTCGCCAAGTTCGACCCCGTGTTGGGCATGGAGGTCCATGTGGAGTTGGGCACGGCGACCAAGATGTTCTGCGGCTGCCCCACCGAGTTCGGTGCGGAGCCGAACACCCAGGTGTGCCCGGTGTGCCTGAGCCTTCCCGGCGCGCTTCCGGTGGTGAACGCTGCTGCCGTGGAGTCGGCGATTCGGATAGGGCTGGCTCTCAATTGCTCGATCACCCCGTGGGGGCGGTTCGCTCGCAAGAACTACTTCTACCCGGATCAGCCGAAGAACTATCAGATCTCGCAGTACGACGAGCCCATCGCGACAGAGGGTTACCTCGATGTGCTGCTCGACGACGGCAGCACGTTTCGTGTGGAGATCGAGCGCGCGCACATGGAGGAGGACACCGGTAAGTCGACGCACGTGGGCGGGGCTACCGGGCGCATCGAGGGGGCGTCGCACTCGCTGCTCGATTACAACCGTGCCGGTGTGCCGTTGGTGGAGATCGTGACCAAGACCATCACGGGGACCGGTGCGCGTGCGCCCGAGGTCGCACGTGCGTACGTCACCGCGCTCCGCGACCTGTTGAAATCGCTGAACGTGTCCGATGTGCGGATGGATCAGGGCTCGTTGCGTTGCGACGCCAATGTGTCTCTGATGGAGAAGACGGCTACCGAATTCGGCACCCGCACCGAGACGAAGAACGTCAACTCGCTCAAGAGCGTCGAGGTTGCCGTTCGGTACGAGATGCGGCGTCAGGCGGCGGTTCTCGAATCGGGTGGGGAGGTGACGCAGGAGACTCGGCACTTCCAGGAGTCGGACGGCACCACCACCGCAGGCCGCAAGAAGGAGACCGCCGAGGACTACCGCTACTTCCCCGAGCCCGATCTTGCGCCCGTCGCTCCCGACGCGGCCTGGATCGAGGAGCTTCGGACGACGCTGCCCGAGCTGCCGTGGCTGCGCCGTGGTCGGATTCAGAAGGAGTGGGGTGTCTCCGACGAGGAGATGCGCGATCTGGTGAATTCCGGTGCACTCGAGCTCGTTTCGGCGACGGTCGAGGCGGGTGCGTCGGCGCAGGCGGCACGCTCGTGGTGGGTGTCGTACCTGGCGCAGCAGGCCAACATCGCCGGCGTCGGACTGACCGATCTGTCCATCACCCCGGCTCAGGTTGCCGAGGTGGCTGCGCTGGTCGCCGACGGCAAGCTCAACAACAACGGTGCCCGTCAGGTGGTGGACGGGGTGCTGGCGGGCGAGGGTGAGCCTGCGCAGGTCATGGCGGCGCGCAATCTCGTACTGGAGAAGGACGACACCAAGTTGCAGGCCGCCGTGGACGAGGCGCTCGCAGCGAATCCCGGTGTGGTCGAGAAGATCCGCAGCGGCAAGGTTCAGGCCGCCGGGGCGATCGTCGGTGCGGTGATGAAGGCGACGCGCGGCCAGGCCGATGCCGCCCGCGTCAAAGAGCTGGTACTCGAGGCCTGCGGTCAGCCCTGATCACGACCGAGAACGACTGCGGCCGAGCGCGTATCGCGCTCGGCCGCAGTCGTTCGTCGTTCAGTCGAAGCCGCCTCCGCCGCCGCCGGGGAACGGCACCTTGACGACGCGGTCGTCGGTGGGTCCGACGGTCGGCCCGTTCTTGTTGACGGTGCCCACCAGGATCTGTCCATCGGCCGAGCTCGTCGCGCCGTTCAACTGGCCGTATTCGTCCTGGATCAGCAGTGTCGGTTCGGCCGAGACAGCTCCGGTGTTCGGGTCCGTGGTCAGTGCTGCAACAGCTTTGGCCGTCGTGAGGGCCACGGCCACCCCACCTGCGCCCGCTGCGCATCCGGCAACACCGGGACGGTCCGGCCACGTCCACACCGGGTTGAACACTGCACCGAGGGTGTCGATGCGCTGCAGGCGATCCTCCAGCGCGGTGCGGTCGGTGACGTAGATGTTTCCGGTGCCGTCGGTGCAGACGTCGCCCGCCGTGCCGATGCCGCTGAGTGCGATCTGCGGGCGTGGGGGGTTTGTCGTCGGGGACAGCGACGTCACCCGTAACAGCTTGCCGGACAGGGAGTTCGGGCTCGCGGCCGCGGCCGGATCGCCGTTGTCGCCGGTGAGGACCAGTAGTTCGTTCGGTGTGTAGAAGTCGATGGCTCCGCGATTGCCCGTCGCGCCGCGGGGGATGCCGGTCAGGATGTCCTTGGGTACATCGCCCTGAGCGAGTCTGACCACTCTGGTGTCCGCGGATGTGGTGATGAGGGCGTAGAGCAACCCGTCCTCGATGTACGTCGGAGACAGCGCGATGTCGAGCAAGCCGCCGTCGCCGGTGCCGTCGACATCGATTCGAGCCACCTCGACCGGCGTGCGGCCGGCAGCGACCTCCATGATGCGACCGGTGCGACGCTCGGCGACCAGTGCCGACTGTCCGTCGGGGAGCGCGACGAGACCGCCCGTGGTGTCCAGACATGTCGCGATCACCGCCGAATCCGGGTCGACACACGGACCGGACGGCGGCGGCGGAGCGTTCGGATCGGACGGCGGCGGCGTGTCGCTGGGAGTCGTCGGCTCCAGCTCGGCCGCGCCCACCTCCGGCGCAGGAGTGAACGGAGAGGCGTTCGAGTCGTCGAAACGGGCGCACCCGGCGAGCAGGGCTGCGGTCATCGACAGGGCGACGACGGCAGCGGTTGCAGTTCGTGGCGACGCTCCGACCGGCTTCATGCTTCGAACGTTACGGAACGTGGAGGGAGACACGCCACGCGGCCGTGAGCGTCGACGTCGGTGAGGAGCGCACTTCGGCTCTACTGTGGGGAGGTGACCGATACACCGCGCGACCCCAACCGGCCGGATCAGTCGTACGAACCGGCCGAGAGCCCGTACGACAATCCCACGGAGAAGATTCCACCCTCGCGCTCCACCTCGGAGACGTCGGCGTCCGACCGCACCGACGCCGCGGGTCCGCCGACCACGGCGTTCGGTGCCCAGCGCTCGGACCGACTGCCGCGAACCGACGACGAACTCGACTTTCCGTACTCGTCGTCGTCCGACGCACGCTCGGCAGACGCACAGCCCACGGAGAAGATGCAGACATATCGACCGTCGGCCTTCGCCGATTCGACGTCCGATCGCCCGTCGACCTCCGAGAGCACGACGTCGAGTGCGTACTCCGATCGCTCCACCGAGTACCTCGGGACCACCGCAGCGGCAGCGCCCGCGGCGGCCGTTGCCCCGGAGCCCGAAGTTCGTACCGAGACCGTCGAGGTTCCCGCACGCCGCGGCAGCACCGACCTCGGTCTGTTCGTCCTCCGTGTCACCATCGGAGCGGTGTTTCTCGGTCACGGACTGCAGAAGCTCGTCGGACTGTGGAACGGCCCCGGCCTCGACGGATTTCAGAACCTGCTGGAGAGCTCGGGATTCCGCTACCCGGAAATTCTCGCGATCGCGGCCGCGGCTGGCGAAACCCTCGGTGGAGCGCTGCTGATCCTGGGTCTGGCGACACCACTGGCGGGCGCGGCCGTGCTGGCCACGATCATCAACGCCTGGTGCTTCAAGCAGGCCGTCGAGCCCGGATTGCAGTTCTCGGGCAGCGGCGGTGTCGAGTACGAGACGGTCCTCGGCTTCGCTGCAGCGGCGATCATTCTCACCGGCCCGGGACGCATCGCGTTCGACGGCCGACGTGGATGGGCCACCCGGCCGCGGATCGGTTCGTTCCTGGCGCTCGTCGTCGGCATCGCCGCAGGCGTGTGCATCTGGATCTTCCTCAACGGGGCCAACCCCGTCGTTCGCTGACCTCTGACAGCCGCCCGACCACGTGAGCGGAAGTTCGTAGCCTGCTACGAAGTTCCGCTCACGTGGTTTTCACCCTCAGGGGACGTAGCGAACGGCACCCTTGTCCGCCGATGTCGCCAGGGCGGCGTAGGCGCGTAGCGCGGTGGTGACCGTGCGCTGGCGATCGACCGGCTGCCACGGCCGCTCGGACGCGTTCATCTTCGCGCGTCGCGTCTCGAGGGTCTCGTCGTCGACGAGGATCTCGAGGGTGCGGGTGGCGACGTCGATTCGGACCTGGTCGCCGTTCTCGACGAGCCCGATCACACCGCCGGCGGCGGCCTCGGGGGAAATGTGTCCGATGGACAGTCCCGAAGTTCCGCCGGAGAAGCGGCCGTCGGTGATCAGTGCGCAGACCTTGCCCAGTCCGGCCCCCTTGAGGAAGGCCGTCGGGTGCAGCATTTCCTGCATGCCCGGGCCGCCCTTGGGGCCCTCGTAGCGGACGACCAGCACGTCACCGGGCCGAATCTTCTTCTGCAGGATGGCCGAGACCGCTTCTTCCTGCGACTCGACGACCAGTGCCGGACCCTGGAAGGAGAACAGGTCCTCGTCGATGCCTGCGGTCTTGAGGATCGCACCGTCGACGGCGATGTTGCCGCGCAGTACCACCAGGCCACCCTCGACCGTGTAGGCATGCTCGAGATCGCGGATGCAGCCGCCTGCGGCGTCCGTGTCGAGCGAGGACCAGCGGTTGCCGGTGGAGAACGGTTCGACGGTGCGGACACCGCCCGGGGCGGCGTGGAACAGCTCGACGGCCTCGGCGGAGGCCTTGCCGGATCGAATGTCCCAGGTGTCGAGCCATTCGTCGAAGCTCTTCGTGTGCACGGTCGAGACATCGGTTTCGAGCAGGTTCGCGCGTCGCAGTTCGCCGAGCAGGGCCGGGATTCCGCCGGCGCGGTGCACGTCCTCCATGTGGTAGTCGGAATTGGGGGAGACCTTCGACAGGCACGGGACCTTGCGGCTGATGGCGTCGATGGAGTCCAGATCGAAGTCGACCTCGCCTTCCTGCGCGGCAGCGAGGGTGTGCAGCACCGTATTGGTGGATCCGCCCATCGCGACGTCGAGAGCCATGGCGTTGCGGAACGCGGCCGGAGTGGCGATGTTGCGGGGGAGGACGGATTCGTCCTCGTCGCGGTAGTACTTCAGCGCTGCCTCGACGATGGTGGTGCCTGCACGTGTGAACAGCGCGCGGCGGGCCGCGTGAGTGGCCAGCGTGGAGCCGTTGCCGGGCAAGGCGAGACCGAGCGCCTCGGTGAGGCAGTTCATCGAGTTGGCCGTGAACATCCCCGAGCACGACCCGCACGTGGGGCACGCGCTGCGCTCGACCTCGTCGAGGCCCGCCTCGGACACGGCGTCGTTGGCGCTGGCGGAGATCGCGGTGATCAGGTCGGTCGGTGCCTGCGCGACGCCGTCGACGACCACCGCCTTGCCTGCCTCCATCGGTCCACCGGAGACGAAGACGGCAGGGATGTTCAGGCGCATCGCGGCATTGAGCATGCCGGGGGTGATCTTGTCGCAGTTCGAGATGCACACCAGCGCGTCGGCGGTGTGGGCGTTGGCCATGTACTCGACGGAGTCGGCGATGATCTCGCGGCTGGGCAGCGAGTACAACATGCCGCCGTGACCCATGGCGATTCCGTCGTCGACGGCGATGGTGTGGAACTCCCGGGGTACGCCGCCTGCAGCTCGTACGGCGTCGGCGACGATCTCGCCCACGTTCTTCAGATGCACGTGGCCGGGGACGAACTGGGTGTACGAGTTCGCGATGGCGACGATGGGTTTTCCGAAGTCCGAATCGGTCATTCCGGTGGCGCGCCACAGCGAGCGTGCGCCCGCGGCGTTGCGTCCGACAGTGGTGACCCGTGAGCGTAGTGGCGGCATAGTGCGTTGTCCTCGTTCGTTGCAGCGGTTTCTCGCACCGAGGAGATTACTCGCCGTCGACTACCGGTCCTTCGGTGCCTGTTCGCCGTCGCCCTCGGTGTCGTCGGCTTCCTCACGGTCCCGATCCTCCGCGGCGGCAGCAGCGGCGGCCGCGGCGTAGGGGTCGGTGATACGACCGCCGCTGGCCGCGGCGAGCTGGGGGAGTAGGTCGAATCGCACGAGCGGTAGGGACTTCTCGCTCTTGTCGGTCAGGACCACTCGCGCCCATCGACGGTCCGGGAAGTGCAGACCCGCCACCGATTCCCACGCGATCACATCCGAACCCACGAACCGTCGCGCCGTGATCGCCTCGGGAGAGACGACCGTGCGCACCCGAAACACCCAGATGCCGGCGACGATGGGCAGGATGAGCAGCCAGCCCATGGCCAGGGGCCAGCTGGCGGCGGTCAGTCCGGTGCCGAAGAGCAACAGGCCGACGCCGAGGAGCGCGAGGCGCGGGACTCGAATGACCTGCGCTGTCGGTGGTTGCGGTCCCTCGGCACCGTTCGGTGACTCGGGTGCGGTGTGGGATGATGGCCGAGGTGGTTCGGACTGCTGCGAAGACGACACCCATTCATCTTCGCATTGCATCTACGCGATCTCACATAATGGGATTGCGTCGTGACGAGTTTGACTCTTCCCTGTGCGCGCGCCTACCGTCGAGCGCGTGAAGCGGAATTGGATACTCGTAATCGGCCGGCGCGTCAACGCCTGAGCCGGTTGTTCAAACTCGCATCGACGCGCCACCCTCGTACAGCTCACGCTGACGGGGGTTTTTTCTTGCCCAGAGATCGCCCAGCAATTTCACATTCCTGAGGAAGCAATCAGTGAGCGCACCAACCGCACGCCCAGGGCCCACGACCCGTAAGTCGGGGACAGCCGCCAGCCCGTCCGCAGACGCAGTGACCAACGGATCGCGACGCCACGTCGCACCGGAGAAGGTCACCGGCGCACAGTCGGTCGTTCGGGCCCTCGAAGAACTCGACGTCGACACCGTATTCGGCATTCCCGGTGGCGCGGTTCTCCCGGTCTACGACCCGCTCTTCGACTCGGTGAAGGTGCGCCACATTCTGGTGCGCCACGAGCAGGGTGCAGGCCACGCCGCGACCGGCTACGCCCAGGCGACCGGCAAGGTCGGCGTCTGCATGGCAACGTCCGGTCCCGGCGCGACCAACCTCGTCACCCCACTCGCCGACGCTCAGATGGATTCGGTTCCCGTCGTCGCGATCACCGGCCAGGTCGCCCGTAGTCTCATCGGGACCGACGGCTTCCAGGAAGCCGACATCTCGGGTATCACGATGCCGATCACCAAGCACAACTTCCTCATCACCGACGGTGCCGACATCCCGCGCATCATGGCCGAGGCGTTCTACATCGCCGCCTCGGGCCGTCCCGGTGCGGTGCTCGTCGACATCCCCAAGGACGTCCTGCAGGCGCAGACCACGTTCTCGTGGCCGCCGGAGATGCGTCTGCCCGGCTACCGTCCGGTCACCAAGCCGCACGGCAAGCAGGTCCGCGAAGCGGCCCGCTACATCGCCGACGCCAAGCAGCCGGTGCTCTACGTCGGTGGCGGCGTCATCAAGGCCGACGCCTCGGCGGAGCTGCTCGAGCTGGCCGAATTGACCGGAATTCCTGTCGTGACCACTCTGATGGCCCGCGGCGCGTTCCCCGACTCGCACAATCTGAACCTCGGCATGCCGGGTATGCACGGCACCGTCGCCGCGGTGGCCGCATTGCAGCGGAGCGATCTGCTGATCACGCTCGGTGCCCGGTTCGACGACCGAGTCACCGGCCAGCTCTCGTCCTTCGCACCGGATGCCAAGGTCATCCACGCCGACATCGATCCGGCCGAGATCGGCAAGAACCGCTACGCCGACGTGCCGATCGTCGGCGACTGCCGTGAGGTCATCACCGAGCTCATCGAGGCACTGCGGGCGGACCGTGCGACCGGAACCACGCTCGATCTCGAGCAGTGGTGGGTCTACCTGAACGGCATCCGCAAGACCTACCCGCTGAGTTACGACCGCCCGTCCGACGGATCGATGTCACCGGAGTTCGTCATCAGCTCGGTCGGCAAGTTCGCCGGCCCCGACGCGATCTACTGCGCCGGCGTCGGTCAGCACCAGATGTGGGCGGCACAGTTCATCAACTACGAGAAGCCGCGTACGTGGCTCAACTCGGGCGGCCTCGGCACGATGGGGTACGCGGTTCCGGCCGCAATGGGTGCCAAGAGGGGCCTCCCCGACGCCGAGGTGTGGGCCATCGACGGCGACGGATGCTTCCAGATGACCAATCAGGAACTCGCGACCTGCGCGGTCGAGGGCATCCCGATCAAGGTCGCACTCATCAACAACGGCAACCTCGGCATGGTTCGCCAGTGGCAGACCCTGTTCTACGAGGAGCGCTACTCCAACACCAATCTCGGTACCCACGGTGCCGTTCGCATCCCCGATTTCGTGAAGCTCGCCGAGGCGCTCGGTTGCGTCGGGCTGCGGTGCGAGCGGGAAGAGGACGTCGACGCGGTGATCGCTCAGGCACGAGCGATCAACGATCGTCCGGTCGTCATCGACTTCATCGTGGGAGCCGACGCACAGGTGTGGCCGATGGTCGCTGCCGGTACCGGCAACGACGAGATCATGGCCGCGCGCGGAATCCGTCCGCTGTTCGACGAGGACGAGACCGTGGGAAGCGAGCCCGGCCTCGACGAGGCCATGGAGCGCGAGCAGGCCCCGCACCCGCAGATCGACGACGTGAAAGGCACCGACAAGTGAGCACGAGCCATACCCTCAGCGTCCTCGTCGAGGACAAGCCAGGTGTGCTGGCCCGCGTCGCCGCGTTGTTCTCGCGCCGTGGTTTCAACATCTCCTCGCTTGCCGTCGGCGGTACCGAGATTCCCGAGATCTCGCGGATGACGATCGTGGTCACCGTCGACGAATTCCCGCTCGAGCAGGTGACCAAGCAGCTCAACAAGCTCATCAACGTCATCAAGATCGTCGAGCAGGACGACGACTCCTCGGTGGCTCGCGAGTTGGTGCTGATCAAGGTCCGCGCCGACGCCAGTGTGCGCAGTGAGGTCATCGAAACGGTGAACCTGTTCCGCGCCAAGGTGATCGACGTGTCTCCCGAGGCCGTGACGGTCGAGGCGACGGGCACCCGCTCGAAGCTCGATGCGTTGCTGAAGATGTTGGACCCCTATGGAATTCGAGAAATAGTTCAGTCGGGAGTCGTTGCCGTCGGACGTGGACCGAAATCGATCACAGCGTCGCGCTGAGCGGCGGACGTGATTTTCAGCGAAATCGAAGAGGAAAGGTTACAAACAGTGGCAGTCGAGATGTTCTACGACGACGATGCTGATCTGTCGATCATCCAGGGCCGCAAGGTCGCTGTGATCGGTTACGGAAGCCAGGGCCACGCGCACTCGCTGAGCCTGCGCGACTCCGGTGTCGATGTGCGCATCGGCCTGGCTGCGGGCTCGAAGTCCCGCGCCAAGGCGGAGGAGCAGGGTCTGAAGGTCGGCACTCCCGCCGAGGTGTCCGAATGGGCCGACGTGATCATGGTGCTCGCACCGGACACCGCGCAGGCCAAGATCTTCTCCGAGGAGATCGAGCCCAATCTGAAGGACGGCGACGCGCTGTTCTTCGGGCACGGACTCAACATCCACTTCGACCTGATCAAGGCACCGGAGTTCGTCACGGTCGGCATGGTCGCACCCAAGGGCCCCGGGCACCTCGTGCGTCGCCAGTTCGTCGACGGCAAGGGCGTTCCCGCTCTCATCGCCATCGACCAGGACCCCAAGGGCGAAGGTCAGGCGCTGGCCCTGTCCTGGGCCAAGGGCATCGGCGGAACGCGCGCAGGTGTCATCAAGACCACGTTCAAGGAAGAGACCGAGACCGACCTCTTCGGCGAGCAGGCCGTGCTGTGCGGCGGCACCGAAGAGCTCGTCAAGACGGGCTTCGAGGTCATGGTCGAGGCCGGATACGCGCCCGAGATGGCGTACTTCGAGGTGCTGCACGAGCTCAAGCTCATCGTCGACCTCATGTACGAGGGCGGCATCGCTCGGATGAACTACTCGGTGTCCGACACCGCGGAGTTCGGTGGCTACCTCTCGGGACCGCGCGTGATCGACGCAGGCACCAAGGAGCGCATGAAGGCGATCCTGGCCGACATCCAGTCGGGTGAGTTCACCCGTCGCCTCGTCGCCAACGTCGAGAACGGCAACACCGAGCTCGAAGGCCTGCGCAAGGCCAACGCCGAGCACCCCATCGAGGTCACCGGCAAGAAGCTGCGCGACCTGATGAGCTGGGTCGATCGCCCGATCACCGAAACGGCCTGATTCTCATCGAATCACGTTCTCACGCATGCTGATCGAAGGGCACCCCTGCATCCGTAGGGGTGCCCTTCGATGCGTGAGGCAGGTGGCGTCACAGTTCGACGTCTCCGGCCTCTAAACTGTTTCTGCTGCACCAGCTCCGACTTTTCACCGACAACAGTCTCGAACCGACATAGGGAGTTCTTCACGTGAGCCAGCCAGGCCGTCCTGTCGTTCTGATCGCCGACAAACTTGCGCCGTCCACCGTCGAGGCATTGGGCGACGGCGTCGAGGTCCGTTGGGTCGACGGCCCGGATCGCCCCGCGCTGCTGGCCGCGGTCCCCGAGGCCGACGCGATCCTGGTGCGTTCCGCGACCACGGTCGACGCAGAGGTTCTCGCCGCCGGAACCAATCTCAAGATCGTCGCCCGCGCAGGCGTCGGCCTGGACAACGTCGACGTACCCGCAGCCACCGAGCGCGGTGTCCTCGTCGTCAACGCCCCGACGTCGAACATTCACACCGCCGCCGAGCATGCGGTGACACTGCTGCTGTCGGCCGCGCGCCAGATCCCCGCTGCCGACGCCACTCTGCGTCAGCACGAGTGGAAGCGCAGCAAGTTCAACGGTGTCGAGATCTTCGGCAAGACCGTCGGTGTCGTCGGACTCGGCCGCATCGGTCAGCTGTTCGCGCAGCGTCTCGCTGCGTTCGAGACCCACATCATCGCCTACGACCCCTACGTCTCGGCTGCGCGTGCCGCCCAGCTCGGCATCGAACTGGTGAGCCTGGACGAGCTGCTCGAGCGCGCCGACATGTTCTCGGTTCACCTCCCGAAGACCCCGGAGACCAAGGGCATCATCGGCAAGGAAGCCCTGGCCAAGACCAAGCCCGGTGTCATCGTCGTCAACGCTGCTCGCGGTGGACTGGTCGACGAGCAGGCACTGGCCGACGCCATCACCAGTGGCCACGTCTTCGCCGCCGGAATCGACGTCTACGCCTCCGAGCCGTGCACCGACAGCCCCCTGTTCGAGCTGCCGCAGGTCGTGGTCACCCCGCACCTCGGCGCGTCGACGACCGAGGCACAGGACCGGGCGGGCACCGATGTCGCCAAGTCGGTTCTGCTCGCTCTCGCAGGCGAATTCGTGCCCGACGCCGTCAACGTCAAGGGTGGCGCCGTGGGCGAGGAGGTGTCGCCGTGGCTCGAGATCGTGCGTAAGCAGGGTGTGCTGCTCGGCGCTCTGTCCACCGAACTTCCCACGTCGCTGTCGGTCGACGTCCGCGGCGAACTCGCCGCCGAGGACGTCGAGATCCTCAAGCTCTCGGCGCTGCGCGGTCTGTTCTCCGCCGTCATCGAGGACTCGGTCACGTTCGTCAACGCCCCGTCGCTCGCCGAGGAGCGTGGCGTCACCGCCGAGGTCACCACCGCGTCCGAGAGCGAGAACCACCGCAGTGTGGTCGACATCCGCGCCGTGTACGGCGACGGCTCGGTGCTCAACGTCGCGGGCACTCTGACCGGCACCACGCAGGTCGAGAAGATCGTCAACATCAACGGCCGCAACTTCGACCTCCGTGCCGAGGGCAAGAACCTCATCGTCAACTACGCGGACCAGCCCGGCAGCCTCGGCCGGATCGGCACCCTGCTCGGCGATGCCGGCATCGACATCCAGGCCGCCGCACTGAGCCAGGACTCCGAGGGCGACGGCGCAACGATTCTGCTGCGCGTCGACAAGGACGTGTCGGAGGAGTTGAGCGCGAGCATCGCGACCGCGGTCGGCGCGTCCACCATCGAACTGGTCGACCTGTCCTGAGCATCGCTCGCAGTCGATCGAACGAAGTCGAAGAATCACGAGGAGTGAGATGAAGCTGGCCGTCATCGCCGGAGACGGTATCGGACCGGAGGTCGTCACCGAGGCGCTCGCCGTGCTCGACGTCGTTGCACCCGGTGCCGAGAAGACCGAGTACGACCTCGGCGCGCGTCGCTACAACGCCACCGGAGAACTGCTGCCGGACTCGGTGTTGGCCGAACTGCGCGAGCACGACGCGATTCTGTTGGGAGCCATCGGTGATCCGTCGGTTCCGAGCGGCGTGCTCGAGCGCGGACTGCTGTTGCGCGCTCGGTTCGAGCTCGATCACCACATCAACCTGCGTCCGGCCAAGCTGTACCCGGGTGTCGTCGGCCCACTCGCCGGTGACAAGGACATCGACGTCGTGGTCGTGCGGGAGGGCACCGAGGGGCCGTACACCGGCAACGGTGGCGCGCTTCGTGTCGGCACCCCGCACGAGGTGGCCACCGAGGTCAGTGTCAACACCCGTTACGGGGTCGAGCGGGTGGTGCGCAACGGTTTCGAGCGGGCTCTGACTCGGCGCAAGCATCTGACGCTGCTGCACAAGAC
Source organism: Rhodococcus sp. 14-2496-1d (assembly GCF_002259365.1). Classification (NCBI taxonomy): domain Bacteria; kingdom Bacillati; phylum Actinomycetota; class Actinomycetes; order Mycobacteriales; family Nocardiaceae; genus Rhodococcus; species Rhodococcus sp. 14-2496-1d. Next base: position 694,147 of record NZ_NPFV01000029.1, on the reverse strand, counting down.
CAATGTGCTCACGTTCGCAGGCAGCCTCTGGGCTCGCACGGTGGACGAGGTCGCGGCCGAGTTCCCGGACGTCGAGGTCGCGTACCAGCACATCGACGCCGCGATGATTCACCTCGTGACCGACCCGGGCCGGTTCGACGTCATCGTCACCGACAATCTGTTCGGAGACATCGTGACGGACCTGTCGGCGGCGGTGACCGGTGGAATCGGTTTGGCCGCAAGCGGAAACATCGATGCGACCGGAACCAATCCGAGTATGTTCGAGCCCGTGCACGGCAGTGCTCCCGACATCGCAGGGCAGCAGAAGGCGGACCCGACGGCCGCGATTCTGTCGGTGTCGTTGTTGCTCGATCATCTGGGCGATGCGGCAGGTGCGGCGCGGGTGGAAGCCGCTGTCGCAGCGGATCTCGCCGAGCGAGGAACCACAACCGCGTCGACGAAGGACATCGGCGCGAGAATCGCAGCGCGTCTGTAGCAGGGCCGTCACGACATGCCACGGTGGGCCGACTGCCCATCGTGGCATGTCGTGTTTCTCGGGCATCCCCGCAGGTCTGGATCAGCCGGCGCTGTCGGAATTCTCGTCGGGAGTCTCGGGACGTGGATCGTCGGGGACGATCGGTACGGAGAGTGCAGGGAAGATCGCCGACACCAGGAATGCGACGGGAAAGCTGACCGTCGCAAGCGCCCCGAAGATCGGCGGTACGGCCGACGCGAACACGTACTGACTCGTGTTCTGCACGCCGAGGGCGCGTCCGCTCCAATACGGTCCCGATATCTCTGCGACAGCAGTGAAGGCAAGGCCGTTCGGTGCAACGGTGGCGACGGACGCGACGACGAGCAGGACGATCGCGGCGGGGGAGTCGAACCAGTCGGCGATGCCGAGCCCCATCATGCTGACGGTGGCGGTGGCCGCAACCCACCGTAGGGGCCGCATGCGGCTACCGACCCGATCGGAGAGCGCTCCGACGCTCATCCGGCCCAGTGCACCGAGGATCTGGGTGACGGTGACGAGGACGCCCGCGGCCGCAGCAGTCCACCCTCGGTCGGTCATCAGCCACACGAGTGCAAATGTCCAGACCACGTACTGCGGAACCACCAACAGAATGGACGTGGCATGAATGCGCCACAGTTGGCTGCTGCCTCGGTACGGATTGTCGAGCAGACCCTGCGCCGCCGCGTCGATACGATTCGGACGGGGAGGGTCGACGACCGCCAGGCACAGCAGGGCGCTCGCAGCGCACACGGCAGCGGGTACGAGTAGTGCCACTCCGACGCCGTGGTCACGGGCGATGGGTGGGATGGTGAGGGCGGCAAGGGCAACGCCCAGGGGCACCGACATCTGCCTGATGCCCATTGCCAGTCCACGGCGATGCGGCGGGAACCATCCCACCACCACGCGTCCGCTGGCGCTGTTCGCACTGGCCGCGGCCATACCGCCGACCAGCAGCAGGACGGCGAGCACCGGGATGGACGTGCTGACCACCGCGCCGAGACTCGCTGCGGCCGTGAGCCCGAGCCCGATCACCAGAACGAGACGTTCACCGATGCGGTCGACGAGCACGCCCCATGCGATGAGGGTCAGCATGATGCCGACGGTGGGCATCGCAACCACGAATCCTGCAGTCGCAAGGCCGAGTCCCCGGTCGTCGTGCAGGGCAGGAATGAGAAATGCAGCACCGTTGATGAAGACGGCGCCCGCAGTCTGCGCGAGCATCCCGAGCACGAGCATGAACCACCGTCGCGTCTCGCCGATGCTGGACAACTGTTTCGTGTCACTCATTCCGGCCTTTCGTCTCAAGATATGGACATACGATCTTGCTATGTGGATCAACGCGAACTTTACACCGGCGAAAGATCGGTGGATCGGACGGCGTCGACGTGCGGAGAACGACGGTCGATAGACTTCCGGCATGCGTCTCGGTCGAATTGCAAGTCCTGATGGTGTGGCATTCGTGAGTATCGAAGGTGAGGGTGACTCGCAGACTGCGAAGGAAATCGCCGAACATCCTTTCGGCACACCCACGTTCACGGGTCGGTCGTGGCCTCTGGCCGACGTGCGACTGCTCGCCCCCATCCTCGCCAGCAAGGTCATCGCCATCGGGAAGAACTACGCCGCGCACGTGGCCGAGATGGGCGGTGAGGCTCCGAAGGACCCCGTGATCTTCATCAAGCCGAACACCTCCATCGTCGGGCCCGGAGCGCCCATCGTGCTGCCACCGTCCTCGAACGAGGTGCACTTCGAGGGTGAACTGGCGATCGTCATCGGCCGCCCGTGCAAGGACGTCCCGGCCTCCAAGGCGTACGAGGTGGTGCTCGGATACACCGTCGCCAACGACGTCTCGGCCCGTGACCACCAGAAGCACGACGGACAGTGGACTCGCGCCAAGGGGCACGACACCTTCTGCCCACTCGGGCCCTGGATCGAGACCTCGCTCGACCCGACCGATCTCGAGATCAAGACCGAGGTCGACGGCGTGGTCAAGCAGCAGAGTCGTACTTCGCTTCTGCTGCACGACATTCCGAAGATCATCGAGTGGGTGTCCGCGGTGATGACACTGCTCCCCGGAGACGTCATTCTCACCGGAACCCCCGAGGGAGTCGGGCCCATCACCGACGGAGACAGCGTGTCGATCACCGTCGAGGGAATCGGTACCCTGACCAACCCCGTCGCAACGAAGAAGTAGGGCGAGCATGACCACAGCAACAGATGTCCGCGTTCGGTTCTGCCCGTCGCCCACCGGGACCCCGCACGTCGGTCTGGTCCGAACCGCACTGTTCAACTGGGCGTTCGCCCGGCATCACGGCGGCACCTTCGTCTTTCGCATCGAGGACACCGACGCAGCACGCGACTCCGAAGAGTCCTACGCCGCCCTGCTCGACGCGTTGCGCTGGCTCGGCCTCGAGTGGGACGAAGGCCCCGAGGTGGGTGGCCCGTACGAGCCCTACCGGCAGTCGCTGCGTCGCGAGCAACACGTTGCCGTCGTGCAGCAGTTGCTCGACGCCGGCGAGGCCTACGAGTCGTTCTCCACGCCGGAGGAAGTGGAATCCCGTCACAAGGCAGCCGGACGCGACCCCAAACTCGGTTACGACAACTTCGACCGCGACCTGACTCCGGAGCAGCGCGAGGCCTATCGAAGCGAGGGGCGCGGGGCCGTCGTGCGACTGCGGATGCCCGATCACGATCTGACGTGGAACGACCTCGTGCGCGGGGAGACCACGTTCAAGGCCGGGACCGTACCGGATTTCGCTCTGACCCGAGGCAACGGAGTTCCGCTGTACACGTTGGTCAATCCGGTGGACGACGCACTGATGAAGATCACCCACGTCCTGCGCGGTGAGGACCTGCTGTCGTCGACGCCTCGTCAGCTCGCTCTCTACGAGGCACTGATCCGGATCGGCGTCGCAGAACGCACCCCCGAGTTCGGGCACCTGCCGTTCGTCATGGGCCAGGGCAACAAGAAGCTGTCCAAGCGTGACCCCGAATCGAATCTGTTCATCCACCGCGATCGTGGGTTCGTTCCGGAAGGTCTGCTGAACTACCTCGCTCTTCTCGGCTGGGGCATCTCGGACGATCACGACGTCTTCTCTCTCGACGAGATGGTGGCGGCGTTCGAGATCTCGTCGGTCAATTCCAACCCGGCACGCTTCGATCAGAAGAAGGCCGACGCGATCAACGCCGAGCACATCAGGATGCTGGCAGCTGACGATTTCGCGGCGCGGTTGCGCGAATACCTCGTCGCGCAGGGCAATCTCACCGAGCCGGTCGACGAGAAGGTGTTCGCCGTCGCGGCCGATCTGGTGCAGACCCGCATCGTCGTCCTCTCGGATGCCTGGGGACTGCTGAAGTTCCTGTTCGTCGACGAGGCGGACTTCGAGATCGACCCTGCAGCCGCGGCGAAGAACCTCGGTGCCGATGCCGCACCCGTTCTCGACGCCTCGGTCGAGGCGCTGACGGCGTTGCAGACCTGGACCACGGCCGATCTGGAGGCGACTCTCAAGGACGCGCTGATCGAGAAGCTCGAGCTCAAGCCGCGCAAGGCTTTCGCCCCGATTCGGGTGGGAGTGACCGGGTCGCACATCAGTCCGCCGCTGTACGAGTCCATGGAATTGCTCGGGCGCGAGAAGACCCTGGCACGCCTGGCTGCAGCACGCGCCCGGGTGGCGTGACGGCGCACGGCCCCAGGCGCACCGCGGGCCGCGGGGGCAGCCTCGAATGAGTGTCTCCGATCGACTGGATCGACTCCAGCGCAGGCGGCCGGTCCTCGGCTATCCCATTGCGGTGGTGTACAAGTTCGTCGACGATCAGGGCGGCTACCTCGCCGCCCTGATCACGTACTACGCCTTCGTCTCGCTCTTTCCTGCGCTGCTGCTCTTCTCCGTGATTCTGGGCATCGTGTTGATGGGCAACCCGGAGCTGCAACAACAGATCCTGAACTCGGCACTCGGTCAGATCCCGGCGGTCGGTGAAGAATTGGGGCGTCCCGAACGGATAGGTGGCGGCACGGTCGGTCTGACGGTGGGTATCCTCGGGTCGCTGTACGGCGGGCTCGGTGTGTCCGTTGCGCTGCAGAACGCGATGAACACCGCATGGGCCGTACCGAAGAATCTCCGGCCCGATCCGATTCGAGCCCGAGTGCGGGGACTGGGTTTGCTGAGCACCGTCGGTTTGGCGGTACTGGCTATCACCGCACTGAATGTGCTCAGTGCCGCAGGATATTTCGGCCCGGAATCAGGTCTCGTCGTCTTCGTGATCGGAACGCTGCTGTACGTCGGGGTGTTCGTCGTTGCGTTTCGGCTCGCCACAGTGCGAGCGGTGTCGATCGGACAGGTACTCCCGGGAGCCCTAGTGGCCGGTCTGACGTGGCAGCTACTGCAGACGTTCGGCGGTGTGTACGTGAAATACGTCGCCGCGAGTTCGACGGTGACGAACGGTGTCTTTGCAGTCGTGCTCGGGCTGTTGGCCTTTCTGTACGTGACCTCGGTATCGATCGTGATCTGCATCGAGATCAACGTGGTTCGTGTCGACAGGCTGTTCCCGCGGTCCCTTCTGGCCCCGTTCACCGACGATGTCGAACTGACCGAAGGTGACAAACTCACCTACACCGGACAGGCAGAAGCACAACGCAGCAAGCCGTTCGAGGACATCGACGTGACGTTCGCCGACCCACCGGGAGCTCAGTCCGAATCCGGCTCCGAGCCGGCAGCCGAAGCGCCGTAGAAGCGGTCGATTCTCGTCTCCATCGGAAACCGGACGGCCGTGTCGCCGAACATCAGCCGAGTTGCCGACAACGCCGATGCTGCAATCGCTTCGGCGGCACGCTCCGAATCGGCGACGGGACAATGCACCACCACCTCGTCGTGTTGAAAGAACACCAACTCGCTGCTGGTCCCGGCATTCGGGTCGCTTCTGCGGGCTCCGCTCCCGGCATTCTGGTCACTCCTGCGGGCTCCGCTCCCGGCATTCGGGTCACTCCTGCGGGCTCCGCTCCCGGCATTCGGGTCACTCCTGCGGGCTCCACTCCCGGCCAACCGGCCACGCAGATCGGCCAACAAGCACAGCGCCCACTCGGCGGCGGTGGCCTGCACGACGAAATTGCGCGTGAACCGGCCCCGCGCGTGCGCGTCACCTTCCGACCACCACTGCGGCGAGGGCGGTGGGCAGGCCCGTCCGAGCCACGAACGAACGACCTCGCCCCGTTCTCCCGCGCGGGCGGCCTCCTCCACCAGTGCGACGGCACCGGGGAACGAGGCCCGTAGTCGCGTCAGCAGCGAACGCGCCTCGCCGGAGGTCGCCCCGTACAGGACCCCGAGAACGGCAACCTTGGCGTGGCTGCGATCGCCGCCGAACGATGCTGCCGCCACCGGTGCATACAGATCTGCGGTGCCTGCCGCGGCGACCATACCGGGATCGCCGGACATCGCAGCGAGAATGCGCGGTTCGAGCTGACCGGCGTCGGCGGCCACGAAGGTGTAACCGGGATCGGCGATCACACTGGCGCGCAGGGGTTTCGGAATCTGCAGGCCGCCTCCGCCGCGACTGGCCCACCGGCCCGAGACCACAGCGCCGGGAACATAGACCGGACGGAAACGATCGTCGCGAACCCACGCGTCGAGCCATGCCCACCCGTTCGCAGCGTGCAGCTTCGACAGATCGCGGTGGCGCAGCAGCAGCGGAACTGCCGGGTGGTCGATGTCGCGGATGACGTGCGCGCGAGTCGATGTCAGTTCGATACCGACGCGCGCGAACGCGGCCACCAGCTCCACGGGAGAGGCAGGGTTGACGCGCCGCCCGAACGCCGACGAGATCTGGTTCTCGAGCTCGACGAGAGCCGGGGGTGGAGAACCGTCCAGCGGCCGCGCACCGAGCATCGTGTCCAGATGACGGCGATGTGCCGACGCGGAGAACGGCAACCCGTCGAAGGTCATCTCCGCGGCGGCCAGGCCCCCGGCCGACTCGGCCGCCGCCAGCAGGTGCAGTGCGCGATCGTCACCGATGTCGCGAAGCTGACGCCGATACTCGGTGAGCACGGCCGCGGGATCGGAGTTGGGGTTCGCGTCGAACAGCCCCGGCCGCAGGTCGGCGGGAGCCGAAGGGGCAGTCGCCGAGCCGGCGCGCATCGCCAGAATCGCACCGACCAGGGCCAGATCGTGACAGCGGCGTACGCGTACTCCTCGTTCGAGCAACCGAGGGTAGATCCGGCTGGTGTCCTCCCACACCCACCTCGGCCGTTCGTCTCGCTCCAGCCCGGCAACGGCCGCGACCGGATCCTCGGCCACCGTGGGTTCACTCTGCATCGAGCCGTCGTCGGCGAGGTACGTCAGTACCGCCTGCTCGCCCTGAGGAACGAGCAGAACCCTCATCGGACTCGGCTGGGTCTGCGATCGGTCACGGAGAACAAGTCTGCTCCACTGGTCGGACGAGGCGTCGAGGGGGCTCCTGGGGCCCGACGAAGCAGCGACTTGGGCCGGCCCCGAAGTCTGCGCCGCGCGGTTTCGGTGGCTCTGAGCAGCCGATTTGCAGAATGGGTAGTCACCTTTGATAGTCTCTATCCCGGCTCGAAACGCAGTGCACATCGATCGTGATGCGCAGTTCGATTCAAGTCCATTGGGGTATGGTGTAATTGGCAACACAGCGGTTTCTGGTACCGCCATTCTAGGTTCGAGTCCTGGTACCCCAGCGAGCAGGTGAAGGCGATTTTGTCGCCGAGGCCGAGGCAGTTAAGCTGGCTCAGCGTTACAAGCTCGAACAACAATGCAGGTGAAGTTCCTGGCCCCGTCGTCTAGCGGCCTAGGACGCCGCCCTCTCAAGGCGGTAGCGCGGGTTCGAATCCCGTCGGGGCTACAACAGACAACACCCTCTCGATCCGTGGATCGGGAGGGTGTTGTCGTTTCGGTGTGGGCGTCTCAGACGCTCTTGCGGCGGAACATCTTCTGATGGTCGGCCGGACCGTGAGCGTTGTTGACCTTCGGCCCACCGTCCTTGTGTTCGACGGAATTGTGGGACTTGCTGTTCTTCTGTTCCAGGACTTCGCGGAATTTCTTCTTCAGTTCTTCACTGCCGGATTCGGGCATGGGTGACTCCTCGCAGTCGACGACCGGCCGGGTAGGCCGCTCGAGACGAAGGTACCCCACTCTCGCAGCGCGATCAGCTGGTTTTCCTCGGGCCGTGAGGTCTGCGCCCTGCCTCAGAGTCGCTTGTGCAGTGCGTCCGCGGCCGCCAGGAGATCGGCTGCCCAGCGCGCTCCGGGCTTGCGCCCGATTCGATCGATCGGTCCCGACACCGAGATCGCCGCCACCACAGCGTCGTTGCTGTCGCGCACCGGCGCGGCAACGCTCGCGACGCCCGGTTCGCGCTCGCCCGCACTCTGCGCCCAACCGCGCCGTCGAACCTCGAGGAGGGTGCGCTCACCGAATTCCGCATCGGGCAGAACTGTTCGTTGAGTCTGTGAATCTGCCCATGCGAGAAGCACTTTGGCACCCGACCCGGCCGTCATCGGCAGGCGTGCTCCGACGAGCACGGTGTCTCGAAGTCCGGTCGGCGGCTCCATGGACGCCACGCACACCCGCACCGTTCCTTCGCGCCGATAGATCTGCACACTCTCGCCGGTGATCTCGCGTAGGCGGGGGAGTACCGAGGCAGCAGCATCGAGGAGGGCATCCGATGCGCTCGCCGCGAGCTCGCCCAGTCCCGGCCCGGTCCGCCACAGGCCGTCGGCATCTCGTACCAGAAGCCGGTGGGTCTCCAGGCCGACCGCGAGCCGGTGGGCCGTGGCCCTGGGCAGGCTCGTTCGAGCACACAGATCGCCCAGATTGCAGGGCTTCTCGGCCACCGCGTGCAGCACCGCCATCGCCTTGTCGAGGACACCGATACCGCTCGATTTGTCGACGAGGCCATTGGGGCTATGCTGTCTCATAGAACGATATTAGCCTCCCGCATGCTGAGATTGCACAACTACGACATCTTCGGTGCGCGCCGGGGGCATGATGTCGAGACGATCACGCGAGGTGAACCAGCCCGTTCACCGGCGCGACGACGACAGGGAAAGACGAGGTCCGCGACAGCGATGTCCGAAACACCGAAGACTTTGGCGGAGAAGGTATGGGACCAGCATGTGGTGGTCCGAGGCGGCGGCGAAGGCGGGGCGCGTGAGCCGGATCTGATCTACATCGACCTCCATTTGGTGCACGAGGTGACGAGCCCGCAGGCGTTCGACGGACTTCGGTTGGCCGGCCGCGGGCTCCGTCGTCCCGATCTGACGATCGCGACCGAGGACCACAACGTCCCGACGGCCGACATCTTCGCGCCCATCGCCGATCTGGTCTCGCGCACGCAGGTCGACACCCTTCGACGCAACTGCGAGGAATTCGGTGTTCGGCTCTACCCGATGGGCGATCTCGATCAGGGCATCGTGCACATCATCGGCCCACAGCTGGGTCTCACCCAGCCCGGCATGACCGTGGTGTGCGGAGACAGTCACACCTCGACGCACGGTGCCTTCGGCTCGATCGCAATGGGCATCGGCACCAGTGAGGTCGAGCACGTCATGGCCACGCAGACCTTGTCGCTGCGTCCTTTCAAGACGATGGCCATCACCGTCGACGGAGAACTCGCCCCCGGTGTGACGAGCAAGGATCTCATCCTCGCCGTCATCGCACAGATCGGCACCGGCGGCGGTCAGGGCTACGTCCTCGAATACCGCGGTGAGGCCATTCGCAAGCTGTCGATGGAAGCGCGAATGACCATCTGCAACATGTCGATCGAAGCCGGAGCGCGGGCAGGCATGATCGCACCCGACGAGGTCACCTACGAGTACCTGAAGGGACGCCCGCACGCTCCTCGCGGAGCCGACTGGGATGCGGCGGTGGCCGCGTGGAACGAATTGGCGACCGATCCGGATGCGGTGTTCGACAACGAGGTCCACATCGACGCCGACACGTTGACGCCGTTCGTCACGTGGGGAACGAATCCGGGTCAGGGTGCGCCACTTGGCGATACGGTGCCCGATCCGGAGGCGATGGTCGACGAGAGCGAGCGGGTGGCAGCCCAGAAGGCCTTGCAGTACATGGGTCTGGAAGCGGGCACGCCCATCCGCGATATCGCCGTCGACACCGTGTTCGTCGGCTCGTGCACCAACGGCCGAATCGAGGATCTGCGGGCCGTCGCGTCCGTTCTCGAAGGACACCGGGTTGCCGACGGAGTGCGAATGCTGGTGGTACCGGGTTCCATGCGGGTGCGAGCGCAGGCCGAGGAGGAAGGTCTGGGTGAGATCTTCACGGCCGCAGGAGCGGAGTGGCGTCAGGCCGGTTGCTCGATGTGCCTGGGAATGAACCCGGACCAATTGGCGTCGGGCGAGAGATCGGCGTCGACGTCCAACCGCAATTTCGAGGGTAGGCAGGGCAAGGGTGGGCGCACCCATCTCGTGTCACCGTTGGTAGCAGCGGCAACGGCAATCCGTGGAACCCTGTCGTCTCCGGCGGATCTCGCGTAAACGCGTCTTCGCTCGGATCGATCGAACTCAGAGGAGCACATTCGATGGAAGCTTTCACTCGACACACCGGTATCGGAGTTCCGCTCCGGCGGTCCAACGTCGACACCGACCAGATAATCCCCGCGGTCTACCTCAAGCGCGTCACGCGCACCGGATTCGAGGACGGGTTGTTCGCCGCCTGGCGCTCGGACCCGAACTTCGTGTTGAACCTCGAGCCCTACGACCGAGGCTCGGTGCTCGTTGCCGGGCCCGACTTCGGTACGGGATCGTCACGCGAGCATGCCGTCTGGGCACTCTCGGACTTCGGATTTCGGGTCGTGATCGCCTCCCGTTTCGCCGATATCTTCCGCGGAAACTCGGGTAAGGCCGGGCTGCTGGCTGCCGAAGTGGATCAATCCGACGTCGAATTGCTGTGGAAAGCCTTAGAAGAACAGCCCGGTCTGGAAATAATTGTCGACCTCGTCGACAAGACCGTAACGGCTGGAACGTTGGTGGTGCCCTTTGCGATTGACGACTACACGCGGTGGCGTCTGCTGGAGGGCCTGGACGACATCGGATTGACATTACGCCAGGTAGAGGCCATTACGGAGTACGAAAAGTCAAGGCCTTCATACAAACCCCTGACCCTTCCGGCGCGGATCGAGACACCCGCCGAAAGCTGATCGGCGGCGGTCCGACACGCTTTGCGGCCGTGAATCATTCCGCGACACCAGAATGAAAATTGGCGTGGCGCATAGACTCTTGACGACTTGGGGTTTACCGTTGTAGTAGTCGGTCCGACGATGGGCCACCATATAGCGGAGGAAATCCATGAACAAGGCAGAGCTGATTGACGCCCTGACCGAGAAGTTGGGGTCTGATAGGCGGAGCGCCACAGAGGCTGTCGAGAACATCGTCGACACCATCGTGCGCGCAGTGCACCGCGGCGAGAGTGTCACGATCACGGGCTTCGGCGTGTTCGAGCAGCGTCGTCGCGCAGCCCGCGTCGCCCGTAACCCCCGCACCGGCGAGACCGTTCGCGTGAAGCCGACCAACGTTCCGGCATTCCGTCCGGGTGCGCAGTTCAAGGCCGTCATCGCCGGTGGGCAGAAGCTGCCCGCCACCGGTCCTGCCGTCAAGCGCGGTGCCGCTGCGGCTCCGGCCAAGAAGACTGCGGCTGCGAAGAAGACGGCTGCGAAGAAGGCTGCCGTGAAGACGACCGCCCGCAAGGCAACCACCGCTGCCGCCAAGAAGGCAGCGCCGGCCAAGACCACTGCTCGTAAGGCAGCGGCTCCCGCGAAGACCGCCGCCAAGAAGGCAGCTCCCGCGAAGACCACCGCACGCAAGACCGTTGCGAAGAAGGCTCCGGCCAAGACGACTGCGCGCAAGGCCGCAACGACTGCTGCTCCCGCCAAGAAGGCTCCGGCCAAGACAGCGGCCAAGAAGACCGTTGCCAAGAAGGCTCCGGCCAAGAAGGCTCCGGCCAAGAAGGCACCCGCGAAGCGCGCAGCGAAGAAGTAGAGCCTGCCTGCTTCACGTATGACAGTGTGAACACCGCGGAAGGCCCCCGACTCGAACATCGAGTCGGGGGCCTTCCGTCGTTGGTGTTGCGCCGCTCAGCCGTCGGCGGTGAGGGTGGGCAACGGACTGGCGATGTGGTCGGCAGCGATGAGCCGACCGTCACGGCGCGAGAGCACCCAAACACTACCCTTACGATTTCGGTTGGCAGGCAACGTGATTCCGTCTTTCTCCGCCCACCATCGCATCAGGTCGGGAATCACCTTTCCCTGGCTGCAGACAACAGGGGTGCCGGGCAGTTCGGCTATGTCGCGAGCGCGATGTCGCCCCTTGCGAGGGTCGTCGGCGTAGCCTTCCTCGGACAGCAGATGCTCGGGAGTGATGTCCACCCCCAACGATTCGGCGAACGGAGCGACTGTCTGGACGCATCGAGCGCGGTCGGCTGCGTACACGGAATCACCGCCGAAGGCACGAAGCAGAGAGACCAAGGATTGGGCCTGCCGCCGTCCGGTCCTGTCGAGCGGACGGTCGACATCGTTGCCCTTGAACCGCGAGCGCGACCCGGCACTGCCGTGACGAACCAGCAGAACCGTCGAGGTGTCGGCAGGCTTGGCCACGAACCGGCGAAGGATCTTGTGGTCCATGGGGTACGAGAGTTCGCGGCCGACGTCCTCGGGTGCTACCCAGCGCAGTTCGTCCACCTCGACATTGGGGACGAACTCGCCCCCGGTGACCTCGGCCGCCCAGTACAGCACCTTCTTGACCCGACGGTGCCCCGGAATCGGGTAGGTGACGTAGGACAGCGACCGTCCCAGTCGCGAGTCGAATCCGGTCTCCTCCTTCACCTCTCGGACCGCTGCGTCGACAGCTGTCTCGCCGGGATCGAGCTTGCCCTTGGGGAACGACCAGTCGTCGTACTTGGGCCTGTGCACCAAGGCGACCTCGACGCCGGAGTCGCCGCTCGGTGAACGACGCCACAGGATCGAGCCGGCCGCAAAGATGTTGGCGCGGGGAGAACCGTCGGAAGTGCCCATCAGGACGCCTGATTCCTCCGACTGCGCATCAGGTCGACCTGATGTTCACGAACCTTCTCGCCCCGAGCAGGTGACGCGACCCAGCCGCCGTCCGGTCCCAACTCCCAGCATCGAGTGGTGGGGTCGAGGGCGGAATCGAAGATGTCGCTGAGCTGGTTCGCCAGCCGGGGATCCTTGACCTGAGCCATCACCTCCACTCGGCGATCGAGGTTGCGGTGCATCATGTCTGCGCTGCCGATCCAGAACTCGTCCGCACCCTGGAAATGCAGAACCCGTGAGTGTTCGAGGAATCGACCGAGGATGGAACGAACTTCGATGTTCTCCGACAGCCCGGGAACTCCTGGCTTGAGCGCACAAATTCCGCGCACCACCACCTTCACCGGCACTCCGGCAATCGATGCTCGGTAGAGCGCGTCGATGACCTGCTCGTCGACCAAGGCGTTGGCCTTGAGGCGAATTCCGGCCGCACGGCCACTCTTGAGGTGTTCGACCTCCGCTTCGATGCGCTCGACGATGCCGCGCCGCACCCCGTACGGAGCGACCAGAAGGTTGCGGTACTTGGACTTTCGCGAGTATCCGGTCAGCGAGTTGAACAGATCGGTGAGGTCGGCCCCGATTTCGGGCGACGACGTCAGCAGGCCCACGTCCTCGTAGATACGCGCTGTCTTGGGGTTGTAGTTGCCGGTACCGATGTGGCAGTACCGGCGAATGACCGACCCCTCTCGGCGCACCACCAGGCAGGTCTTGCAGTGCGTCTTGAGGCCGACGAGGCCGTAGACCACGTGCACGCCCGCCTTTTCGAGCTTGCGTGCCCACTCGATGTTGGCTTGTTCGTCGAAACGCGCCTTGATCTCGACCAGTGCAACGACCTGCTTGCCCGCTCCGGCCGCGTCGACGAGTGCATTGACGATCGGCGAATCTCCCGAGGTGCGATAGAGCGTCTGCTTGATGGCGAGCACCTGAGGATCGGCCGCTGCTTGCTCGATGAAGCGTTGGACGCTGGTGGAGAAGGAATCGTACGGATGGTGCACCAGGACGTCGCCGTCGCGCAGAGTCGAGAACACGCTCTTGGGGGTCTCGCGTTCACCGAACGCGGGGTGGGTGGCAGGAACGAAGGGTGCGTCCTTGAGGTTGGGGCGGTCGACGCTGTAGACCTGCCACAGGCAGGACAGATCCAGCAGTCCGGGAACCTGGATGACATCGCCGGGATCGACGTCGAGCTCACGCAGCAGCAGTTCGAGCATGTGCTCGGTCATGTCGTCGGCGATCTCGAGACGGACCGGCGAGCCGAAGCGCCGCCGAGCGAGTTCTCGCTCCAGAGCCTGCAGCAGGTCCTCGTCGCGGTCTTCCTCGACCTCGAAATCGGCGTTGCGCGTGATCCGGAACGCGTGGGACTCGACGACCTCCATGCCGGGGAAGAGCACATGGAGGTGAGCGGAGATCAACTCCTCCATCGACAGGAAGGCGTCGATGCGGTGAGTGCCCTCGCCGCGCTTGACGCGCACGAAGCGATCGACGTTGTCGGGGACCTTGACGCGGGCGAAGTGCTCCCCGGTCGTGGAGTAGTCCTTCACTGTCACAGCGAGATTGAGGCTCAGGCCGCTGATGTAGGGGAACGGGTGCGCCGGGTCGACGGCCAGCGGTGTGAGAACCGGGAACACCTGTTCGGTGAAGTAGTCCGACAGTCGCGCACGCTCGTCGCTGTCCAGATCGGACCACCGGATGATCGCGATGCCCTCGGCGGTGAGCTCGGGCAGAATCGAATCCAGCAGCACTCGCGCGTGTTTGAGCGCAAGTTCCTGGGTGCGCTGCCCGATCACCGCCAGCTGTTCGCGAGGAGTCATTCCGTCGGCCGATCGAACCGACAGACCGGTTTCGTCGCGACGTTTGAGACCGGCGACCCGGACCATGTAGAACTCGTCGAGATTGGACGCGTAGATGGCGAGAAACTTCGCCCGCTCCAGCAAGGGCAGCGAGGAGTCCTCGGCGAGAGCGAGGACACGCGAGTTGAAATCGAGCCAGCTCAATTCTCGGTTGAGATAGCGATTTTCGGGAAGAACGGTCGCAGCGTCCACCGATTCCGGTGTGGCGGCCGGTAGAGCGGACGGGATGCTCGGCATCGTCGACGCGATCGGCGCGCTCCACGCCGGCTCCGAGCCTGCGGCCTTTCCTGTCTCGATCGGCGGATCCTGGTTCGCTGGCTGCACGTCGTCTTTGCTCACCGCACGATCATCCCCCATACCCGGCGTCGGTGAAACTCCGATGGCCGAACTCGGGTCGGTGTTCACCCGGCTGCCGTGGCGGTCCCTACCGTCACGCAGTCGTCGCGGATGCCTCGTCATTCCACCCGAGCGAGTGGAGAACGGCCGCCGTCGCCGGTCCGACTCCCAGACGATGCGCTCTGCGGACGTCGTCGGCGGTGTCCACGTCCAGTCGAAGGCCAGGCCACTCGCCGTCGAGTTCCCGTGCGCCCGAGGCGGTATGGCGGCGTGCGGAGTCCGGTCCGAACAGTGGTGCCAACTCGTCGGGGGAATCCTTGAGGATCAGAGCAGCGGTTCCCGTGCCGTGATGATCGACCACGAGTGATCTGCCTCCCCGCCGGGCGCGGTCGTAGGCCTGGGCGAGTTCTGTCGAACGCATCGCCGGAAGGTCTGCCTGCAACGCGATGATGTCGACGTGGCCTGCGCTGACGGTTTCGTCCCCATCGACGTCCGCGCCGACGTGACCGTGACGCAGTACGTGCGCCGCGGCCGCGAACGCGTGATTGAGGCGTTCGTCCGGTTGCAGTGCCGGATCGCGGACCGGTTCGTCGAACACCCGTGCACCGATTCTGCGGGCGGTGTCCGCGACGAGAGGATCCGGGGTGACCACAGTGACCGAATCGACCGCCGACACCGAGTCTGCGGCCGCCACGGTGTCGCTGAGCATCGCGAGCACCAATCGTGTCCGGTCGGGTGCCGAGAACTCCGCCGCCAGGCGCGACTTCGCCGTGGCCAGATCCTTCACCGCGATGAGAACCCTGACGACGCGGTCGCCGTCGTCGTCTCGTGATGCACCCATGGTGCTCGATCCTGCCAGCGTCATGGATCTGTGCCGACTCCGACCGCCCGAGCAGGTCTGCGAGTTAGGGTGATGCGCGCGTGGACAGGGCATCGGCGAAGTAGGCGAGGGGTTGGCGGAATGAGCAGAGCAGCGGTATTGGGGTCGGGTTCGTGGGGCACCGCATTCGCCAAGGTGTTGGCCGATGCCGGAACGGACGTCACCATGTGGGCCCGCCGTGAGGAACTCGCCGCATCCATCACCGACGACCACGAGAACAAGGACTACCTTGCGGGAATCGAGCTGCCGTCCTCGATTCGCGCGACGAGTGATCCCGTCCGTGCACTCGACGGAGCCGACATCGTGGTGCTGGCCGTGCCCTCACAGAGTCTGCGGGCCAATCTGGGGGCGTGGACCGACTCGATTCCGCCGCACGCGACGCTGCTCTCCCTGGCGAAGGGGATCGAGACCGGAACGCTCATGCGGATGAGCCAGGTGATCTCTCAGGTCACCGGTGCGGATCCCAGCCGGGTCGCGTGCCTGTCCGGTCCCAACCTCGCGCGCCCGATCGCCGAGGGCCAGCCCGCCGCGACGGTCATCGCGTGCTCCGACTCCCAGCGTGCCCTCGAGATTCAGAAATCTTGTGCCACAGGATATTTCAGGCCCTACACCAACAGCGATGTCATCGGTGCCGAGATCGGGGGTGCCTGCAAGAACGTCATCGCCCTCGCGTGCGGGATGGCCGCAGGCGTCGGATACGGCGAGAACACCCTCGCGTCGATCATGACCAGGGGCCTGGCCGAGATCATCCGCCTCGGAGTAGCACTCGGTGCCAAGCCGTCGACGCTGTCGGGCCTGGCCGGCGTGGGCGACCTGGTCGCCACCTGCTCGTCCCCCCTCTCGCGTAATCGCACGTTCGGAGAACGACTGGGTTCGGGTGGCTCCCTCGAGAGTGCGCAGGAAGCAGCGCACGGGCAGGTTGCCGAAGGCGTCAAGTCGTGCACCTCGGTCCGGGCGCTCGCCGAGAGTTACGACGTCGAGATGCCGCTGACCGACGCCGTGCATCGCGTCTGTCACGGCGGCATGTCCGTACCGGATGCGGTCGGGCACCTGCTGGGACGTCGCATCAAGCCCGAGTGAGGCAGTGATCGCGGTCTCGCGACGAACAGGGCGAATCCGCGTTCGACGAGCCGCGGCGGTACGGTTTCTCATCGTGAGTACTCCCCGCATCAAAGTTGCCGTCGTCTTCGGGGGCCGCAGCAGCGAGCACGCTGTGTCCTGTGTATCGGCAGGTAGCGTGCTGCAGAACCTCGATCCGGCCAGGTACGAGGTGGTTCCCGTGGGAATCACCCCGGACGGTGCGTGGGTACTCGGCTCCTCCGACATCGACGCGCTGACGATTCACGACCGCGTCCTGCCCACCGTGGACAAGACCGGGGCAGCGCTGGCTCTCAGTACGGACCCGGGTCACGCCGGAGCTCTACTCGCCCTCGGCGAGGGGGAAGGCGGGACGGTGCTCGCATCCGTCGACGTCGTGTTCCCGGTTCTGCACGGACCGTACGGCGAGGACGGCACCCTGCAGGGTCTGCTCGAGTTGGCAGGCGTTCCGTATGTCGGGCCGGGCGTGCTGGCCAGCGCTGCGGGGATGGACAAGGAATTCACCAAGAAGCTGCTCGGTGCCGAGGGATTGCCGATCGGTCGCCAGGTGGTACTCCGACGCGGTGTCGACGACCTGACGGCAGGCGAGCGTGACCGAATCGGCCTGCCCGCATTCGTCAAGCCGGCCCGAGGCGGATCGTCCATCGGAATCTCGCGCATCACCGCGTGGGACCAACTCCCCACCGCGATCGCCGTCGCACGCGAACACGACCCCAAGGTCATCGTCGAAGGCATGATCCACGGCCGCGAGGTCGAGTGCGGAGTGCTCGAATTTCCCGACGGCACCGTGCGCGCGAGCGCCATCGCCGAGATCCGAATTCCCGACGCGGACATCGACGATCATGCCTTCTACGATTTCGACACAAAGTATCTCGACGATGTCAGTGAGTTCGACATCCCGGCTGCCCTCGACGACGCCACGAGCGACCGCATTCGTGAACTCGCCGTCGCCGCCTTCCGCGCGTTGGACTGCCAGGGTCTGGCGCGGGTGGATTTCTTCGTCACCGAGAACGGCCCGGTCATCAACGAGATCAACACCATGCCCGGATTCACCTCGATCTCGATGTACCCCAAGATGTGGGCCGAATCGGGCGTCGACTACCCGACGCTGATCGCCACCCTGATCGACACCGCTCTCGCCCGCGGTACCGGTTTGCGTTAGAGCTGTTGCGGCCCGGCGCTACTGCAACGGAGCCGGGTCGAGAGGTTGCTGGGGCAGCGCGCCCGACACGGCGGAGGACGCGTCCTGCAACGGGGTGGGGCCCGAGTCGCCCGGAATCGTCAGGGCGACGTACACACCGCGATCGACGACGAACCACGTGCTGGCGTCGATCCCGTCGTCTGCGCCGGACACCTCGAACCACTGAACGCCGTTGATCACCTGAAGCGGCGCGGCCACATCGAACCCGATCGGCCGGGGCAGACCGCAGCGCAACACGACCGGCTCGGCGTTCTCCTCGGCCGAGACCCACGCGCGGACTCCGACCGGGGCCGGGTCGGCCAGTTCGGCTCTCGTGTAGTCGCCGAGGTCTTCGGGCAGGGCGTCGAGCAGCGACGTGCACTGCGCACTCGCGGCATCGGGGGAGTCGACCGGGCCGAGCGCGACCGGATCGAGGACGGGTGAGCGATTCACCGCGATGGCGGCAACCAGAACTCCGACGACGAGCGCGACCGGTAGCGCGATCGCGGTGGCGATGACTGCGGGGTGGCGCTGCTCGCGAGTGCCCTCGGTCTCGGCGGGGCCGTCTTCGGTGCCGGCGTCGTTGCCGGTGTCGGGTGAATTCACGAGCTATCCGACGGACGTCGTCGACCGAGGGGCCACGGGGCAGGTGAGGGTGCGAGTGATGGCATCGACCTTCTGGATGCGAGAGACGATCTCGGCGATCTGGGCGTCGGAGGCACCGTCGGCGCGCGCGATCACGTCGTAGGGCCCGACCACAGCCTCGGCCGACACGACACCGTCGACGGCCTCGATCTGCTGTGCGACGGCCGTCGCACGACCGACCTCGGTCTGAACGAGAACGAATGCTTGCACCATCGGTGGTCCCTTTCCCCTGCCGGACTTCTCGACTGTAGGTTGGTTCGACTACGTTCTCTTCGCACGTAACCTGCTGCATCGGTACTGTCCCGACCGCCGCTAAAAGGTACCGCAGGCGCGGCACTCGCTCCGCGCGAGACCGTCGCGCACGCACCGCGTTCTCAGGGAGGAACATCATCGACGACACCGTCATCGACTCGGCCACCGGCAGCGAGCGCACCGTCGCCCAGGTCGGCGAATTCGACGTGATCGCTCGGGCCATCACAGGCCGCGAGCAGCCGTCGTCGACCATCGTCGGGCCCGGCGACGACGCAGCCGTGGTCGCCGCGCCCGACGGTCGGATCGCGGCATCGACCGATATGTTGGTGCACGGCAGGCACTTTCGGCTCGACTGGTCGAGTCCGATACAGATCGGCCGCAAGGCGATCGCGCAGAACGGCGCGGACATCGCCGCGATGGGCGCGCAGTGCTCGGGTTTTCTCGTCTCTCTCGGATGCCCGGCCGACACTCCGGTGAGCGTGACCGACGGTCTCAACGAGGGCATGTGGATCGAGGCGGTTGCTGCGGGATCGGCCGTCGTCGGTGGCGATGTGGTGCAATCGCCGGAGCTGGTGATCTCGATCACCGCGCTCGGCGATCTCCAGGGCCGGGCCCCGGTTCTTCGATCGGGGGCGTGTGCCGGTGATGTGATCGCCTATGCGGGGCGGCTCGGCTGGTCCGCGGCCGGCCTGGCCCTACTGCTCGGCGACCGGGACGGAACGGGCCACGACGCCGTGTTGGACGCACACCGAGTGCCCGTCCCGCCGTACCGCGCCGGGATCGACGCCGCAGAGGCGGGTGCGACCTCGCTCACCGACGTCTCCGACGGGCTGCTGGCCGATCTCGGCCACATCGCCGACGCATCGGGCGTTCTCGTCGACCTCGATCCCGACCTGCTGGAGATCCCCGTCGAACTGCGTTCGGCAGCAACGCTGATGGGGCACGATCCGCTGGAGTGGGTACTGACCGGAGGCGAGGATCACGCGCTCGTCGGCACCTTCCCCGATGCCGCCGCCGTTCCCGGGGGATGGACGGTGATCGGCCGCGTCGAGCACGGAGACGGTGCGCCTGCGGGTCGAGTGACGGTCGGCGGACG
Source organism: Rhodococcus sp. 14-2496-1d (assembly GCF_002259365.1). Lineage (NCBI taxonomy): Bacteria > Bacillati > Actinomycetota > Actinomycetes > Mycobacteriales > Nocardiaceae > Rhodococcus > Rhodococcus sp. 14-2496-1d. The sequence goes on along the minus strand of NZ_NPFV01000029.1, from coordinate 674,257 downwards.
CGTCCACGCGGGTAGCTCGGGATGGTCGAGTTTCGAGGGCGAGTGAACGCGGGTCGGGTCGGTCGAGTCGGCTAAGTTGCAGAGATGGCTATCTATGCGCTCGGTGATCGCGAACCCGACATCCACCCCGACGCCTACGTTCATCCCGACGCCGTCGTCATCGGAGCGGTGACCTTGGCTGCCGGATCGTCGGTGTGGCCCACTGCGGTTCTGCGGGCCGACTACGGCACCATCTCGATCGGCGAGGGCACCAACGTGCAGGACGGGACCGTGGTTCACTGCACTCCGATCGACGCAACGGTCATCGGTTCCGGGTGCGTACTGGGCCACAATGCGCACGTCGAGGGTGCGACCATCGGGGACAACTGCCTCATCGCGTCGGGCTCGGTGGTACTGAACGGATCGAAGATCGGGGCGGGCTCGATCGTCGGTGCAGGCGCGGTGGTGCCGTTCGAGTTCGTCGTTCCCGAACGTTCCATGGCGCTCGGCGTGCCCGCCAAGATCCGCGAGGGCTACCAGGTTCCCGACGGGCATGTCGACATCAACGTGCAGATGTACTCCGCCAATGCCGCGTACTACCGCGACGCGCTTCGCCGGATCGACCGGTGACGCCCCGGCCGCTGTCCGAGAGCGTCGAGTCGGGCTGGGCTGCTGCCCTCGCTCCGGTCGAGACGAATGTCGCTGCGATGGGCGACTTCCTGCGAGCCGAACTCGCCGCCGGACGGCACTACCTGCCCGCGGGTGAGAACGTGCTGCGCGCTTTTCGCTACCCCTTCGATCGGGTTCGCGTGCTCATCGTCGGTCAGGATCCGTATCCCACGCCGGGACACGCAGTGGGCCTGAGCTTTTCTGTCGCGCCCGACGTGCGACCCGTACCGCGGAGTCTGAGCAACATCTTCAAGGAGTATTCCGACGATCTCGGTCTGCCCACGCCGAGCACCGGCGATCTCACACCCTGGTCGGAGCAGGGAGTGATGTTGCTCAACAGGGTGCTCACCGTCGAACCGTCGCAGGCGGCGTCACACCGCAAGAAGGGCTGGGAAGCGGTGACCGAGCAGGCGATTCGGGCATTGGTCGCCCGAGCGGAGAACCCCGACGCGCCCGGACTGGTGGCAGTTCTCTGGGGACGTGACGCGGCAACCCTGAAGCCGATGCTCGGATCGGTGCCCTTCATCGAATCCGCTCATCCGTCACCGCTGTCCGCCTCACGCGGTTTCTTCGGATCCAAGCCCTTCAGCCGCGTCAACGAACTGTTGGTCGAAGGCGGAGACGAACCGATCGACTGGACGTTGCCGTGACCGGTTCAGGAGAAGTCTGGACGACGCTTCTCGACGAACGCGTCGACGCCTTCACGTCCGGCCGGTGACGCCGCAGCGACCGATATCGAGGCGGCTTCGGCGTCCAATTGTTCTGTCAGAGTTGCTGATTCGGAGCTTCCGAGTAGTCTCTTGATGCCCTGGTACGCCGATGTCGGGCCGTTGGCGAGGGTTCGAGCGAGGCGCTCGGCCTCACTGTCGACGATGTCGTCGCCCACCAGCCGGCTGAGGATTCCGAGCCGAACGGCATCCTCTCCGTTGATGATCGAGTCACCCAGAAGTATGTCCATCGCGCGGCCCGAACCGACGATTCGGGGGAGTGTCCAGGACATTCCTCCGTCCGGGGTGAATCCGATGGAAGGGTACGCAGGGCGCAGTTTGGTCGAAGGTCCGCCGATGGCGATATCGGTGAGACAGACCAGACTCATGCCTGCCCCGGCCGCCCAGCCGTGGACCCCGGCGACGACCGGGACGGTGACGGCGGCCAGTTCGCGGACGAATGCATGGAACGTGTCGGCAACCGAACCGACGAATGCGCCGCGGTCGTCGGCTCCGGCGAAATCGCGTACGTTTCCGCCTGCGCAGAAGTTGGGCCCGCGGCCGATGAGGAGCACACTTCCGATCGCGGTGGTACCGGCGTTGACGGATCGCAGTGCCGCCGTGCCTGCGTCGATGCCTTCGAGGTCGAGGGAGGCACCGCCCGCCTCGGTGGCGACGACGATGCGCAGCACGCCGTCCTCGATGCTGACCTTGCTGGGACCGTAGTCATCCGAATCACTCACGATCGGAATTCTAATGGACGTCCAAGTGTTCGAGTGCACCGACGACTGTGCCCCGCCTCCGAATACGGGGGCGGGGCACAGTTCTCGCACGCGAGGAACGCCGTGGAGGAAAACGAAGAGCGAGGCCGAAATCAGCCCCGGACCACCTTGCCTGCCTTCAAGCAGGAGGTGCACACGTTCATGCGCTTGGAGTTACCAGGCGCAACCTGAGCGTGAACGGTCTGGATATTCGGGTTCCAACGACGGTTGGTCCGTCGGTGCGAGTGCGAGACCGACTTACCGAAGCCGGGCCCCTTGGCGCATACGTCGCAGACGGCAGCCATAGTCGCGAACTCCTTGATAGATGTTGATCGATACATGTGGTCGAAGACATCGAAACGAACTACGAGCAGATGCAAGGATTGCAATGCGTGAAGATCGCCTCGAGGCAACCCTGCAAGAATAGCGGCGTCGCACGCAATAACCAAACCGCCACGGCAGACGCTCCGCGGGGCTCACGTACGGCGCGCCACCGATCATGCCCGACTAAGCTTCGGGCACTGTCCGCGAGGGAGTTCGGACGAGGTGAGGGACGTGACGCGGGGGGAGGCTGGCCGAGGTGGTCGACGTTCTCGAATCGATCGATGCCGCGGCCCTGCGCCGGTGGGCCTACCACTGCGTCGATTCCCTCACCGCACGGTGCGACGAGATCAATGCACTCAACGTGTTCCCCATCCCCGACTCGGACACCGGCACCAATCTCATGTTCACCTTCCGCGCCGCGGTGGAATCGATGCGCGCAGCCGGGCCCGCCGCGGACGCCCGCTCCATCGGGCGAGCGCTGGCAGTGGGGGCGGTCGCGGGGGCGCGGGGGAACTCGGGAGTGATCGTGTCCCAGCTGTTGCGCGCCGTCGCCGAGGCCGCAGCGGACGGCCCGCTGGACACGGTGTCGATGCAGGCGATGCTGCGTCGCGCCAGAGTCCTGGTCGCGGGCGCGGTCAGCGTTCCCGTCGAGGGCACGATGCTCACCGTTCTGGCCGCAGCCGATCGCGAAGCCTCGGCGCACGATGCCAATGTCAGCCTCTCCACGCTGGTGGTCGACATCGCCGAGGCCACTGCTAGAGCCGTCGACAGCACGACGGACCAACTCGCCGAACTCCGCGAGGCCGGTGTCGTGGACGCAGGAGCTCTCGGTCTCTCGGTGATCGTCGACGCGTTCGTGGAGGTGGTGATCGGCCGCACCCCGCCGCGCAGGCGATACCGTCGCCCACACGAGCACGAACGCCGGACGGGCGACGATGCGCCGAACCTCTCGTCGGACTGCGGCCGTGCACCCGTCACGGTGTCGGAGTACGGATCGTCTCGCTCCCTCGGGTACGAGGTGGTCTACGTCGTGCACGGGCCGGACGACGCGGGGGCGGCGGAACTTCGCCGAGCACTGGCCGACATCGGAGATTCGGTCGTCGTCGCCGGTGACGGTTCCGGGGCCTGGTCCGCGCACGTACACACCACCGACCCCGGTGGTGCCGTCGACCGCGGCATCGCCGCCGGAGATGTTCGCGGAGTGCGTATCTCGTGTTTCGGTCCGGCCGAGTTCGCCGCAGTCGCGATCCCCGAAAGCCGCGACGCAGCGGTGCTGTCGGTCGGTCGCGATATTTTGGCGCTGGTGGCCGGTGACGGTGCCGCAGACCTCTACGTTCAGGAAGGTGCGACGGTGGTGCGGTGCGACGAGGCGATCGACTCCTCGGTGCTGCATCGCGCGATCGTCGGGATGAAGCATCGTGAGGTGTTGGTGTTGCCGAACGGCGCGTTGTCCGCGCAGGAACTCGTAGCGGTCGGCGCCGCTGCCCGAGCGGACGGCAAGGACGTGGTGATGTTGCCGTGTTCGGCGATGGTGCAGGGACTGGCCGCGCTCGCGGTGCACGATGCCGCCCGCGCCGCAGTCGACGACGCGTTCACGATGTCCGAGGCGGCGGCGGGCACGAGGTGGGGTTCTCTGCGTATCGCACAGGAGCGATCTCTGACGTGGGTCGGCACCTGCGAGCCGGGCGACTGCATCGGGCTGGCGGGGCAGGAGGTGGTGATCGTCGCCGCTCGTCCGCTCGATGCGGGGTGTCGGTTGCTCGACCAGCTCCTGGCCACGGGAGGGGAGCTGGTGACGGTGCTCGTCGGGGCCCAGGCGTCGGATCACTTCGGTGATCGGTTGGCCGAGTACGTGGCGGGCGCACACCCCGGAGTCGACGTGGTGGTCTATACAGGTGGACAGCCGGGGGATCTCGTGCAATTCGGAGTGGAATAGGGAATCTCGGACAATGGCAACGCTGGTGGATCGGCTCGATCACATCCTGGGAGCCGCGGCGGCGACGCCGCTGGCCGACGTCTTCGGAATTCACACCGTCGAGGACCTGCTGCGGCACTATCCGCACCGCTACATGACGCACGGTTCGGAGCTGGGGGAGAAGGAGCCGCCCGAGGGCGAGCACATCACCATCGTCGCAACGGTCGAGTCCGCGACGCTGCGTTCGATGAAGAACCGCAACGGTCAGTTCCTCGCCGTGACACTCGCCGCCGACGGGCAGCGGATCGACGCCACCTTCTTCAGTCCGCACAAGCTCAAGCACGTTCTGCTGCCCGGTCGTCGAGGAATGTTCTCGGGCAAGGTCAAGTACTTCGGGAAGCGGTGGAATCTCACGCACCCCAGCTACGTGATTCTCGGCGGAGACGGTAACGACGGTGCCGTCGTGCCTGCAGGTCGAATCGTCGGCGGTGGCACCCTGGCCGGACTCGCTCGCGGCTCGGTCGATTCCTCCGGTGCCGTGGACATGTCGGTGTTCGATCGCGCGTTCGTGCCCATCTACCCGGCCGCGAAGGACGTCGAGAGCTGGACCTTCATGCGCTGTGTCCGACAGGTGCTCGACCAACTCGACGACGTGGTCGATCCGTTGCCCGAGTCGGTTCGTGCGCAGCGCGGTCTCGTCGACATCGACACCGCGCTGCGGTCGGTCCATTTCCCGGATACCGCACAGGACAAGGACTCTGCGCGCGAGCGGCTGAAGTTCGACGAGGCGCTCGCCGTTCAGCTCGTCCTCGCCGACCGCCGACGCGACGCATCCACCCGCGTGGCTCCGCGATGCCCACCGATCACCGACGGTCTCGCCGCGGAGTTCGATCGGCGTCTGCCGTTCGAGTTGACGGCCGGCCAGCACCAGGTGGCAGCCGAGATCGCCCACGATCTGTCGGCACCGCATCCGATGTCGCGACTGTTGCAGGGTGAGGTCGGCTCGGGCAAGACGATCGTTGCACTGCGGGCGATGCTGCAGGTGATCGATGCCGGGCATCAGTGTGCGTTGCTGGCACCGACGGAGGTTCTCGCCTCCCAACACGCGCGCTCGATTCGGTCGATGCTCGGGAGCCTCGCGGCCGGCGGCGAACTCGGATCGCACGAGCTGGCGACCAAGGTTGCCTTGTTGACCGGTTCGATGTCCACTGCGGCCAAGCGATCCGCGCTGCTCGACGCCGTCACCGGTGATGCCGGCATCGTGATCGGCACCCACGCCCTGATCAAGGACCGCGTCGAATTCCTCGATCTCGCGATGGTCGTCGTCGACGAACAGCACAGGTTCGGCGTCGAGCAACGAGATGCGTTGCGCGCGAAAGCTCGCGACAACACCAGTCCGCACTTGCTCGTGATGACCGCAACCCCCATCCCGCGGACCATCGCGATGTCGACGTTGGGTGACCTCGAGACGTCGGTGCTCACCGAACTGCCCCGCGGCCGATCGCCCATCGTCAGCAACGTGGTGCCTGCCAGGAGCAAACCGGGCTGGGTGGATCGAGCGTGGCAGCGTATTCACGAGGAAGTGGCAGCCGGTCGCCAGGCCTATGTGGTGTGCTCCCGCATCGGCGACGACGAGGACGCGGAGACGGGGAAGAAGAGCGCTGCGAAGAAGAAGAGTGCGAGCGCGGAGGACGGCCCCGAGACCACGGCTGCGGTGGATCTGTACGAGACCCTCTCCACCGGACCGATGCACGATCTGCGCGTGGGTCTGTTGCACGGACGACTGTCGGGAGACGACAAGGACATCACCATGTCCGAGTTCAACTCCGGCGAGATCGACGTCCTGGTCTGCACCACGGTGGTCGAAGTGGGAGTGGACGTTCCCAACGCGACGGTCATGGTCATCATGGATGCGGACCGATTCGGCGTGAGCCAACTGCACCAGTTGCGAGGCCGAATCGGCCGAGGTGGGCATCAGGGCCTGTGCATCATGATCAGCTATCTCAGCCCCGCGGGCGGCTCGTTCGCCCGGCTCGAGGCGGTGGCAGCGACCAACGACGGTTTCGAGCTGGCCAAGCTGGATCTGGCCACTCGTCGCGAGGGCGACGTTCTCGGAGCTGCACAGTCGGGCACGGTCAGCGGGTTGCGGCTGCTCTCGTTCATCGACGACGAGGACATCATCGCGGACGCGCAGGACTGCGCCCGGTCCCTGTTCGCGCAGGACCCGTCGCTGGCGAACGATCCCGGCATCGCGTCGATGATGCGATCGGCTTGGCGATCGGATCGAGTCGATTACCTGCAGAAGTCCTGACGGGTGGGCAGGAGCGGTCGAGGGGTCGGTCGTTACCTACTGCACCGTTTCAGTGGAGAAAATCGAGCACATCGTCCCGCATGATGAGATCAGTACGCCTCGGTGGCCGACGCTGCCGGGTAAGTTGAGCCAATGTTCTCCAAAGTTTTGGTTGCCAACCGCGGTGAAATTGCAATCCGTGCCTTCCGCGCCTCCTACGAACTCGGGGCCTCGACCGTTGCGGTGTTCCCGTTCGAGGACAGGAACTCGGTACATCGGACGAAGGCCGACGAGGCGTACCAGATCGGGGAGAAGGGCCATCCCGTTCGCGCGTACCTCTCGGTCGACGAGATCGTCGCCGCTGCCAAACGCAGCGGTGCGGACGCGGTGTACCCCGGATACGGATTCCTTTCCGAGAACCCGGATCTGGCCGCAGCGTGCGCCGAAGCAGGCATCACCTTCGTCGGCCCGTCCGCCGATGTTCTCGAACTGACCGGCAACAAGGCCCGCGCGATCGCGGCAGCCAAGGCGGCTGGACTTCCGGTGCTGGCGTCGTCGGAACCGTCGTCCGATGTGGACGCGCTCGTCGCCGAGTCCGAGTCGATGACGTTCCCGCTGTTCGTCAAGGCCGTCGCGGGCGGTGGCGGCCGCGGTATGCGCCGAGTGGCCGAGCCCGAGCAGCTGCGCGAATCCATCGAAGCTGCTGCGCGCGAGGCGGAATCGGCCTTCGGTGATCCGACCGTGTTCCTCGAGCAAGCCGTGATCGATCCCCGGCACATCGAGGTTCAGATCCTGGCCGACGGCCAGGGCAACGTGGTGCACCTGTTCGAGCGCGACTGCAGCGTACAGCGTCGGCATCAGAAGGTCATCGAGCTCGCTCCGGCTCCGAATCTGCCCGAGGGATTGCGGGAGAAGATCTGCGCCGACGCCGTCGCGTTCGCGAAGCAGATCGGCTATTCGTGTGCCGGTACCGTCGAGTTCCTGCTCGACACCCGCGGTAATCACGTCTTCATCGAAATGAACCCTCGAATCCAGGTGGAGCACACCGTCACCGAAGAGGTGACCGATGTGGATCTGGTGCAGTCCCAGCTGCGGATCGCCTCGGGAGAGACACTTGCCGATCTCGGTCTGCAGCAGGAGAACATCGTGCTGCGTGGTGCGGCTCTGCAGTGCCGCATCACCACCGAGGATCCGGCGAACGGATTCCGCCCGGATGTCGGACGCATCACCGCGTACCGGACGCCGGGCGGTGCCGGAGTGCGCCTCGACGGTGGTACCACTCTGGGTGCCGAGGTCGGTGCCTACTTCGACTCCATGCTCGTCAAGCTCACCTGCCGAGGCCGTGACTTCGACACCGCCGTGGCGCGTGCCCGACGAGCCCTGGCGGAGTTCAGGATTCGCGGTGTCGCCACGAATATCCCGTTCCTGCAAGCGGTTCTGGTCGATCCCGACTTCACCGCGGGCCGGGTCACCACCTCGTTCATCGAGGAGCGCCCCGAACTGCTCACCTCGCGCTCCTCGGGCGACCGCGGCACCAAGATTCTCGCGTACCTGGCCGACGTGACGGTGAACAAGCCGCACGGCGAGCGTCCGTCGTCGGTGTACCCGCACGACAAGCTGCCGCCGGTGGACTTCGCAGCCCCGATCCCGGACGGTTCGAGGCAGCGGCTGCTTGCGCTCGGACCCGAGGGGTTCGCTCGCGATCTGCGCAATCGAAAAGCCCTCGGCGTCACCGACACCACGTTCCGCGACGCGCATCAGTCGTTGCTGGCCACGCGCGTGAGGACGAGCGGACTGCTCGGAGTCGCTCCGTACGTCGCGCGCACCACGCCGCAGCTGCTCTCCATCGAGGGGTGGGGCGGTGCCACCTACGACGTGGCACTGCGATTCCTGCACGAGGATCCGTGGGAGAGATTGGCGAGCCTGCGAGAGGCCGTGCCGAACATCGCAATTCAGATGTTGCTGCGCGGCAGGAACACCGTCGGCTACACCCCGTACCCGGAGAAGGTGACCCGCAGCTTCGTCGCCGAGGCCACCGACACCGGCATCGACATCTTCCGCATCTTCGACGCGCTCAACAATGTCGATCAGATGCGTCCGGCCATCGATGCCGTGCGCGAGACCGGCACGGCGCTCGCCGAGGTGGCACTGAGCTACACGGGTGATCTGTCGAACCCGAACGAGAACCTCTACACCCTCGACTACTACCTGAAGTTGGCCGAGCAGATCGTCGACGCAGGCGCGCACGTGCTCGCCATCAAGGACATGGCAGGACTGCTGCGCGCACCCGCAGCCAAGACTCTGGTGACGGCACTGCGCTCGAACTTCGATCTGCCCGTTCACGTACACACCCACGACACACCCGGTGGTCAGCTCGCGACCTACCTCGCCGCATGGGAGGCCGGGGCCGACGCCGTCGACGGTGCCAGCGCCGCGATGGCAGGCACCACCAGCCAGCCTGCGTTGTCGGCGATCGTGGCGGCTGCCGCGCACACCGAGCGCGACACCGGCCTGAATCTGCAGGCTGTCTGTGACCTCGAGCCGTACTGGGAAGCCGTGCGAAAGGTGTACGCGCCGTTCGAGTCCGGTCTGCCGGCACCGACGGGTCGCGTGTACACCCACGAGATCCCCGGCGGACAGCTCTCGAACCTACGGCAGCAGGCCATCTCGCTCGGGCTCGGTGATCGGTTCGAGACCGTCGAGGCCAATTACGCTGCAGCCGACCGCATGTTGGGCCGTCTGACCAAGGTGACACCGAGCTCGAAGGTCGTCGGCGACCTGGCACTTGCTCTGGTCGGTGCAGGCGCGTCCGCCGAGGAATTCGCCGAGAATCCCGGTCGCTACGACATCCCCGATTCGGTGATCGGATTCCTGCGCGGCGATCTGGGTACGCCTGCGGGCGGATGGCCGGAACCGTTGCGGACGAAGGCGCTGGAGGGTCGTGGCGAGGGCAAGCCGGTGACACCGCTCACCGATGAGGACGAGAAGAACCTCGACGGCACCTCGGCTCAGCGCCGCGAGACTCTCAACCGTCTGTTGTTCCCCGGTCCCACAGCCGAACTCGCCGCTCACCGCGAGAAGTACGGCGATACGACGCGGCTGTCGGCCAATCAGTTCTTCTACGGCCTGCGGCAGGGCGAGGAGCATCGGGTGGCCCTGGAGAAGGGCGTCGAACTGCTGATCGGGCTCGAGGCGATCTCCGACCCCGACGAGCGCGGAATGCGCACCGTCATGTGCATTCTGAACGGACAGTTGCGTCCGGTCTCGGTGCGCGACCGGTCCATCTCGAGCGAGGCCCCCACGGTCGAGAAGGCGGATCGATCCAACTCCGGTCATATTCCGGCACCGTTCGCCGGTGTGGTGACGCTGTCGGTCGAGGAGGGACAGAAGATCTCGGCCGGAGACACCGTCGCCACGATCGAGGCGATGAAGATGGAGGCCGCGATCACCGCTCCCCGCGGCGGCACCGTGACCCGGTTGGCGATCTCCGGTGTGCAGCAGGTGGAAGGCGGCGATCTGCTCGTCGTCATCGGTGGGGGGTCGACGGGCGAAGAGGCCGGCAGCGAATGACGCGGATCGTGGCGGGTGTCGCGGGTGGTCGACGATTGTCGGTTCCCGGCCAGGGCACCCGCCCCACCTCCGAGCGAGTTCGCGAAGCGCTGTTCAGCTCGCTGGAGAGTCGGATGGAACTCGACGGTGCCGCGGTGCTGGATCTGTTCGCGGGATCGGGAGCACTGGGGCTGGAGGCACTCTCGCGTGGAGCGTCGTCGGCGGTGTTGGTCGAGTCCGATGCCCGAGCGGCAGCGGTGGTGCGAAAGAACATCGAGTCGGTGGGATTGCCCGGCGCTTCGGTCCGCTGCGCCCCGGTGGCCTCCGTGCTGGCCGGGGCAGCGGATGCAGAGTACGACCTGGTGTTGGCCGACCCGCCGTACGCCGTCACCGACACTGCCGTCGCCGGGCTGTTGGACAGGCTCGTCGTCGGGGGATGGCTCACACCCGATGCGGTCGTCGTCCTGGAGCGGTCGTCGCGTTCGCCGGAGACCCGATGGCCGACCGGACTGGTCCCGGAGAAGTCGAAGAAGTACGGCGAGAGTCGAATCGAGATCGCTGCACGTGCGTAGCGAGCGTGCACGGGATCGGCTGATAGGTTCGCGGGCATGACTGGCGCACTCTGCCCTGGATCCTTCGACCCGGTCACCAACGGTCACCTCGACATCTTCGAGCGGGCGGCCGCAGCCTTCGACGAGGTGGTGGTCACGGTGATGGTGAACAAGAGCAAGAAGGGAATGTTCAGCATCGACGAGCGGATCGAGATGCTCGAGGTCGCCACGGAGCATCTGCCGAACGTCAGGATCGGCTCGTGGTACGGACTGCTGGTCGATTACGCTCGGCAAGAAGGCTTTTCGGCGATCGTCAAAGGTCTGCGCAGTTCGGTCGATTTCGACTACGAGTTGCAGATGGCGCAGATGAATCGAACCCTCACCGGAGTGGACACGCTGTTCCTCCCGGCGAATCCAGCGCACAGCTTTCTGTCCAGTTCGCTGATCAAGGAAGTCGCGACCTTCGGGGGAGACGTCACCGGGATGCTGCCGCCCTTCGTTCAGGACCGCCTGACCGCCCGTATCGCCGAGCGGGCCGCAGAGTAGTTCGAAGAGCGACACACCGAGCCCGTATAGCGCAGACGTCCGCCTCGGCGGGCAGACTGAACAGCGCAGCACTGCGAGTGAAGACCGCGCAGTGGCAGATTCGACGATTGGGGTAACCGGTGTACCGCGTATTCGAGGCGCTCGACGAGCTCGTCGCCATTGTCGAGGAGGCGCGCGGCGTTCCGATGACTGCCGGGTGCGTCGTCCCTCGCGGCGATGTCCTGGAACTGCTCGACGACGTTCGGGACGCGATCCCCGGCGAGCTGGACGACGCCCAGGACGTACTGGACCATCGCGACAAGCTCGTCGGCGATGCCAGGGCCACCGCGGAGAAGACGGTCGGCACCGCCAACGCCGAGGCCCAGAACACGGTCGAGAACGCTCGGGATTCGGCCGATCGCATTCTCGCCGACGCCAAGGCGCAGGCAGATCGCATGGTGTCCGAGGCGTCGGCGCATGCCGACCAGCTCGTGGCCGATGCCGAGGCGGAGGCCGAGCGAACGGTGCTCGAAGGCCAGCGCGAGTACGAGGCTCTGACCGTTCGCGCCCGCACCGAGGCCGATCGGATGATCGAGTCCGGGACGGCGTCGTACGAGCGGTCCGTCGCAGACGGTACTGCCGAACAGAACCGCCTCGTGTCGGAGACCGAGGTCGTTCAGGCGGCCCACGCCGAGTCGGCTCGGGTGATCGACAGCGCTCACGCCGAATCGGACCGGATGCGCAGCGAGTGCGACGTCTACGTCGACACCAAGCTTGCAGAGTTCGAGGAGTTCCTCAGCGGCACCATTCGTTCGGTCGGACGTGGGCGTCAGCAGCTGCGAACCGGCTCGGGCGTGCCCGAGTACGGCAGTGAGCCGTACGGAGAATCCGCGTACGGGAGCCAGGAGCAGGGGCGTCGCAGCCGCCACTGATCGGCAGCGATTTGCCCTCGTATGCACGTATGCGTATCGTTGTGGGGTTGCTTACCGACAGTAGGCATACCGACAGTAAGGAAGAACAGACGTGCCCCCGCCCAAGAGAACGACCCGTCCGGAATTGGACGACGGATTCGTTCTGGACATTCTCAACCTCGGTCGTCGACCCGGGTCGACGAAGGCCATCGAGCGGACGGTTCCGGCTCCTTCCCGAATCGGCCTCGATGCCATAGCCATCGAAGCCGGTGTTCCGGTCTCGCTCGATCTGCAGTTGCAGGCGGTCTCGGAGGGCGTTCTCGTCACCGGCTCCGTACGAGCGGCCACGGCCGGAGAGTGCACTCGTTGCCTCGACCCGGTCGGTGGCAACGTCGACGTCTACTTGACGGAGTTGTTCGCGTACCCGAACAGCATCACCGAGGAGACAACCGATGCGGACGAGATTCACCGCATCGTCGACGACCTGATAGATCTCGAACCCGTCATTGTCGACGCGGTCGGTCTGGAGCTTCCACTCCACCCCGTGTGCAGCGACGAGTGCGAGGGATTGTGCCCAGAATGCGGCGTTCGCCTGGCGATTGCTGAATCCGGCCACAGTCACGATACAATTGATCCTCGCTGGGCTGGTCTTGCAGCCAAATTTGGCGTGGATCCAGAACCGAGCACAGAACTTGTGAACAACGAAGCCGAGGAGAAGTAAGTGGCTGTCCCGAAGCGCAAAATGTCGCGTTCCAACACGAGGTCGCGTCGTGCACAGTGGAAAACCACTGCGCCCACCCTCGTGACGTGCCCCAACCGCGGTTGCGGCGAGAAGACTCTGCCCCACATCGCGTGCCCCTCGTGCGGCACCTACAAGGGCCGCCAGGTCGTCGCAGCGGTCTGATTTCCGCTTACGTGACAAACGAAGTAGTGGACCGGCACAACAGCGGTTCACAGAAGAATAGCTCCACTGCCGCCGGCGGCGGGGACGACCGAGAGTCGCTCCTCGCCGCTATCGGTGTTTCCCTGTCGGAACCTCTGCTGACGTTGGCGCTGACGCACCGATCGTTCGCGTACGAACACGGTGGTCTGCCCACCAACGAGCGGCTCGAGTTCCTGGGAGATTCCGTCCTCGGTCTTGCGGTGACCGAGCACCTCTACGCGGTGCATCCCACCAAATCCGAAGGTCAGCTGGCCAAGATCAGGGCGAGCGTGGTCAACATGCACGCCTTGGCGGAAGTCGCGCGCGGTCTCGGTGACGGCGGACTGGGTCGCCATCTGCTGCTGGGTAAGGGCGAGGAACAGACCGGTGGGCGCGACAAGCCGAGCATCCTTGCCGACGGCATGGAGTCGTTGCTGGGTGCAATCCACCTTCAGCACGGCATCGACGTCGCTCGCACCGTTGTCCTGACGCTGTTCGCAGGCCTCCTCGATCGAGCTCCCAAGCTCGGTGCCGGGCTGGACTGGAAGACGAGCCTGCAGGAACTGACCGCCGAACGTGCACTCGGCGTCCCGGCGTACGAGATCTCGTCGACCGGACCCGACCACGACAAGGAATTCACCGCGACCGTGTTGGTCGGCGGATTCCCGCGCGGCGTCGGTATCGGTCGGTCGAAGAAGGAAGCCGAACAGAAGGCCGCCAGTCTGGCGTGGAACACGTTGTCGAACAACGACACCGCGATTCCCGGCGAGCCGGCAACCGACGAATCCTGATGCCGGAACTCCCCGAGGTCGAGGTCGTCCGGCTCGGTCTGGAATCTCACGTCGTCGGCAGGACGATGCAATCGGTGGAAGTGCTGCACCCTCGCGCCGTGCGGCGTCACGATCTCGGTGGCCTCGATCTGGTCGGCCAGCTGCGCGGTCAGCGCGTCTCCTCGGCTCGGCGGCGCGGTAAGTACCTGTGGCTGGTGATGGAACCCGGCGACTTCGCCACCGTCGTGCACCTGGGCATGAGCGGACAGATGCTGGTGCAGCCGCCATCCGCCCCGGACGAGAAACACCTCCGGATCCGGGCACGACTCGACGACGGCGCCGATCTGCGCTTCGTCGATCAACGCACCTTCGGCGGCTGGGCGCTCGCCCCGATCGTCACCGTGGACGGCACGGAGTTACCCGAACCGGTCGCACACATCGCCCGTGATCCGATCGATCCACTGTTCGACGCCGAATCGGTGGTCGACGTGTTGCGCGGCAAGCACACCGAGATCAAGCGGGCACTGCTCGATCAGACGGTGCTCTCGGGCGTGGGCAACATCTATGCCGACGAGGCGCTGTGGCGCGCGAAGATCCACGGCAATCGAATCGCGGAGGCGCTGACGCGGCCGGCGCTGCGGCGCCTTCTGACCGCAGTGCACGCCGTCATGGGCGAGGCCCTCGCGCAGGGTGGAACCTCGTTCGACGCGTTGTACGTCAACGTCAACGGACAGTCCGGCTACTTCGATCGTTCCCTCGACGCCTACGGTCAGGAGGGTCTGCCGTGCTCGCGGTGCGGAACCCCGATCAGACGCGAGAAGTTCATGAACCGCAGCTCGTTCAGCTGCCCCACCTGCCAGCCGCGACCCCGACACCTGCGCAGCTGACAGCGCCCAGGTCATTCCGCGGGTTCGACTCCTGAACAGCCCGCCTAGTATTTCCGTCATGGCAGAACAGAGCACGCCGACCAACCTCTGGGTCGAGCGCACAGGCACCCGTCGCTACACCGGCCGCAGCTCCCGAGGAGCCGAAGTGCTCATCGGGTCGGAATCGGTGGAGGGCGTCTTCACCCCCGGCGAGCTGCTCAAGATCGCACTCGCCGCATGCACCGGCATGAGCTCGGACCTACCGCTCTCGCGGCGACTGGGCGACGACTACGCCGCCACCGTCGAGGTCTCCGGGGCCGCCGATCGCGAAAACGAGCTGTACCCGGAACTGAACGAGATTCTCCGAGTCGACCTCGGCGCGATGGACCCCGAGGCGCAGGAGCGTCTGCTCACCGTCGTCGAGCGCGCCATCGACAAGGTGTGCACCGTCGGGCGCACCCTGAAGGCGGGTACGAAGATCACCTTGGACATCGACGTGGACGCCTGATGAGAGCCGGGGCGGCCGTAATCGTCGCGGGTCTGATTCTCGGCACGGCGACCGCCCTGGCTCCCACCGCCGAGGCGTCGAGCAGTTGCACTCCGTGGTCGGTGAGCACGGTGGCGGCGGGATTCGGGGTGCTCGAGAACCTCGAGTTCGACGGCCGCGGCTCGATGATCGTGTCCGAGACCTCTCTCATCGGACCCGGCGCGCTGCGTACCGTGGCCCCCAACGGCGCACGGGGCACACTCGTCGCCGACGTCCAGTCGCCTGGCGGACTGGTCCGCGACGCCGACGCGCTGTACTTCACGACCGGAAACAGCGCTGCCGCAGGTCTTCTCGATACCCGAACCGGCACCGTCGACACGATCGATCTCGGCACGGGGGTTCGGTCGACGTACGCGTCGGGCCTGACGATGCCCAACGGGCTGGCGCGATCGGCGACCGGTGATCTGTTCACCACCCGCAACCTGGGTGGCCACTCCGGCCTGACGAGCGTTGCGGTCGACGGTTCGGTGTCGACGGTGCGTACCGATCTGGGATCGGCAAACGGCATCGGAATCGGTAACGGAAAGATGTACGTGGCCAACACGTTCGATCTCGAGACCACGCTCACCGTGCTCGATGAGCAGAATCCGTCCGGACCGTCCGCGCGCATTCGCATCGACGGTGTCGGACCACTGGCGATGTCGGACGACCTGACCGTCGGCGACGACGGAACGGTCTATCTCGCACAGAATCTCGCCGGCAGGGTGGTCCGTATCGATCCGGAATCCGACGCCTCCTGTGTGATAGCGACCGGCGTTCCGCTGACCTCGTCGGTCGCCTTCGGCGGGGTCGGGTTCGACGAGAAAGCGTTGTACGCCACCAGTTTCAATGGAACTGTCAGGAAGCTCGAGCCCGGGTGGCAGGCATGAACGACGAACGGTTGACGGCGTGGGTGCACGGGCTCGTTCAGGGCGTCGGGTTTCGGTGGTGGACTCGCTCGCGCGCACTCGAACTCGGACTCGTCGGTCACGCGACCAATCACGCGGACGGACGAGTCCTGGTGATAGCGGAGGGCCCACGTGAGCATCTCGAGGCGCTCCTGGCCCTGCTCCGAGGTGATCGGACTCCGGGCAGGGTCACGCTCGTTGTGGAGAGTTGGGACGCCGCCCGCGGAGATCTGACGGGATTCGTCGAACGCTGATCGTCCGTTGCGGGAGGCTCGGCGCACTTTCGGGCAGCGTGCCGGTAAAGTACGGACGCTATGTATCTCAAGAGTCTGACGCTGAAGGGCTTCAAGTCCTTTGCTTCGGCGACGACTCTTCGTTTCGAGCCCGGAATCACCTGTGTCGTCGGCCCCAACGGCTCCGGCAAATCCAATGTCGTCGATGCCCTGACCTGGGTGATGGGTGAACAGGGCGCCAAGGCGTTGCGCGGCGGGAAGATGGAAGACGTCATCTTCGCGGGCACGTCGGGTCGAGCCCCGCTCGGCCGCGCAGAGGTCACTCTGACGATCGACAATTCCGACGGCGCACTCCCGATCGACTACTCCGAGGTCTCGATCACCCGCCGTATGTTCCGTGACGGCGCGGGTGAGTACGAGATCAACGGCAGTTCGTGCCGATTGATGGACGTTCAGGAACTGCTGAGCGACTCCGGTATCGGTCGCGAGATGCACGTGATCGTCGGGCAGGGCCGGCTCGCCGCGATCCTGGAATCGCGGCCCGAGGACCGTCGAGCCTTCATCGAGGAAGCAGCCGGGGTGCTCAAGCACCGCAAGCGCAAGGAAAAGGCCGTTCGCAAGCTCGACGCGATGCAGGCCAACCTGGCGCGGTTGACCGACCTCACGACGGAATTGCGCCGCCAACTCAAGCCTCTCGGGAGGCAGGCCGAGGTCGCGCGTCGCGCGCAGACCGTCCAGGCCGACCTGCGCGACGCCCGGCTGCGACTGGTGGCCGACGACCTGGTGGCCAGGCGCGAGGAATTCGCGAACCAGACCCAGGACGAGGAAGCGGCGCGTGAGCAGTACGCGATGGTGCAGGACGCCCTCGAAGCCGGCTCGGTGGCACTCGGCGAACACGAACAGGCCGTCGCCCGGCTGACCCCCAGCGCCGAGGCCGCCGGGCAGACGTGGTTCCGTCTGTCGGCCCTCGCCGAACGCGTCAACGCGACGGTTCGAATCGCCCACGAACGTGCTCGGCATCTCGACGCCGTGCAATCCACCGGTCGGGGACAGGACCCGGACGAGCTCGAAGCGCAGGCCGATCGAGTCGCCGAAGAAGAGATGGAACTCGTCGAGGCCGTCGAGATGGCACGCGAAACCCTCGAGGCGGCACGTGAGCAGCTGGCCGAGCGTGAAGCCGCCGCTGCGGCCGCCGAGCGTGCCCACCTCGCTGCCGTGCGCGCGGTGGCCGACCGCCGCGAGGGATTCGCGCGTCTGTCCGGCCGAGTCGATACCTTCCGAACCAAGGTCGAGTCGATCGACGCGGAGGTGGCGCGTTTGTCGGTGGCCATCGACGAGGCCCGCGAGCGCGGCGAATCGGCTCAGCGCGAATTCGAGAGTGTGCAGGATCAGATCGGCACCCTCGACGCGAGCGAACTGAGCCTCGACACGCACTACGAGCGAGCCGTCGCCGCACTGCGACATGCCGACGCCCGAGTGACGGAGCTGCAGGCAGAAGAACGCATCGCGGGCAAGAAGGTGGCGTCGTTCGAGGCCAGGATCGAGGCGCTCACGATGGGCCTCGAACGCAAGGACGGTGCCGGGTGGCTGGTGGAGAATCAGCAGGACGGTCTGTCGGGTCTGCTCGCGGGCCATCTCACGGTCGAGCCGGGATACGAGATCGCGGTGGCAGTGGCCATGGGTCCGGCCGCCGATGCCGCACACGCCGAATCGTTCGATGCCGCGCGTGATGCCGTGCTGGCGCTGCGTGCGGCCGACGGTGGTCGCGCGTCCATCGTGCACGGCAATGTCGTTGCAGCGCAATCGGTTCCACGTCCGGACCTCCCGAACGGCGCTCGATGGGTGCTGGACCTGATCGAGTATCCGGACCGGCTGGCCGGGGCCATGGCGGCCCTGCTCGACGGTGTGGTCGCCGTCGACTCGCTCGACGCGGCCCACCGTCTGGTCTCCGATTCCGGTGAGCTGCGTGCGGTGACCAAGGACGGCGACGTCGTCGAAGCCGGTTGGGTCACCGGTGGCTCGGACCGTCGTCCGAGCACCCTCGAGGTTCAGTCGGCCATCGACACGTCGACGGTGGAGTTGGCCGCGGCGGTCCGCCGCGCGGAGGAGCTCGACGCGGCGTTGGCAGGCGCGTTGGAAGAACAACGGGATCGGCGCGAATCGGCCGAGCAAGCGCTCGCAGCACTCAACGAATCCGACGCCGCGATGGCCGCGGTGTACGAACAGTTGGGTCGATTGGGTCAACTGGCGCGTTCGGCTCACGCGGAGTCGGCGCGATTGACGACGCAGCGTAGCTCTGCCGAGGCCAGTCGAGAAGAAGCGATCGCGCGGCTGGCCGAGCTGGAAGAGAACCTGCGGACTGCCGAGGACGAGCAATCCGGTTTCGCGGGAGACGGCGAGAGCGGTGACGCTGCGACCACCATGGAACGGGAGATGGCGGCAGCGGCATTGACCGAAGTGCGTGCCGTCGAGGTCGAAGCTCGGTTGAACGTGCGGACCGCCGAAGAGCGCGCACAGTCCGTACGAGGCCGGGCGGATTCGCTTCGGCGGGCGGCGCGAGCCGAGCGTGAAGCCAGGGCGCGAGCCGAGCGCGAGAGCGCAGCGCGTCGGCATGCGGCCGCAGTGGCGGCGGCGGTCGGGGAAGCGGGTGAAGAAGTCGCCGCGCGGTTGGCCACGGTCGTTGCGGCCGCTGCCCGTAGGCGCGACGAGCTGTCCGCCGAACGTGCGACGCGCACAATCGAGCTCGACAAGGTCAAAGAGCAGGTCCGAGCCCTGCAGGGTCAGCTGGCGTCGATCACCGACGCCGTGCACCGGGACGAGGTCGCCCGTGCGCAGGCAGCGCTACGGATCGAACAACTCGAGACGACGATTCTCGAGCAGCACGGCATCGGCCTCGACGATCTGGTGGCCGAGTACGGGCCCGATGTGGCCCTGCCTCCCACCGAACTGGAGATGGCCGAGTACGAGGCGGCCAAGGAGCGGGGTGAGCAGGTGGTGGCACCTGCCCCGATGCCGTTCGACCGAGCCACCCAGGAGCAGCGCGCCAAACGCGCCGAGCGCGACCTCGCCACACTCGGCAAGGTGAACCCGCTCGCCCTCGAGGAGTTCGCGGCCCTCGAGGAGCGCTACAACTTCCTGTCCACCCAGCTCGAGGACGTCAAGTCCGCCCGCAAGGACCTTCTCGGCGTCGTCGCCGACGTCGACGAACGGATCCTGCAGGTCTTCACCGAGGCCTGGCTCGACGTCGAACGAGAATTCACCGGGGTGTTCGCCAAGCTCTTCCCCGGCGGTGAAGGACGACTGATCCTGACCGACCCGTCGGACATGCTCACCACCGGCATCGAGGTCGAGGCCCGGCCGCCCGGCAAGAAGGTCAAGCGACTCTCGTTGCTCTCCGGTGGCGAGAAATCGCTGACCGCGGTGGCCATGCTGGTAGCCATCTTCCGCGCCCGACCGTCACCGTTCTACGTCATGGACGAGGTCGAGGCTGCACTGGACGACACCAACCTGCGTCGTCTGATCGGACTGTTCGAGCAGCTTCGCGAGAAATCGCAGCTGATCGTGATCACGCACCAGAAACCGACGATGGAGGTGGCCGACGCGCTGTACGGCGTCAGCATGCGCGGCGACGGCATCACCACGGTCATCTCGCAGCGGTTGAACCGAGAACGCGTCGCGGTGCCCGCGGCCGAGTCGGACGCAGTGGAGTCGGACGCAGTGGAGCCGGACGCAGTGGAGCCCGACGCCCACGAGCCGGACGCGGTGGAACCGGACGCCCACGAGCCGGAGGCGGCATCCGTCGTCGCCGAACCCGACACCGTCTCCTGAGGTTCGTCCGCCGCAGCTACTGCTTCGGATACAGCTGCTCCGCGTAGGACGGTCCGTAGTACTCGCGTAGTTCCTCCACCGTCTCGGGAGCCTGCGGAATCAACGCCTTCGTCAGAGTGGCGACATCGGGGATGGCGTCGGCGTCCCACGTCTCGGGCTGCCACAACTTGGACCGCATGAACGCCTTCGCACAGTGGTGGAACACTTCCTCGATGTCGACGACCAGGCACAAGATCGGGCGATGACCCTCGACCCGAAGCTCGTCGAAGAACGGCGCGTCGGTGACCAGGGACGCGCGACCGTTGATGCGAAGGGTGTCGCCGCGGCCGGGGACGAAGAAGTTCAGGCCGACGAACGGGTTCTCGAGAATGTTGCGATAGCCGTCCATCCGGCGGTTGCCCGGCCGCTCGGCGAGGGCGATCGTGGTGTCGTCGAGGACGTGCACCAGACTGCCGGCCGGATCGCCCTTGGGTGAGACGTCGCATCTCCCGCTCGCGTCGGAGGTTCCGAGGAGGCAGAACGGTGAGGCAGCGAGCCACTGCACGTCGAGGGGGTGCAGCGTGCGTCGGTCCTTGTTCGCGGCTCGGAAGCTCGGCGTTCCGCACATCTCGGTCAGCTCGGCGGCGTCACGCACCGTGGTCCACTCCATGACCGTGAATGCTATCGACTCGAACTCCCGGGCGGGAAGCGCTTTTTCGCGGTCGGTGCACCACCGGTGACGAGCGGCCACGATGGCCTGAGAGGATGTTCCACGTGAGTAACCAAGCGTGGATCATCGTCGCGGCGATCGCTGCCGTCCTGCTCGTCGTCCTCGTCGTCGGGCTGGCGCTCTCCCGTCGTCGGAGAGTGTCCCTCAAGTCGGACGAGGCGGCGCGAATCGAGGACGCGGCCACCAAGGACAGATCCGGTGGCTACACCGCGGGCAGCGGTTTCTCGTTCAGTCAGGGAACGGCGACAGCCGAACCCGTGATCCCGAAGGCCCCCAAGCCGGCCGAGCCGAAGCCGGTGGAGCCGCCGCCGGTGGTTCCCACCGCCGAACCGGTCGAATCGGAGACCGTCTGGATCGAGCCGGAAGTGCTCGAACCCGAGGCCCCGGCGACCGATGTCACCGTCGCCGAGCCCGTTGCGCCCGAGCCTCCGGTGGAAGACACCGTTGCTCCTGCGCCTCGCCGGTTGGACACCATCGACCCGACCGAGGGCCGGCTCGATCGTCTCCGTGGACGGCTCGCACGATCTCAGTCCGCGGTGGGCAAGAGCCTGCTGGGACTGCTCGGCGGCGGCGACCTGGACGAGGATTCGTGGGAAGAGGTCGAGGACACCCTGCTGATCGCCGATATCGGTTCGGCGACCACCGCGGAGATCATGCGGACGCTGCGTGAGCAGATGGCGGCCCGCAGTATTCGCACCGAAGCCGATGCCAGGGCCCTGCTGCGCGAAATTCTCGTGGCGCAGTTGCACCCCGAGTTCGACCGGTCCATTCGTGCTCTGCCACACGACGGTGCCCCCGCGGTGTTGCTGGTGGTCGGAGTCAACGGCACCGGCAAGACCACCACCACGGGCAAACTGGCTCGGGTGCTGGTCGCGGACGGGCGGCGGGTGCTACTCGGTGCCGCCGATACGTTCCGCGCTGCTGCGGCCGATCAGCTGCAGACCTGGGCCGAGCGAGTGGGTGCCGAGGTGGTTCGCGGCAAGGAGGCAGCGGATCCGGCTGCGGTCGCCTTCGACGCGGTGAGCAAAGGAATCGAGAACGGCGTCGATGTGGTTCTCATCGACACCGCGGGACGGTTGCACACCAAATCGGGTCTGATGGACGAACTGAGCAAGGTCAAGCGTGTCATCGAGAAGAGGGCCCACGTCGACGACGTTCTGCTCGTTCTCGACGCAACCGTGGGCCAGAACGGACTGACGCAGGCCCGTGTCTTCGCCGAGATCGTGAACATCACAGGTGTCGTGCTGACCAAGCTCGACGGAACCGCGAAGGGTGGCATCGTTTTTCAGGTGCAGCGTGAGCTCGGAGTGCCCGTCAAGCTCGTCGGTCTCGGGGAAGGTGCCGACGATCTGGCACCGTTCGAGCCCGGTGCGTTCGTGGACGCGCTGCTCGGCTGATCGACCCCGCAGGGTGGCCTGCGAAACGGGGAAAAAGCACAAACGCCAGCACGAAACCTTTTTGCAACAGAATCCGGTCATGCGTTCACATGCCCGAAACACCCGAGTGTCACGGATGAAACCTCGTGAAACCACTCTTCTTGCTTAACGGCGCGCCAACCGGTGTGCAGGAGAATGGAGGGTGTACGTGAGTCCCGAGGATATGTTGGCCAACTCCGGCAACGCCGCGTGGATGCTGATGGCAGCATCGCTGGTACTGCTGATGACGCCGGGCTTGGCGTTCTTCTACGGCGGTATGTCGCAGCAGAAGTCCGTGTTGAACATGATGATGATGTCGTTCGGAGCAATGGCCGTCGTCTCGATCATCTACTTCCTGTGGGGCTGGTCGATGTCCTACGGCACCCAGGACATCGGCGGAGTCTTCGCCAACCCGTTCGAGTTCTTCGGACTCAAGGATTCGATCACCGACGCGGACGGCAACTACATCGTCGGAGCATGGGGCTACGCCAACGTCATCGACGTGGCATTCCAGGTCACCTTCGCCATCATCACGGTCGCACTGATCAGCGGCTCGATCGCAGGCCGCGTCAAGTACGGCACCTGGCTCGCCTTCGCCGGTATCTGGGTCACCCTCGCGTACTTCCCGCTCGCACACATGGTCTGGGGTGGCGGACTGCTCTCCGGATCCGAGAACGGTCTTGCGGCAATGATCTTCGGCACCACCGACGACGGTGAAGGCGGACTCGTCGCCAACGTCGCTCCGATCGACTTCGCCGGTGGCACCGTCGTGCACATCAACGCCGGTATCGCCGGTCTGATTCTGGCGATCATCATCGGCAAGCGCGCCGGCTTCGGCAAGGTCGCCTACCGCCCGCACAACCTTCCGTTCGTGATGCTCGGCGCAGCTCTGCTGTGGTTCGGCTGGTTCGGATTCAACGCCGGTTCCGCCTTCGCGGCCGACGGAATCGCCGGTGTGGCCTGGGTCAACACCACCGCAGCCACGGCAGCCGCCATCGTGGGCTGGCTCATCACCGAGCGCATCCGCGACGGACACGCCACCAGCCTCGGCGCCGCCTCGGGCATCGTTGCAGGTCTGGTCGCGATCACCCCGGCCGCAGGCGCACTCACGCCGGTCGGAGCCATGATCCTCGGTGTCATCGCCGGTGTGCTCTCCGCACTGGCCGTCGGCCTGAAGTTCAAGTTCGGTTACGACGACTCGCTCGACGTCGTGGGCGTTCACCTCGTCGCAGGCCTGTGGGGAACCATCGGAATCGGCTTCCTCGGATCCGAGACCGGCCTGTTCTACGGCGGCGACTACAAGCAGCTCGTCGTGCAGATCGTCATCGCACTGTTCGCGCTGATCTTCACCGCCATCGTCACCGCAGTCATCGCGTTCGCGCTCAAGCCTCTCGGCTGGCGCGTGACGGACGAGGAGGAGGCGAACGGCATCGACGAGGCCGAGCACGCCGAGACTGCATATGATTTCGCCTGACAAGGTAGAGATAGACGTGAACGCTGCACCGTACGACAACGGGCACTCGAGGTCTTGTGAAGGGAAGCAAAAATGAAGCTGATCACGGCAATCGTCAAACCGTTCACCCTGGAGGACGTCAAGACGGGGCTGGAGCAGGCCGGCGTACTCGGAATGACAGTCAGTGAAGTTCAGGGTTACGGCCGCCAGAAGGGCCACACCGAGGTGTACCGAGGTGCCGAGTACTCGGTGGACTTCGTCCCGAAGGTCCGCGTCGAGGTAGTCGTCGACGACGCCGCTGTGGAGAAGGTCGTCGAGGTCATCGTCGAGGCTGCACGCACCGGCAAGATCGGTGACGGCAAGGTCTGGGTTTCCCCGGTCGACTCGGTCATCCGAGTTCGCACCGGAGAACGTGGCGCAGATGCACTCTGACCCCAAAGGGTCTCGGGCCGTGGGCCCCGGTTCTGGCGCGAAAGCGTCAGGATCGGGGCCTTCGGTCTCCACGGGCTCCGCATCGAAGGGCACGAGCGATGCTGCAGCAGATCTCGCTCGGGCCAGAAAACAACTACTCGACGGCGGAACACGCAATCGTCGACTCGATGCACCCTCGCTCCGGCAGGCTCTGGTCGATCTCCACGAGTTCTGGCTGACCACCAAAGGTGCCGAGCTCGGGATCAAACCGGACTCCGGCTTCGCGATCGTCGCTGTCGGCGGTCTTGCTCGTCGTGAACTGCTGCCCTATTCGGATCTGGACCTGATCCTGCTGCACGACGATCTCGAACCACGCATCGTCTCCGATGTCGCCGACAAGCTGTGGTACCCACTGTGGGACGCGCACATCAAGCTCGATCACAGTGTGCGCACGGTGCCGCAGGCTCTGCAGGTCGCTGCAGCCGACATGACGGCATCCCTCGGAATGCTCGAGGCGCGTCACATCGCCGGCGACGTCGAATTGAGCAATCTTCTCATCGGCGGCGTACGTCGCCAGTGGCGCAACGGTATTCGAGGGCGTTTCGACGAGCTGATCGAGCAGACCCGCGGACGGTGGTCGCGCAGCGGTGAGATCGCACACCGCGCCGAACCCGATCTCAAGAGCGGCCGCGGGGGACTGCGTGACGTCCAGTTGCTCGACGCCCTCTCCATCGCACAGTTGACCGACGGCATGCCCGGGCTCGGACCCGAATCACCGGGTGGCGGTTTGGCGTTCGCGCACGGACGCCTGTTGGACGTGCGCACCGAACTGCACCGCGTCGCCGGTCGAGCACGGGATCAACTGCGCGCGCAGGACGCCGACGAGATAGGTGCCGCGCTGCGCATCGGGGATCGCTTCGATCTCGCACGAGTGCTGAGCGATTCGGCTCGCACCATCAGCTATTCGGTGGACGTCGGGTTGCGAACCGCAGGCAATTCGTTACCGCGACGGGGTCTTTCGAGACTGCGTCGAGTCCCGGTCAGACGCCCGCTGGACGAGGGAGTCGTCGAACACGGCGGCGAGGTCGTTCTCGCCCGCGACGCTCGACCGAACAAGGATCCCGGCCTGATCATGCGAGTCGCAGCGGCGTCGGCCCAGACCGGAATGCCGATGTCCGCCTCGACCCTGAACCGGCTGTCCGACAGCGCCCCCGAACTTCGGGAACCCTGGCCCAAGGAAGCACTCAACGATCTGCTCGTGTTGCTCGGATCGGGTCGCAAGGCGATCGCGGCGATCGAGGCGTTGGATCGAACCGGACTCTGGGGCAGGCTCATTCCGGAGTGGGGCGCGGTACGCGACCTACCGCCGCGAGATGCGGTGCACACGTGGACGGTCGATCGACATCTGGTCGAAACCGCAGCCTACGCAAGCGCATTGACCACCCGCGTTGCGCGTCCTGACCTGTTGGTGCTCGGCGCACTGATCCACGACATCGGCAAGGGACGCGGCGGCGATCACAGTGTCGTCGGCGCAGATCTGGCCGTCCAGATCGGCAACAGGCTCGGCCTGTGGCCTTCCGACGTGGCATTGCTGACGGCGATGGTGCGATACCACCTACTGCTGCCGGAGACCGCCACCAGACGCGACCTCGACGACCCCGCAACCGTGCAAACCGTCGTCGACGCGCTCGGTGCCGACACGATTCTGCTCGAGCTGCTTCACGCACTGGCAGAAGCGGATTCGCTCGCCACCGGCCCCGGGGTGTGGGGTGACTGGAAGGCCTCGCTCATCCGTGAGCTCGTGCGTCGGTGCAGATTGGTGATGGCGGGGGAGAGTCTGCCCTCACCGGATCCACTCGACCCGGCGCACATCGAACTCGCCGCGCGGGGAGGCGTCCACGTCGACATCGCGCCGACCGACGGGCTGCACACCTTCGTCGTCACCGTCATCGCCCCCGACACGCCCGGGCTGCTGTCCGATGCCGCGGGAGTCCTCGCACTGCACTCGCTGCGCGTGCTCTCGGCCTCTCTCGGAAGTCACGAGGGATCGGCGATCAACTCGTTCGACGTCGCGCCGCTCTTCGGCTCCCCGCCGCAGGCCGGTCTGCTGCGGCAGGAGATCATCCGCGCTCAGGCCGGCGAACTCGACCTCGTCGCCGTGCTCGACGCCAAGGAACGCGACGCAAGAGCCGACACCGTCGAGGACGACGCAGAGGATTCGGCCGTCCCGGTTCTCTACGCTCAAGCTCCGCCTCGGGTGCTCTGGTTCGACGACAACGAACCAGGTCAGGTGGTACTCGAGCTACGAGCTGAGGACCGGCTCGGTCTGCTCTGCCGGTTGGCCAGCGCGATCGAACAGCAGGGATCCGACATCCGGTGGGCACGCGTGTCGACCCTGGGCAGCTCGGTGGTCGACTCGTTCTGCATCGACCTGGCGGGAGCAGACAGCAGGGCGGTGCGCGAGGACCTCGAGCGAGCGATCCTCGCGGTCGTACCCGCCCCCGAACCGCCCAAGCCTCCGGAAAAGCCGGAAGGCACCTGACCGCGGGTCGGAATGCGACAGCAGACCGACTCGCGCTGGTGACTTCTCACGAACTTCCGGCCGACGGGACTGCCGCCGATGCCGATTTGTTACATTCGTCCCCACGCAGAAACGACACTCTCAGCCGTTCCTGCACACTCCACACTGCTCGAACCACATCGTTCCTGCTGGAACCATGTCGTTCCTGCAGGCTCCGCACTGCTGGAACCACGTCGTTCCTGCAGGCTCCACTCCTGGTCATTCGAGAGGCACGAACTGTGGGATCCCACCGACGGTCGACCGTCCACACACCGACCGACTTCGCAGCGCGTCCCACGGGCGGCAGGCACCGCGCCGTACCGGACAGCCCCGTCGTCGGTCGACGGGCGGCCACCATCGTCGCCGCGACCGGCGCGATCGTCGTCGGCGCGACGTCGATGGGTGCAGGCACCGCCGCGGCCGCGCCGATTCCGGAGCCACCCGCAGCCGGACTCCCGTTCGCCGTGCCGGAGGGACTACTGCCCGCTGGATTCGAGCTACCCCAGTTCGAGCTACCCCAGCTCGAGATCCCGCAGTTCGTACCCCCACAGCTCGCGCCCCCGCTTCCGCCGTCGCAGCCCGCACCGCCCGAGGCCGCGCCTGCCGAAACCGCGCCCGCTGCGGAACCAGCACCCGCACCGACCTCCGACCCACTGGCCGCATTCGGAGCCGATCCCGGCGCTGCCGCCCAGCAATGGCTCGACGATGTCGGCCTGGGGCAGCTGGGAGCCGGTGTTCAGTCACCCCTCGAGAGCCTACGCTCGCTGAAGAAGGGCACAGTGCAGCCCGTGGCAGGGGTGTTGACCTCCAACTTCGGCTCGCGATGGGGCACCCAGCACAGTGGCCTCGATATCGCGGCACCCATCGGAACGCCCATCTACGCCGCCGCCGACGGCACCGTGTCCGACGCAGGACCGGCATCCGGCTTCGGTCTCTGGGTCAAGGTGCGGCACGACGACGGCACCGAGACGGTCTACGGACACGTCAACGACTTCTCCGTTCATCCCGGCCAGCGTGTGTCGGCCGGTGAGCAGATCGCCACCGTCGGCAACCGTGGCCAGTCGACAGGCCCACACCTGCACTTCGAGGTGCACGATCCCTCCGGCGTCAAGGTCGACCCCGCGCAGTGGCTCGCCACCCGGGGTGTGGCAGTGACGTGGAACGATTCCGCGCGCAACGCCTGACCGGTCGGCATCGACACGTTCGACACGACAGTCGAACGCCCCAGCGACGACGAGGCGTGCTGCCGCTAGTCTGGTGACCGTGCCGGATTCGGCTCGTTTTCGGTGATCGGCTAGCTCAGGAGTGCAATCGGTGTTCGAATCCCTTTCCGACAGGTTGACCGGGACTCTCAAGGACCTGCGTGGCAAAGGTCGACTGTCCGGCGCGGATATCGACGCCACGGCCCGTGAGATCCGTCTGGCCCTGCTCGAAGCGGACGTGGCACTGCCCGTCGTACGTGAATTCATCAACCGCATCAAGGTCCGGGCCAAGGGTGCCGAGGTCTCGGGCGCGCTCAACCCGGCCCAGCAGGTCGTCAAGATCGTCAACGAGGAACTGGTCGGCATCCTCGGCGGCGAGACTCGCAGGCTCGTCTTCGCCAAGAACCCGCCCACGGTGATCATGCTCGCCGGTCTGCAGGGTTCGGGTAAGACGACGCTGGCGGGCAAGCTCGCGAAATGGCTCAAGGGCCAGGGCCACACCCCACTGCTCGTCGCGTGCGACCTTCAGCGTCCCGGTGCCGTGAGCCAGCTGCAGATCGTGGGCGAGCGCGCCGGTGCCGCCGTCTTCGCGCCGCACCCCGGCACGTCCATCGGCGGCGGCGACAATGCACTCGGAGTCTCGGCAGCGGATCCCGTCGAGGTTGCCAGGGCCGGCATCGCCGAGGCTCGCAGCAAGCAGTACGACGTGGTCATCGTCGACACCGCAGGTCGCCTCGGCATCGACAGCGAGCTGATGAATCAGGCCGCGGGAATTCGCGACGCGGTCGAGCCGGACGAGACACTGTTCGTTCTCGATGCGATGGTCGGTCAGGACGCCGTCAGCACCGCCGAGGCGTTCCGTGACGGCGTCGGCTTCACCGGTGTCGTACTCACCAAGCTCGACGGCGATGCCCGGGGCGGTGCTGCGCTGAGCGTCCGCGAGGTCACCGGCCAGCCGATCATGTTCGCGTCGACCGGTGAGAAGCTCGAGGATTTCGACGTCTTCCACCCCGATCGCATGGCGAGCCGCATCCTCGGCATGGGCGACGTGCTGAGCCTCATCGAGCAGGCCGAGCAGCACTTCGATGCCGAGCAGGCCGAGGCGACGGCCAACAAGATCGGCTCGGGGCAACTCACGCTCGACGACTTCCTCGAGCAGATGATGGCCGTCCGCAAGATGGGGCCGATCGGAAACCTGCTGGGCATGCTGCCCGGTGCCGGCCAGATGAAAGAACTCGCCAACGTCGACGAGAAGCAACTCGACCGGGTTCAGGCCATCATCCGCGGCATGACGCCGCAGGAACGTACCGACCCGAAGATCATCAACGCGTCACGACGGTTGCGTATCGCGAACGGTTCGGGCGTCAAGGTCTCCGACGTCAACCAGCTGGTCGACCGGTTCTTCGAGGCTCGCAAGATGATGTCGGCCATGGCCGGTCGGATGGGCATGCCGGGCGCGCGCAAGCAGGTACGGAACAACAAGAAGGGTAAGAAAGGGAAGAAGGGCGCTCGCGGTCCGACGCAGCCGAAGATCCGCGGTGGATTCCCCGGCATGCCGGGTGGAATGCCGGCGGGAATGCCCGATCTGTCGTCCATGCCCAAGGGCCTCGACCAGTTGCCGCCAGGGCTGGAAGGCATCGACCTCTCGCAACTGAAACTGCCCAAGAAGTAAGCGCGCGCACGTGTCGGCCATGCGGGTGCGGGGCCGCGGACTGCCGGACGGGACGGAGATCGACCTCTGGATCGAGGGCGGTGTTCTGTCCACCGAGCCCATTGCGGATGCGGATTTCGTCCACGACGGCGGGTGGGTCCTGCCCGGCCTGGTCGACGCCCACTGCCATGTCGGGATCGAATACGGCGGGGGACACACCGACCTGATCGGGTCGATCCGACAGGCCGAGACCGAGCGAGGCGTCGGCGCGCTGCTGCTGCGCGACGCCGGGTCCCCGGTCGACACACGCGCCCTGGACGAGTACGAGGACCTACCTCGCATCATCCGAGCGGGCCGCCACATCGCATCACCCAAGCGATACATCCCGGGTCTGGCGATCGACATCGAGGACGAATCGCAACTGCCCGAGGCGGTGGCTCAGCAGGCCCGGTTCGGCGACGGCTGGGTCAAGCTCGTCGGCGACTGGATCGACCGCTCGGTGGGAGATCTCCGGCCACTGTGGAACGACTCGATCCTCGTCGACGCCATCGCTGCCGCCCACGCCGAGGGAGCGCGGGTGACAGCCCACGTGTTCGGCGAGGATGCTCTGCCCGGTCTGATCGCGGCGGGAATCGACTGCATCGAGCACGGCACCGGTCTGACCGACGAGACCGTCGAGATGATGGTCGACCACGGCACCGCTCTGGTACCGACGCTGATCAACATCGAGACGTTCCCCGGCATCGCCGATTCCGCCACCCGGTATCCGGTCTACGCCCGGCACATGCGGGCGCTCCACCAACGCGTCGCCGCCACCGTCGGACGAGCCCATGACGCAGGCATTCCCATCTACGCAGGTACCGATGCCGGTGGATCGATCGCGCACGGACGCATCGCCGACGAGGTAGCCGCGCTGGCCGCCGTGGGTCTCTCTCCGACCGACGCGCTCGGTGCTGCCTGCTGGGACGCCCGGTCGTGGCTGGGTCGGCAGGGACTCGAGCACGGCGCGCCCGCGGATCTGGTCGTCTACTCCGACGATCCGCGAGGGGGACCGGACGTGCTGGCCGATCCGGAGCTGGTGATCCTGCGCGGACGCGTGACCGATCGGCGCGGCCGCACGACGAACGGGCCGGTGGGCCGAGGGTGACCGATCCGAGAAGCGATGCAGGACAGCCCGATCCGAACCGACCCAGCTGGGCCGCAATGGCACCGATGAATCGAATCGAGCAGCAGGGTTCGGGGTTGTCCGAAACCTACTGGCGAGCCGAGCAGGCCGCGCTCGAACGCAGAAGCGGTCAACGGTGGGGACTGCCGGCCGCGGCGCTCGTGCTGGGGCTCAACCTGGCGGGATTTCTGATACTCGGGCTCGTCGTGACGTCGGACGCCTCGGCCGTCTTCGTGGTGGGCATCATGATTCCGAGCCTTCTCGCTGCGGGCGTGGCGGTGGCCGTCTCGACGACCCGAGGAAATGGACCCGTCGTCGACTTCGGCCTCCCCAGGTCGACCCCCGAATTCCTCGGTCACCTCCGATCCGGGTTGGCGTGGGGTGGCGTCGCGGTGGTCGGTGGCCTCCTGCTGGCGCTGATTCTGTTGTCCGGTATCGAGTTGGACGATCCGATGCCGCTCGGCGACGTCACCGACACGACCGTCGGCTGGAAAATCGCTCTGGCCGTGTGGATCTGGCTCGGTGCACCGATCTGCGAGGAAACGATGTTCCGCGGCATGCTGTGGGGAGCACTCGAGAAACGCACCCGCCCGATGCCCATGGCCTGGTTGGGCAATCGATGGGTCGTCCTGGCGATCACCGCGGTGGTGTTCGCGATCTGGCACCGCGAGTGGTGGCGCTTCGTGGTGCTGCTGTGGGGTGGATTCTCGATCGGCATCGCACGGATGCGTTCCGGTTCGATCGTCGCGTCGACCACGGCGCACTCGGTGAACAACACCCTCCCCGCCCTGGTGGTCCTGTTCGCGTGAGGTGAGGAGTCCACAGGCCCGATTCACCGATCGAGCCGCCCGTCTGGCACAATGAACAGCTGTTCGCCCGTCTTCCGGTTACGTACCGCGCGGCGGTCACAACAACCCTCAACGCAAAACCGGGCTCGCATGCCGTGCGAACCGCTGAATTGCGCCGTGACCAACTTTCGAAAGGCTCCACCAGAACATGGCTGTCAAGATCAAGCTCATGCGTATCGGCAAGATCCGCACCCCGCACTACCGCGTCGTCATCTCCGATGCTCGCACCCGTCGTAACGGCCGTGCGATCGAGACCATCGGCACGTACGAGCCCAAGCAGGACCCCAGCGTCATCGAGATCGACTCCGAGCGGGCTCAGTACTGGTTGGGCGTCGGCGCACAGCCGACCGAGCCTGTCGAGGCACTGCTCAAGATCACCGGTGACTGGCAGAAGTTCAAGGGCCTCCCCGGTGCCGAGGGAACCCTCCGCGTCGCCGAGCCCAAGCCCTCCAAGCTCGACCTGTTCAACGCAGCGCTGGCGCAGGCCGACTCCGAGCCGCAGGGCGAGGCCACCACCGCCAAGAAGAAGAAGGCTCCGAAGGCCGACGACGCCGCCGCGGAGACCACCGACGCTGCAGCAACCGAGACGGCAGACGCGCCGGCCGCCGAGGCTGCTGAGAAGTGAGTGCCGTTGTCGCCGATGCCGTCGAACATCTCGTTCGCGGCATCGTCGCCAATCCCGATGACGTTCGCGTCGAGATGATCACCGGCCGTCGTGGCCGCACCGTGGAAGTCCACGTGCACCCCGACGATCTGGGCAAGGTCATCGGCCGTGGCGGTCGTACCGCTACGGCGCTGCGCACGCTCGTCTCGGGAATCGGTGGTCGCGGCATCCGTGTCGACGTGGTCGACACGGACCAGTAGGTCACGTACCCATCATGGAGCTGGTCATCGGCCGTGTCGCGAAGTCGCACGGCATCAAAGGCGAAGTCGTCGTCGAGGTTCGCACCGACAACCCCGACGACCGCTTCGCCGAAGGAACCGTTCTCTCGGGCCGCAGGCCCCGATCGAACGCGGAACCGGCCTCGTACACAGTGGAAGCCGTCCGGGAACACTCCGGACGGCTTCTGCTGCGTCTGAACGGTATCGACGACAAGACTGCCGCTGACCAACTGCGCGGCATATTGTTCGTCGTCGAATCCACCGACCTACCGCCGTCCGACGATCCGGACGAGTACTACGACCACGAACTCGAAGGCCTCACGGTGATCCTGACCGACGGCACCGTCGTCGGAACGGTCCGCGAGGTCCTCCACTCCGCAGCGGGGGAGCTGCTCTCCATCACGCCGAGTCCGGGCTTCGGCGAAGCCACCCGCGCCGAAATTCTCGTGCCGTTCGTAGCGGCCATCGTGACGACGGTGTCGTTGGCCGACAAGACGATCGAGATCGATCCGCCCGAGGGTCTGCTGGATCCGGAGTAGATCGTGCGCCTCGACGTCGTCACCATCTTTCCCGAATACCTCACGCCGCTCCGAACTGCGTTGCTGGGCAAAGCAATCGACCGCGGCCTCGTCTCGGTCGAGGTTCACGATCTGCGGTCGTGGACTCACGATGTGCACAAGGCCGTCGACGATTCGCCCTACGGCGGCGGGCCCGGAATGGTCATGAAGCCGACAGTGTGGGGCGACGCACTCGACGACGTGCTCACAGACGATGCTCTCCTCGTCGTCCCGACCCCGGCCGGCGTGCCGTTCACCCAGCGGACAGCCGAGCGATGGTCCTCCGAGCAACATCTCGTATTCGCCTGCGGCCGATACGAAGGCATCGACCAACGCGTGTTCGACGACGCCGCGCGTCGCGTGCGTGTCGAGGAAGTCAGCATCGGCGATTACGTGCTCATCGGCGGCGAGGCGGCCGTCCTCGTCATGGCCGAGGCCGTGGTGCGACTGATGCCGGGGGTTCTGGGCAATCAACAGTCTCATCAGCAGGATTCGTTCTCCGACGGTCTGCTCGAAGGGCCGAGCTACACGCGTCCCGCTCGGTGGCGCGATCTCGACGTTCCGTCGGTGCTGCTCTCGGGTGATCACGCGAAGATCGCAGCGTGGCGTCGAGAGCAATCATTGGACAGGACCGCCGAGCGTCGTCCGGACCTGCTGCAGGACTGACGAATTCAGCTGACGGTGCCGTCGGGAAAGAGCATCGAGACGAATCCGGTGAGAGTTTCCCTTGCGTGCAGTGCGCTGGCGTCGTCGCTGACGTCGACGACGGCGGTGTCCGGATAGCTTTCCATGTCGTCCGCGTAGAAGATGTCCTCGCGTGAGGACAGAGCCAGAACGTAGCGGTTGTCGACACCGATCGTGCCTGTCGACAGGTGCACCCACCGATCGGACACGCAGCACATCCAACCCTGTTTCACAGCGTGCACGCTCTCTCCGGGAAGACCGTCGACGATCCCGAAATGCTGTTTGTAGCCGTCCGCGGCAATCGGTGCCGAACGCCGCAGCATTCCGATCACCACGTCGGTCGATGCAGTCGTCAAACCGCCGCTGCCGCCCAGCAACCCCGCGTAGTAACCGACCAGGTCACTGGGCGTGGTCTCGGTGTTGTACCACTGGTCGTCGCCGGGAGCTGTGGTACTCGTCAGGCCGTAGCGAGCTGCGACCGTGCGCACGATGTCGGACGAGCCGTAGCGGTACCAGAGCGTGTACGCGGCGTTGTCGTCGGACAGCTCGAGCATGCTGGTCATGGTGGCCAGATCGTCGGCGGAGACCGGGCGGTTCTCCGACTGCGCTCGGAACAACACCTCGTCGGCGATGAAGAGCTTGGACACCGACGCGGTTTCGACCTGAACATCGGCATTGCTGCTGTAGTAGGAGCCCGTCTGACGATCCAACAGCGCGAAATCCACATCGGCGCCACGGGCCCGGGCCGACGCGATCGCCATCGGGATACGAGCTTCGAGGGCGACGCCGTCGACCTTGTCCATATCGGGAAAGGGCGATGCCGACGTCTCGGCGGTCTCCTTCGACGCGGAGTCACCGACCTGATCGTCGGGAGGAACCGAACAGCCGACCAGCAGCAGGGAGGCGCAGGCTGCAGCCAGGAATCGAGACAACCTGACCATCCGCGAAACTCTCCCACACGTTGAACCGCCGACCGACTCGTCCCACAGTAGCGGTAGGGTCCATCGCCGTGACCACTGCTCTGAAATCTGTGAACAAGCGCATAGCCGAAGAACTCGACGTTCGTGAAGAACAGGTTCGTGCCGCCGTGGAATTGCTCGACGGCGGGTCGACGGTCCCGTTCATCGCGCGCTACCGCAAGGAAGTCACCGGCACCCTCGACGACACGCAGCTGCGTCAGCTCGACGAGCGGCTGCGGTACCTGCGCGAGCTCGACGAGCGCAGAGACGCCGTCATCGAGTCCATCCGCTCGCAGGGCAAGCTCGACGAAGCGCTCGAGCAGTCGTTGATGCTGGCCGACACCAAGGCTCGCGTCGAGGACATCTATCTGCCGTTCAAGCCCAAGCGCCGAACCAAGGCTCAGATCGCACGGGAGGCCGGGCACGAGCCCGTCGCCGACGCCCTGTTCTCCGACCCCACCACCGACCCGGCCCAGTTCGATCAGGAGCAACTCGACGGCGCGCGGGCGATTCTCGTCGAGCGTTTCGCCGAGGACGCGGATCTGGTGGGTGAACTGCGCGAACTGATGTGGACGTCCGGCAAGCTCGTCGCGTCCGTTCGCAAGGGCAAGGAGGAAGAGGGTGCCAAGTTCTCCGATTACTTCGAGTTCTCGGAACCGTTCACCAGCCTGCCCTCGCACCGCATCCTCGCCACGCTCAGAGGCGAGAAGGAAGAAGTACTCTCGCTCGGCTTCGAGCCCGAGCGAGACGAACCGACCCCCGGCGTCCCGAGCGTCTACGAGGGTCGGATCGCTACCAAGTTCGGGATCGCGAATCGAGGACGGCCCGCCGACAAGTGGCTGCTCGATACCGTCCGATGGGCGTGGCGTACCAAGATGCTGGTGACCGTCTCCCTCGATACCCGCATGCGACTGCGCCAATCGGCCGAGAAGGACGCCGTCGACGTGTTCGCGAGCAACCTCAAGGACCTGCTGCTCGCCGCGCCCGCGGGCAACCGCACCACGATGGGCCTGGACCCGGGCTTCCGTACCGGCACCAAGGTCGCGATCGTCGACGCCACCGGAAAGGTCGTCGACCACGACACCATCTACCCGCACAAACCGCAGGGCAAGTGGGATCAGGCGGTGGCCACCCTCGCCGGACTCGCCGCCAAGCACAAGGTCGAACTGATCGCCATCGGCAACGGCACCGCATCGCGTGAAACCGACTCGCTGGCAGCAGAATTGATCGCCAAGTTCCCTGCCGCCAACCTGACCAAGGTGGTGGTGTCCGAGGCCGGAGCGTCGGTGTACTCCGCCTCCGCGTATGCCTCGAGCGAGCTGCCCGAACTGGACGTGTCGATCCGCGGTGCCGTCTCGATCGCCCGCAGGTTGCAGGATCCGCTGGCCGAGCTGGTCAAGATCGATCCGAAGTCCATCGGCGTCGGGCAGTACCAGCACGACATCTCCGAAACTCTGCTGGCCCGATCTCTCGGCGCCGTCGTCGAGGACGCGGTGAACGCCGTCGGCGTCGACGTCAACACCGCGTCGGTACCGTTGCTCTCGCGGGTCTCCGGTATCGCCGGCTCTCTTGCCGAGAGCATCGTGGCACACCGTGACCAGAACGGTCCGTTCTCCAGCCGCAGCACACTCAAAGACGTTCCGCGCTTGGGGCCCAAAGCTTTCGAGCAGTGCGCCGGATTCCTCCGCATCTCCGGGGGAGAGGATCCACTGGACCGGTCGAGTGTTCACCCGGAGGCATATCCCGTCGTGCGGCGCATCGTCGGCAAGGCCGGCGTCGGGGTGCGCGAGGTCATCGGCAACACAGCACTGCTGCGCGGGCTCGACCCCGCCGAATTCGCCGACGACCGATTCGGTCTGCCCACCGTCACCGACATCATCTCCGAACTCGAGAAGCCGGGCCGCGATCCACGTCCGGAGTTCAAGACCGCGACCTTCGCCGCCGGTATCGAGAAGGTCGCCGACCTGGTGCCCGGCATGACGCTCGAGGGAGTCGTGACCAACGTGGCGGCGTTCGGGGCGTTCGTCGACGTCGGTGTGCATCAGGACGGGCTCGTGCACGTCTCGGCGATGTCGCACAACTTCGTCAAGGACCCGCGTGAGGTCGTCAAGTCCGGTGACGTCGTTCGCGTCAAGGTGATGGAGGTCGACATCCCCCGTCAGCGCATCGGTCTGAGTCTGCGGCTGGACGACGAACCCGGCGCGTCCGGCGGCAAGGACGCCAACCGCGGACAGCAGGGTGACCGTCCGCGAGGCCAGGGGCGGGGCGCGGGCGCGCATCAGGCCGGCCGCGGACGAGACGCACGCCCGCAACGGGATCGTCGTACGGCCGGGGGCGCCGGTGCGGCGACACCGGCTGCCGGTTCCATGGCCGACGCGTTGCGGAAGGCGGGATTCGGAAAATAGCGAACGGTTCCTCGGTCGATGCTGCCCTGGGTGGTCCCGGACGCGAATAGGGTGAAACGCGATCACCGGTCGTTCGGCAGGAAGGACGTGAGGCACACGTGAGGTGGTTGCAACACGGGGTCATCGATCACGGCCGCCTGCCGCTGCTGTGTTTCCTGCTGGGGCTGTTGGCGGGGTTCCTCCTGATCCGCCTCAGCGTCAGAATGATTCGCGCAGACGTGAAATGGTGGCCGGGAAACATCACGCCCGGGGGTCAGCACATCCACCACGTCGTGTTCGGAATCGTGCTGATGCTGCTGGCGGGGATCGGCTTGATCGCGGTGTACGTCGACGGTTCCGAGCCGGTCGGCGCGGCGTTGGCGGCTATCTTCGGCATCGGCGCCGCTCTCGTCCTCGACGAGTTCGCGTTGATCTTCTATCTCCGTGATGTCTACTGGTCCGAACAGGGCCGCACGTCGGTCGACGCCGTGTTCGCGGCAGTGGCGTTCACCGGCCTGCTGCTGCTCGGCTACCACCCCCTGGAGTTGCTCAGCCCGGCCGACTTCCGGGCCGATCCCGACCCGTGGGTGCGTGGCACCCTGGCGGTGTTGGCCCTGGCCAATCTCGCGCTCGGTGTCATCGTTCTGCTCAAGGGCAAGATCTGGACCGGACTGCTCGGGCTGTTCGTCCTGCCGATCCTCGTTCTGGCCGCAGTGCGGTTGAGCAGGCCGAGCGCACCGTGGGCGAGGTGGCGCTACACCACCAGGCCTAAGAAGATGGAACGCGCTCTGCGCCGAGAGAAGCGGTGGCGACGACCGATCATCCGGGCCAAGATCTATCTCCAGGACGCGATCGCCGGGAAGCCGAGCATCGTGCATGCACGTGAGGCCACCGAGGATGAATTGGCGCGGACGGTTCTACCTGCGCCGATGGCGAGCGGGACGGTTGCGGGCCGCGAAGCGCCGATTTCGTCGAACGCCTGATGGTCTGGCACAATGGTCGGGTTGCCTCTAGCAGGCACGGACCTCACTCGGAGTACGAACCAGTCGAGCCGTTGCATCAGCGAGCCGCTCGGTTCCTCTACTCATGCGCAGAACGCAAGGATGGCACAACCGATGAACACTCTGGACTTTCTCGACAATCAGTCGCTGCGTAGCGACATCCCCGATTTCCGCCCCGGCGACACGCTGAACGTGCACGTCAAGGTCATCGAAGGCTCGAAGGAGCGCATTCAGATCTTCAAGGGCGTCGTCATCCGACGTCAGGGCGGTGGCGTTCGCGAAACGTTCACGGTCCGCAAGGTCTCGTTCGGCGTCGGCGTCGAGCGCACCTTCCCGGTGCACAGCCCCAACATCGCGCAGTTCGAGGTCCTCACCCGTGGTGACGTCCGCCGCGCCAAGCTCTACTACCTCCGCGATCTGCGTGGCAAGGCCGCCAAGATCAAGGAAAAGCGCTGACCGGTTCCGCCCGGACACTTCAGTTCACACCATGCCGCGTTGCCCGTCAGGGCGACGCGGCATGGTGCTTTCCACCCGCTGCCGTCCCACGTTTCTCCCGGCCGGCGAGCGGATCGACAGCCGCGAACCGCCCATGCGCACACCGTCCGGCCGTGCGGGCGACGGTTCCGGCTAACCTGATCACGTGACGCAGTCCCCACAGGATCCAACCGACGAGCCCGACGACGAGTCTTCACGGAAGAAGCGTCGGGAACGCAAGCCCCGATCGTTCTGGCGTGAGCTTCCCATTCTCATTCTGGTAGCGCTGGTACTGAGTTTTCTGCTCCAGACATTCGTTGCCCGGGTCTATCTGATCCCGTCCGAATCGATGGAGCCGACCCTGCACGGCTGCACCGGCTGCACCGGTGACCGCATCGTGGTGGAGAAGATCGGATACCGGTTCGGCGACCCGAAGCCCGGCGACATCGTCGTCTTCCGCGGCCCGGATTCGTGGAACGACGAATTCGTGTCACAACGGTCCGACAACGCGGTGATTCGGGGAGCACAGGAAGTCGGCTCGCTGATCGGCGTAGTCGCTCCCGACGAGAACGATCTGGTCAAGCGCGTCATCGCCACCGGCGGTCAGACCGTCGAATGCTGCGACGACCAGGGTCGAGTCCTCGTCGACGGACAGCCGTTGGACGAGCCGTACATCCAGATGGATTTCCCGTTCACCCCGGGGACGATGACGTGCGACACCGAGTTGAAGTCCGGACGGTGCTTCGACCCCGTCACCGTGCCGGAGGGCAACATCTGGGTCATGGGTGACAACAGGAGCAACTCGCGGGATTCCCGGTATCACGTCACCGACGAGCTCACCGGCACCGTTCCCCTCGACAACGTGATCGGTAAGGCCGTGTTCATCGCGCTGCCGCCGTCACGAACCGGCATCCTGGATTCTCCTGACATCCAAGGTCGATGACTTCAACCCCCAGGCGTGCGCCGCGTGCGCGCGCAACCCTGACTCGGTCGTCGTGGCCGCCGCGTCCGGTCATCCGCCGAGCGGCAGGCCTACGGACGATGGAATCCGCGCTCGAGCGCAACGGTCTCGGACCGGTCGCTGGAGTGGACGAGGCGGGACGAGGAGCATGCGCCGGTCCACTGACCGTTGCGGCGTGTGTTCTCGGTGCGCGGGCTCATGCCGCTCTCGCGGACCTGGACGACTCGAAGAAGCTGACCGAGCGACGACGCGAGGAACTCTTTCCCAAGATCCAGAGGCTGGCACTGGCATGGAGCGTGGTGTCGATCGATGCGGCCGAGATCGACCGCATCGGAGTCCACGTGGCGAACATCGAGGGAATGCGACGCGCGGTTGCCGGGCTCGGCATGACCCCGGGCTACGTACTCACCGACGGCTTTCGAGTACCCGGTCTTCCGGTTCCGTCGTTACCGGTGATCGGCGGCGACGCCACCGCGGCGTGCATCGCCGCGGCGAGCGTGCTGGCGAAAGTCTCTCGGGATCGATCGATGGTGAAGATGGACGAGTCGATTCCCGGCTACGGATTCGCCGTGCACAAGGGGTACAGCACGCGCGCACATTCCGCCGCGATGATCGCCCTCGGCCCGAGCTGCGAACATCGAATGTCCTACGCGAACGTCGCAGCGGCGGCCGCAGGGCTCTCTCGTGACGCCGTCGACGCCCTGGGGCGAATGGACTGCGGCGACGCCGGTACGCGATGATTGCAGTTCACGCCCGACTGGAGGATGAAAGAAACCGATGAGTGCCGAAGATCTCGAAAAGTACGAAACCGAGATGGAGCTCTCGCTGTATCGCGAGTACCGGGACATCGTGGGTCAGTTCAACTACGTCGTCGAAACCGAGCGTCGGTTCTATCTGGCGAACTCCGTCGAACTCATTCCGCACAACGCCGACGGTGAAATCTACTTCGAATTGCGAATGTCCGACTCGTGGGTGTGGGACATGTATCGCCCCGCCCGATTCGTCAAGCATGTCCGCGTGATCACCTTCAAGGACGTCAACATCGAAGAGTTGGACAAGCCAGATCTTCGCCTGCCGGAATAGTTCTCCTCGTCCGACGGTGCGGCGTGGCCGAGCCGCCCGAACATCGGGCTCGAGTGGACGTGCCGCACATCCGGCTCGGAGGGACGGGCTGCGAACCGCCTGATTCGAATCGGTCGTCGAAGTTCCGATCGTATTGCCGGACGAAAAGCTGGACACCCGGCCAAATCGGTCCGCATGTTCTGTTTCTGTGTTCGATGTCCCGAAGATTTGTTCTGCTTCGAACGGTGCAGGTGGGTAGTGCAGGTGAAAACGATTGCGCAACAGGGTTATTCGATATCAGCGATTACTCACTCGAAAAGCCGTCGAATTTCTGCACCGATATTCGTCGATTCGACACGTCGCGAAACGCTTGCAGTTCTTTGCGTGAAAACGAGAATGGGTGGTAGAACTTGAATATCACATCCCCCAGACGTGTAAGAGGTACGAGATGGCACGCAAGACACTTGTGCAGATGATCGACGATGTAGACGGTTCGGTCATCAAAGAAGGCCAAGGTGAATCCATCGAATTCGGCATCGGTGGAAACCAGTACCGCATCGATTTGAATCTCAAGCATGCGAACGAATTGCACGAACAGTTGGCATTCTGGATCGAGCATGCCGAGAAGATTTCCGGCCGCCGCACCCGTAAGGGCGGCGCTGCAGCACCGGTTCGCGGCAAGGTCGATCTGCAGGACATTCGAGCGTGGGCACGCGAGAACGGCCACGAGGTCAGTGCCCGTGGGCGCATCAGCCAGGATGTGCAGGCGGCCTACGAGGCTGCTCACTGACCGTTCTTCTCGAACCGAGTCGCGAGGTCTCGGCACCGTTTTCGTATCGGTACTTTCGCCGTCGTACCGATACACCGCATCAGCTCCGTCCGAATCCGGACGGAGCTTTTTGCTTGTCGGGTCTGTTCTCGGCCGTGCTCGAGTCCTAGCACGGCCGTCCGACACAGTGGGCGAATCGCCGCTGATGATCGGACCGTTGTTCCCCAGCCGAACAGTTGTCCACAGGGCAATCGTCCACCTGCGCTTTCTTCGCTATTGCTCTTCCGGGTCGTGCCACCGTCGAGACGACCGAATCGACCGCATTGCGCGGTCGGAGAGTGGAGGAATGGCGGACATGGCAACCAACCAGGAACTCGGTGCGCGCGGTGAGGAACTCGCGGTGCGCTATCTCGAAGACATCGGCCTGGATGTGGTCGAGCGGAACTGGCGGCATCGAACCGGTGAACTCGACATCATTGCGCGCGAGGGCGAGACAGTGGTGTTCGTCGAAGTGAAGACCCGATCGGGAATCGGATACGGAACGCCCGCCGAAGCGGTGACGTACGCGAAACGGACGCGGATCAGAGGGCTCGCGCTGCGGTGGCTTTCTCTGCAGCAGGGACCGTGGGTGCAGATCCGCTTCGACGTGATCGCGATAGTGGTCGGTCCGCACGACGAACCGGTCATCACGCACGTTCGGTCGGCATTCTGATGCCGCTCGGGAGAGCGCATTCGGTGGCGGTCAACGGGGTCGATGGTGTGCTGGTGGAAATCGAAGCAGATGTCGGGCAGGGCCTGCCCGGTACGCATCTGGTCGGGTTGCCCGACACTGCTCTCAACGAATCGCGTGATCGCGTGAAAGCCGCCGTGAAGAATTCGGGTGGCACCTGGCCGGACAGTCGGGTGATTCTCGCGCTGTCACCCGCGACGTTGCCCAAGGGCGGATCGGTGTACGACCTTGCGCTCGCGTTGTCGGTTCTCGATGCCGCGAAGGCGATTCCGCGCGGATGCCTGTCCGACACCGTATTTCTGGGTGAGTTGGCACTCGATGGCAGGCTGCGCGCAGTTCGCGGGGTCCTCCCCGGGGTGCTCGCGGTCAAGAGTGCGGGGTGGCAGCGGGTGGTCGTCCCGCTGCAGTGCCTACCCGAGGCGGGTCTGGTGGACGGAATCGAGGTGCTGGGTGCGGG
Organism: Rhodococcus sp. 14-2496-1d; assembly: GCF_002259365.1. Classification (NCBI taxonomy): domain Bacteria; kingdom Bacillati; phylum Actinomycetota; class Actinomycetes; order Mycobacteriales; family Nocardiaceae; genus Rhodococcus; species Rhodococcus sp. 14-2496-1d. The sequence goes on along the minus strand of NZ_NPFV01000029.1, from coordinate 631,689 downwards.
TTCGCTCGGGGACGTGGTGGCGTGGCTTCGTGGTAAGCAGGCCCTCGAGTCGCCCGTACCGACCGAATGGCACGAGCAGGCCTACCCGGATCTCAGTGATGTCGCCGGACAGGCCGACGCGCGATGGGCCCTGGAAGTCGCCGCTGCGGGCGCGCATCACATCATGCTGACCGGGCCGCCGGGAATAGGAAAAACGATGCTCGCGCAACGGCTTCCGGGAATTCTCCCGCCGCTGACCGAATCGGAAGCGCTCGAAGTGACCGCCATTCACTCGGTGGCGGGTCTGTTGACCACGGCGCGGCCTCTGATCACGTCGCCGCCGTTCATCGCGCCACATCATTCGACCTCGGTGAGTGCCTTGGTCGGGGGCGGAACCGGAATGGCCAAACCGGGAGCGGTCAGCCGAGCACATCGGGGAGTCCTGTTCCTGGACGAGTGCGCCGAGATGAGCGTTCGAGTACTAGAGGCATTGCGTACTCCGTTGGAGGACGGTGAGATTCGCATTGCTCGCCGTGACGGTGTTGCCAGGTACCCGGCCAGATTTCAGTTGGTTCTCGCAGCCAATCCGTGCCCGTGTGCGCCGGCGCGACAAGTGGACTGTGTCTGCCCGCCAATAGCGCGGCGCAAGTATCTCGGCAAGCTGTCCGGGCCGTTGCTCGACCGTGTCGATCTGCGCATTCAGATGATGGGTGTGGCGACGGGCGCACTGGTCGACGACGTGGGGGAGGGTACGAGCGAGATACGCGCACGCGTGACCGGGGCCAGGGACGCCGCTGCGGAGCGGTGGCGGGAGTTCGGGTGGAGGACCAATGCGGAGGTGCCGGGACCCGCTCTGCGCCAACGATTTCGATTGGCGCGCTCGACACTCGCTCCGGTCGAGCGGGCGTTGCGCAACGGATCGCTCACCGCGCGCGGCGCAGACCGAGCCATTCGGGTGGCGTGGACGCTGAACGATCTCGCCGGCGGCGCGGTCCCCGGTGCCGACGAGGTAGGAGCCGCGTTGGACTTCAGGGACAGGGGAGTGGCATGACACACGACTCGCGACGACTGGCCTGGGCGTATCTCTCCCGCGTGGCGCAGGGCCCGCATCGACCGGTGGTCGATCATGCTGCAGCTCACGGTCCCGAATCGACGGCAGCAGCGGTGCGGGCCGGTGGGCTGGGGGAGCGGCTCGCGGTTCGCGCACACCTCGACACCGCGGCAGCAGACCTCGATCACATCGCTGCGCTCGGAGGCCGATTGATCACCCCGGACGACGACGAGTGGCCGGCGTGGCGCTTCCTCGGATTCGACGGACCGGGTATGACCGCAGGGGTGGACACCTGTCCACCGATTGCATTGTGGGCGCTGGGAACTCGTCCGGTCGCGACGATCACCGAGCGATCGGTGTCCATCGTGGGGACACGCGCATCGAGTCCCTACGGTGATCATGTGACGGCGGAGATATCGTCCGATCTGGCGCTCGACGGCTGGACCGTCATCTCGGGAGCGGCTTTCGGCATCGATGCCGCGGCACATCGAGCGGCCCTCGGAGTCGAGGGAACGACGATGGCGGTACTCGCCTGTGGCGTCGATCGTGCGTATCCAGCGGGCCATTCGCGGCTGTTGCGGCAGATCGCTGCTCACGGACTGGTTCTCAGCGAGTATGCGCCGGGCACGACCCCGGCGAAGCATCGCTTCCTCGCTCGCAACAGGCTCGTCGCGGCACTCGGATCGGCTGTGGTGGTCGTCGAGGCCGGGTGGCGCAGCGGTGCACGCAACACGGCGGCGTGGGCAGCCAAACTGGGCCGTCCGGTGCTCGCGGTACCCGGTCCGGTCACCTCACCCACCTCGACGGGTTGTCATCGCATGATCCGAGAGGGCGAGGCCGTGCTCGTGTCGAGCTCTCACGACGTGGTCGCCGAGGCGGGCGTACTCGGGTCGCCCGAGGAGTCTCGGCCCGAGCTCTTTCGCGAGACCGATGCGCTCTCGGACACCGCCCTGTTGATCTACGACGCGTTGCCGGCGACCGGATCGTTGTCGAGTCGAGAGTTGTCCGAGCACTCCGGTGTGCCGCTGAGCAAGGTGCGTGCATCCCTGCCGGTACTGGAGATGGACGGATTCGTGGCCAGCGACGAGACCGGATGGTTCCGCGTGGTGCGTGGATGAGCGCACCACGACCTCGAGCCCGAACGGTAGGGTGTTAGGTAATGCTTAGTCGATGCATCGGGTATCGGCGTCGTTCGCTCGAAGAGGGGTCCGAAGTGCCACGCAAGAAAACCACCCTGTCCGTCCTGCGCACCGAAGCGCTCACCCCGCACATGCACCGGGTCTACCTGGGTGGGGCCAACTTCGACGATTTCGATGCGATCGACGAGACCGACGCCTACGTCAAGTTGTTCTTCGGGACCGACGACGAACCGATCATGCGCACGTACACCGTTCGGTCGGTCGACACCGGCGCGCGGGAGATCGCCATAGATTTCGTGGTGCACGGCGACGAAGGAGTCGCCGGGCCGTGGGCCACTCGGGCGAAGCCGGGAGACGAGATGTCGTTCTACGGCCCGTCCGGTGGGTACGCCCCGCGCCCCGACGCGGACTGGCATCTGTTCGCCGGCGACGAATCGGCGATTCCGGCGATCTCGGCTGCCGTCGAGGCGCTTCCGGAAGACGCCGTCGCCAAGGTTTTCATCGAAGTTGCCGACCGGCACGACGAGATCTACATGGAGACGCTCGCCGTCGTGGATGTGACCTGGGTCCACCGAGGTGCGTCCTCGAACGAGGTCGGAGACGACCGGGCCGGAGACAATGCGCCGTTGATCGCAGCGGTGAAGGAAACGGAATGGCTGCCCGGGCAGGCGCAGGTCTTCGTGCACGGAGAAGCGCAGGCCGTCATGCACAACATCCGGCCCTACATCCGCAAGGAGCGGGGGGTCGGTGCCGAATGGGCCTCGATCTCGGGTTACTGGCGTCGCGGCCGAACCGAGGAGACGTTCCGAGTGTGGAAGCGCGAACTCGCACAGGCCGAATCCGCAGTCGACGCCTGATCCCACGACGAACCACCTCCGACGGCGTGTCCGGTTGTCGCCCGGCCTGCGGGCGCTCAAGCTGAGTCGATGACCGATTCGCTGCCGCCGCACCTCGAGATTCACGTCGAGGAATTCGCCGAGCACCTGCGACTCGGTCGAGAGCGATCGGAGCACACCATCCGGGCATACGTCTCCGATGCGCGTTCCTTGCTCGCGCACTTCGCGGAGTCCTCTCCGGATGCGAGCATCGCCGACCTCGACCTCCGCGCGGTGCGTTCGTGGTTGGCCACGCACTCTGCAGCCGGCTCGGCCAGAACGTCGATGGCGAGGCGAACCTCGTCGGCGAGGACCTTCGGGAAGTGGCTCGAGCGGGTGGGAGCGGTGACAGCAGCACCGGCGGAACGCCTGGCCGGCCCGGCCGGCCATCGCACATTGCCCGGTGTTCTTCGCCACAGCCAGGCGGCGCAGGCCTTGGCCGCTGCCGAATCGGGTGCCGCGGAGCTCGATCCCATCGCGCTGCGGGACAGGGCCATCGTGGAACTGCTGTACGCGACCGGAGTGCGGGTGGGGGAGCTGTGCGGCCTCGACGTCGACGACGTGGACACCGATCGCCGCCTGATCCGCGTCATTGGCAAGGGCAACAAGGAACGCTCGGCTCCGTACGGTGCGCCGGCGGCACATGCAATCGAGAACTGGCTGGTCAGCGGCAGACCCGAACTGGTCTGTGATCGATCCGGTGCGGCCCTGCTGCTGGGACGTCGAGGTGGACGGCTCGATCAACGGCAGGCCAGAACGGCGGTGCACGCGGTACTCGAGACCGTCCCCGGTGGTCCCAGCCTCGGTCCGCACGGCCTACGTCACACCGCGGCAACTCACCTCCTCGAGGGAGGAGCCGATCTGAGAGTGGTGCAGGAGCTGCTCGGTCACGCGTCGTTGGCGACCACCCAGATCTACACTCACGTGTCGGTCGAACGGTTGCGGGCCGTGCACGATCAGGCGCATCCCCGAGCCTGAGCCGAGCGTCGGCGGCACAACGTTTGGTAGCGTCGTGTCCGACTGACGACACCGAATACGGGGGACCGTGGACCGCGACCGACCGCAAGGTACTTCGGAGACGTGGTCCATGCATGTCCGTAACGGCTCTTCCGCCGACCGACGGAGTCCCGACGGTCGGTCGGACGACGCACGCGACACCGGCGACAGGCCCGTATCGTCGGATTCGATGTCCGCACCTCGCTCGACTCCTCGGCAGCCACCACCGTGGCAGACACCCGACTCCGGCGACCGGCAGCCCCTGCCGCCGCGGTACAACCCTCCCGTGCCGCTCGAGCCCGGGCCACCGGCCGTGCAGCCGGACCGGTATCTGCCGGCGCCGCCGTACACAGAGGATGCGCGAACGCAGCCCGATCGATGGTCGCCGCAACCGTGGTCGGGAGCGCCCAACGCCTACCGCCCCAACAGTCAGGAGCTGGGCGCGGATTCGTTGCTCAAGCGCCCCAAGCGAGCGTCGAGCTCGGGCTGGCGGCGCGGGGTGCACCGGCTCACGGGCGGGGTCATCAGCCCCGGAGAATCGACGGCCGAAGAGCGGTACCGAAACCAGGTCGAACGCATTCGGCAGCCGGTGCTCGGCGACTACCGGATCGCGTTCCTCTCGCTCAAGGGTGGTGTCGGCAAGACGACGACCACGCTGGGCCTCGGCTCGACTTTCGCATCGCTGCGCGGAGATTGCGTCATCGCCGTCGACGCAAATCCCGACTTCGGCACTCTGGGGGAGCGAGTTCCGCGTCAGACGTCGTCGACCGTGCGAGATCTGCTGGCCGCGGCACCGCACATTCGTCGCTACTCCGACATCCGCGAGCACACCTCGCAGGCACCGAGTCGACTCGAGGTGTTGGCCGGCGAACGTGACCCCGCCGCGTCGGAGATGTTCGGCGAGCAGGACTACCGCGCCGTCATCGACATGCTGCAGGTGTACTACAACCTGATCCTGACCGATTGCGGTACCGGGATCATGCACTCGGCGATGAACGGGGTGCTGCAACTGGCGAACGCGCTGGTTCTGGTCAGCTCGCCTGCGGTCGACGGTGCTCGCAGTGCTGCCGCGACGCTGGACTGGCTGGAGCTGCACGGCTACGGCCATCTGGTCGAGCGCACCGTGGTGGTGATCAGCTCGGTTCGCCCGGGTTCGTCGGCGGTGGACATGAACTTGTTGCAGCAGCACTTCCTCGAGCGCTGTCGCGCCGTGCTGGTGGTTCCGTTCGACGAACACCTCGCAGAGGGAGCCGTGGTCGATCTGGACCAGTTGCGTCCCCAGACTCGAAGCGCGTTCGTCGAACTCGCTGCCATGGTGGCCGACGACTTTCCCGCGGCGTCCGGCAGACACTCCGGCCCACAGCGCTGACGATCATCTGCCGTCCTCGTCGAGCGGTTTCAACCTGATCGGACTCACGCGCACCAACGCCGTGGGATCGAGATACTCGCGGCCACGTCTGACGCCCCAGTGCAGGCACGTCGACGGACAGCTCTCGTGCCCCGACGCCAACGAACCCAGCACGGTCCCTCGCCGAACACGCGCGCCGGCGGCAACCGAGGCCACCACCGGTTCGTACGTCGATCTCAGTCCGCCCGGATGATCCACCGATACGACGGGCTTTCCCGCGACCGACCCGGCGAACACCACGGTGCCGTCGGCGACGGCCAGTACCGATCGGCCTTCCGGTGCGGCGAGGTCGACACCGCGATGGCCGGGCAGCCAATTCTGTTCCGGGCGGTCGAAGGGGGTGACGACCTGCGGCCTCGGCTGCAGCGGCCAGGCGAATGCGCCCTGCTGTGCCGATGCGACCGGCGTCGAGAGTGCAACCGCGGTCGCGAGGCACACCGCGAAAGTGCGGCGCGGGAGGCAGACGTTCACCCGTCGACCATCTCCTGGATCGGGCCGACCGAACGACCGCGGAGGAGATTTGTGGACAAGGGATTTCTTTGTCCACAGGTCTCGGAAACTCTTGACAGACGGGCCTGGTTATGACGGGGGCGTTGGCAGGTCTACACTCGTACTGCGGCCTGTGCGTGCACGGGTCGACTTCGCGCGTCCGCTTCCATCGCATCGTCTGCCTTGCGCAGAATCGACGATACGAGAACCGGTTGTCGGCGGTCCCGAGATCTTCGTGATGTCGGGTCCGGCAACTTCAGCGGCCGCCAGGGCAGAGGTCACCGACACTCTGCGTCAACCGCACCATCGAAAGAGAGTTCTTCAGCCATGGCTGTAGTAACAATGAAGCAGCTGCTCGACAGCGGCACACACTTCGGACACCAGACCCGTCGCTGGAACCCGAAGATGAAGCGATTCATCTTCACCGACCGCAACGGCATCTACATCATCGACTTGCAGCAGACTCTGACCTTCATCGACAAGGCCTACGAGTTCGTCAAGGAGACCGTCGCCCACGGTGGCACGGTTCTGTTCGTCGGTACCAAGAAGCAGGCGCAGGAGTCCATCGCCGCTGAAGCAACTCGCGTGGGTATGCCCTACGTGAACCAGCGCTGGCTCGGTGGCATGCTCACCAACTTCCAGACGGTCCACAAGCGTCTGCTCCGCCTCAAGGAGCTCGAGGCCATGGAGCAGACCGGTGGCTTCGAGGGTCGCACCAAGAAGGAAATCCTCATGCTCACGCGTGAGATGACCAAGCTGGACCGCACCCTCGGTGGTATCCGGGACATGGCCAAGGTTCCCTCGGCCATCTGGATCGTCGACACCAACAAGGAGCACATCGCCGTCGGCGAGGCGCGCAAGCTGAAGATCCCGGTCATCGCGATCCTCGACACCAACTGCGATCCCGACGTGGTCGACTACCCGATCCCGGGCAACGACGACGCCATTCGTTCCGCAGCGCTGCTGACCAAGGTCGTTGCATCCGCAGTGGCCGAGGGTGTGCAGGCTCGCGCGGGTCAGAACACCGCGTCCGACGCCAAGCCCGAGGTCGGCGCAGGCGAGCCCCTCGCCGAGTGGGAGCTCGAGCAGCTCGCACAGGCTTCACCGGCAGCCGACGCTCCCGCAGCGGACGCCCCGGCAGCAGAGGCTCCGGCCGCCGACGCACCGGCAGCAGAAGAAGCACCGGCTGCAGAAGAAGCACCGGCCGCTCAGGCTTGATCGAATTCGGTCCCGGTTCACCCTCAGGGGTGGGCCGGGGCCGCTTCGGTATGTCAGGGTTGTGATCGGTCCGGCTCAGTTGCGAGCTCGTCGATCACGCCCTGAGAACAGCATTTTTCGTCAACGCCCGTACCCAGACTTTTGAGGAGGCTCGCCCACGATGGCGAACTACACTGCCGCCGACGTCAAGCGGCTCCGTGAGCTCACCGGCTCCGGAATGATGGACTGCAAGAACGCGCTCGCCGAGAACGACGGCGACTACGACAAGGCCGTCGAGTACCTGCGTATCAAGGGTGCCAAGGACGTCGGCAAGCGCGCCGAGCGCAACACCGCCGAAGGCCTCGTCGTCGCCGAGGGTGGAGTGCTCGTGGAGATCAACTCCGAAACCGACTTCGTGGCCAAGAACGACGAGTTCCAGACGTTCGCCGCGTCCGTCGCGTCGACGGCTGCAGCAGGCAAGCCTGCCGACGTCGACGCCCTCAAGGCGCTCGACCTGAACGGCAAGACCGTCGAGACGGCTCTGAACGAGCTGTCGGCCAAGATCGGCGAGAAGCTCGAACTGCGCCGCGTCGTGTCCTACGACGGCAACACCGCGACGTACCTGCACAAGCGCAGCGCGGACCTGCCGCCTGCCGTCGGCGTGCTGGTCGAGTACACCGGTGACGGCGATGCCGCGGGCGATGCTGCGCGTGCTGCCGCGATGCAGATCGCGGCCCTCAAGGCCAAGTACGTCACGCGCGACGAGGTCCCCGAGGATCTCGTTGCCGCCGAGCGTCGCATCGCCGAGGAGACCGCTCGCGAAGAAGGCAAGCCGGAGCAGGCGCTGCCGAAGATCGTCGAAGGTCGCGTCAACGGATTCTTCAAGGACGTCGTTCTCACCGAGCAGAAGTCGGTGCAGGACGGCAACAAGACCGTCAAGGCCATTCTCGACGAGGCCGGCGTGACCATCACGCGCTTCTCACGGTTCGAGGTCGGTGCCAGCTAGTCTGCGTACCGGTTCGGTCGAGGCGATGCCGTTCATTCGATTCCATCGAGTGGGCGGCATCGCTCGTGCGCGGGGCAGGTGGGTGTGCATGCAGGAGCCCTGTCCATCGCCCGGGCCTCGATAGGGCAGGATGATCCAAGAGGAAACCGTAGTGTTCGACGAGTACCGAGGAGAGCTATGACCGATCCGGCCCCTGACCGTCCCGGGTTCCGCCGCGTGATGCTCAAACTGGGTGGGGAGATGTTCGGAGGCGGCCAGGTCGGTCTCGATCCGGATGTCGTGAACAACGTTGCCGAACAGATCGCCGAGGTGGTGGCCACCGGGGTTCAGGTCGCCGTGGTGATCGGTGGTGGCAATTTCTTCCGTGGTGCGGAACTGCAGCAGCGCGGCATGGACCGGTCTCGCTCGGACTACATGGGCATGCTCGGCACCGTCATGAATTGTCTTGCGCTGCAAGACTTTCTGGAGAAGCAGGGCGTCGCCACCAGGGTACAGACGGCGATCACGATGGGTCAGGTCGCCGAGCCGTACCTTCCGCTTCGCGCGCGACGACACCTGGAGAAGGGGCGCGTGGTGATCTTCGGAGCCGGCATGGGCATGCCGTACTTCTCCACCGACACCACCGCTGCGCAGCGCGCCCTGGAAATCGGTGCCGAGGTGTTGTTGATGGCCAAGGCAGTCGACGGCGTGTACTCGGCCGATCCGCGCCTCGATCCCGATGCGACGATGTTCGACACCATCACGCATCGCGAGGCCATCGAACAGGGACTCAAGGTTGCCGACGCGACGGCCTTCAGTCTGTGCATGGACAATCAGATGCCGATGCTGGTGTTCAATTTGCTGATTCAGGGAAATATTGCTCGCGCTGTGTCCGGTGAGAAGATCGGCACGCTGGTCACGTCGTGATCGTTGCCGACGGTGACGCGAGCGAATCGAAGACGAAGACGATGGAGGACAGATCGTGATTGACGAAGCTCTCTTCGATGCCGAAGAGAAGATGGAAAAGGCCGTATCGGTTGCGCGTGACGATCTGTCCTCGATTCGCACCGGACGTGCCAACCCCGGAATGTTCTCTCGCATCGTCATCGAGTACTACGGTGCTCCGACGCCGATCACTCAGCTGGCCAGTATCAGCGTCCCCGAAGCGCGCCTGGTGGTCATCAAGCCGTACGAGTCCAGTCAGCTCGGACCCATCGAGACCGCTATTCGCAACTCCGACCTCGGCGTCAATCCCACCAACGACGGCAACCTCATTCGGATCGGAGTTCCGCAGCTCACCGAAGAACGTCGCCGCGAATTCGTCAAGCAGGCCAAGGGCAAGGGCGAGGACGCAAAGGTGTCGATTCGCAACGTCCGCCGAAAGACGATGGAAGAGCTCAAGCGGATCCAGAAGGACGGCGAGGCAGGCGAGGACGAGGTCGTCCGCGCCGAGAACGATCTGGACAAGACCACTGCGAAGTACACCGCCTCCGTGGACGAACTCGTCAAGCGCAAAGAGGGCGAGCTGATGGAGGTCTGACTCGACCTCGACAGCTGCTTTTTCGAGACGGACGACGATGAATTTCGAGGAGATGACGACAGTGGTGGGACCGGATCGGCAGGAGGGCAGCGGTACGCCCGCAGCCTCGTCCGGTGTCGCCGCAGCGAAGTCCGCCGGGAAAGCCGGCCGTAATCTGCCTGCCGCGATCGGCGTCGGCGGCAGTTTGGGTATCGGGTTGATTCTCGTGCTCGTGTTCGTCCCGCTGGTGTGGATCGGGGTCGTTGCGGTTGCGTTGGCCGTCGCGACGTACGAGGTGTCCAAGCGCCTGCGTGAGGGCGGTGTGCTGGTTCCGCGCGTCCCACTGATTCTCGGCGGGCAGGCCATGATCTGGCTGGGCTGGCCGTTCGGGGCGGTCGGCGTACTCAGTGCCGCGGTCGGCACCATCGTGGTCTGCATGGTGTGGCTGCTGCTGCGCCAAGGATTCGGCACAGCCCCGAAGAACTACCTCGAAGAACTCTCCGTGACCGTCCTGGTGGCCTGTTGGCTGCCACTCCTGGCCTCGTTCGCCGTTCTGATGGTGCTGCAGGACAACGGCGCAGGACGCATCCTGGTGTTCGTGATCGGAGTCGTCTGTTCGGATGTCGGCGGTTACATCGCCGGTGTGTTGTTCGGAAAGCACCCGATGGCACCGGCCATCAGCCCGAAGAAGTCCTGGGAAGGGCTCGTCGGGTCTCTCATCTTCTGCATCATCGGATGTCTGCTGACCGTCACGCTCATTCTCGAGGCCAACTCGCTGATCGGCATCCTTCTCGGTGTGGTGCTCGTGGTGACCGGCACGTTGGGCGATCTGATCGAGTCGCAGGTCAAGCGTGATCTTCGCATCAAGGACATGGGCACGCTGCTGCCCGGCCACGGCGGCATCATGGACAGGCTCGATTCGCTGCTGCCCTCGGCTTTCGTGGCATGGCTCGTGTTCACCGTGCTCCTCTGAGCGGACTGCTGTCCGGCGTGCGCAGTGATGTCACCGGGGTGATTCCCAGCCCGAACATCTGGAATTGGCCGCACCTGTACGAGGCGGAGAACCGCGCTCAGGACGTCGACGGTGCTGTGTTCGATGCGATCAGGTCGGTAGCGGACTGGACAGCGAGGACGGTCGTCGACGTCGGCTGCGGAAGCGGCTTTCATCTTCCGGTGTTCGCGGCCGACGCCGAACGGGTGCTGGGCATCGAGCCGAACGAACCACTGGCCGACGCGGCGAGAAGGCGAGTCGCGGGCCTGCCGAACGTCGAGGTGAAGACTGCGCGGGCGGATTCACTCCCGATCGGCGACGGCTCCGTGGACGTCGTCCATGCGCGCACCGCGTACTTCTTCGGACCGGGCTGTGGGCCGGGAATCGTCGACGCCATGCGAGTACTCCGACCGGGCGGAGCGCTGGTCGTGGTGGATCTGGACGCGACCGCTTCGCCGTACGGGGACTGGATGCGGGCGGACCTACCGCACTACGACCCGTCGACGGTCGAGGCGTTCTTCGAAGCACAGGGTTTCGCGCTCACCCGCGTCGACACGAGGTGGACGTTTCCGAACCGACGCATACTGCGCGACGTGCTGGGAATCGAGTTCGGGCCACGCGTTGCGCGCGATGCGGTGAAGTCGGTGGACGGTGTCTCGTTCGACGTGCGGTATCGAGTGCACGTCCGATACAAGCCGACCGGAATCGAGGTTCGGTAACGAGCCGGTCGGATTCGGCCGAAGCACCTCGACCGCGGGCGTTGTCAGGAAGCGGCGGAGATCCCGAAGATCTCGGCCAACTCGTTGATCTTGAGTGCTTTCGCCAGACGCGGAAGGTCGCTTCCGTCCTTGACGTGCGCTCCGTCGGCACCGAGGGCATCGATGACGTCACGGGCCCACGACACATCCGTCGGTGACGGGGCGAGCTCGCGGTTGACGATGGCAGCCTGCTCCGAATGCATGCACAACTTGCCCGTCATGCCCATGGACAGGGTCAGCGCGGCATCGCGTCCGAGGATGCTGTCGTTGGCCGTCAGCGTCGGTCCGTCGATCGGTCCCGGAATGCGCGCTGCGCGTGAGGAGACGACCAGGCGCGAACGCGGGTACGCCATCGCCAGGGGGTCGTCACTCATGCCGGTGTCGCGGCGGAAGTCCCCGCTACCGAATGCGAGTCGGAACGTCGAATCCGCGCGGGCGATCTCCGTGGCGGCTTCGAGGCCCATCGCCGACTCCACCAGTGCCAGGATCGGGGTGCCGGGTGCCAGGCGAGCAGCTGTGGCCTCGACCTGGCCACCACTCTCGGTCTTCGCGAGCATGACTCCGACCAGTCCGGGCAGGCCGGACAATGCGGCGAGATCGTCGGCCCAGTACGAGGTCGTGGCGTCGTTGATGCGGACCCACGCCGAGTTACCTTCACGGAGCCATCGAACGACGGCCTCGCGCGCGGCCGGCTTCTTGGCCGGAGCGACTGCGTCTTCGATGTCGAGGATGACTGCATCGACTCCCGACGCGACGGCGTCGCCGAAGGTTTCGGGCTTGGTGGCCGGTACGAGCAGCCAGGACCGTGCGCGGTCGGGGGCAACGCCGGATGCCACGGGTGTCTCCATGAAAGTTGTCACGTCATGCTCCTCGAGTGAAGTGGGGCACCCGAAATCCTGATCGATTCAGTCGATCAGCGCCACCTTCTGTGCATAGTGTTCACGGTCCGTGCCGCTACTTCTTCTTCGCTGCGCGTCTGACCTGAAGGATTCGCGCTCCGCCGACCATCGCCATCACCAGTGCGCCTGCGATCGCTGCCAGCAGCATGCTGATGCCCAGTGGCAGATCGAGCTGCCAGGCGAAGATCTGGACGGTGACGGAGTCGAGATTCTGCACGATGAAGACGAGCAGAACGACCAGGACAACGGCTCCGACCACCAGGCCGGTCCACAGCGCAGCGGTGCGGGTGTGAGCGACGTCGGTCGAAGTGCTTGCCTGGGGCTCCGGGGCGAACTCCGGATCCGGTGCCGAACGACCGTCCGAATCCGGCGTCGTGATGGGCGCGAGGTCACCCGAGGCGCTGTGGTCGCCGGGATGAACCGCGCCTGATTTGTCCAGCGATGTCTCGTGACTGTCGTCAGCTCTGGTGGCCATGTCGATGATCCTTCCGCACGTGAAGGCCGAATGCACGCGCATCCGGCCACGACCTCGATACCCATCGGGTAACGGACGGAAACCGGCGCGAATAGGACTGCGAGGCAAACGGGTGGACAATGGAGGTATGAGTGAGGCCGCCGACGCAACGAACACATCGACCGAGCAGAAGAGGCCGAATCTCCCCTTGGTCTTCACCGCCCCACGTCGCGGTATGCCGTCGCGCCACCTCGCCGATCTGGACAGAGAGGGATTGCGCGAGGCCGTGAAGGCACTCGGCCTGCCTGCGTTCCGTGCCGATCAATTGGCTCGGCACTACTACGGCCGGCTCGAAGCCGACACGACGAAGATGACGGATCTTCCCGCCGAGGCGCGAGAGAAGGTCGGAGCCGACCTCTTTCCGACCTTGCTCACGGCGATCAAACATCTGGCGTGTGACGACGGTGACACCCGCAAGACCCTGTGGAAAGCCAACGACGGCACTCTGCTCGAGAGCGTCCTCATGCGTTACCCGGACCGCGCGACGCTGTGCATCTCGAGCCAGGCCGGTTGCGGAATGGCCTGCCCGTTCTGTGCCACCGGTCAGGCCGGTCTGACCCGGAACCTGTCGACGGCCGAGATCGTGGACCAGGTGCGGTCGGCGGCCGCGGACATGCGCGACGGTGTTGTCCCCGGTGGGGAGGGTCGTCTGTCGAACGTGGTCTTCATGGGGATGGGCGAGCCCCTGGCCAACTACAAGAGGGTCGTCGCCGCGGTGCGCAAGATCGTCTCGCCTGCACCCGACGGGCTCGGCCTCTCGCAGCGCTCGGTGACGGTGTCGACGGTCGGCCTGGCACCGGCGATTCGGAAGCTGGCCGACGAAGGGCTGTCGGTGACGTTGGCGGTATCGCTGCACACACCCGACGACGAACTCCGCGACACGTTGGTTCCCGTCAACAACCGTTGGTCGGTTGCCGAGGTGCTGTCCGCAGCGCGGTATTACGCCGACCAGACGGGACGACGGGTGTCCATCGAGTACGCGATGATCAGGGACGTCAACGATCAGCCGTGGCGGGCCGACATGCTGGGAAAGAAGCTGCACAAGGCACTCGGATCCCGGGTCCACGTGAACCTGATCCCACTGAATCCGACTCCGGGCAGCGAGTGGGACGCCAGCCCGAAGCCGGTGGAGCGAGAATTCGTTCGACGGGTGATTGCCCAGGGTGTTTCGTGCACCGTCCGCGACACCCGCGGTCAGGAAATCGCCGCGGCGTGCGGTCAGCTGGCAGCCGAGAACTGAATCGGTTGCTAGCGGGGCTTGCGGCGGACGATCACATCTCGCACGACGAGCCCTACCAGCGTCGCAGCGAAGCCGATCAGCCACAGGTCCTCGACCTTGCCGGTGTGGTTTCCGATCATCATGAACAGCAGGAACGCGGCGACGACGAGGGCGGCCACGCGCATCGCGCGGTTCGACTCACCACTCCAACCCCACTCGGCGGACGGCACGTCCGGCACCTCGTTGCGGGTATCGACGACCGGGTCGTACGAAGCGGATTCCAGTTCGGTATTTGCCACCGGTCGGTCCTCTCGGGTCATGAATTCTCGAAGTCGCTCTTCACGAGGCGTCGAGCCTGCCGCGTTCGGACAATATTGGCATACGACCGTCCGTCGTAGCCATCAGGGTTGTGCGCTCACTCGGCGAGACTGCCGAGTTCGGTGAGAGACTGCGGCGGTGACGTCCGAGCGCCTTCCGCATCCGTTGACCCAGTTTCCGCTGAGCTACCCACGAGACATGGTGGGGTACGGCCGCACGCCGCCGCATGCGCAGTGGCCGGGTCAGGCCAACATCGCCGTCCAGTTCGTCCTCAACTACGAGGAAGGTGCGGAGAACAACGTCCTCGACGGTGACACCAAGTCCGAGACGTTCCTGTCGGAAATGATCGGGGCACAAGCCTTTCCGAATCGCCACATGAGCATGGAATCGCTGTACGAGTACGGCTCGAGGGCAGGCGTGTGGCGAGTGCTGCGGGCGTTCGAGAAAAGAGACCTACCCCTGACGGTCTTCGCCGTTGCGAAGGCCATGGAACGAAACCCGGAAGTGGTTGCCGCCCTGGCCGAACTGGGCCACGAGATCGCCTGTCACGGACTGCGGTGGCTGTCTTACCAGCAGATCGACGCGAACGTCGAGCGCGAGCACATGGCCGAGGCCATGGCCATCCTCCGGGGCCTCACCGGATCGGCCCCGCTCGGGTGGTACACCGGTCGTGACTCTCCGAACACCCGGTCGCTCGTGGTCGAGCACGGCGGATTCGTGTACGACTCGGATTCCTACGCCGACGATCTTCCGTACTGGGAGAAGGTGACTCGCGGCTCGGACGTGGTCGATCATCTGGTGGTGCCGTACACCCTCGACACCAACGACATGAGGTTCGCCTCGCCGGGCGGCTTCTCGACCGGGGACGAGTTCTACGCGCATCTGCGGGACGCGTTCGACGTGCTCTACGCCGAGGGGGAGAACGGCAGTCCCAAGATGCTCTCGGTCGGACTGCACTGCAGGCTGGTCGGCAGGCCGGCGCGCATCGCCGCCCTCGAACGTTTCCTCGACCACGTTCAGTCCCACGAGAAAGTATGGGTCGCAAAACGAATAGACATCGCCGAGCACTGGCGCGCGGTACACCCACCCGTGTCCTGATCGAGGTCTCGGGTCAGTGCGGCGACCGACACTGCGTTTCCAACGCACTCAGATAGCGGTCGGTGAACAGGGCCTGGACCCGCCTGCCCACCGGTCCGCCGAGCCTGGTGTACCAGCGGCCCGGGTTCGAGAACGCGGTGATGTGCGCGGAGACCGTCCCGTCCTCGGGGGAGTAGTCGACGTGGAACAGCTCCTCACCGGATTCGGGATGGCCGTCGAGTGTGCCGTACGCGAAACCCTGGCGGTTGGCTTCGTCGATGACGTAGACGACCCGGCACGGGATGCGGACGGGTCCGAGCGCGAGGACGACCACCGCGTCGGGGACGGCGTGGTCGACGCTGGAGTGAACCTTCAGTCCGGTGCCGCGATGCATGTCCCAGCGCATCAGCGCGTCGGCCGCGGCCACGAAGTCCTCGACTCCGGATCCGATGACCCGTGACGTCTCGACGTGGTGGTAGCCGGCCGGGAGCCTGCCGCTCGTCGCCCCCACATCGGCGTAGTTGAACGGTGCCGCGCGATACTTCGAGACGTCCATGCCCTCCAGCGTGCCAGCTACGGCGACGCATAGGGGTTTCTCAGCCTCGGTAGGCAACAATGGACCGGTGCCAGACCATCGTGAGCGAACGACCTCCTCGGATCGTGCCGAGCCGATTCGTGTGTTGCTGTTGGGGAGCACCGGCTCGATCGGAACCCAAGCGCTCGACGTCATCGCCGCCGACCCCGACCGTTTCGTCGTCGTCGGTCTTGCGGCGGGCGGCGGAAACATCGCCCTCCTTCGCCGTCAGATCGCCGAGACCGGTGTTCGACGTGTCGCTGTGGCCGACCCCGCCGCTGCCGCCGAGCTCGACTTCCCCGGGGTGCTGAGTGGGCCCGGTGCGGTGACCGAGCTCGTCGAGTCGACGCAGGCCGACGTGGTGCTCAACGCGTTGGTGGGCTCGCTCGGTCTCGAACCGACGTTGGCGGCGCTGAAGACCGGCGCTCGGCTGGCGTTGGCCAACAAGGAATCGCTGGTGGCAGGCGGCGAACTCGTACTCGCTGCCGCCGCGCCGGGTCAGATCGTTCCGGTGGACTCGGAGCATTCGGCGCTGGCGCAGTGCCTGCGCAGTGGCCACCGGAGCGAAGTGGATCGCCTGATCCTCACCGCATCGGGTGGACCGTTCCGGGGCTGGAGCGAAGCGGAACTGAAGTCGGTGACCCCTGCTCAGGCCGCAGCTCATCCCACCTGGTCGATGGGCCCGATGAACACGTTGAACTCGGCAACTCTCGTCAACAAGGGCCTCGAGCTGATCGAGGCGCATCTGCTGTTCGGGGTGCCCTACGAGAAGATCGACGTCACGGTGCATCGGCAATCCATCGTCCATTCGATGGTCACGTTCGTGGACGGATCCACCATCGCGCAGGCCAGCCCGCCGGACATGAAGCTGCCGATCGGGTTGGCGCTCGGATGGCCGGATCGAGTGCCCGACGTCGCGCGCGCACTCGATTTCACTGCAGCGTTCTCCTGGGACTTCGAGCCACTCGACGATCGAGTCTTCCCCGCCGTACAGCTGGCCCGCGAGGCCGGAATCATGGGCGGGTGCATGACTGCGGTGTACAACGCGTCCAACGAGATCGCCGCCGACGCATTCCTGTCCGGTCGCATCGAATTCCCCGAGATCGTGCACACGGTGCGGTCGGTTCTGAACGACGGCGGCGGGGACTGGTCGGCGGTGCCGACTACCGTGGACGACGTCCTCGCAGCGGATTCCTGGGCTCGCGCACACGCGCGTGAGCTTCTGAAACAGAAGGGCCTCTAGACTCACATGCTGTTCGCTCTGGGTGTGGTGCTGTTCGCCGTCGGCATCGGTGTGTCGATCGCGCTGCACGAGGCGGGACACATGTGGACCGCGAAAGCGCTCGGCATGAAGGTCCGCCGCTACTACATCGGCTTCGGCCCCAAGATCTTCTCCTTCCGACGCGGCGAGACCGAGTACGGGCTCAAGGCGATCCCCGCCGGCGGATTCTGTGACATCGCCGGAATGACGGCGATCGACGAGCTCGCACCGGACGAGGTCGAGCGGGCGATGTACCGCCAGAAGACGTGGAAGCGCATCGTCGTGATGGTCGGCGGTATCGCGATGAACTTCGTGCTCGGCATCGTGTTGGTGTACGCCCTGGTACTCGGATGGGGCACGCCGGATCGGGTGACGCCGCCGACCGTTCAGGTCAGTGACGTCGTGTGTATCGCGCCGACACAGTCCGAGGACGGGGAACTCGCGCCGTGCTCGGGAGCCAGCCCGGCTCAGCAAGCGGGGCTCCGCACGGGCGACGTGGTCACCGCGGTGAACGGTGTACCGGCGCAGTACTGGTCCGAGGTCGTCGAGGCCGTGCAGGCGTCGTCGGGATCGGTCGATCTGACGGTCGAGCGGAACGGAGCGTCGGTCGACCTGACGATTCCCGTGACCGAGGTGCAGCGTTACGTCACCGACCCGGATACCGGAGCCAAGGAGTCGACGACGGTCGGCGCGGTCGGGGTCAGTGGCTCCACGATCGCCCCTCCACCCATTCGATACAACCCGATCGAGGCAGTCCCCGAGACGTTCGCCTTCACCGGAGAGATCTTCGTCCAGACCGGTAAGGCTCTCGTGCAGCTGCCGACGAAGGTGGAGGCCCTGTGGGAGTCGATCTTCGGCGGCGAGCGTGGACTGGAC
Organism: Rhodococcus sp. 14-2496-1d; assembly: GCF_002259365.1. Classification (NCBI taxonomy): domain Bacteria; kingdom Bacillati; phylum Actinomycetota; class Actinomycetes; order Mycobacteriales; family Nocardiaceae; genus Rhodococcus; species Rhodococcus sp. 14-2496-1d. The sequence continues at coordinate 613,564 of NZ_NPFV01000029.1, read as the reverse complement.
ACTCCGATGAGCGTCGTCGGTGCCAGCGTCATCGGCGGTCAGGCTGCCGAGACGAACAACTGGGCGACGTTCGTCGGACTGCTCGCGTCGTTGAACTTCTTCCTCGGAGCGTTCAACATCGTGCCGTTGCTTCCGCTCGACGGTGGCCATATCGCGGTGACCGTCTACGAGCGGATCCGCAACATCTTCCGCAACCGTCGCGGCCTGCCCGACGGTGCGCCGGTGGACTACATGAAGCTCATGCCGGTCACCTACGTGGTGATCGTCGTTTTCATCGGGTTCTCCTTGTTGACACTCACGGCGGACATCGTCAACCCGATTCAATTGTTCTAAGTAGACTCGACAGTCGTAGCTAGGAAAGAAGGCCACTGTGTCCGTGTCAGTCGGATTGGGAATGCCGGCACCGCCGGTTCCAGTACTCGCGCCGCGTCGAAAGACCAGGCAGCTCCAGGTCGGGTCGGTGGGAGTGGGAAGCGACAGCCCCATCTCGGTGCAGTCGATGTGCACCACCAAGACCCACGACATCAACGCCACGCTGCAGCAGATCGCAGAGCTGACGGCGTCCGGCTGCGACATCGTCCGTGTGGCATGCCCCACACAGGAGGACGCGGACGCGCTGTCGATCATCGCCCGGAAGAGTCAGATCCCGGTGATCGCCGACATCCACTTCCAGCCCAAGTACATCTTCGCGGCGATCGACGCCGGTTGCGCCGCGGTGCGCGTCAACCCGGGAAACATCAAGGAATTCGACGGCCGCGTCAAGGAGGTCGCGAAGGCGGCCGGTGACGCGAACATTCCGATCCGTATCGGCGTCAACGCCGGATCGCTGGACCCTCGGCTGATGAAGAAGTACGGCAAGGCGACGCCGGAGGCGCTCGTGGAGTCCGCGCTGTGGGAGGCGGGCCTGTTCGAGGAACACGGATTCGGGGACATCAAGATCTCCGTCAAGCACAACGACCCTGTCGTCATGGTCGCTGCCTACGAGCAGCTCGCTGCACAGTGTGACTACCCGCTGCATCTCGGCGTGACCGAGGCCGGGCCGGCGTTCCAGGGCACCATCAAATCCTCGGTGGCGTTCGGTGCCCTGCTGTCCAGGGGAATCGGCGACACCATCCGCGTCTCCCTGTCGGCACCGCCCGCCGAGGAGATCAAGGTGGGCAACCAGATTCTGCAGTCGCTCAACCTGCGTCCTCGCAAGCTCGAAATCGTCTCCTGCCCGTCGTGTGGGCGGGCACAGGTGGACGTGTACACCCTTGCAGACGAGGTCACCGCAGGCCTGGAGGGCATGGAGATTCCGCTGCGCGTCGCCGTGATGGGCTGCGTCGTCAACGGTCCGGGAGAGGCGCGCGATGCCGACCTCGGCGTGGCGTCGGGCAACGGCAAGGGCCAGATCTTCGTCAAGGGCAAGGTCATCAAGACCGTGCCCGAGGCGCAGATCGTCGAGACCTTGATCGAGGAAGCAATGCGCATCGCCGAGGAATTCGACAAGGATGAGACTGCAGACGGTGGCGCACCGGTCGTGACCGTCAGCTGAGCGGGTTCGACCGGTTCGGTGTCCGGTTTGCCGCTCTGCCACCGGCGGAACGGGTTCTCTGGAATGATTCGGTACACGCTCGGTCGGTGTGTATGCGGTAGGTGGTCAGGAGGTCGGTAGGTGCTCAAGCTCCTCGGTGCGAAGCCTCTCGGTAATCGGGATGTTGCGCACGTCCTGCGGGTGCTCGACGCCGACCCGGTCGCCACCTGCATGGTTGCCGCTCGGGTGCAGGAATCCGGCCTGGATCCGAGGTCGTTCCACGGTGAGATGTGGAGCCGAGGTGGACCGGACGAGTCGTTGTGTTTCTACGGTGCCAACCTGGTTCCTCTGCTCGGATCCGGCGACGATCTGCGCTCGTTCGCCGATCGCGCGTGCCGCGGCCCGCGGCTGTGTTCGTCACTGGTCGGTCGAGCCGAACTGACATTGCCGTTGTGGGAGATGCTCGAGACCGACTGGGGCCCGGCCCGTGAGGTTCGCGGTGAGCAGCCGTTGCTGGCCACGTCGGTTCGATCGTCCATCACGCCCGATCCGCACGTACGCCTCGTTCGTCCCGAGGAACTGGACGTGTATCTGAGTGCGGCAGTGGCGATGTTCATCGAGGAAGTGGGCGTCGACCCGAGACAGAACGACGGCGGCCGTGGATACCGGCGACGGATCTCGAGTCTCATTGCCGCGCAGCGTGCGTGGGCTCGATTCGAGGACGGTCGGGTGGTGTTCAAGGCCGAGATCGGATCGCAGTCGGCGACGGTGGGTCAGATCCAGGGGGTGTGGGTTCATCCCGATCGGCGCGGGCACGGCCTCGGCGCGTCCGGTACCGCAGCGGTGGTGAACTCGGTGGTCCGCCAGGGCCGCACCGCGAGCCTGTACGTCAACAGTTTCAACTACGTCGCCCGGCGCGCATACGCGAAGATCGGCCTGACCCAGGTGGCGACCTTCACGACGGTCCTCCTCGACTGACTCCGACGTCGCTCGATCGGGTCGTGGCGAACCGCGATTCGTTGCCGCGGCCGAAGGCAGCGCCCTATTACGATGGGGCGCAATGAGATCACGTGGTGCAACCGAAGTGCGGTATCGAGTCGGAGCGGTGTCGATGGTTGCAGCCGTCGTTGCCGCCGCCCTCACCGGATGTACCCCCAAGCCCGACGGCCCGGAGCCGGCCGCCCAGGCATTTCTCGCCGCGTTCGAGGCCAACGACATCGCCGCCGCGGCTGCCGATACCGACAAGCCCGACGCAGCGGCGACGGCACTGACCGAGGCGTGGACCAACCTCCAGGCCGAGGCGCTCGACGCCGAGACGACGTCGGTACAGGTCGACGGCGACACGGCCACGGTCGGCTACACCTACACGTGGCAGCTGCCGAGGGATCGCGTGTGGACGTACGACGGTCAGCTGAACATGGGCCGCAGCGAAGGTGAGTGGGTGGTGCGCTGGACGGCGTCGGACATCCATCCCAAGCTCGGCGACACTCAGACGATGTCCTTGCGGTCCACGGCGGCTCCGCGGGCTCGGGTCAACGAACGCTCCGGGACCGACGTGCTGGTGCCAGGGGTGGTGCACCGAATCAAATTCGATGCCGCTGAAGCGAACAACGTGGTCGCCTCGGCAACGGCGCTGTCGACGCTGCTGACGCCTTTCGATGCGTCCATCACTGCGCAGTCGATCGTCGAATCCGCCACCTCGGTCGACGGCGACTACCCGGTGGTTTTGCTTCGAGACAGTGACTACCAGCCGATTTCGGCCGCACTGACCGAGATCCCCGGAGTCACCGCGTCCGACGAATCGGATCTGGTGTCGACCGACCCCACGTTCGCGCCGGACCTGGTGGGCCAGGTCAAGAAGGCCGTCATCGACGAGGTCGACGGCAAGGCGGGGTGGAGCGTGGTGACCACGAACCGCAACGGCGTCGACATCGATGTCCTCACCGACACCCCGCCGGAGCCCTCGCCGTCGTTCTCGATCAGTCTCGATCGCAACATCCAGGTCGCGGCACAGCGAGCGGTGAATGCGCGCACCGAGCAGGCGATGACGGTGGTCATTCAGCCGTCCACCGGTGCCATCCTCGCGGTGGCACAGAACCCGGCTGCCGATCGTGACGGGCCGGTGGCGTCGGCCGGCCTGTATCCACCCGGATCGACGTTCAAGATCATCACCGCCGGTGCCGCCATCGCGAGCGGACTCGCGACTCCGGGCAGCACCGTCCCGTGTCCGGGGCGCATCGTGATCGGTGAACGCAGTGTGCCCAACTACAACGAGTTCTCACTGGGTGACGTGACGATGAGTACCGCCTTCACTCGATCGTGCAACACCTCGTTCGCCAAGCTGGCCAGCGAGATGACACCCGATGCGCTGACCGTCGCGGCCTCTCAATTCGGTGTCGGCCCGGATTACGACGTCGTCGGATTGCCGACCGACTCCGGTTCGGTGCCACCGGCCGAAGAACTGGTTCAGCGCACCGAGGACGGCTTCGGTCAGGGCAGGGTGGTCGTGTCGACGTTCGGTATGGCCCTGGCCGCCGCGACGGTGGCTCACGGTTCGACGCCGGTGCCGAACCTCCTGGTCGGACGCGACACCGTGATCACCGGAGACCATCCGCCGATCGAACCGGCGATGGTCGACGGATTGCGCGGGATGATGCGGTCGGTGGTCACCAGCGGTACGGCCGAACGCATCGCAGACCAGGGCGAGGTCTACGGAAAGACCGGCGAAGCAGAGGTCGACGGCGGTTCGCACTCGTGGTTCGTCGGTTACCGCGGCGATATCGCCTTCGCCACCCTCGTGGTGCGCGGCGGCAGCTCGGACAACGCGGTCGCGGTGACCCGAGAGATGTTCGAGCAACTTCCACCCGGGTACTGACGACGCTGCGGCGTTCGGATCAGGAAGGCAGAACGCCGAGTCGACGGCACGCCACCACGGCTTCGTATCGGGTGTACGAATCGGTTTTGCGCATCACACTGCGCAGGTACGACTTGACCGTCTCGGCACCGATCGACAGGCGCGCAGCGACCTCGACGTTGGTGCAGCCCAGGGCAACCTGCGAGATGACGTCGATCTCGCGTGGCGTCAACGACTGCGACACCTCCTGGGCTCGTGGGTCGTCGGGCGTATTCTGTCCGAACGACGCGGCCACGCGAGCTGCCACTGCGTCGAGTCTGCGCCGGATCGCTGCGTCACCGACCGACCGGGCGAGATCGGACAGTTCCTCGTGGACACTGCGCAGCTCGGCGGTCCGCGAGACATCCGAGTCGAGCGGCGAGCGGATGGTCGCCAGCAGACGGATCCTGCGGTCGACCTCGTCCCGCACGGAGATCTCCTGGCCGAGACGCCTGGCGGCGGTGGTCATGATGTCGCCGACACGATCTCCGAGGGGGCCGCGTTCGCGCAGCGCCGCGTACATCACTATTCGCGCGACTCCGGCCACGACCACCGGTACCGCCAGTATCGATTTGAGGCCCTCGCCGAGCACGGGTCGATCGAAGTGGTGGGTGATCGACATCGATGCGCCGTAATCGCTGACGGCCGCGGGCCTGCGCTGTTCCATGACTCGACCGCCGAGGCCGGATCTGGGTGGGATGGCGAGTCCGTCCAGGCCTCGGGTTCTGGTTCCGTGGAATTCACTCAGGTACAGGGTCTCCGAGGAGACCTCGCCGCCGAACACGACGGGTACCTCGGACGTCGCTGCCACCTGGCGCAGCTCCGCGCGCAGGGCATCACCGTCGCGGGGCCGCAACCAATTCGAATGGACCACGGGGCTTCCTTTCTCGTGTCGACTGCACGAGCGACGAACGTGATCCAGATCATATCTGCACCGGCATGTGCTGTTTCGACTGGTACGGGCACTGCGCTGCGGTCCGCGGCCGAGCGCGAGCCGACTACTCTTGGGTCCATGTCTGTGACCGCCGAGAGCAAGCCCCGTCAGCCACTCGTACCAGGCGTCGTCTCGCCCGTCCTCGCGGTGCCCAAGTCGATCGAGCGCCCCGAATACGCGTGGAAGTCGACCGTGGCCGAGGGCAGCGAGCCCTGGGTTCAGACCCCCGAGGTCATCGAGAAGATGCGGGTGGCGTCGAAGATCGCGGCCAGGGCGCTGCAGGAAGCGGGCCGGGCAGTGGCACCGGGCGTCACCACCGACGAGCTGGACCGCATTGCCCACCAGTACATGATCGATCACGGCGCATACCCGTCCACATTGGGCTATAAGGGTTTTCCGAAGTCCTGCTGCACCTCACTCAACGAGGTCATCTGCCACGGCATCCCGGATTCGACGGTGATCCAGGACGGCGACATCGTCAACATCGACGTCACCGCGTACATCGACGGCGTCCACGGCGACACCAACGCAACCTTCCTGGCGGGCAACGTCTCCGAGGAGGCCCGACTGCTGGTCGAACGCACCCACGAGGCCACCATGCGGGCCATCAAGGCCGTCAAGCCCGGTCGCGCGCTGAACGTGATCGGCCGCGTCATCGAGTCGTATGCGCACCGGTTCGGCTACGGCGTGGTGGAGGACTTCACCGGCCACGGTATCGGTACCACCTTCCACAACGGTCTGGTCGTGCTGCACTACGACCAGCCGTCGGTGGACACCGTCATCGAACCGGGAATGACGTTCACGATCGAACCGATGATCAACCTGGGCACGATCAACGCCGAGATGTGGGACGACGGCTGGACGGTGGTCACGCACGACAAGAAGTGGACCGCGCAGTTCGAGCACACGCTCGTGGTGACCGAGACGGGTAGCGAGATCCTGACACTGCCGTGAGCGGAGCCTGCGTAGCGAATCGAGATCTGGTAGCGCCGTGAAAGGCGCTCTGTTGGTCGCCGGGACGACGTCCGACGCGGGCAAGAGTGTGCTGGTCGCCGGGCTCTGCCGAATGTTGGCGCGTCGGGGTGTGCGGGTGGCTCCGTTCAAGGCGCAGAACATGTCCAACAATTCGGTGGTCACGCTCGACGGCGGCGAGATCGGTCGAGCCCAGGCGATGCAGGCGGCGGCCTGTGGCCTGGAGCCGAGTGTGCGTTTCAATCCGGTGTTGCTGAAACCGGGGAGTGACCGGACATCGCAGTTGGTGGTGCGGGGGCGGGCCGTGGCGCAGGTGAGTGCAAGCAACTACATCGAGCATCGGCAGTCTTTGCGCGCGGTGGTGGCGGACGAATTGGCCTCTCTGCGTTCGGACTTCGATGTGGTGATCTGCGAGGGCGCTGGCTCGCCCGCCGAGATCAATCTGCGCGCCACGGATTTGGCCAACATGGGGTTGGCGACGGCTGCGTCCCTTCCGGTGATCGTGGTGGGGGATATCGATCGTGGGGGAGTGCTGGCCCATCTGTTCGGCACCGTGGCCGTACTGTCTCCGCAGGATCAGGCGCTCGTCGCCGGGTTCGTGATCAACAAGTTCCGGGGCGACCCAGCTCTGCTGGCACCCGGTCTCGACCAGTTGCGCGCGTTGACGGGTCGGCCGACGTACGGTGTCGTCCCGTTCGCCGACGGCTTGTGGATGGACGCCGAGGATTCGCTCGGAACCGTCCCCGATGCTCCGGTGGGGCGGCCGCGTCCACCGCACGGCTCGCAGTGGTTGCGCGTTGCGGCGGTGCGTCTGCCGAGAATCTCCAACACCACCGATGTCGAGGCGTTGGCCTGCGAGCCCGGGGTGTCCGTGCACTGGGTCACCGAGCCGTCCCGGCTCGAGGACGTGGATCTGGTGGTCGTTCCGGGCAGCAAGTCCACCGTGTCGGATCTCGAGTGGCTGCGGCGCAGCGGTCTTGCCGATGCGATCGCGGCACGCGGGGCCGCGGGACTACCGGTTCTGGGGATCTGCGGTGGGTATCAGATGCTGGGTCGGACGATCGACGACACCGTCGAATCCGGAGCCGGTTCTGTCCAGGGGCTCGGTCTGCTCGATCTCTCGGTCGAGTTCGCGAGCGACAAAGTGCTCGCGCAGGTGACGGGGCGATCGAAACAGTACGGCTCGAATTGCGCGTCGGGCTACGAAATTCACCACGGTCGGGTTGTGCGGAACGGCGACGATGCGCTTCTTGCTACTGCGTCGGGCACCCCGGAGGGCAGTGTGCGCGGGACTGTCGTGGGAACCCACTGGCACGGCCTGCTCGAGTCCGACGACTTCCGGCGTTCGTTCCTCACCTGGGTGGCAGGGAAATCGGGCCGTTTCGGCTTCGTGGTGGCGCCCGCTACATCGGTCGCTGCGTTGCGTGAGCAGCAGTTGGACCTGCTGGCGGATCTGGTGGAAGACAACCTCGACGTCGATGCCGTGCTCGACCTCATCGAGCACGGCGTCGATCCTGCGACGAAAAAGATTGTCACGCAGTTGCTTTGAGAAGACCGAACCAGCTGGCCACCGACAGCACTGCGGTGATGATCAAGGGGATCACGACCAGAAGAAGAATACGTGGGGTGTCGGTGAAGAAGGTGCCGATGTTCGGCCACCACCGTTGCCAGGTCACGAGTACAGATCCGCCGCCGAAGACTACGAGCGCTCCGAGTCCGAGGGTGAACAACCCGTTCGTGCGGAACCGTCGATACACGACGCCGATGAATGCACCGATGCCGCCGAGGAGCAGCATGACGGTAACGAGTGCGGCCCACTGCACCAACGGATTGTCGGTCGCGTACCGAGCGATGCCGAACATTCGCAGTTTCAGGCCGAATCCATCCGTGGCTGCTTCGATCAAGGACAGCACGTAGATGATCGTGCCGAATGCAATCGACTGGCACACACCTACCAACGCTGTGGCGGTGAGGAATTCGCGGCGGGTGACGCTCAGACCCAGGGCATAGGGAAAGCACTGAGTGATCGCGGTGATGTAGAACGCCATGGCGAATCCATAGATCGAGAAGACGCTACCGGTGAAGTTGTATTCGGAGTCTGTGGTCGGGATGACCAGAAATATGCCGAAGGTGATCACGAAGGCGATCGCGAGAACCGCCATCGGCCACACGAATGTCGTTGCCCAGGACGTGTTGTGGATTCGAGCGACGTTCAGTATTCGTTTCATGACACTGCCTCCTCGGGTTCGGCGGTGGTGCGTTCGATGATCAACTGCTGCAACGGGACCGGTTCGATGGTGAGCCCTACTGCAGCACCGTCCGATTTCTGCCGGTCGGTCAGTCGGCCGTCGATCGTGGCCCGAGCGCTGGCGCCGAGTGCCGTGCGACGCAGAGTGCGATGGCCCGAGGCGAAGGAGTCGACGGCGCGCGTCGGTCCGGTGATCTCGAAGGCGCTCTCGCGTAGATCGTCCGAGTCCGCGTCGAGCAGGATCTTGCCCTTGTCGATGAGAATCACGTGTTCGATCAGATCGCTGACCTCGTCGATGAGGTGGGTGGACAGAACGACGGTCCTGGGGCGTTCGGCGTAATCGGCAAGCAGTCTGTCGTAGAACAGGTGTCGCGATACCGCGTCCAGTCCCAAGTAGGGCTCGTCGAAGAAGGTAAGTGGTGCCCGTGACGCGAGTCCGATGACGATGCCGAGCGCCGAGGTCATTCCGCGGGAGAGCTTCTTGATCTTGCGGCCGAGGGGCAGGTCGAAATCGCGCAGCAAGTCGGCGGCGAAGTCATTGTCCCAGTAGGGAAGAATCTGCGAGGCATGCGCAACGGCGTGCTTGACCTTCAGATCGTCGGGGTACTTCTGGCTCTCCTTGACGAAGCACACGTGACCCAGTGCAATCGGGTTCTCCCACGGATGTTGCCCGAATATCGAGACCTCGCCCGCGCTCTGGCGCATCTGCGCGGTCATCATCTGCATGACGGTGGTCTTGCCTGCGCCGTTGCGGCCGAGAAAGCCGTAGATCTTGTTCTGTTCGATCTCGAAGCTCACGTCGTCGACAGCGGTGAACGATCCGAATTTCTTCGTGAGGTGGGTGGCCTTCGCGATCACGCGGCCATCGTCGCCGATCGAATCGAATTCATGGATGCTCATCGCGCTGCCTCCCAGTTGTCGAGCATTGTCTTGAGTTCGTCGACGGTCATGCCGAGCTTGCGCGCCTCGGTGACGAGCGGGTCGATGTACTGGCGAGCGAAGAGGTCGCGGCGACGGAATCGAAGAGCGTCGCGAGCCCCGGTGGTGACGAACATTCCGATTCCTCGTTTCTTGTAGACGACGCCGTCGGCGACGAGCTTGGCAAGTCCCTTACCTGCGGTGGCCGGGTTGATTCGATGGAATGCGGCCAGTTCGTTGGTCGAGGGAACCTGCTCTTCCTCTGCCAGTGAGCCGTCGATGATGGAGTTCTCTACGATCTCGGCGATCTGCAGAAAGATGGGCCTGCCCTCGTCCATCAGAACCACCGCCGATGCGTCGAGGTTGGTCGCCTCGCTGGTTCATTACTCATGTAACTAACCATAGAACCGATGTGTGGTCGGCGCAAGAGGCAGTACCGTCGTCTCCATGGAGTTCACGCATGTGAGTGCTGCGGGTGGGCAATGTTCGGTTCGGGTCGCAGGCCCGGACAGCAGGCACGCCGTTCTCTTGCTTCCCGATGCAGGCGATCCAGTGGATGTGTACGACGCCGTCAGTGAACGGCTGCACAATTCGGATCTGAAAACCGTTGCGCTGGAAAGCATCGACGGCATCAGCGACGATGCGATCCTGACTGTTCTCGACGAGCTGAAGCTGTCGTGGGTGCATCTCGTCGGCAGCGGGGCAGGTGCGGAGTCGGCCTGGACGCTGGCTGCCAAGACCTTCGGGCGCTTCGCCAGTCTGATCGTGGTGAACCGTTGCCACCCCGCGATCGCCGACGAGCAAGGCACCGTGCGCGCCGCGGACTGCCCCCCGGTCGAGTTGCCGACCACACTGGTCGTCGGGTCCTCGCTGGGCCGCGCATCCGCCGACGCGAGCGGCCGGTTCGTCTACTCGGATTTTCGCGTGGTCCAGCTCGACGGCAGCGTGAACGTCGTCGCCGACGAGCCGGCCGCGCTGGCAACGGAAATCGTGCTCCGCACCAGCCCGTGGTGACCGGAACTACAGGTCGAGTCCCAGCAGAGCGTTTTCGACCACCTCGGGCAAGCCGGGGTGAATCCAGTACTGACCGCGGGCCATGTCCTGGGCGGACAGGCCGAAGCTCATCGCCTGAATGATGGGCTGAATCAGGGTCGGGGCCTGAGCGCCGATGATGTGCGCGCCGAGGATCTTCCCGGTGCCCTTCTCGGCGATGATCTTGCACAGACCTTCGCTGTCTTCCATCGCCCAGCCGTAGGCGACGTCGCCGTAGTTCTGGACCTTGACGGTGATGTCCAGGCCGGCGTCACGGGCTTGTTCCTCGGTCATGCCCACCTCGGCGATCTGCGGATCGGTGAACACCGCCGCGGGAACGAAACGGTGGTCGTTGGTGCGCAGCGCGGCGGTGTCACCGTTCCATGCGTCGTGCAGCAGGTTGTGCTGGACCACTCGTGCTTCCTGGTTGGCCACATGCTTGAGCTGGTAGGGCGAGGAGACGTCGCCGAGCGCGAACACGCCCTCGGCGGTGGTGCGGCCGAACTCGTCCACCACGATGCGGCCCTCGTCGTCCATGTCGATGCCCGCCGTGTCCAGATCCAGCCGATCGCCGTTCGGCTCGCGGCCCACGGCCACCAGGAACGCGTCCCCGAGAACCTTGGTGCCGTCGGCCAATTCGACGCCGTGCAGCGCGCCCTCGGTGACGGCGCGGGTCTCGCCGGAGTCGAGATGGACGTCCCACTTGGCGCGGGCCAATTCGGTGAACCGCTTGGAGATGTCGGCGTCCAGTGCGCGCAACAAGGTGTCCTTGCGGGCGACGATCGACACCTTCGAGCCGAGCGCGGAGAACACGTGCGCGAATTCCGCTGCGATGTAACCGGATCCGAGAATCACCAGATGCTCGGGAAGCTCCGGCAGCCGCATCACATCGCTGTTGGTGTGATAGCTGACACCCGAATCGGCGATGGACTGCGGCACCACCGGCCGGGATCCGGCCGCGATGACGACCTGGTCTGCCGTGATGACGGTGCCGGTGCCGGTGTCGATCGTGCGGGGGCCCACGAACCTCGCGTGGCCCTCGAACAATGTGACGTTGGGGCTGCCTTCGGCGCGGTAGCGCTTGCCGCCCTCCGAGATGGGGTCGATGCGGCCGAAGACGCGGTCGACGATGTCCGGCCAGCGCACCGCGTCGACACGCGCGTCGACACCGTATTTGGACGAATCACGCACCGTACGGGCGACTTCGGCGGCGTAGACGAACATCTTCGTCGGGATGCAGCCGACGTTGAGGCAGGTGCCGCCGAATGTCGAGTTCTCTTCCAGAAGTGCGATCTTCTTGTCCTCGAAGCGCGAATCGGCGATGGAGTTGCCCGATCCGGAGCCGATGATCGCGACGTCGAAATGCTCGGTCATGAGATGTGCCCGCTCTCGGTGTGGTCCTTGCCCGACGCGTGGTCGGTGCCCTCGCTTCGATGCAACCACTCGATCCACTCGTCCATTTCCTCGAAGGCCCGCGCGCGCGGCTCCTCGGTGGACAGGAACACGTCGTGGCGGGCTCCCTCGATGGGGACGATGGTGGTGCGGTCGCCCAGGCAGCCGGCCCAGCGGGCGATCTGGCGGACATCGAGGACGGCGTCTGCGGCGTCGACCGCGGAGCTGTACCGGCGTGAGAAGTGCGTCACCTTCGAGCGCAGGATGAGCGACGGAATGCCGATATCGAGGCCGCGATGCAGTTCGGCGTGACCGTGGCGGACAGCGCGGATCCAGCCGAACGTGATGGGGAAGCCCGCGAGCGGTTTCCAGTCGAGGTCGTAGTCCCATTCGCCGTTCTCGGAGGCGGCGAGCGAGAGTCCGTAGGTGTCCAGGCCGCTGCCCGGCACCTGCGCCTTGGCTCGGAACCGTCCGATCACGTCGATCGCTGCGGTGCCGACGCTGCGTATCGCCGGTGGACCCTGCAGATCGAACCAGGGGCTGTTGAGCACGACGCCCGACAGGCCGAGGCCGGCCGACCCGCCTTCTCGGCGGTTGAGGCGGTTGAGCCAGAGCGGCAGTACGAGTCCGCCCGTCGAGTGCGCCATGAGCAGCACCGGGGCATCGGCGCGTTCGGCGCGGACCAGGGCGAGAGCCTCGTCGAGCTCGGCGTCGTACATCGCCAGATCGGTCACGAAGTGCGCGGTCTGACCCTCACGGCGCGACCGTCCGCACTTGCGTAGGTCCAGCGCGTAGAAGGCGTAGCCCATCGCGGCGAAGTGTTCGGCGATGTGTCGCTGGAAGAAGTAGTCGGTGAATCCGTGGACGTAGATCACCGCGCGCTCGACGTTCGTGGCACCCGACGGTTGATACCGCACGAGAGTGGCCTCGACCTGCCCCTCGCCGTCCGGATCGTCACCGAGTGGAATGGTCGTCTGTTCGTAGCCGTCGCCGAGGACATCGGGCACCCAGGTAGTCACAGATCACAACTGTAGTGGGCGCCGCGAGCGGCGTCCGAGGAGCACAATCGAGACCGGGTTGACGTGGTGTCCGATGGGGTAGGCCCAGCTAGTAACCTGACCGCACCGGGTGAGTAGCCCCTCTACAACAGAGTTCTTCGGTCGATGCCGCCACCGGCCGAGATCTCGACAGACAAGGAAGTCGATTCTCCAGTGTCCAAAGATGAGCAGGGTAAGCGGATCAAGACCGACGTCGTTCTGGTCGGTGCCGGAATCATGAGCGCCACCCTCGGTGCGCTGCTCCGTCAGCTCGAGCCGAACTGGTCGATCGACGTCTACGAGCGGCTCGACGCGGCCGCAGCCGAGAGCAGCGATGCGTGGAACAACGCGGGCACCGGCCACTCGGCCCTGTGCGAGCTGAACTACACGCCGCAGAACAAGGACGGCAGCGTCGATATCGCCAAGGCGCTCAACGTCAACGAGCAGTTCCAGGTGTCGCGTCAGTTCTGGGCACACGGTATCGAAACCGGTGTTCTCTCCGACGCCAAGAACTTCATCAACCCCATTCCGCACGTGAGCTTCGTGCACGGGGAAGAGAACGTGAAGTACCTCCGAGCGCGGTACGAGGCGCTCGTGGGCAACCCACTGTTCGCAGGCATGGAGTACATCGACTCCAAGGACGAGTTCTCCGCGCGACTGCCGTTGATGGCCAAGGGCCGTGACTTCTCCGACCCGGTGGCGCTGAACTGGAGCCAGGAAGGCACCGACGTCGACTTCGGTGCGCTCACCAAGCAGCTGCTCAACTACCTGTCGTCCGCGGGCGGCACCGTGCACTTCGGGCACGATGTGCGCAACATCACCAAGCAGTCCGACGGCACCTGGGACGTCAAGGTCGCCAACCAGCGCACCGGGGCGAAGAAGACCGTCAACGCCAAGTTCGTGTTCGTCGGCGCAGGCGGCGGCGCACTGCACCTGCTGCAGAAGTCCGGGATCGCGGAGATCAAGGGATTCGGCGGCTTCCCGGTCAGCGGCGAGTGGTTGCGATGCACCGATCCGGCACTGATCGAGCAGCACTCGGCCAAGGTGTACGGCAAGGCGTCGGTCGGCGCTCCGCCGATGTCGGTGCCGCACCTCGACACCCGCGTGATCAACGGCCAGCAGGGTCTGCTGTTCGGCCCGTACGCCGGTTGGTCGCCCAAATTCCTCAAGCAGGGCAAGATCACCGACCTGCCCGGCTCGGTCAAGCCCGGCAACCTGATGTCGATGCTCGGAGTCGGCGTGACCGAACTCGGACTCGTCAAGTACCTGGTCAGTGAGCTGGCTCAGTCGCAGGCGGATCGTGTCGAGACGCTGCGCGAGTTCGCACCCTCGGTACTCGGCGAGAACTGGGAGCTCGTCACCGCGGGTCAGCGCGTGCAGGTGATCCGCAAGAAGGGCCGCGGCGGCGTACTCGAGTTCGGCACGGCCGTGGTCAACGCTGCGGACGGCACGATCGCGGGACTGCTCGGTGCATCGCCCGGCGCATCCACCGCCGTTCCGGCCATGCTGGACGTGCTGCAGCGGTGCTTCGGCGACAAGTACGACGCATGGCAGCCCAAGCTCAAGGAGATGGTTCCCTCGCTCGGGGTCAAGCTGGCGCAGAACAGCTCCCTGTTCGACGAGGTCTGGGCCTGGACGTCGAAGACGCTGGAACTGGAAAATGCTCGTGAGCTCGCACAGCCCTCGGGTGTGTGATAGCAAAAGGTATGAATACGCAAGCAGCAGCTCTCAAACGATCATGGGCACTAGACCTGTCCAACAGCACGTTGTACGACCTGTTGAAGCTGCGTGTCGAGGTGTTCGTGGTCGAGCAGGCATGCGCTTACCCGGAGTTGGACGGGCGTGACCTACTGACCGAGACACGACACTTCTGGCTCGAACGGGACGGCGAAGTGGTGTGCACCCTTCGCCTGCTCGAGGAGCACGACGACGGCGAGAAGGCGTTCCGTATCGGCCGGCTCTGCACGCAACGCTCCGCCAGGGGACAGGGCCACACCACGCGAATTCTGCGCGCGGCGCTTGCCGAGGTCGGCTCTGCGCCGTGCCGGATCAACGCGCAGAGCTACCTCGTCGACATGTACGCCAAGCACGGGTTCCTGCCCGACGGCGAGGAAGTTCTCGAGGACGGCATCCCGCACACCCCGATGCGCCGGGGCGGCGGCACCGCCTGGAGCGAGGCCTGACCTCCTGTAGTACTCGATTACCAGTGGGGTCATTCCGCAGGCTCCACTCCCGGAACGAATGCCACACCCGGTCCACACCGTGTGTGGCATTCGTTCGTTCGGCGGTAGTGTTCCGTTCGAAGTCGGTCGCGGAGAAGTCCTGTGTCAATCAGGCGCGGTCCCGCCACTGTGTTCAGGAGACTCTTCATCGGAAGATTCCCCTGTCAGCCAGATCGCCGCCCGGCTTCGTGTATCTCGACCGAACGTCCGGCGCGGAACTCCGGGCACGAAGGGAATTGGCTGTGCAGCGAAATGGGAGTGTTCCCGAACCGGGATATCCGTTCAGTGCGATCGTCGGTCAGGATCAGCTGAGGTTGTCGCTGATTCTGTGCGCCGTACACCCCGGTATCGGCGGCGTACTGGTTCGAGGAGAAAAGGGCACCGCGAAATCGACGGTGGTGCGCGCGCTCGCGACCCTACTGCCCGCCGTGGACGACGAGGACGGGTCGCGCCCGGCGAAACTCGTCGAACTTCCGGTGGGCGCAACCGAGGACCGAGTGGTGGGGTCCATCGACCTCGAGAAGGTTCTGCGCGACGGCGAACGTGCGTTTCAACCCGGTCTCCTCGCGGCCGCGCACCGTGGTGTGCTCTACGTCGACGAAGTGAACCTGCTGCACGATCATCTGGTCGACGTGCTGCTCGACGCGGCCGCGATGGGCCGGGTACACGTCGAGCGGGACGGTGTATCTCATTCTCACCCTGCACAATTCGTGCTCGTCGGCACGATGAATCCCGAGGAGGGCGAGCTACGTCCGCAGCTGCTCGACCGGTTCGGTCTGGCAGTTGAGGTGACGGCATCGCGGGACGTGGACGTCCGCATGAACGTCGTCCGCCGCCGGATGAACTACGAGCGTGATCCGCACGCGTTCGCCGCAGAGTTCCGCAACGACGACATCGCCGTGGCCGAGCAGATTCTGGCCGCCCGGAAGATTCTCGACGACGTGGTGTTGAGCGACAAGGAACTTCGTCGTATCGCCGCGCTGTGTGCCTCCTTCGACGTCGACGGCATGCGCGCCGATCTGGTGCTGGCGCGTACCGCGTCCGCGCACGCCGCCTGGCGAGGGGCGAGCGAGGTGGCCGAGGAAGACGTGCGAATCGCCGCCGAACTGGCTCTGCCGCACCGGCGTCGGCGCGACCCCTTCGACGAGCCGGGAATCGACGACAAGCAGTTGGACGACGCCATGCGCGACGCTGCGGAACAGGCCGAGCAACAACCCGACCCGGAGCCCGATCCCGACCCGGAGCCCGATCCCGACGGCGGGGGAGCGCCCGAGCCCGAGGCCCCAGACGATGGGTCCCAGTCCCAGTCCCAGTCCTCCGACTCCGAGTCCTCCGATTCACGCGACGAGTCGAAGCAACCACCGCCGTCCTCGGGTGCCGGCAGCGAGAAGCAGGCAGGCACGCCGGGAGCACAGTTCAGAGCGCGGTTGCTCGAGGTTCCAGGAGTGGGCGAGGGCGCGCCCGGCCGACGGTCGCGGTCGCGGTCCTCGCACGGACGGTCGGTACGGCCCACTGTCGAGCCAGGCAGAGGTCTGCACCTGGTGGGCACCCTCTTCGCCGCGGCCGAGCAGCAGGTCGTCCGCGGCCGCACCGCCGGCCGGTTGAAGCTAGAGCCCGCGGACCTGCGGGGCGCGATCAAGGAGGGGCGTGAAGGCAACCTGATCGTCTTCGTCGTCGACGCCTCGGGATCGATGGCTGCGCGAGATCGGCTCTCCGCGGTGACCGGTGCGGTGCTGTCGCTGCTGCGCGATGCGTATCAGCGCCGCGACAAGGTTGCCGTGATCACGGTGCGCGGCACGCAAGCCGAGACCGTACTGCCACCGACGTCGTCGGTGGACGTGGCCGTCACTCGATTGCGGAAGATGAAGACCGGCGGTAGGTCGCCACTGGCGCAGGGATTTCTGCAGGCGCGTGAACTCGTTCTGCGAGAGCGTGTTCGAGATCCGCTGCGCCGCGCTCTGCTGGTCGCGCTCACCGACGGACGGGCCACCGGCGGTACCGATCCGGTCGGCCGGGCCCGCATTGCCGCCCGGCGCATCGCGTCGGACAAGATCGCCTCCGTCGTGGTGGACTGCGAATCGGGAATGGTCCGCCTCGGACTCGCTTCCGATTTCGCGGCGTGCCTCGGCGGTGGCTACGTGGCCCTCGCGGACCTGTCGGCCGAGCAGGTCGCCGCTGTCGTTCGCGCAGCGGCGTAGGAGTACGCGATGCCTCAGGGTGTACCGGCTCCCGGAACCGTTCCGCAGGACGGCCTCACGACGCGTCAGCGCCGCAATCTGCCCGTGCTCGCGGTGCACACCGGACCGGGCAAGGGGAAATCGACGGCCGCATTCGGGATGGCGTTGCGGGCCTGGAATCAAGGATTCGACGTCGGAGTGTTCCAGTTCGTCAAGAGCGCCAAGTGGAAGGTCGGCGAGGAAGCGGCGTTTCGCACACTCGGCGACCTGCACGAGAGCACCGGGGTCGGCGGAGCCGTCGAATGGCACAAGATGGGCGAGGGGTGGTCGTGGACCCGCAAGAAGGGCAGCGACGTCGACCACGCCGAGGCGGCAGCAGAGGGTTGGCGGGAGATCGCCCGGCGGATCGAGCAGGAGTCACACCGCTTCTACGTGTTGGACGAGTTCACCTACCCGCTCAAATGGGGTTGGGTCGACGTCGCGGAGGTGGTCGAGGTTCTGACCCATCGACCGGGCAACCAACACGTCGTCATCACCGGACGGGATGCGCCCCATGAGCTGATCGAGGCCGCGGATCTCGTGACCGAGATGGCAAAGGTCAAGCACCCGATGGATGCCGGCCGCAAAGGACAGCGAGGCATCGAATGGTGACTCCGTCGTGCCCCGCCGTGGTCATTGCGGCCCCCGCGTCGGGCAGCGGGAAGACGACGGTGGCAACCGGGCTGATGGGTGCGCTGCGCAGTGCCGGCCGCACCGTCGCCCCGTTCAAGGTGGGGCCGGACTACATCGACCCCGGTTATCACTCGCTCGCCGCCGGGCTCCCCGGCCGCAACCTCGACGCCGTGATGGTCGGTGCCGACCGCATCGGCCCCTTGTTCCGACACGGCAGTCGAGGCTGCGACATCGCGGTCGTCGAGGGCGTCATGGGACTGTTCGACGGCAAGATCGACATGACCGGCCCGGGGGAGGCGTCTGCCGAGGGATCGACCGCACGGGTGGCCGCGATGCTCGGTGCGCCGGTGATCCTGGTGGTCGACGCCCGCGGGCACAGTCAGTCGCTCGCCGCGGTGCTGCACGGGTTCTCGACGTTCGATGCCAGCGTCCGCATCGGGGGTGTGATTCTCAATCGCGTCGGCAGTCAGCGGCACGAGGACGTGTTGCGTCAAGCGTGCGAACGGGTGGGTGTTCCGGTACTCGGCGCGCTGCCGCGCATGAGCGAACTGGTCGTCCCGTCACGGCACCTGGGGCTGATCACCGCGGTCGAACACGGTGGTGCCGCAACCGATGCCGTGGACGCGATGAGCGCCCTGGTCTCCCGATTCGTCGACATCGAGGCTGTGAGCGCACTGGCTCGATCGTCGGTGACCGCGCCGCAGTGGTCCCCGGAGGACGAGGTACGCACCTGCGAGGGATCGCCCGTGATAGCGGTGGCGGGTGGACCGGCATTCACCTTCGGCTACACCGAACACGTCGAACTGCTCCGCGCGGCCGGGGCCGATGTGGCCGTCTTCGACCCGCTGCGTGACGGGTTGCCCACCGGCACAGCAGGAGTCGTACTACCCGGCGGATTCCCGGAGGAACACGCAGCCGCACTGTCGGCGAACGAGGTGTTGCTCGCCGACATTCGAGCCGCGGCGGCCCAGGGATTGCCGATCCACGCCGAATGCGCCGGATTGCTCTATCTGGCAAGGCGATTGGACGGTCATGCCATGGCCGGGGTCGTCGATGTGGACGCGGAATTCGGGAACACCCTCACTCTGGGATACCGCGACGCGGTTGCCCTCGAATCGTCGACACTGTTCGACGCCGGTACCCGCGTCACCGGCCACGAGTTCCATCGCACGAAGCTCGTCGTGGGAGTGGAGCCTGCAGGAACGAACCGATCCAGGGACGTGCGCGAGGCGGTGCCGGCCGCCTGGGGCTGGCACAGGCAGAACCCCGACGGCAGAACTGCAGTGCGCGAGGGCTTCGTGCAGGGCGGCGTCCACGCGTCGTATCTGCACACCCATGCCGCAGGCAATTCCGAGTCGATCACCCGATTCGTCTCGGCCGCCGTCGATTACGCGCGCGTGTAAGAGAGGTCGCGAGATGCGGGTGGTCGTCGGAATCGGTGCCCGAGCCGGCGTCGGCTCCGCCGCCGTCGTGGCCGCGATCGCCACGGTGCTGCAACCGGACTGGCGTGTCGAGGCCATCGCCTCGATCGACCGGAAAGCAGAACTGGTGGCGGCGGTGGCGTCGAGCATGGGGGTTCGGGGAGTGACCTACTCGGCGAGGGAACTGTCGACCGTCGTCACGCCGACGACATCGGTTCGGGTGCTCCGCGCCGTCGGAAGTGCCAGCGTCGCCGAGGCGGCGGCATTGCTGGCCGGCGGTTCGACGCAGTTGACGGTGCCCAGGTTCGGTTCGGCCGGTGTCACCGTTGCCGTGGTCGAGCTCTGCCTTGACGGTGGACCGGGGGTTCGGGCCATCCTGTAGGTATGACCGAGACGATGACAGCCGTTGCCTACACCCGCTCGCTTCCGATCGACGACCCCGCCAGCCTCACCGATGTGGTCGTCGACGTGCCCGCCATGCGGCCGCGAGACCTGCTGGTCGAGGTGCGAGCCGTGTCGGTGAACCCGGTCGATGTCAAGGTCCGTGCCGGCAACGATCCGCAGGGCGAGCCGAAGGTGCTCGGGTTCGACGCCGCTGGTGTGGTGCGCGCTGTCGGCGCCGACGTCAACATGTTCGCGCCGGGGGACGAGGTCTACTACGCGGGAGACATCGGCCGACCCGGGACCGACTCGCAGTTCCATGCGGTGGACGAACGCATCGTGGCGAAGAAGCCGACGACCCTCGATTTCGCACAGGCCGCGGCGTTACCGCTGACCGTGATCACCGCATGGGAAGGACTGTTCGACAAGCTCCGCATCACTGCCGAGACCACCGGAACCTTGCTGATGGTCGGTGCCACCGGAGGTGTGGGATCTGTTGTGCTGCAACTACTTCGGACCCTGGTTCCTGGTGTGCGCGCGATCGCGACGGCAGCGGGTGAGGACGCGGTGGAGTGGGTTCGTTCTCTCGGAGCAGCCGAGGTGGTCGATCACCACCGCGATCTTCGCGACGAAGTACGCCGAGTGGCACCGGACGGCATCGACTACGTGTTCACTGCCCATTCCGCCGGCCAGGTCGAGATCTATGCAGACCTGTTGACGCCGTTCGGACAGATAGTGGCGATCGACGATCCCGAGACACTCGACGTTCTCCCGCTGAAGACGAAGGCGATCTCCTGGCACTGGGAATTCATGTTCGCTCGCCCGATGCACGAGACTACGGATCTGATTCGTCAGCACGAGCTACTGACCAGGGTGGCCGAACTCGTCGATGCGGGTTCGGTGCGGACGACCGCGACGACGCTCCTCTCTCCGATCGACGCCGAGCAGCTACGCGAAGCACACCGGTTGCTCGAGACCGGACACGTACGGGGAAAGGTCGTGGTCGCAGCCCGTTCCTGAGGACCGATCCGCGCCACCGACTGGCGAAAGCGGGCCGACGCAGGCAATGTGGATCCAATGACTTCCGACAGCATCGTCCTGCTCGGCCCGATCGTCCGGTACGTCGGCACCGAGACGGCGACCCTGTGGTTCGAGATGGCCGAATCGTCGACGGTTTCCGTGGTCACCGACGCCGGCGTCCGGGGTTCCGAACGAACGTGGGGAGTGCACGGCCACCACTACGCGCTGGTACCGCTCGAAGGACTGCCGGCCAACGCAACGGTGAACTACGAGGTGTTCGTCGACGAGCGTCGCGTGTGGCCCCCGGAAGGTCGGACGGCGGCCATCCACACCGTCGACGCCGAGGGACCCGTCACGTTGGCCTTCGGCTCGTGTCGGCGCGGTGACAACTACAGCGAAGAATCCTTGAAGCAGATCGGGGCCGACGCCTTGGCCGGGCTGGGCAACGCGCTGATCGAGCAGGATCCGAGTCGATGGCCGCAGGCGCTGTTGCTCCTCGGTGACCAGGTCTACGCCGACGACCCGTCCCCGGAGATCGTCGAACGACTCCAGGCGCGCCGAAGCTCGGGCGAGGGACCGCAGAGCGCCATCGGTACCGACGCGGAGAACGAGATCTGCGATTTCGAGGAGTACTCCTGGCTGTACCGGGAATCGTGGGGACTCGAGCCGGTACGGACTCTGATGGCGAGCATCCCGTCGTGCATGATCCTCGACGACCACGATCTGCGCGACGACTGGAACTCGTCGGCCTCCTGGCGTCGGGACATCGTGACACGGCCGTGGTGGAACGATCGTGTGGTCGGCGCGTACTCGTCGTACTGGGTGTACCAGCACCTGGGCAACCTCTCGCCCAAGGAGCTGGCGCAGGACGAGATGTACGCCGCAGTTCGGGCTGCCGACACCGACGCCGAGCGGGAGAAGCTGTTGGCCGACTTCGCGTTACGTGTCGACCGCAGGCCCGAGACCGGACGATGGAGCTTCTACCGAGATTTCGGCGACACGCGGCTGATCATGATCGACTCGCGGTGCTCGCGGAATCTGGATCCGAACAACAGAGAGATGGTCGACGAGAAGGAGTGGGCGTGGGTACGCGAGCGCGCACTCGAGAAGACCCCGCGACATCTGCTGTTCGGGTCGTCGTTGCCCTACCTCATGCTGCCCGCCCTGCACTACCTCGAACAGTGGAACGAGGCCGTGGCACAGGGCAGTTGGGGGTCGGTGTCGGCGAAGGTTGCCGAGAAGATGCGGATCGGCCTCGACCTCGAACACTGGGCGGCCTTCACCAATTCCTTCAACGACATGGCGGCGTTGACGCGTGAGCTCTCTCGCGGCGAGAACACACCCGCCTCGATCATGTGGCTCTCGGGCGACGTGCACTGCTCGTACGTGGCGAACGCGGACTTCGGGGTCGGCGGGCGCGAGGTACCGGCCACGTATCAGCTGACCATGTCGCCGTTCCGCAATCCGCTCGATCTGCCGATTCGCGCCGTCAACAAGCTGGCCATCAAACGTCCCGCTGCACGCATTCTGTCGAAGCTGGCGCGGGCGGCACACGTGGGCCCGTCCGGTGTCGAGTGGGAGGCCGAGGCGGGCCCCTGGTTCGACAACGGTGTCATGTTGCTGACCCTGCACGGCGACTCGGCTCGGTTGCGGGTGCACCACGCGCACGTCGACGATGCGGGCAAACAGGTGCTCACCGAGACGTCGGTCCTGGCCCTCGCCTAGCGGGCGAGTAAACGATTGGCCATCGCCGGGCCGATGAGGTTGGCTGGTTCGTTGTGGCCCACCTCGAACTGAACGACATCGTCTACTTCCTGCCCGACGGACGGCAGCTGCTCAACGGTGTCGGGTTTCGCGTCGGCGACGGTGCCAAGACGGCGTTGATCGGTCCCAACGGAACCGGCAAGACGACACTGACGCGGATCATCGCGGGGGACGAGACCCCCGACGAAGGATCGGTGTCGAGTTCGGGCTCGCTCGGGGTGATGCGGCAATTCGTCGGTCAGCTGCGAGACGACTCGACCGTGCGTGATCTGCTGCTGTCGGTTGCGTCGCCGGCCGTGCAGACGGCCGCTGCGGCCCTCGACGCCGCCGAGAACACGATGATCGAGGTCGACGACGAGAAGACCCAGATGAAATACGCGCAGGCCCTCTCGGATTGGGGTGACGTCGGCGGTTACGACCTCGAACCGTTCTGGGACAAGGTCACCACTGCTGCACTCGGAATGCCGTTCGACCGCGCGAAGTGGCGCGCTGCGTCGACCCTCAGTGGCGGCGAGCAGAAGCGTCTCGTGCTCGAGGCTCTGTTCGCCGGCTCGGACAATCTGCTCCTTCTCGACGAGCCGGACAACTACCTCGATGTGCCGGGCAAGCGCTGGCTCGAAGCGACCATCCGCGACTCCGACAAGTCCGTCCTGTTCATCAGCCACGACCGGGAACTCATCGCCAACGCCGCGAACCGGATCGTGACGCTGGAACCGGGCGTCAGCGGGGCCACCTCGTGGGTGCACGGCGGCGGGTTCGCGACCTATCACGCCGCGCGTGAGGACCGGAATGCTCGGCTCGACGAACTACGACGGCGGTGGGACGAGGAACTGGTGAAACTTCGGGCGCTGGTGCTGCGCCTGCGGGAGAAGGCCAAGTTCAACGACGGTGTCGCTGCTCGCTACCACGCGTCGCAGACTCGGTTGGCCAAGTTCGAGGAGGCCGGGCCGCCCGAGGCGGTGCCGCTGAAGCAGCACGTCACCGTTCGGCTGCGTGGCGGCCGAACAGCCAAGCGCGCGTTGGTGTGTACGGCGCTGGAACTGACCGGACTGATGAAGCCCTTCGACGCCGAGATCTGGTACGGCGACCGCGTTGCGGTGTTGGGCTCCAACGGTTCCGGTAAATCGCATTTCCTCAGGTTGCTGGCCAACGGTGGCACCGATCCCGAGAAGGAGCACGAGCCGGTTCAAGAACTGGCACTCGATCCGGTTCCGCACACCGGCACCGCGGTGCTCGGCGCTCGCGTCCGGCCCGGTCTGTTCGCGCAGACCCACACTCGTCCGGATCTCGCGGGCAACACGCTGCTCGACATCTTGCACATGGGCAACGAACATCGTGACGGTATGGGCCGCGAGGCCGCAGGACGGGCATTGGACCGCTACGGTCTGGCCCGAGCCGCCGAGCAGTCCTACGACAACCTCTCCGGCGGCCAACAGGCGCGCGTGCAGATTCTGCTGCTCGAACTGTCCGGTGCCACCCTTTTGCTGCTGGACGAGCCGACCGACAACCTCGACCTCATGTCCGCCGATGCACTCGAAGACGCGATCGCCGCGTTCGACGGCACCGTCATCGCCGTGACGCACGACCGGTGGTTCGCCCGCAGCTTCGACCGATTTCTCGTGTTCGGCAGCACCGGTCAGGCCTACGAATCCGACGAGCCCGTATGGGACGAAAAGCGGGTGCAGCGCGCGCGGTAGCGTTTCCTCTCGTGAACGCGACTGACTCTCCCTATCTGGTCGGCCTCAATCTGGAAGGTCGACGCGTCGTCGTGGTCGGTGGCGGCACCGTCGCGCAGCGTCGATTGCCACTGCTCATCTCCTGCGGCGCTGCGGTGCACGTCATCACGCGCGAGGCCACACCGGCAGTCGAGGCGATGGCGACCTTCGGACAGGTGACGATGGAGTTGCGTGACTATCGAGAGGGCGACCTCGCCGACGCCTGGTACGCCGTCGCCTGCACCGACGAGGCCGAGACCAACATCGCGATCGTCGCCGAGGCCACCGCGTCCAGGATCTTCTGCGTGAGAGCCGATATCGCCAAGGACGGCACCGCCGTCACCCCGGCGTCGGCCGAATGGGACGGGCTGACCCTCGGTGTCCTCGCCGGCGGTGAGCACCGTCGATCGGCCGCGGTGCGCAATGCCGTGATCGACGCTCTGCAGTCCGGTGTGGTCGCCGATTCGGCGCATGCGCCGTTGACCGGCGTGGCACTGGTGGGTGGGGGACCGGGCGATCCGGACCTCATCACCGTCCGCGGCCGCAGGTTGCTCGCCTACGCCGACGTCGTGGTGGCCGATCGGCTCGCACCGCCCGAGCTGCTCGCTGAATTGGGTCCGCACGTGGAGGTCATCGATGCCTCGAAGATTCCGTACGGCCGCGCGATGGCGCAGGAGGCCATCAACCAGGCGCTGATCGACGGCGCGAAGGCAGGCAAGTTCGTCGTCCGGCTCAAGGGCGGCGACCCCTACGTGTTCGGTCGGGGATACGAAGAACTCGAAGCGCTCGCCGCCGAGGGAATCCCGGTCACGGTGGTGCCTGGAATCACCAGCGCCATCTCGGTGCCCTCGTCCGCCGGGATACCGGTGACGCACCGCGCCGTCACCCACGAGTTCGTCGTCGTCAGCGGCCACGTGGCACCCGACCACCCCGATTCGCTCGTGGACTGGAATGCGCTGGCCAAGCTCAAGGGCACCATCGTGCTGCTGATGGCCGTCGAACGCATCGGTCTGTTCGCCGACGTTCTCATCGCCGGTGGTCGGCCGTCCGACACGCCGGTGATCGTCGTTCAGGAAGGCACCATGCGCACCCAGCGCGAAGTGCGCGCCACTCTGAGCACCGTCGCCGATGCTGTTCGCGACGCGGAGATCAGGCCTCCGGCCATCGTGGTCATCGGAACCGTTGCCGGTTTCTCTGTACACGCCGGTAACGTGAACGCCCGTGCCTGAATCATCGATGCCCGATACCTCCAGCGCCGAGGTCAAGTACCCGGTGACGACCCGCGCGTTCGGGTTGGCGATCATCGTCCTGAGCGGCCTGCAGTTGATGGTGGTGCTCGACGGCACCGTCGCCAATCTCGCTCTGGCACCGTTGCAGGCCGATCTGGGTCTCTCCGATGCCGGACGCAACTGGGTGCTCACTTCGTACGCCCTCGCCTTCGGCGGGCTGATGCTCCTGGGCGGCAGACTCGGCGACGCCTTCGGCCGCAAGAAGATGTTCCTGGCCGGCGTCGTACTGTTCACCGTCGCCTCCCTGCTGTGCGGGCTCGCGGTCAACGAGGCGACGCTGGTAGCGGCTCGTGCGCTCCAAGGCGTCGGAGCCGCGGTGGCGTCGCCCACGGCGTTCGCGTTGGTGGCGACCACGTTCGCGCCGGGCCCGGTTCGAAATCAGGCCATCGCGATCTACGCGGCCATGACCGGTGTCGGCTCCATCGCCGGGCTGATCATCGGCGGTGCGTTGACCGAGGTGTCGTGGCGGTGGATCTTCCTGATCAACGTGCCCATCGGTGTCGTCATCGTGGTGCTCGCAGTCGTGTCGCTGCAGGAGACGGTGGGGGCGAGACTACCGCTCGACGTGCCGGGAGCGATTCTGGCGACGCTCGGCTGCACCGGCGTCGTGTTGGCTCTGAGCGAGGGCACCGAACTGGGCTGGACCAACCCGATCGTCATCGTCTCGCTGCTCGCCGGCCTGCTGTTCCTCGGGTTGTTCCTGATGGTCGAGCGACGCGCCGACAACCCACTGCTTCCGTTCTCGCTGTTCGGCAGCCGAGACCGCGTGGCGACGTTCGTGGCCATCTTCTTCGCCGGTGGGGTGATGTTCTGCCTCGCCGCGTACGTGGCACTGTTCGTTCAGGACATCCTGGGATACAGCCCGTTGCACGCGGGCCTGGCGTTCGTGCCGTTCGCCTTCGGGCTCGGTGCCGCCGCATTCCTGGCCTCGCAGCTGGTGACGCGCATCGCCCCACGGTGGCTGATTCTGAGCGGTGCCGTCATCATGGTCGGTTGGCTGATGGTGTCGGTTGCGACCATGAACGCGGACTCGTCGTACTTCCCCGGCCTGTTCTTCCCCGTCATCGGCATCGGATTCGGCGTCGGCCTGACGGTCGTGCCGCTCCCGCTGTGCGCCATCGCCGGAGTGAGCCCCACCGAGATCGGCCCCTTGACCGCCATCGCCCTGGTTGCTCAGACCCTCGGCGGGCCCTTGGCGCTGGCCGTGATCGGCGCGCTGGTGACCTCCCGCACCCTGTCGTTGGGCGGCATTTCCGGACCGGCGACGCTGATGAACGACACCCAGCTCGATGCGTTGAGCTCGGGCTACATGTTCGCGCTGTTCTGCTGCGCCGTCTGCGCCGTGGTCGCGGGAATCGCTGCGGTGTTCATTCGTTTCACCCCGCAGCAGGTCGCACAGGCCCAGGCCGCTCAGGAAAACGCCCAGAAGGGGTAACGAGCAGCGCCGATCACACGCCGAGGACGGCCTTGGCGATGAGGAAGTAGACGATCAATCCCGTCGCGTCGCAGAAGGTGGAGATGAAGGGTGTCGAGAAGACCGCCGGGTCGACACCGATCTTCCTGGCGATCAGCGGCATCGCTCCGCCGACAGTGGCTGCGAGTGTGCAGATCGACAACAGCGTCGTACCGATGACGAGCCCGAGGTGCCAGTCGTAGACGAGTCCTGCGATCACGAAGCCGAGGGTGCCGAGCATCGCACCCATCGTCGCTCCGACCCGAATCTCGCGAAACAACACCGCGGCTATGTCTCGCGGTCGCACGTCACCGAGCGCGAGTGCCCGCGTGACGGTGGTGGCGGCCTGCGAGCCGGTGTTGCCGCCGGTTCCGGTCAGCAGCGGAATGAACAGCGCGAGAGTGACGACGGCGGCGAGCGCGTGCTCGAAGATCTCGAGCACCTGCACCGTGAGGATCGCCGACAGGGCCAGCACCAGCAACCACACGACGCGGGAGCGAACGATGGACAGCACAGGCGTCGACAGATACGGTCTGCGCAGCGGCTCCGAGCCGCCGGCGCGGGCAGCGTCCTCGTCCTCGGCTTCTTCCAGGATTCGTGACGACTGCTCGAGGGTGAGAATGCCGATCAGCCGTTGCTCGGAATCGACCACGACCACCGCAGGACTGCGGTGCTCGAAGCACAGCCGGGCAGCTTCCTCCGCCGACGAATCGGCCTTGACCACCGGATGATCCGAATACAGCTTGCCGACGGGAGTGGTCGGTGCCGCAGTCGCCAGATCGGCGAGGGTCACCACCCCCAGCAGAGTTCGGTGATCGTCGGTGATCGGTAACAGGTACACCGACTCGGCGTCCGAGCCGGTGCGTCGCACGGCATCGAGTGCGTCGGCAGTGGTCGCGGCACTGCGCAGCCGAACGAACTCCGGGCTCATGCGGCGACCGACCGACCCGCGCTCGTACCCGAGCATGGGCGCGGTGAGCGCGCGCTCGTCGGGGGACAGGCCAACCAACAGTCGATGTGCCACGTTGGAGGGGAGTTCGTCGAGCAGTTCGACACGGTCGTCGGGGTCGAGATCCTCGAACAGAGCGATCACATCGTCACTGCGAAGACTCTCGAACAACTCGCCGCGAACGGTGGCGTCGAACCGCTCGAAGACCGTGACCGCTTCGTCCTTCGGCAGCAGACGAAACAACACCGCTCGTCGAGACGAGTCGACCCGCTCGAGCATGCGCACCGCATCGGTGGTCGACAGCTCGGCCATCAGAGTGGACAGGGCGGCCATGTCGCGGTCGGTCAGCAGATCGGACGTACGGGTCATGATGTCGTCGAGAGTTTCGGGCACGGAACCATTTTGCCTTGCGTACGAGCGGTGGACTCGAACACCTCAGCGCGAGAGGTCCGCTCGATCCGCCGCAGCCTGCCCCGAATCCCAGCCCTCGGCGTCCAGGCGGGGGCCGCGCATCGGCTTCGCCGTCGGGAACAGTCGATCGAACTCGGCTTCGACGGCGACGGTCTGCGCGGCGAGAATCGGTAGCAGATCACCTGATTCGTGACTGGCCTCTTCGAGTGCGAGAGCGTCGGCATCGGTGAGGCGGTCTCCGATGCGGACGGCATAGGCGTACAGAAACGCCTTGCCGAACGCCGCCGATCCGGCTTTCTTGCGCTTCTTCGCCTGCGGTGAATGCCCGAGGGCGCGCGTTGCCTGAACCAGCAGCGAGGTGAACAGCAACTCGGTCTGTTCCACGTCCACCGGAGCCCCGACCAGGGTTGCGACGGCGAACTCCGGATCCCAGATCGCCTTGACGCGGTTGGCGGTTGCGACGACGTGCAGCAGTTGCGCCTTGGCGGGCGCATGGGGGCCGTCGACATGTACCCGTCGGCCGTGAATGTCGATGTGGCCCTGAGAGAGCAGCATGGTGTCGATGGAGTAGCGCGTCATCAACTCCTGTGCCTTGGCCGTCAGTGTCTCGGCCTCCTCCTCGAAATCCGTGGCGTCGGCCTTGGCCAGCAGTCCGCGAATCTTGCTCAGCATCTTGGTGTTCGGTGAGTCGGTACCGGCGACACCGGTCACCGTGGGACGAGTGCGCGGCCACTGGGACGGCTTGGGGCCGAGTTGAGGCCACCGGGGCAGCGTCTGCCATCGGCCGAGCAGGGTGAGCACGTCGAGCCACTGATCACTGGCGGCGATGTAATCGGACTTACCCGAGGAGGCCAGGTACGCGGTCAGGAAATCGGGCGTGGCCTCCACCCGCGCCGCAACCTTGGGGAACTGCTCACAGATCGTGGACATCTGATCCACCCAGTCCTGCGGGGCCCGTGCATCGGCGTCGGTGAGGTCGGCCTGATGCAGCAGCACCGCGGCAGCGAGATCGGCCACGGCCACCGTGTGCTGACGCCGCACGACATGCACCAGATCCATGGGCTGCCAGCCGTTTTCGTACATCGCCTCGATCATGTTCGTCAGCGCCCGAGAGCCGAGTTCGGTCGCGTCCATCGACACCAGCCGATCCGCGACGTCGTCGGCGACGCGCTGGCTCCTGGTCTTGCCGACCGATGCGTCGGCACCGAGGCGGAGCAGTCCCGGAATGTCGTTCATTCGGTGAGCACGATCAATTCGGTGCTCGACGCCACTTCGACCCGAAGGCCGGCCTTGGACGCAACGCGCGCAACAGCTTTCACGTCCTTCGGCTCGGCGGTGGTCAGGGTCAATGCGCGTGCCAGCAGACCCTTGTGATGCTTGTTGAAGTGGCTCACCACCGATCGGCTGCCGTCGGGCTTCTCGGTGAGCACCGTTGCGGTGATCGCGCCCGGGACGGGACCGAGTTGCTGATAGGTGCCCGATCGCAGGTCGACGACGATCCCCTCGTCCTCGGCGTCGATGGCATCGGAGAGTTCGGGCTTCCAATGTGATCGCAGCGTCCCGAAATTCGGAACGGTCGAGCCACCGGAGAGACGGTAGGACGGAATCGGATCGGAGGCACGGACGGCCCCGAACAGTGCCGAGCCGATCCACAGCCTCGCGTTCGCTCTGGCCCGACCGGCACGGGTGAACGACGCCGCGTCGAGGGCGTCGTAGAGCACGCCGGTGTACCGCTGCAGCGCAGGTGTGGTGGGTGAGGTCCACAACCGGGCGTTGCGTTCGATCTCGTCGACCTGAGTGGGGCCGAGGCCGAGCGCCGTGATCGATGCGTCGACGTCGCTGGACAGTTCCACCAGCGCGTCGGCGAGCTTTCGACGAAGCGGCGTCAGCGAGGGCAACGACAGTCGGTCCAGATCCAGGGGTGCTCCGGAACCGCCGTCGGACTTCGTCTCGGAGGGAGGCAGCAGAATCAGCACGGGCTCGAGGCTACTCACTGCACGGCCGCCTGCTCACAGGCACTGCGTGAGCGACTAGTCTGACAACCTGTGATCACCCGTCTTTCGCAGTTGTTCCTTCGTACCCTTCGCGACGACCCGGCCGACGCCGAGGTCGACAGTCACAAGTTGTTGGTCCGCGCCGGTTACGTCCGCCGTATCGCGCCGGGCGTCTACTCCTGGTTGCCGCTGGGTCTGCGGGTGCTTCGGCAGGTCGAGCGTGTCGTGCGCGAGGAGATGAACGCCATCGGTGCGCAGGAGATATCCCTGCCCGCACTGCTGCCGCGCGAGCCGTACGAGACCACCAATCGGTGGACCGAATACGGCGACGCCCTGTTCCGGTTGCAGGATCGCAAGGGCAACGACATGCTGCTCGGTCCCACGCACGAGGAACTGTTCGCGCTGACGGTCAAGGCCGAGTACAATTCGTACAAGGACCTGCCGGTCACGCTCTACCAGATTCAGACCAAGTACCGCGACGAAGAGCGTCCCCGCGCCGGCATTCTGCGTGGCCGCGAGTTC
Source organism: Rhodococcus sp. 14-2496-1d (assembly GCF_002259365.1). Classification (NCBI taxonomy): domain Bacteria; kingdom Bacillati; phylum Actinomycetota; class Actinomycetes; order Mycobacteriales; family Nocardiaceae; genus Rhodococcus; species Rhodococcus sp. 14-2496-1d. Next base: position 582,635 of record NZ_NPFV01000029.1, on the reverse strand, counting down.
GTGATGAAGGACTCGTACTCCTTCGACATGGACGAGGACGGACTGAAGAAGTCCTACGCCGCCCACCGTGAGGCGTACCAGCGCATCTTCGCCCGCCTCGGGGTCAGCTACGTCATCGTCGCCGCGACGTCCGGTGCCATGGGAGGCAGCGCCTCCGAGGAATTCCTGGCCGAGAGCGACATCGGTGAGGACACCTACGTGCGCTGCATCGAGTCGGGATACGCGGCCAATGTCGAGGCCGTCACCACGCCGGCACCTGCGCCGCTGCCGATCGAAGGGCAGCCCGCTGCCGTCGATCACGAGACCGGTGACACCCCCACCATCGCGACCCTGGTGGAGTGGGCCAACTCCGCAGATCTCGGACGCACCGTCACCGGCGCGGACACACTCAAGAACATCCTGCTCAAGGTGCGGGGTGCCGAAGGGGAGTGGGAACTGCTCGCCATCGGCCTGCCCGGTGACCGCGAGGTGGACGAGAAGCGCCTCGAAGCGTCACTCGAGCCTGCCGAATTCGCTCTGCTCACCGACGCGGACTTCGCGGCCAATCCGTTCCTCGTCAAGGGGTACATCGGGCCTCGTGCCTTGCAGGCCAACGGAGTTCGGTACCTCGTCGATCCCCGGGTGGTCGACGGCACGTCGTGGATCACCGGCGCGGACGTCAAGGGCAAGCACGTGGTGAACCTTGTCGCCGGTCGCGATTTCGTTCCCGACGGCACCATCGAAGCAGCCGAGGTGCGTGACGGCGACATGTCTCCCGACGGTCGTGGACCGCTCGTCAGTGCTCGCGGAATCGAGATCGGACACATCTTCCAGCTCGGCTACAAGTACACCGATGCGTTCTCTGTCGACGTCCTCGGTGAGACCGGCAAGCCGGTTCGCCTGACTCAGGGTTCCTACGGCGTCGGCGTCTCGCGTCTGGTCGCCGTGATCGCCGAGCAGATGCACGACGACAAGGGTCTGCGGTGGCCGCTGGAGGTTGCACCTGCCGATGTCCACCTGGTGATCGCGAACAAGGACGACGCTGCGCGAGCGGGTGCGGAATCCATTGCGACACAACTCGATTCCCAGGGCATCGAGGTGCTGTTCGACGATCGCAAGGCCTCGCCCGGAGTGAAGTTCAAGGACTCGGAACTGATCGGTGTTCCGCTGGTGGTCGTTCTCGGCCGCGGTTGGGCCGACGGCAAGGTCGAGATCCGTGATCGCTTCACCGGTGAGAGTCGCGAACTCGACATCGACTCGGCGGTCGAGGGGATCGTCGAGGCCGTGCGGCGCACACCGTAGGACAGTCTCGCGATCTTTCTGCGCGGTCGTTTACCCGCTGGTAGCTTCGGGTCACCGACTAGGAGAGGTCACACCGTGGCTCAGTATGCGCTGTTCGATCCGACAACGTTCGATCCGGCCGAACTGGACGAGGAATCTCGCCGACAACTGCGCGCACTGATCGAGTGGTTCGAAAGTCGAGGCAAGGGCAGACTCCTGGCCGACGATCTGGACAGCGTCTGGCCGGCCGACTTTCTCGAATTCGTCGCCGAGAAGAAGCTGTTCGCTACCTTCTCCACGCCCGCCGCGTACGCGGAGGGATCGCCGAATACGCGGTGGGACGCTGCACGCAACGCTGCCCTGAGCGAGGTTCTCGGGTTCTACGGACTGGCCTACTGGTACACCTGGCAGGTCACCGTGCTGGGTCTGGGCCCCATCTGGATGAGTGCCAACGACGACGCCAAACGCCGCGCCGCACGCGAGCTGGACCGCGGCGGTGTGATGGCGTTCGGACTGTCCGAGCGCGCACACGGAGCCGATGTCTACTCCACGGACATGCTGTTGACGCCCGCGTCCGAGGACTCCGAGCTCGAGTTCACCGCGTCGGGGGAGAAGTACTACATCGGAAACGGCAACGTTGCGGGCATGGTCTCGGTGTTCGGCCGACGCACCGACGTGGACGGACCCGATTCGTACGTGTTCTTCGTGGCCGACAGCTCGCATCCGGCCTATCGGCTTCGCGAGAGCGTCGTCCACGGGCAGATGTACGTCAGCACGTTCGCGCTCGAGAACTACCCCGTGCGGCAGCAGGACATCCTGCACACCGGTGCCGATGCGTTCTCGGCCGCGCTGAACACGGTCAACGTCGGCAAGTTCAACCTCTGCACCGGCTCCATCGGCATCTGCGAGCACGCGTTCTACGAGGCGATCACGCACGCGAACAACCGAATTCTGTACGGCAATCGCGTCACCGACTTCCCGCACGTGCGCAGCGCATTCGTCGACGGCTACTCGCGTCTGATCGCCATGAAGCTGTTCAGTGCTCGGGCGCTGGACTACTTCCGCGGCGCGGGAGCCGAGGATCGGCGCTACCTCCTGTTCAATCCGATGACCAAGGCCAAGGTCACCTCGGAGGGCGAAACGGTCGTCCGTTTGTTGCACGACGTCATCGCGGCCAAGGGGTACGAGAAGAACACCTACTTCCGTGAGGCAGCCCAGTTGATCGGAACACTTCCCAAACTCGAGGGCACCGTGCACGTCAACGTCGCCCTGATGCTCAAGTTCATGCCTGCCTACATGTTCTCGCCCACCGACTACCCCGATGTCGGCACTCGGACCGAGCCGGTGGACGACAGCTTCTTCTTCGCTCAGGGCCCGGCAAGGGGTGCGAGTTCGGTGCGGTTCCACGACTGGAATCCGATGTACCGGAAGCACTCCGGTATCCCCAATGTCGGACGGTTCTACGAGCAGGCGCAGGCGTTCAGGTCGTTTCTCGCCGAGTGTGCGCCCGACGAAGCGCAGCAGAAGGACCTCGACTTCCTGCTCGTGGTCGGCCACCTGTTCTCGCTCGTCGTCTACGGTCACCTTCTGCTCGAGCAGGCCGACGAGATCTCGACCGAGATGATGGACCAGATCTTCGATTTCCAGATCAGGGACTTCTCCGGTTACGCCGTCGCGCTGTACGGGAAGCCGTCGTCGACTGCTGCGCAACAGCAGTGGGCTCTGGATGCGATTCGCAAGCCGGTGGTCGACGAAGGCCGTTTCGAGACGGTCTGGAACGAGGTCGTCTCGTACGACGGTCGGTACGAGATGCGTCCCTGATCGTCACAGCGCTCCGGGATCGGTCGGAACGAGCTTCGTCCCGAACGCGCACATCGTCATCTCGTGCAGTCCGGCGCTGTCCTCGGGATGCTCCGGTGCCTGCATCGACATCAGGACGTTGAGCAGCATTCCGTGCGCGATGAACGCGCGTGCCTGATCTTCCGAACAGCCCGTTCCGTTGCGGATCTGGCTGTAGATCGCGCCCATTCCTTCTCGGGCCTGCCGGCCGATCTCGGGTACCGCACCTGCGCCGAACCCGTGCATCATGACCATCAACAGGTCGCGATCGGCCACCAGGTCGGCGTAGGCACCCCCGAGGTCGGCCCAGGTCCGGTCGTCGGCCGGGTCGAGGGGGCCCGAAGCCAGAACTCGGTCGAACGCCGTCATGATGCCGTCGATGGAGCGTTGGAACACGAGCCGGAACAGTTCGACCTTGGTTCCGAACATACGGACCACGTACGGCTGCGATACGCCGGCCAGTTTCGCCACTGCGTCGGTACTCGTTCCGGCGTAACCCCCGCGTGCGAACGCCTGTGTCGCGGCGTCGAGGACGAGTTCGCGGCGGTCGGCCGCGTCCATCCGGGTGGCTCTGGGCTTGGCGATCGAGGCGTCGGACATGTTGACAGGTTATCAGTCGATAACTTACGGTCTGGATTAAGTAATCATTCGATGCTTACAAGCTCCGAGACGGGACGTCCACCATGACCGCCACAACCTCTCCGCCTGCAGTGCAACCGGCCACTCGGAACGTTCCGGTGTGGCTCGGCATCGTCGCAGCATCCCTGCCCATGTTCATGGCAACGCTCGACAATCTCGTGATGACCAGTGCACTCCCGGTCATCCAGCAGGACCTGAACGCCTCTGTCGGACAACTGCAGTGGTTCCTCAACGCGTACACCCTCAGCTTCGCGACGTTCATGCTCACAGCGGCGACGCTCGGTGACCGATGGGGCAGACGCGCGGTGTTCCTCGGCGGAATCGCCGTCTTCACCGCCGCCTCCGTTGCCAGCGCGCTCGCCACGACTCCAGCGATGCTCATCGCGGCACGCGCAGTACAAGGAATCGGTGCTGCCGCGATCATGCCCTTGTCCCTGGCCCTGCTCGCCGCGGTCGTGCCGGTGGGCAAGCGTGCGATGGCAATCGGGATCTGGGGAGGAGTCTCCGGCCTCGGCGTCGCACTGGGGCCGGTGGTCGGCGGAGCCGTCGTCGACGGGATCTCATGGCAGGCGATCTTCTGGATCAACGTACCGGTGGCACTCGTCGCAATACCGCTGGCGTACATCGCGCTGAAGGAAACCGCAGGGCGTAGCCAACCGCTGGATCTGCTCGGCGTGCTCCTCTCGGGCGGCGGAGTCTTCCTCCTGATCTGGGCGGTGGTGCACGGCAACGACGACGGGTGGGCGTCGGCGACGGTGCTCGCCGGCTTCATCGGCTCGGCGGTACTGCTCGTGGCCTTCGTCCTGCGTGCCTCGCGCACCCGATACTCGGTGCTGCCCCTTGCCCTGTTCCGTTCGCGCAGCTTCACCATCGCCAACATCATCGGAATCATGTTCTCGCTCGGCATGTTCGGCGCGGTGTTCCTCCTCGCGCAGTACCTGCAGATCGTCATGAACTACACGCCGTTCCAGGCCGGACTACGCACCCTGCCGTGGACTGCCGCACCGATGGTGGTCGCACCGATCGCCGGTCTGCTCGCCGGGCGCGTCGGCCTGCGCGGACTACTGGTCGGCGGCCTGGCGCTGCAGTCGGTCTCGCTCGTGTGGATGGCGCTGATTCTGGGACCCGATACCGAGTACCCGGCGATGGTCCCGGCGTTGCTGATGGCCGGAGTGGGCATGGGACTGACGTTCGCTCCGTCCGCCACGGCGGTGCTGCGCGATATGAAGGATGACGATCACGCCACCGCGAGCAGCGCGAACTCCACCGTGCGGGAGGTGGGTATCGCGCTCGGCATCGCGGTGCTGACTGCGGTGTTCATCGGAGCGGGTGGATCACTGACGCCCACCGGTTACACCGACGCCCTGGCACCGGCACTGCTGGTCGGTGCAGGGGCAGTGGCGATCGGACTCGTGGCGGCGCTGTTCATGCCGGGACGTTCCGCCGGACCGGCAGGCGCGATCACGGTTGGCCGGGAAATGCCGTCGACGACGGACTGACGCCCAGAATCTGCTGCCACGTCGCGAGGCGAACCGCGGCGTCGGTCAGTGCCTGCACTGCCATGTCGCGGGTCGCTCCCGACTGGCTGCGTTCGATGGACGAACGCCACGCGATGCTCGTATCGATCTCCGCCTGCGCGGCCAACTGCGCAGCCGAGATCGCGTCGGTCACCGGGAACGGGGACGCGTACGCCGGATCGGGCAGTGGCACAGTGACGCTCGCCGCCTGGAGCGCATCGATGGTCGCGTCTCGGCGCGCGCGGTGAGCGGCAGTGTTCGACGCCACCAGCTCGGCGCGCGTCGGGTTGGAGAACGCCGCGACGACGCCGTAGGCGAACACCGCCGCGTACTCCGCGTGCAGGGCATCGACCAGGCCTTGCTGTTCCGGACCGAGATCGCTCATGCCAGAACCACCAGGGCCGAGACGGTGCACGAGGCGCTGATCGATCCGAGAAGCCCTGCCCGGTAACCACTTTCGTTGCGAGCCGCATCCGCTGCGCTGCGAGCGGACGCAGTCAACATCTCCCGTACGGCGGCCAGGTCGGGCGGCGGCGTCGTGGGAGCCGGTGTGGTGGGAGCCGTGACCGACGACGTGTCGGTCGAGGTGCCGGTGGCGCGGGCGATCTCGGTGTCGAGCGCATCGGCGTGTTCGGTCCGCTGCGCCGCAACGATTCCGAGTGCGGCCGCGTAGTCGGCGATCACGGCCGCGGCCGCGGCCGCATCGGCGGCATCGGCTCGGGCTGCGCGCAACTGCGCGGTCAGGGTATCGAGGGCAGGGCCGGAGATCTCTTCTCTGCCGCAGGCCGCCATCGTGGAAACGGTGGTCGCCGACAGTACGGCGGCACCGGCGAGTCGGAACAACCCGCGGCGACTGAGCGCGAAGGGGACGGTCGGCGTTGGCACTCCGATATCGTGCCAGACCGCCGCGCCGGCACGCGCCGTGCCCGTGTGTCGCGTCGACCGATCGTGGTCACGAGCAGTGCCTGCGGGGCGGTAGGCTGTTGGTTCACCAAACGCAGTCCGGCTGCCGCACGCCGGATCGCCCACAACTACACACGAGGAGTTCGCGACATGCCTGTTCCGTCCAAGGAAAGGGTTGTCGAACTGCTCGCCGACCTCGTTCGGGAACGGGGTTACGACCTCGAAGACGTAAACGTCGTCGCCGCAGGAAAACACAGTGCAGTGCGGATCATGGTCGATCGCGAAGAGGGAATCGACCTCGACGCGCTCCCGGAACTGAGCCGCGAGATCTCGGACGCCTTCGATGCCGTGACCGATTTCGGGGAAGCCCCGTACACGCTGGAAGTCACCACCCCCGGAATCGACCGCCCGCTGACCGAGGCTCGGCATTGGCGTCGGGCCCGCGGACGCAAGGTGCGTATCGAGCTCGGCGACGGCAAGTTCGACGGTCGCGTCGGCGTGCTCGACGGTGATTCGGTCACCGTGGTGACCAAGGAGAAGGGTGTGCTGGCGACTCGCTCGGTTGCACTGTCCGATGTAGTGAAAGCTGTTGTACAGGTGGAGTTCTCGCGGCCGAGTGCCGAAGAGATGGACCTGGCGGGTGGTGTGGTCGGAGGTCGGCCGTCACCCGCGAACACCGATGAGATCGTGGACGTGGAAGCACCGGAAGAAGGGTCGGACAAGTGAATATCGACATTGCCGCATTGCGTGCCATCGAGGCGGACAAGGGAATTCCGATCGAGATGGTGATCTCGACGATTCAGACCGCGTTGCTGACGGCCTACCGGCACACCGAGGGGCACCAGTCCAACGCGTGGATCGACGTCGATCGCAAGACCGGTTCCGTTCGAGTGATGGCCAAGGAAATCGACGCCGACGGCAATGTCATCTCCGAGTGGGACGACACCCCGGAAGGCTTCGGACGCATCGCGGCGACCACGGCGCGTCAGGTCATCCTGCAGCGCCTGCGCGACGCCGAGCACGAGCGGTCGTTCGGTGAGTACGCCACACACGAGGGCGAGATCGTCAACGGCGTCATCCAGCGCGACACGCGCGCCAACGCCAAGGGCACCGTCATCGTTCGCATCGGCAGTGACGCCAACGGAGCCGACGGCCTCCTGCCGCCCGCCGAGCAGGTGCCGGGTGAAAGCTACGAGCACGGCGAACGCATCAAGTGCTACGTCGTCGGAGTCGCCCGCGGTAATCGGGGTCCGCAGATCACGTTGTCGCGCACCCATCCGAATCTGGTGCGCAAGCTGTTCGCCCTCGAGGTGCCCGAGATCGCCGACGGTTCGGTCGACATCGTCGCAGTGGCCCGCGAGTCGGGGCACCGCTCGAAGATCGCCGTTGCCTCCACCGTGTCCGGTCTCAACGCCAAAGGCGCGTGCATCGGGCCGATGGGGCAGCGCGTGCGCAACGTGATGAGCGAACTTGCCGGCGAGAAGATCGACATCATCGACTTCGACGAGGATCCGGCCACGTTCGTCGGGAATGCACTGTCCCCGTCGAAGGTTGTCTCTGTGACCGTCGTCGACGCGGTTGCTCGCGCGGCCCGGGTCGTGGTTCCCGAGTACCAGCTTTCTCTGGCCATCGGCAAGGAAGGGCAGAACGCTCGACTGGCCGCTCGATTGACCGGCTGGCGCATCGACATCCGCAGCGATGCGGCGGCACCCGAGACGACCAGCGCATAGGGCCGGAATGCGGAGTTCGGGGCAATACAGCGGTAGAGTGGTCGATGGTTCGGTAACGACCTCTCGGCCCAGAGGCATGAACGCGAGTATCCGGTGGTGACAAGCCGGCCGATTCGTACATGCATCGGGTGCAGGGAGCGACTGCCGGCCGCCGATCTGTTGAGGATCGTGGTTCGAGAAGCTGGTTCGCACGAATTCGCTCTCGTCCCCGACGTCCGGCATTCGATGTCCGGCCGTGGTGCGTGGTTGCACTACAGCCGAGAATGCCTGCACAATGCGGAACGACGCCGAGTCTTCGGTCGTGCGTTTCGGATATCGGGAAATGTGGACTCGTCCGCAGTGACAGTCGTGCTCGACGAGTACGAGCAGCTGCAGGCCGAGAACACGACAAGAGCAACACCCGTCGACAAGAACAGGCAACAGCACTGATGAGCACACCGTGAAGCACCAACGATGAACGTCCATCGGAGATAACCCGAGGTCGTGCGGGCACCAAGCCTCGCTCGGCCTCTCAGTGAGGAGAGCAGTGGCAGGCAAGGCCCGCGTGCACGAGTTGGCAAAAGAACTCGGTGTCACCAGCAAGGAACTACTCGCACGGCTCAAAGAGCAGGGCGAGTTCGTCAAGTCCGCATCATCCACAGTCGAAGCCCCCGTGGCACGTCGACTTCGTGAATCCTTCCCGTCCGACGGTGCGGACGCGTCCGCACCCGCCGCAGCTGCACCGAACGGTCGCGCAGCGGCCGATCGCGCTGCAGGCAGCACCGCGAAGCCGGGCGCAGCGAAACCGGGCGGACCCCGTCCCGGCCCCAAGCCGGCGCCCCGTCAGGCAGAGCCGGAAGCACCCGCAGCGCAAGCTCCGGCGGAGGCAGCTCCCGCTGCACCCGCAACTCCGGCAGCCGCACCGGCTCCGGCCCCGGCAGCGCCGACCCCTTCGCCCGCAGCTCCGGTCGAGCAGGCTCCGGCCGCGTCGGCTGCGACCAGCGACGCTGCACCGGCCCCGGCCCCGGCAGCTCCCAAGCCAGCAGGTCCCGGCCCCAAGCCCGGCCCGAAGGCTCCGCGTGTCGGTAACAACCCGTACTCCTCGGCTCCCGTGGAGCGACCGGCTCCCCGTCCCGCACCCGGTGCTCCGCGCCCCGGTGGCGGACGGCCGGCTCCCGGACAGGGTGGACCCCGTCCCGCAACACCGTCCGGTGGCACTCGTCCGGCTCCCGGCCAGGGTGGGCCCCGTCCCGCACCGGGCCAGGCCGGACCTCGTCCGAGCCCGGGGTCGATGCCTCCTCGCCCCAACCCCGGTGCCATGCCGACCCGTTCGGCACGTCCCGGTCCCGCAGCAGGTCGTCCCGGTCGTCCCGGTGGCGCTCCGGGCGGACGTCCCGGCGGCGGCGGTGGTGGCGGTGGTTACCGCGGCGGCGGCGCTCCCGGCGCTCCCGGTGGTGCCCCCGCAGGCGGCGCTCCCGCGGGTGGTTTCCGCGGTCGTCCCGGCGGCGGTGGACGCCCCGGTCAGCGCGGCGCAGCAGCAGGTGCATTCGGTCGTCCCGGCGGAGCAGTTCGTCGTGGCCGCAAGTCGAAGCGGGCGAAACGCGCCGAGTACGAGAGCATGCAGGCTCCCGCAGTCGGCGGCGTCAGGCTGCCCCGCGGCAACGGTGAGACCATCCGTCTCGCCCGCGGCGCATCGCTGTCGGACTTCGCGGACAAGATCGACGCGAACCCGGCCGCACTCGTGCAGGCCCTGTTCAACCTCGGCGAGATGGTCACCGCGACTCAGTCCGTCAACGACGAGACGCTGGAGCTTCTCGGCGGCGAGATGAACTACGTCGTTCAGGTCGTCAGCCCCGAGGACGAGGATCGTGAGTTGCTCGACTCGTTCGACCTCACCTACGGCGAGGATGCCGGCGGCGAGGAAGACCTGGAACAGCGTCCCCCGGTCGTCACCGTCATGGGCCACGTCGATCACGGTAAGACGCGACTGCTCGACTCGATTCGTAACACCACGGTGCGCGAAGGCGAGGCAGGCGGAATCACGCAGCACATCGGTGCGTACCAGGTGCTGACCGAGCTCGAGGGCAACGAGCGTCTCGTGACGTTCATCGACACCCCCGGTCACGAGGCCTTCACGGCCATGCGTGCCCGTGGTGCCAAGGCCACCGACCTCGCGATCCTCGTGGTCGCAGCCGACGACGGCGTCATGCCGCAGACGGTGGAGGCCATCAACCACGCCCAGGCGGCCGACGTGCCGATCGTGGTCGCGGTGAACAAGATCGACAAGGAAGGCGCGAACCCGGACAAGATCCGGCAGCAGCTCACCGAATACGGTCTGGTCGCCGAGGAATACGGCGGCGAGACGATGTTCGTCGACATCTCCGCCAAGCAGGGCACCAACATCGATGCCCTCCTCGAAGCGGTGCTGCTGACGGCCGACGCGTCGCTCGATCTGCGCGCCAACCCGGACATGGACGCGCAGGGTGTCGCCATCGAGGCGCACCTCGACCGTGGTCGTGGCCCGGTCGCGACCGTGCTCATCGCTCGCGGAACGCTCCGTGTCGGTGACTCGATCGTCGCAGGCGACGCGTACGGACGCGTTCGTCGAATGGTCGACGAGCACGGCGAGGACGTCACCGAAGCGATGCCGTCCCGTCCGGTGCAGGTCATCGGCTTCACGTCGGTGCCCGGTGCAGGCGACAACCTGCTGGTCGTCGACGAGGATCGGATCGCCCGTCAGATCGCCGACCGTCGAAATGCGCGCAAGCGCAATGCGTTGGCAGCCAAGAGCCGCAAGCGCATCAGCCTCGACGATCTCGATGCAGCTCTGAAGGAGACCTCGCAGCTGAACTTGATCCTCAAGGGCGACAACTCGGGAACCGTGGAAGCACTCGAAGAGGCGCTGCTCGGTATCGAGATCGACGACGAGGTGGAGCTGCGCGTCATCGACCGCGGTGTCGGTGGCGTCACGGAGACCAACGTCAACCTGGCGTCGGCATCCAACGCGATCATCATCGGCTTCAACGTTCGAGCGGAGGGCAAGGCCACCGAGCTGGCCAACCGCGAAGGCGTCGACATCCGGTACTACTCGGTGATCTACCAGGCCATCGACGAGATCGAGAAGGCCCTCAAGGGCATGCTCAAGCCGGTGTACGAGGAGGTCGCCCTCGGGCAGGCCGAGATCCGCGCGCTGTTCCGTTCCTCCAAGGTCGGAAACATCGCCGGTTGCCTCGTCACCTCCGGTACGATCCGTCGCAACGCAAAGGCGCGGCTCATCCGAGACAGTGCAGTTGTCGCGGAAACCGTCACGATCTCCTCTCTCCGCCGCGAGAAGGACGACGCGACGGAGGTTCGTGAGGGATACGAGTGTGGTTTGACGGTGACGTACTCCGACATCAAGGTGGGCGATGTCATCGAGGCGTACGAACTCCGTGAAAAGCCGCGCGACTAGAACCGATGCGGAGCCGTTCGGCTCCGCATCCGGTCGCGTCGGCTCGGTGGTGAAGCCAGGGGAGTGACACTGCGCTCCGACTTTCGAGCCGGTGGTGGTACGACAGCTGTACCACCACCGGCTTTGTCGTCGAAGCTGATCGAAGGACGTCAGCGTGTATCTGGGTGCTTTGGAGTTGGACGTGTTGTTGGGGGACGTGCGTTCGCTCGCCGAGAAAAGGTCGATGGTCGAACCGGTCCTCGGTGATCTGCAACGGCTGGGAGTGTCGGCGGCCGAAACCGGTGAGCGAGAACGTATTCGGCGGTCCCTGCTGGGGGTCGCTGCAGCCGGTACCGATGTAGATCTACTGCACGACAAACTGGACGAGTGCGAACGGCATGTCGCCGAACGCAACGATCTGGAACTGTTGGCGGTACGCCGGAGAATCTTCGGACCCGAGGATTGATCCGGTGCCTGTGCCGAGCACTGTTCGGCAGAGGTGAAGTGCACAACCGTCGGTACGTCGCGAGAATCGACGTCCGGCCATGAAAGAGGAGTGTGATTGTCGTGGTGGATCAGGCCAGGGCTCGTAAGTTGTCCAAGCGAATCGCCGCCATCGTTGCAACGGCGATCGATCACGAGATCAAGGATCCCCGGCTGGCGTTCGTGACCATCACCGATACCAAGGTGACCGCCGACCTGCACGACGCAACGGTGTACTACACCGTCATGGGTGAAGACCTCGATACTCCGCCCGACCTGCAGGCTGCCGCAGCAGGACTCGAGAAGGCCAAGGGCGTCCTGCGCTCGAAGGTCGGGGCAGGAACGGGTGTGCGGTACACGCCGACGTTGACGTTCGTGACCGACACGGTGCCCGACACCGCACGCCACATGGAAGACCTTCTCGAACGCGCCCGAGTGGCCGACGAGGAGCTGGCCCGCGCCCGCGCGAACGCCAAGCCCGCAGGCGACCCCGATCCGTACAAGGCCCCGCGCGAAGTCGCAGACGTCGAGCCCGCCGAAGCCGACTGACATGGCCGATGGTTCGGGGTCGGTGTCGGAGACCGACGAGGATCTGACCCGGGCGATCGAGATGCTCGAACGTGCATCCTCGGTGACCGTGCTGTGTCACGTTCAGCCCGATGCCGACACGATCGGCAGCGGGCTCGCGCTCGGTTCGGTACTCGAACGTCGCGGTGCGAGGGTCCAGGTGGCGTTCGCAGCTCCGTCGTCTCTGCCCGAGTCGATGGACGAGCTGCCGGGAAGGCACCTTCTCGTCGACGCCGACAAGGTCACGGACACCGTCGACCTGGTGGTCACCGTCGACGCCGGAAGTCGGGGCCGGCTGGGTTCGCTGGGCGATCGGCTCGATTCCGCGTCGGCGAGCCTCGTGATCGATCATCACCGCAGCAACACCCGATTCGGAACGGTCAACGTGGTGGATGCCTCCGCGGAGTCGACCACCGCTGTGATCGCGCGGATGTTGGACCAGTGGGGTGTGGAGATCGACGCAGATCTGGCGCACCTGCTGTTCGCGGGCCTGGTCACCGACACCGGTTCGTTCCGGTGGGTTCGTCCCGGGTCGCACCTGCTGGCCGAACGACTGCTGGCGACGGGCATCGACGGCGCCCACATCGCTCGCAAACTGCTCGACACCCATCCGTTCGAGTGGCTCCCGATGCTCGGTTCGGTCCTGGGTTCGGCCTCGCTGATTCCCGATGCCGTCGACGGACGCGGGCTGGTGTACGCCGTGATTCGCAGCGAGGATTCGGCCGGGTTGCGCTCCGAGGAGATCGAGAGCGTGATCGACATCGTGCGCACCACCTCCGAAGCCGAGGTGGCCGCCGTGCTCAAGCAACAGGACTTCGGCTCGATCTGGGTGGTTTCCCTGCGCTCGAAGACCGAGGTCGACGTCTCGGCAGTGGCGTGCGAACTCGGCGGCGGCGGGCACCGGAATGCAGCCGGCTACACCGCGACCGGCGAATTGTCCGACGTGATCGAAGCGCTGCGCGGAGCCTTGTCCACGTCGTGAGCTCCACTCCGGTCACCGCTCGAAAGATTCTCGGCCTGTCGCTGCCCTCCCTCGGCGTCCTCGCCGCCGAACCTCTCTACCTGTTGTTCGACGCCGCCGTGATCGGCAGGCTGGGTGCCTTGGCCCTCGCGGGCCTGGCGATCGGCGGGCTCGTGCTGGCCCAGGTCAGCACCCAGCTCACCTTTCTGTCCTACGGCACGACCGCGCGAGCGGCTCGGATGCACGGTGCCGGTCGCGAACGTGATGCTGTCGGCGAGGGTGTGCAGGCAACCTGGTTGGCCTTCGCGATCGGTATCGCCATCGTCGCGGTGATGCAACTCGCGGCAGAGCCCGTGGTGTCGGTACTCACCGGAGGCGGCGACATCGCCGCCGAGGCTCTCGCGTGGCTACGGGTGGCTCTGCTGGGTGTGCCGTTCATCCTGGTGTCTCTGGCCGGAAACGGATGGATGCGTGGAGTCCAGAACACGGTGACCCCACTGCGTTTCGTCGTGTTCGGCTTCGGTGTGTCGGCAGTTCTGTGCCCACTGCTGGTTCACGGGCTGCTCGGATTCCCGCGTCTGGAGCTGGTGGGATCGGCCGTGGCCAACGTGATCGGGCAGGGCCTGGCCGGTGCGCTGTTCGTGTTCGCAGTCGTGCGAGCGAGCACCGAGTTGCGCCCGCGCTGGTCGGTGATGCGCGCGCAGCTGGTGTTGGGACGCGACCTGATCGTGCGCAGCCTGGCGTTCCAGGCCTGCTTCCTGTCTGCCGCCGCGGTCGCGTCGCGCTTCGGTGCGGCGTCGGTCGCCGCCAATCAGGTGGTCCTGCACATGTGGAACCTGGTGTCCCTGATGCTCGATTCCTTGGCGATTGCCGCTCAGACCCTGGTGGGTGCAGCCCTCGGCGCGAGCAGGACCGACGACGCGCGCGCACTCGCGTGGCGGCTGACCGCATGGTCGACGGTCTTCGCGGTCGTCCTCGCAGGCGTGTTCGCGGTCGGGCGCTCGTTCGTCCCGGAGTTGTTCACCACCGACGCATCGGTCATCGACGAGATGCATGCGATCTGGTGGATCTTCGTGGCGATCATTCCCGTTGCGGGCGTGGTGTTCGCGCTGGACGGAGTGCTGCTCGGCAGTGGCGATGCTGCGTTTCTGCGGAACGCGACCATGGCGTGCGCCGTCGTGGGCTTTCTACCGTTCATCTGGTCGGCTCTGGTGTTCGACTGGGGGTTGGTCGGGATCTGGACCGGGCTCGGGGTCTTCGTCGGGCTACGCATGCTCGCCGTCGCGGGACGGGTGCTGTCCGGTAAGTGGTTGGTCGTCGGCAGCGACCGCCAACTACGCCACTGACCGTCGGTCAGGGCTGCGACGGCAACGCGGGGTGCAACGCCACCTCGTGGCTCTTGACGACGAAGAACACGCTGCGGCCGGGCTCGAGCCCGAGATCCGCTACCGCAGCCGGGGTGATGTCGGCGGCCATGCCGGGGGAACCGTCGGGTTGCGGACGTGACCGAACACGAATGCCGGAGCCCTGCACCTCCATCTCCTCGATCAGCACCTCGAACACGTTGCGGGGGCTTGCATGCGGTGGTGTCGGGTGTACCGACACAGCGGCGGGGGAGAACACCGCTACCAGTGGAGTGTCGGTGGCGTGCCGTCCGGAGCCGTGCACCGTCACTCCCCAGGCGGTGGTCAGGGACGTCGAGTCGTCGGCGTCGACGGCCCGTCCCGAGATCAGGTTCACCCCGGCGATGCGGGCACCGAATTCGCTGCGAGGGGCAGTGAGGACCTCGGTGACCGAGCCTCGCTCGACGACGCGCCCGCCGTCGACGACTGCGACGGAATCGGCGAGTGCAACGACGTCGAGCAGGTCGTGGGTCACGATCAAGGCCGTGCGACCGCTCTCGCGCAACACTGTGCGCAGCACGCGCCGAATGCCCGGTGACGTGTCGACATCCAGTGCCGCCAGGGGTTCGTCGAGCAGCAACAGGCGTGGATCGGCCGCGAGAGCGCGCGCGATGGCGATACGTTGGGCCTGGCCGCCGGACAACTGCGCAGGGCGGCGATCGGCCAGGTGGGAGGCTCCGACGGCGTCGAGCCAGGTATCGGCGACGGTCCGGGCGGTGGCGCGGTCCGCGCCGGCGCTGCGTGGTGCGAAGGCCACGTTCGTGCGAGCGTCCATGTGAGGAAACAGCAGAGCTTCCTGAGCGAGGGTCGCAACGCCTCGCGCATGAATCGGCACGGCGGTGTTCGAGGCGGTGTCGGTCAACACATCCTCGCACAGTCGGACGATTCCGTGGTCGGGTGCCACCACGCCCGAGACGAGTTGCAGCAGTGTCGATTTGCCCGCCCCGTTCGGCCCCAGAACAGCCACCGTCTCGCCCTCGCGGGCATCGAGTTCGAGATCGATGCCGCGGATACCGAGGGTAGCCCTCAGGTGTAGTGAACTCACAGCGTTCCCGACGATCGGGTGCCGCGTGCGGTGACGACAACGAGTGCCGCGACCAGAATCAGCACCAGCGACAGCGCCACCGCGGCATCGGGGTCGCTCTCGCGCTGCAGGTAGATTTCCAGCGGTAGCGTCCTGGTCACACCTTCGAGAGAACCGGCGAAGGTCAACGTCGCGCCGAATTCTCCGAGTGCGCGGGCGAAGGCGAGGACTGTTCCGGACATCAGTCCGGGAAGAATCAGTGGAACGGTGACCCGCCGTAGGACGGTCGTGGGGGTGGCACCGAGGGTGGCGGCCACCACGTCGTATCGGTCGCCGGCCGTACGGAGGGCACCCTCGACGCCGACGACGAGGAAGGGGAGCGACACGAACACCTGCGCCAACACGACGGCCGAGGTGGTGAACGCTATTCGAATACCGAAGGCTTCGAGGTGCTCGCCCAACAGGCCTTGGCGTCCGAAGGTGTAGAGCAGCGCGATGCCGCCGACCACCGGGGGAAGAACCAAGGGCAGTACGACGAGAGAGCGAAGGATCGACAGCCCTCGAATCGAGCTGCGCGAGAGCACGATTGCCATCGGAACGCCCAGAAGCACGCACACTGCGGTGCTGGCCGTCGCTGTCTTCAGGCTCAGAACCAGTGCTGCGACGGCGGATTCGGAGGTGACGAGACCGAGAAAATTCGACCAGTCGATTCGGGTGAACATCGCGGCCAACGGCAACACGACGAGCAGGGCGCCCACGGCGGCCGGTGCGAATATCCACGGCGGTACCCCGACGGTCGGACGGCGTCCTGCCGATGGTCGCCCGCCGTCGACGGCTCTGGCGGTCACGGCGCCGCGAAACCGGCTCGACCGAGCACGTCTCGGCCGACGGGTCCGGTGACGAACTCGGTGAATGCGCGCGCTGTGTCGGGGTTGCCGGAACCTCGCAGTGTCGCGATCGGGTAGGTGTTGACGGCCTCGCTCGACTCCTCGAAGGGCACCGTGGTCACGGCTGCGCCTGCTCCGGCGGCGTCGGTGACGTAGACCAGTCCGGCATCGGCCTGCCCCGAGGTGACCTTGCCCAGTACGTCGGTGACCGAGGATTCCTCGCTCACGGCCGGGACGAGCGTGCCGGTTGCGGTCTCGACCGCGGCCGTCGCCGCACCGCAGGGCACCTGGGGCGCGCAGATCACGGTCAGAACATCGGGGTTCGCCAGATCGGCGAACGAGGCTATGCGGTCCGGGTTTCCGGGGGCGGTCACGATGGTCAGAGTGTTGGACGCGAAGTCGACGGGACTGCCGGCCACCAGATTCTCGTCGACCGTCGCGGTCATGTTCTTCGTATCCGCGGAGGCGAAGACGTCGGCGGGCGCGCCGGAGATCAGCTGTGCGGCCAGATCGGACGAACCCGCGAAACTGAACTCCACCGAGGTTCCGGGGTGTTCGGCCTCGAAGCGAGTACCGAGATCGGTGAACGTCGCGCGAAGCGAAGCTGCGGCGAAGACCGTGATCTCGCCTCCGACTGCGTGGGCGTCCGAGGCCGCATCGGGCGTTGTCGAATCGGACTGCGAGCTGCATCCGACGAGCATCAGGGTGGCTGCAACCACGAGGGCGGATACCTGGCGCATTGTCTTCACGAACATCTCCTGCGTTCTACGGTGTCTCGACGATGACGGTGGTCGCCTTGACGACAGCGACGGTGACCTTGCCGGGCTCGAGCCCCAGTTCGCGAACCGATCGGGTGCTCATCAGCGACACGATCGTGAACGGCCCGCACTGCATGCTCACCTCGCTCATCACCGCGTCCGAGACGACCTCGGTGACCAAACCCACGAGCCGGTTGCGGGCGGAGCTGCCACGCGACGAGATCTCGGGCGGAGGAACGGCATGTTCGCGTGCGTAGTCCGCGAGGTCGCGACCGGCGATGACCTTGCGTCCGGTCTCGTCCTCGAGCGCGGGCAGCGCTCCGCTGTCGATCCATCTGCGCACGGTGTCGTCACTGACACCGAGGAGGGCTGCGGCGTCACGAACGCGGACCGGGGGCACTGTCATCGGGGTGCAATCCCAGAAAACGTCCGCAAACAAGTCATGAGAGGCACCATATACCCGAATCTGCGGGTCTTTCGACCCGATCTCGGTGTCGGTGAGCAACACCGTTCGGTCGTCGACCGAATCGCCGCGTCACCCCGCCCGGACACTGCGCGGAATCTGCATGGAGTATTGGACGTTGGTACGTTCTCGGACGGTTCTGGCGATTCGACGCCGGCGGCCGAGCGCATCGGAAGGAATTTTCAGTGGCAGCGAAGCTGTGGGCAGTGAGCGACATTCACGTCGGACATCGGGGTAACCGACCCGTGACCGAAGACATCTTTCCCGAATCTCCCGACGACTGGCTGATCGTTGCCGGCGACGTGTCGGAGAAGACCGACGACATCAAGTGGGCGCTCGAGCTGCTCCGTAGCCGTTTCGCGAAGGTCATCTGGGTTCCCGGAAATCACGAGCTGTGGACGACGGTGAAAGATCCTGTCCAGATCCACGGCGCCGCCCGCTACGAGTACCTGGTCAACCTGTGCCGCGAGATCGACGTCGTCACCCCGGAGGATCCGTACCTGCGTTGGGAGGGTGAAGGCGGCCCGGCGACGATCGTGCCGATGTTCCTGCTCTACGACTACACGTTCTTGCCCCAGGGAGCGCGCGACAAGGAGCACGGCCTGGCGATCGCGCGAGAGAAGAACGTGGTCGCCACCGACGAATTCCTGCTGTCCTCGCAGCCGTACGCGACGCGAGATGCCTGGTGCCACGCGCGGATCGACGCCACCCGGGAGCGTCTCGATGCGTTGGACACATCCGTTCCGACCGTGTTGATCAACCACTTCCCGATGGTCCGGCAGCCCACCGAGGTGCTGTTCTACCCGGAGTTCGCGCTGTGGTGCGGGTCCACTCTGACGGCGGATTGGCACACGCGGTACAACGCGATCTGCTCGGTGTACGGACACCTGCACATCCCGCGGACGACCTACTACGACGGCGTTCGCTTCGAGGAGGTGTCGGTGGGTTACCCGCGCGAATGGCAGCGCCGCGGCCTGCCGAAGAACGTTCTGCGCCAGATTCTTCCGGTCCCCGAGTATCCGCCGGGTGCGTTGAACAAGTGGGGCGGACACTTCACGGTGACGCCCGAGATGGAGGCAGAGGTAGAAAAGATGAGGGCAGGCAAGTGATCGAATCGATACTTCCCAACGGCGTCGTCTCGGCCGAATTGTTCGCGGACCCACCGGGTTTGACGCCGCATCCGCTCGAAGCTCCGCTGGTGGCCAAGGCGGTGGACAAGCGCAAGCGTGAGTTCACCTCGGCTCGACACTGTGCTCGGGTGGCGATGGAGAAGTTGGGCGTGGAGCCCGCGCCGATCATGCGCGGCAAGTCCGGTGCACCGCAGTGGCCGAAGGGTGTGGTCGGATCCTTGACCCACTGCGACGGTTATCGCGGCGCGGTGCTGGCCTATTCGATGCAGGTGCGGTCGGTGGGGATCGACGCCGAGCCGCACGGCCCCTTGCCCGACGGCGTACTCGAGGCGGTGAGCCTGCCGGCCGAGCGGGAGTGGCTGGAGGCGGCCGGTCGTGAGGACATCCACTGGGACCGAGTGTTGTTCTGTGCCAAGGAAGCGACGTACAAGGCCTGGGAGCCGTTGACCGGACGGTGGCTCGGTTTCGAGGACGCGCACATCACCTTCGAGCGAACCGGCTCCGGCGACGACCTCTCGGGAACGTTCCATTCCGAGTTGTTGGTGCCGGGCGACACCGTCTCCGGCCCGCCTCTGTCGGCGTTCGACGGTCGCTGGATGGTGGCCGGCGGTCTGGTGATGACGGCGATCTCGGTGATGTGACGGCCGGATTCGCGGGCCTGGCACAATGCTCTCTCGTGAGTGCCCGTGAAAAGATTTCGTCCGGTCTCGTCGGTGCCGGCCTCTTGGTGGTCGACAAGGGGCCGGGTGTGACGAGCCACGACGTGGTGGCGTCGTGTCGAAAACTGTTGCGCACCAGGAAGGTCGGCCACGCGGGGACTCTGGACCCCATGGCGACGGGCGTGCTGGTGCTCGGCGTGGAGCGTGCGACCAAGATGCTGGGATTGCTCTCGCTGACCACCAAGTCCTACACCGCGACCATCCGGCTCGGCCGGAGCACGACGACCGACGACGCCGAGGGCGACCTGCTGGCCGATGTCTCGGCCGTGCACGTCTCCGACTCCGAGATCCAGGCCGCGATCGCCGCCCTGACGGGCGACATCGAGCAGGTGCCTGCGAGCGTCAGCGCCATCAAGGTCGACGGGCAACGCGCCCACAAACTGTCCCGCGCAGGTGAGGAATTCACCCTCGCCGCCCGCAAGGTCAGCGTCACCCGATTCGACGTGACGTCCAGGCGCGATGTCGTGGACAACGAATCGGCATTCGTCGACCTCGATGTCGAGGTGGACTGCACGTCCGGGACCTATGTGCGTGCCCTGGCGCGCGATCTCGGCGCTGCACTCGGCGTCGGCGGCCACCTGACCGTGCTGCGTCGCACTCGCGTCGGACCCTTCACCCTCGACCATGCGCGGACGCTCGAAGAGCTGGCCGAGAACCCGGCCGTGAGCCTGGACATCGACCAGGCGGCGCGAACGGCCTTTCCGCACCGGCAGATCGACGCGGGTGAGGCGGAGTCGTTGAGCCAGGGAAGGTGGCTGGATCCGGTCGGAATCGACGGGGTGTACGCGGCGGTCGATCCCACGGGTCACACCATCGCTCTGCTTCAGGAGAAGGGCAAGCGCGCCAGTTCGGTCATGGTGGTCCGGCCCGCGACCTTGCGCGGACACTGAAGCGAACCGACGTCAGTTCGCCGGAACCATCCAGATCGCTTCGGCGGCGCGGTGGCCGAGGTCGATCGAATCGGTGGCGTCGGTGCGGGCGAGCTCGATGGCGACGGTGCCGGCGTAGTCACGTCGTTCGACCACCGTGATCGGCAGGTCCAGCGTGATGCCGACGGAATCGAAGTAGCGGAGCATGGCCGGGTCGGAGTCGGAAATTCTGGCGACTCGGCCGGATTGTCCGTCGAGGTACTCGCTCAGGCGAGTCGCGGACGGAGTCTCGATCGCACCGTCCACCGACGGAATCGGGTCACCGTGCGGGTCCCGTTCGGGGTGACCCAGTTTGGCGTCGATTCGATCCATCATCAGATCCGAGACTGCATGTTCGAGAATCTCTGCCTCGTCGTGCACTTCGTCCCAGCCGTACCCCAGTTCGCGGACCAGATAGGTCTCGATCAGACGGTGCCGACGCACCATGCCGATGGCAGCCAGGCGGCCCTTCTCCGTCAACGAGATGGCTCCGTAGCGGGCGTGGTCGACCATGCCCTGGTCGGCGAGCTTGCGAATCGCCTCGGACACCGTCGATGCGGAAACGCCGATGCGCTCGGAGAGCATCTTGGTGCTGACGGAGTCCTCGCTCCACTCACTGGCCGTCCAGATGACCTTGAGGTAATCCTGCGCAACCGCGGACAGCTGGACGCCCTCGTCGGCCGGTGCGGGATCGTCTTTTCGTTGCGCCACGTCGCCGAGCTTAGGCAATCCAATGGAAAAAGACATCTCACCCGGCCGGAGCCACCGGTACCTGTCCGCGTCGGCGCACGGCGCGGACGACGATGCCCTGTGAGGGGCTGAAGAGGTAGGCAAGGACGAAGACCAACCCCTGAGTGAGCACGACGCTGCCACCGGAGGACACGTCGAGATAGAAGCTGGCGTAGATCCCCACCAGCGCGCAACCCACCGAAACAAGCGGTGCCAATACCAGCATGCGGCCGAAGCTGTGCGTGAGCAGATACGCCGACGCACCTGGGGTGATGAGCATCGCCACCACGAGAATCACGCCGACGGCCTGAAGTGCCACCACCGTCGTCAAAGCCAGCAGGGTCAGCATCACAGCCGAGATCACCGTCGGATTGATGCCGACGGCGCGGGCCTGGGTGCGGTCGAAGGCGAAGAGAGTGAAGTCCCGACGCTTGACGATCATGACGGCCAACGCGATGCCGCCGAGTACGAACACCTGGATCATGTCCGCCTGCGAGACGCCGAGCAGATTGCCGAACAGGATGTGGTTGAGGTCGATCTGGCTCGGAAACTTGGAGATCAGGACGACACCGAGCGCGAACAAGGTGGTGAAGACGACGCCGATGGCGGCGTCCTCCTTGACGATGGTGGTGTTGCGCACGACCCCGATGGCACCGACCGCGATGAGGGCGAACAGAAGAGCGCCGATCGCGAACGGTGCACCGAGCAGATACGACAATGCGACGCCGGGCAGCACGGCGTGCGAGACGGCGTCGCCCATCAGCGACCACCCGATGAGAACGAGCCAGCAGCTCAGCACCGCGCACACGATCGAGGCGGTCACGGTCACCAGGAGGGCCCGCTGCATGAAGGTGTATTCGAGTGGTTCGACGAGAAAATCGACGAGATACACGGTTCAGCTCGCTTCCGTGGTCGGGGTGGCCTGGGTTCGATTGCCTGCACCGAGTTGGTCGACCTTCGACGGGTCGATGCCGAAGGCCAGCGCCAGGTTCTCCGGACGCAGTACCTCGGCGGGACTGCCGTGCATCAGCACCCGTTGCTGCAGCAGAATCGCCTCGTCGCACAGATCCGGCAGAGCATGGAGATCGTGTGTCGACACGAGAACCGAGGCGCCGTGTGCGGCGAGTTCGCGGAGCAGCCGGGTGATGGTGGCTTCGGTCTTCTTGTCCACGCCGGCGAAGGGCTCGTCGAGCAACAGCAACGACGCCTCCTGGGCGATGGCGCGGGCGACGAACGCACGCTTGCGTTGACCGCCGGAGAGCTGACCGATCTGTCGGCTCGCGAGTTCGGCCAGATCGACGCGCTCGAGAGCCTCGTCGACCGCCCGTCGATCGGCTGCTCGGGGAGTGCGAAGAAAATTCTGCTTCCCGTATCGGCCCATCATCACCACGTCGCGCACGCTGATCGGGAACGTCCAGTCGACGGATTCGGCCTGGGGTACGTAGCTCACCGTTCCTGCCTTGCGCGCCCGAGCCGGGTCGCCGCCGAACACGGTGATCGATCCGGAGTTCGGCTTGACCACTCCCATGACGGCCTTGAACAGCGTCGACTTGCCCGATCCGTTCATGCCGACCAACCCGCACACCCGGCCCGGTGCGAGCGTCAGACTGGCATCGGTGAGCGCCACGACGTCGCGGTATCGGACATTGACGGTGTCCACCGCAAGCGCTGCCTCGTTCTCGTGCGGGGCCCTGAGATTCGGGGCGCCAGTGTGCTCGCTCATCGTTCTCCCACCAGTGCGTCGGCGATCAACCGTGCGTCGTAGCGCAGTAGGTCCAGGTACGTGGGGACGGGGCCGGCCGCATCGCTCAGTGAATCGACGTAGAGCTGTCCGCCGAACCGCGCGCCGGTGTCCTCGGCGACCTGCAGCTGCGCCTTGTCCGAGACGGTCGACTCGCAGAACACGGCCGGTACGTCGTTGTCACGAACGAAATCGATGGTGCGCACCACCTGTTTCGGCGTGCCTTCCTGCTCGGCGTTGACCGGCCACAGGTACGCCTCCTGCAGATCGAAGTCACGAGCCAGATACCCGAATGCGCCCTCACAGGTGACCAGCGCACGTTGACGAGCGGGCAGTCCGGAGAGATCGGCGTCCAGCTCGGCACCGACCCGGCGGAGTTGCTCGACGTACGCCGCTGCGTTCGCGCGGTAGTCGTCGGTGTTGGCGGGGTCGAGCGCAACGAACGCGTCGGCGATGTTCTCGACGTACGTCTCGGCCACGACGGGTGACATCCACGCGTGGGGGTTCGCTTTGCCCGCGTACGCGTCGTCGCGGATGTAGATCGGATCCACGTTCGCACTCACCACGGCATGCGGTGCGGGGATGCGCTCGACGAATTTCTCGAACCAGGCCTCCAGCCCGAGCCCGTTGTCCAGGATCAACTCGGCCTGCTCCGCGGTGCGTAGGTCTCCCGGTGTCGGCTCGTAGCCGTGGATCTCGGCGCCGGCTTTTGTGATCGATTCCACTCGAAGGTGGTCGCCGGCCACATTGGCGGCCATGTCGGCGAGGACGGTGAAGGTCGTCAGAACCAAGGGTCTGTCGTCGTCGAGCACAGTCGGATCGTCCTCTCCGACGGCGCGGGCGCAGCCCGTCGACGCTGCTACCAGTAGTCCAACCACGGCCCAACTCGCGAGAATACGTCCGGCGTGAAATCCACGCTGGCGAAGAAATAAGTTAGGCACCCCGAAATATTTACCGTGGGGATACCTTTTTGTCCATAGCTACCGCACGCGACACGCCTGTCCGAGAGTGACCGAGCGGCCGTCGGGCCGTAGGCTTCGCGGTGTGCAGAGATGGCGAGGTCTCGACGATGTACCTGCCGACTGGGGCAGATGCGTGCTCACGATCGGCGTCTTCGACGGCGTTCACCGCGGGCACGCACAGCTGATCGAGCGAGCGGTGGGCGCTGCGAAGAAGCGCGGCGTTCCCAGCGTGCTCATGACATTCGATCCGCACCCGATGGAGGTCGTGCGGCCGGGAAGTCATCCCGCGCAGTTGACCACCCTGACGAGACGAGCCGAACTCGCCGAGGAACTGGGAATCGACGTGTTCTGTGTGATGCCGTTTACGCCCGAGTTGATGAAACTCACCCCCGAGCGGTACGTGCACGAGATTCTGATCGAACGGCTCCACGTTGCCGAGGTCGTCGTCGGCGAGAACTTCACCTACGGCAAGAAGGCGCTCGGCACGGTGCCGATGCTCCGGAAGATCGGCGAACGATCGGGATTCGCGGTCGACGGAGTCAACCTGCTCGCCGAGCATGCCGTGACGTTCTCATCCACGTACATCAGATCGTGCGTGGATGCCGGAGACGTCGCCGCAGCCGCCGCCGCGCTCGGACGGCCGCATCGCGTGGAGGGTGTCGTCGTGCACGGCGACGGCCGGGGTCGTCAGATGGGTTATCCCACAGCCAATGTCGCGCCGCCCATGTACTCGGCCATCCCCGCGGACGGCGTCTACGCGGCGTGGTTCACCGTGCTCGGGCCCGGCCCGATCATGGGGACGGTCACTCCGGGGGAGCGGCACCCTGCGGCGGTGTCCGTGGGCACCAATCCCACGTTCTCGGGTCGCACCAGAACCGTCGAGGCATTCGTACTCGACGGCGAGGCCGACCTGTACGGGCAACATGTGGCAGTCGACTTCGTCGACCGACTGCGGGGCATGGAGAAGTTCGACTCGATGGAAGCTCTCGTGGAGGAAATGGGCCGCGACGCCGAGCGTGCCCGCTCGATCCTGGCGGCTAGCACGGCCTGATAGGCTATCCCCTCGGTGCACGCTGCGGTCCGTGGCGGCTGTACCGGCTTCGATCCCGTCGTGTCGACCTCGGTCGTTCGATCGGGGCGCGTTGCTTCCTTTCACGCGGACGTCATTGATCAGGAGTAGTACCAGTGGCATTGACCACCGAACAGAAGAAGGCCGTTCTCGGCGAGTACGGCTTGCACCCCACCGACACGGGCTCGCCCGAGGCGCAGGTTGCAATGCTCACCAAGCGCATCGTCGACTTGACCGAGCACCTCAAGACGCACAAGCACGACCACCACTCCCGCCGCGGCCTGCTGCTGCTGGTCGGACGTCGTCGTCGTCTGCTCAAGTACATCGCGAAGGTCGACGTCACCCGCTACCGTTCGCTCATCGAGCGTCTGGGTCTGCGTCGATAGTCTTCGGAGACGCGAGGATGTCACCGATGCACCGTTCGACGCGCCGGTGCGCACCCGACTCGCAGCAATAGTGCAGTAGCCAACGAGGCAGTGCTTAGACTGTTCCTCGTTGGCTATCTGTGTTTGTACCGCAAGAAACAGTTCGACCAGCACGAGAAAGCGGATGCACGGCATCCGCACACCGCCGTGTATGCCTGTCACGCCGTGGTGACGGTCTTCGGTAGTGGCCTTTCGGATACGAGATCCGGTGGGCTTCGATCGATGGCCGCCTCCGCGTAGCCGCGTCCCGAGAGAAGCTCGGAGATGGACGGCACAGGTATGCCGCCGCAGCCAGGAGGGCTCGTGGTGTGTCCACGCGGGCACGGCAAAGACGAGAGGACGAGAACAGAACACATGTCGGAAACCACAACATTGGACGTCGAAGAAGGCGTCTACGAAGCAACTGCGATCATCGACAACGGCACGTTCGGCAAGCGGACCATCCGCTTCGAGACCGGCCGCCTCGCACAGCAGGCCGCAGGCGCAGTCGCCGCGTACCTCGACGAGGACACCATGCTGCTGTCGGCAACGACTGCAGGTAAGCACCCCCGTGAGGGATTCGATTTCTTCCCGCTGACGGTCGACGTCGAAGAGCGCATGTACGCCGCGGGCCGCATCCCCGGATCGTTCTTCCGCCGCGAGGGACGTCCGTCCACCGACGCCATCCTCACCTGCCGCCTGATCGACCGGCCGCTGCGTCCGACGTTCGTCGACGGACTGCGCAACGAGATCCAGGTCGTCATCACGGTCATGAGCCTCAACCCGGCCGATCTGTACGACGTCGTCGCGATCAACGCGGCATCGGCCTCGACGCAGATCGCCGGACTGCCGTTCTCCGGCCCGATCGGCGGCGTTCGCGTCGCACTGATCGACAAGCAGTGGGTTGCGTTCCCCACCAACGAGCAGCTCGAGAAGGCCGTGTTCAACATGGTCGTCGCCGGCCGCATCGTCTCCGGCTCCGGTGCCGATGCAGACGTCGCGATCATGATGGTCGAAGCCGAGGCCACCGAGAACGTCATCGAGCTCATCGAGGGTGGTGCCACCGCCCCCAACGAGACCGTCGTCGCCGAGGGCCTCGAGGCATCGAAGCCCTTCATCGCCGCACTGTGCACCGCGCAGCAGGAGCTCGCCGCCAAGGCAGCCAAGCCCACCGGCGACTACCCGGTCTTCCCGGCGTACCAGTCCGACGTCTTCGAGGCCGTGGAGAACGCCGCGAAGATCCCGCTGAACGAGGCGCTGACCATTGCCGGCAAGGCCGAGCGTGAGAACAAGCTCGACGAGGTCAAGGCTCAGGTCCTGACGTCGGTCGGAGACAGCTTCGCCGGTCGCGAGAAGGAAATCGGTGCGGCGTTCCGCGCACTGACCAAGAAGTCGGTTCGCCAGCGCATCCTCACCGATCACTTCCGCATCGATGGCCGCGGCATCACCGACATCCGCTCGCTCTCCGCCGAGGTCGCGATCATCCCGCGTACCCACGGATCGGCCCTGTTCGAGCGCGGGGAGACCCAGATCCTGGGCGTCACCACTCTCGACATGGTCAAGATGGCGCAGCAGGTCGACTCGCTCGGGCCCGAGACGTCCAAGCGCTACATGCACCATTACAACTTCCCGCCGTACTCCACCGGTGAGACCGGTCGCGTCGGTTCGCCGAAGCGTCGCGAGATCGGGCACGGCGCACTCGCCGAGCGCGCTCTGCTGCCGGTGCTGCCCAGCCAGGCGGAGTTCCCGTACGCCATCCGTCAGGTCTCCGAGGCGTTGAGCTCCAACGGCTCGACCTCGATGGGGTCGGTCTGCGCATCGACTCTGTCGCTGCTCAATGCCGGTGTGCCGCTGCGTGCCCCGGTCGCCGGTATCGCGATGGGCCTCGTGTCCGACGAGGTCGACGGCGAGACTCGCTACGTCGCACTCACCGACATTCTCGGTGCCGAGGACGCGTTCGGTGACATGGACTTCAAGGTCGCCGGAACCAAGGACTTCGTCACGGCTCTGCAGCTCGACACCAAGCTCGACGGCATCCCCTCCAAGGTGCTCGCCGGCGCGCTGTCGCAGGCCAAGGATGCTCGCACGACGATCCTCGAGGTCATGGCAGAGGCCATCGACACCCCGGACGAGATGAGCCCGTACGCACCTCGCGTCACCGCGATCAAGGTGCCCGTCGACAAGATCGGTGAGGTCATCGGGCCCAAGGGCAAGATGATCAACTCCATCACCGAGCAGACCGGTGCCAACATCTCCATCGAAGATGACGGCACTGTCTACGTCGGTGCAGCGGACGGCCCGTCCGCACAGGCCGCGATCGACATGATCAACGCCATCGCCAACCCGCAGCTGCCGAAGGTCGGCGAGCGATTCCTCGGAACCGTTGTCAAGACAACGGCTTTCGGTGCATTCGTCTCGCTGCTCCCGGGCCGCGACGGACTGGTGCACATCTCCAAGCTCGGCAACGGCAAGCGCATCAACAAGGTCGAGGACGTCGTCAGCGTCGGATCCAAGTTGCGCGTCGAGATCGCCGACATCGACAACCGCGGCAAGATCAGCCTCGTTCCCGTCGAGGACGACAACGCGGCTGCTCCCGCCGATGCTTCCGAGGCACCCGCCGAGGTCAGCGCTGAGTAAGAAGCAATCGAGTCGAACGGTACGTCCCCTCGGGACGTACCGTTCGGCCGTTCCAGAGAGCATCACCATCGATACGGGTGTGCAACGGACGACTCTGCCCGGTGGTCTTCGGGTCGTCACCGAGTTCGTGCCCGGCGTTCGCTCGGCTTCGGTCGGTGTGTGGGTCGGGGTCGGCTCACGAGACGAACAGCCCAGTGTTGCCGGTGCGGCACATTTCCTCGAACACTTGCTGTTCAAGTCGACTCCTACGCGTAGTGCGCTCGAAATCGCCCAGGTGATGGACGGCGTCGGGGGCGAGCTGAACGCGTTCACCTCGAAGGAGAGCACGTGCTTCTATGCGCACGTGCTCGACGAGGACGTGGCGCTCGCCATCGATCTCGTCAGCGATGTGGTGCTGCGTGGTCGGTGCCGATCGGCCGATGTGGACGTCGAGCGTCAGGTGGTCCTCGAAGAGATCTCCATGCGCGACGACGATCCGGAGGATCTGCTGGGAGATGCCTTCCTGGAAGCCATGTTCGGCGATCATCCGATCGGACGCCCGATCATCGGCTCCGTCGAATCCATCGAGTCGATGACGCGTGCGCAACTGCACTCGTTCCACGTTCGTCGATACACCCCGCAGCGCATGGTCGTTGCGGTTGCGGGCAACGTCGACCACAAGCAAATCGTCTCGCTCGTGCGCCGAGCGTTCTCCGGTCATCTGGACAAGGGCCTGAGGCCGGCCGAAAGACGTTCCGGTACAGCGCGATTGCGTAGCGCACCCACGTTGAGCCTGACCACTCGTGACAGTGAACAGGCCCACCTGTGCCTGGGTGTACGGGCGTTCGGTCGACACGAGGGGCACCGCTGGGCGTTGTCCGTGCTGAACTCGGCCGTGGGCGGCGGGCTCAGTTCCCGTCTCTTTCAGGAGATCAGAGAAGAGCGCGGTCTGGCGTACTCGGTGTACTCGTCGGTGGACACGTTCGCCGACAGTGGTGCCTTCTCCGTCTATGCGGGTTGCCAGCCGGAGAACTTGGGCGAAGTGACGACGGTGATCAGGGAAGTGCTGGCCAAGGTCGCCTCCGAGGGCATCACCGACGCGGAGTGCGCGCGGGCCAAGGGTTCGTTGAGAGGCGGATTGGTTCTGGGCCTGGAAGATTCGGGCTCTCGGATGAACCGGATCGGTCGTAGTGAACTGAACTACGGTAATCACCGCGACATCACCGACACGTTGGCGCGGATCGACAGCGTCGGCAACGACGAGGTGCGCGAGGTTGCAGCCGTGTTGCTCGAGCGTCCTTTCGGTGCCGCGGTGGTCGGCCCCTACAAGAACGTTCGCCAGCTGCCTGCGTCGGTCAGGTCCCTCGTTCGGTAGCGTCGGCGATCACGTCGCGCACTGCGCGGCGGGTCAACTCCGTCACCGCCGAAACGTCGGTGATCGGCTCCAGCGCACGGGTGGAGTGGAGCGCCGCTATTCCGTGCACGGAGGTCCACAGTCGCAGGGCTGTGAACTGTGGATTCTCCGGCGCAACGGCTTCGACCGCGTCGATCAACGCGTCGAACACCGGCCGCGACGCCAGCCGCAGGTTCTCGCCCGAGCCCTCGAGCAGGTCGTGCCTGAAGATGAGTGCGAACATCGCCGGGCGCTGCGCAGCGAACTGCACGTAGGTATGTGCCATCGCATCCAGTGACTCGCGGGGTGAAACGGCTTGTTGCGCCGCCGAGTTCAGCGCCACCCCCAAGTCGATCAGACCGACTCGAGCCACCGCCGCGGCAAGTGCGCTCAACGTCGGAAAGTACCGTCTCGGTGCGCCGTGCGATACGCCCGCTTCGCGGGTGACCGCTCTGATGGTCAGCGCGCCCTGTCCCTCGCTTTCGAGCAGGCGAACACCCGCGTTCACCAGTCGAGTCCTGAGGTTGTCCGGCACGTAGACATTGTCTACTCTCGGTGTCGACGTTGTCCAGCCGAGAGGATCCGACGTGTGGTACCTGCTGTTCAAATATGTGTTGATCGGCCCGATTCTGCGCATTCTCGGTCGACCGAGAGTGTCCGGGACGCAGAATCTACCGACCTCGGGTCCGGTGATCATCGCGGGCAACCACCTCACGGTCGTAGACTCCTTCTTCCTCGTCCTCCTGGTGCGTCGCCGCGTCACCTTCATCGCCAAGAGCGAGTACTTCACGGGCCGGGGAATCAAGGGGGCGGCGCTTCGGTGGTTCTACAGCGCGACGGGTCAGGTTCCGGTCGATCGACGCGGTGCCGACGCGTCGGCACCGGCGCTCGCGGCGGCGAAAAGTATTCTGCGACAAGGGAAGGTATGGGCGGTGTACCCGGAGGGAACTCGATCGCCCGACGGACGGCTGTACAAGGGCAAGACCGGCCTGGCGCGCGTCGCGATCGAAACAGGTGCCCCCGTCGTACCGTTGGTGATGCACGGAACGCTCGCCGTCAATCCGGTCGGCTCGAGAATGTGGCGTCCGGGAAAGGTGCGCATGGTCGTCGGCGAACCATTGGATTTCACGAGATATGCAGGGGGAGAGAACAGTAAGGTCATTCTGCGGGCGGTCACCGATGAGGTGATGGCGGCGCTGGCGAACCTGTCGGGGCAAGAATACGTCGATGTGTACGCCGCGTCGGTCAAGGAAGCGGCATGAGAAACTCGGACGTGCCGGCACGGGGCAGAACAGTCCTCGTCACCGGCGTAGGTCGGCGGCAGGGAATCGGCTTCGCTGTCACCCGCCGTCTGCTGCAGGACGAGACCACCCGCGTCTTCGCGCACTCGTGCGACGGCTACGACGTCACCGAGCCGTGGGGAGCAGGCACACCGGGAGCGAGGAAGGTGTTGGCCGAGTTGTCGATCGCCGACGACAGGCTCGGCCACCTCGACATCGATTTCGTCGATCCCGCGGCACCGGCAGCCCTGTTCGACGCGGCCGAATTCAGGCTCGGTGCGATCGATTCTCTGGTGGTCAACCATGCGCGGTCGCAGGTGGGTGATCTGGATTCGATGACGGCGGAGTCGCTCGACCTGACCTGGGCGGTGAACGTGCGAGCGTCTCTGCTCCTGGTTCAGGAATTCGTGCGGCGCTACGTGGCGCATCCCGACGGTGGTCGCGTCGTACTGTTCACCTCCGGGCAGGACGAAGGGCCCATGCCGACCGAAATTCCCTACGCAGTGAGCAAGGGTGCCATTGCGTCGATCACCTCTACGCTGGCCGATT
Source organism: Rhodococcus sp. 14-2496-1d (assembly GCF_002259365.1). Lineage (NCBI taxonomy): Bacteria > Bacillati > Actinomycetota > Actinomycetes > Mycobacteriales > Nocardiaceae > Rhodococcus > Rhodococcus sp. 14-2496-1d. The sequence goes on along the minus strand of NZ_NPFV01000029.1, from coordinate 551,292 downwards.
CGGTGATCGAGCGAGGCATCACCGTCAACACGATCAATCCGGGTCCGACCGATACCGGCTGGGCCAGTGCGGATCTGGACGAGTTCGTTTCACGCCACATGCCGCGCGGTCGGTGGAACTCTCCGGACGAAGCCGCGGCCGTCGTGGCGATGCTGCTCTCGCCCGATTCGGGCTCGATCACCGGTCAGGTGATCGGGGCCGAGGGCGGATTCCGACGCTTCACGCCTTGACGTGTGGGATCACAGTTTCTTCTTGCCCAGCAACAACTTCCAGGGCACCAATGCCGACTCGAGCTGCACCGACAGGCTCATCTTGGATTCGCCCTCGCTGCGCTCCTCGAACGTGATCGGCACTTCGGCGAGAGTGAGGCCGTGTTTGACGGTTCGGTAGTTCATCTCCACCTGGAACGCGTACCCGTTGCTCTCGACCGAGGCGACATCGATGGTGCGCAGGGTGCGCGCGTGCCACGCCTTGAATCCCGCGGTCGCATCCTTGACTCCGAGGCGCAGGATCGTGTTCACGTAGAAATTCGCCCATGCGGACAGGGCCTTGCGATGCCAGGGCCAATCGGCAGCGACCGCTCCGCCCGGTACGTATCGCGATCCGAGCACCACGGCCGCGTCGCTGGTGTTGAGTTTGTCGATCATCGCCGGAATCACCTCGGTGGGGTGCGAGAGATCGGCGTCCATCTGAATGACGATGTCCGCACCTTCGTCGAGCGCTCTCGTCATGCCTGCGACGTATGCGCGGCCGAGCCCGTTCTTCTCGGTGCGGTGCAGAACGCTGACGTCGATGGGTCCGTCGATGGCCAATTTGTCGGCGACCTCGCCGGTGCCGTCCGGCGAATTGTCGTCGACCACCAACACACCGAGCCCTTCCACCTGTAACCCGGCCAGCAGCTCGACGAGCTTGGGGAGGTTCTCACGTTCGTTGTACGTCGGTACAACGACGGTGGTCTTGGGGGCGACTCGTTCCGTACTCACCACCGTATGATCCGTGATTCGGGTGTCCGATCCAAATATCGGACACGATCGGCCGTGTCGGGTCGGCATCGTGGGTCGTGTCGATCGCCCGTCGACTCACGACCGAGCCGCGTCGACGAATACTCCGTCGCGCAAAATCGGAACGCAGGAACTCGAATCGACCTCGGCTGCGATGTCGACGTCTTCCGGGTGTCCCATCCCGGCCAATTCGCGACCCGAGGCGCATTGCCGCAGCTCGGAGCCTACGTCGTGCATGACGGCTCGCCACGCGGCAGCGGCTGTTCTCGCCTCGGGGGAGGCATCGGTTGCTCCGGCGTCGAGCAGGGCGGCGATGACTGCACCGGCCCCCCACAGGTCCTCGACGGCGGGGCGGAGCGATCCGTCCGGCCATCGTTCTCCGGCCGCTATGACCGCTGTCACCGCACTGCTGTTTCCGGTCCGTATCCACTGCCCCACTGCGGACGCGTTTCTCAGCGACGCTCCCACACACAGCGGGGCCGTGCTCGCGAGATCGTGGGCAATGGTGGACCCGTTCGGTGACGGCAACACCAGCCGAGCCGGTGCCGGCGCGGCCCGTACGGTGGCCGGGCACAAGCTGATCCGGCCCGGTGAGGCGGCCGACCGCCCCACGGCGAGGGCCGCGTCGAACTGCTCGGCCAACTCGGTGGCCCGGTCGTCGCGCCACCGACTGGGGATGACGTCGATACCCGCGTCCACAGCGACCGTGAGAGTGGTCGTGAACGACAGGACATCCACGACGACGGCGATGTCGGCGCCGTCGACACAGGCATCGGCACCGCGCAGACCCCAGTCGAAGCGGAGTCCGTACGCGTTCTGGGACAGTTCGGGGTCGGCCGGCATTGCCGAAAGGTAGCAAGTCCGGTGATACCTTCGGCGCGGGATCTAGTGGGGGAGAAACATGCAGTTGGAACTGGACACCAAGGTGATCGTCCTCGTGGCCGGTCTGCTGCTGCTGTGGGCACTGGGGTTGGGTGTCGTCAAGTACCACCAGATGTCGACGTCTCCGGACGGCACTGCCCACCGGTACGTCGACATCGCCCATCGGGCAGCGTTGATGTACTCGTTCGCCGCTCTGGTACTCGCTGTGCTGGCGCAGTTCAGCGCGTGGTCGGTGCCGGTGGATCTGATCGCCGCATCGGTGGTGCTGTTGTTCTTCGTCGCTGCCGTCGTGAGCTACACCGTGCACGGGTTTCGTCGGGACACCGAGAACCAGTTCGTCGATCCCGTCCCGGGGACGCATCTGTTCATGGTGTCGTTGATCGTCGGCGAAATCGGAGGAACAGCGGTGCTCGTGGCCGGCTTCGCAGCCGAGCAGTTCGGTGCGCGCTGAGAGACTCGGAAACTACCGAGGGTCCAGGTACAACTCGGCGGTCTCGGTGGCGACGGCGGACACCGCAGTTGCGAGACCGGGCTCGAGGTTCAGTGCAGCTGCCAGCGGTTCTCCGCGCAGGCCCTGCGTTCGGAGTAGCTCCCAGGCCCGTTCCACCAGGCGTACCGAGGTGGGATGGTCCAACTCGGGGCGGTTCGAGCGCAGTGCGGTGGCAGCCCAGTCCGCGTCGAAAGTCCCGTTGGGCGGACCGAACACACGCTCACCGGACGAATAGCTCTTGGGCTCCATACCCTCCGACGCTAGCAGCATCGCAGGACGGTGCAATCGTGACCGATGTGCGTCGGGACAGCACTACCGAACCGATCGGTTTCTTCAGTACGGTATGGCGATGTACGACGGCCACCGCAGGTCTCCACTCGCGCTCTGGGTCGTCGGATCGCTGGCGCTCGGTCTTCTCGCGGGTTGTGCCGGCGAGGACGGCAGCGGCCCGGTCGACGAGGTCTCGGCCGGCACGAACTACGTGACGGTCACGGGATCGTTGGTGGTCGGTGATCCCGTGACCGATCCCGTGCCGACCGTCGAAGCGCCGCCGCCCGCCGTGACAGAGCTACCCCTGAGCCTCGATGGCGCGCGGTTCCCGGGAGCGTCGCCGGTCGGTGTCACCGACGTGGTGTTCGAGGGGTCGTCGACTGTCGAATTCCGGTTGGCGGGCAACGGCCCTGTCTCCTACACGGTGCGGTATGTCGACGAAGCCGTCCGCTACGCCACGAGTGAACCGCTGGCAGTGCCGGGAAGATCGGTGTTGCAGGTGGATCTGTCCGGTACATCGACGGATTCCGACGGCACGTTCTCTCCGTATACCGGGCCCGAACGTGTCCGAGGAAGTGAGGGTTCCGCTGTTGTCTCGGTCGATTTTCTGGCCGATCCCGGCGGAATCTCGCAGGCCTTCGTCGGTGTTGCGGCCGATCGACCCGAGTTCACGGTGACGACCACCGAAGAACCTGCCGGGGTGATCGTCAACGTCGAGTCCTGACCGGACTCGCAGCGTCGAATGCATGTCGGCCGTAGCTGTTTCGGGCTGATTCGCGGGGACAGCGCGGTAGCATCGCGGTGTGTCCGACGCCACAGTGGGAGAGAGTTCATCCGGTCGTCTGCGCGTGCTCGTGTACAGCAGCAATGCCGCCACCCGTGCCCAGGTGCGGTCTGCGGTGGGAACTCGACCGGATCCCGCACTCGGTGACATCGAGTACGTCGACATCGCCACGGCTGCCGTAGTCATCGAGCACATGGATGCAGGCGGTGTCGCGTTGGCGATTCTCGACGGCGAGTCCTCACCCGTCGGCGGTCTGGGTCTGGCGAAGCAGCTGAAGGACGAGATCGTCGATTGCCCACCGGTGTTGGTGCTCATCGGACGTCCGGACGACGCGTGGTTGGCCGAATGGTCGCGCGCCGAGGCTGCAGTACCGCACCCGTTGGATCCGATTCGGCTCGGGCGTGCGGTGGTCGATCTGCTGGGGCAGCGCTCGGCACGCGTCGGTGCCCGGGTCTCTCGACCGCGGTAGATCAGACCGTCTTCTCCGATGCGGGGACCGTCAGCAGGAACCGGTGGATCGAACCGGCGATGACTGCTCCGAGCAGCGGGAACACCACGAACACCCACAGCTGTGACAGGGCCGGTCCGCCGGAGACGAGGGCCGGGCCGAGGGACCGAGCAGGGTTGACCGAGGTCGAGTCGATGCCGATGCCCAGCAGGTGAACCACGGTCAGGATGAGGCCGATCGGGATGCCGGCCGCCACGACGGGGTGAACGGTGGGGGCGGTCGTGGCCAGTACGACCAGGACGAGCAGGCCGGTCGCGATCGTCTCGAACACCGCCACCGACGCCAGCCCGTATCCTCCGGGTGACGAGCTGCCGAATCCGTTGGTGCCCAGACCGTCCGACGACATGTCGTATCCGGGGCGGCCGGACGCCACGAACAGTACGATCAGCGCGCCGATCACTGCACCGACGGCCTGCGCAGCGATGTAGAACGCAGCTTTGACCGGGGTGATGGCGCGAGCTATCAGGGCTCCGATCGTCACGGCCGGGTTGATGTGGCATCCAGAGACAGGCCCGATCGCGTAGACGAGGGCGAGCAGTGTGAGCCCGAACGCCAGGGCGATGCCCGGGGTGCCGACAGTGTCGCCCGCGATGACGGCGGTGCCGACTCCGAAGATCACGAGCAGGGCAGTTCCCAGTCCCTCGGCGGCGAGTGCCGAGACGGAAATCGATTTCATCATTTCTCCTGTTTCATGCTGCGGCCTCGTTCGGCCGGGATCGTCGGGAGGTTTGTCGTTGACGTCCGACCGGATCGCATGGGGTCCGGTAGTGATCTGAGTCACACTGTCGAGATCGGGTGCCCCATGCGTGTCAACGGATTACGAAACTGGAGTCCTCGAAATCCCGCGAGATCGACACCGAACCCATATCGTGTGTTTCAGGTCACATTGGTACGGCCGTCGCATTTACTCCGCGCCGGCGCGGTAGTCGATCGAGGGAGCAGATGCCGGGATGAACGCCTACGTTCCGATCCTCGTTCTCGGTGCCATTGCGGTTGTGTTCGCGGTGTTCTCGGTGATGGTCGGAACCATGGTGGGTCCGGCGCGGTACAACCGAGCGAAGTTCGACGCGTACGAGTGCGGCATCGAGCCCACGATGCATGCGCCTACGGGCCAACGATTTCCGGTGAAGTTCTACCTGACCGCCATGCTGTTCATCATTTTCGACATCGAGATCGTCTTCCTCTATCCGTGGGCCGTGCACCTCGACGTCCTGGGCGCTTTCGGACTGGTTGCCATGGCGCTGTTCGTCGTCAATGTGTCGGTGGCCTACGTCTACGAGTGGCGGCGAGGCGGACTCGGATGGGACTGACGCCCGAACGCTGATCGGCGGCGGCACGATGCACTGTTCTCACCTCAAGCGGATGCGAAAGAGCGTGATCGATGGGACTCGAAGAGAAGCTACCCAGCGGATTTCTGCTGACCACCGTCGAGGGGTTGGCGGGCTACGCCCGTAAGGGTTCGTTGTGGCCCGCGACCTTCGGTCTCGCGTGCTGTGCGATCGAGATGATGGCCACCACCTCCGGTCGGTTCGATCTCGCGCGATTCGGCATGGAAGCGTTCCGTGCGTCTCCGCGTCAAGCGGACCTGATGATCGTGGCGGGGCGTGTCAGCCAGAAGATGGGGCCCGTACTGCGGCAGGTGTACGACCAGATGGCGGAGCCGAAATGGGTCCTCGCCATGGGTGTCTGCGCGTCCTCGGGCGGAATGTTCAACAACTACGCGGTGGTTCAGGGTGTCGATCATATCGTCCCCGTCGACATCTACCTGCCCGGTTGCCCGCCCCGGCCCGAGATGCTGCTCAACGCAATCCTGGAGCTGCACAAGAAGATTCAGGAAATGCCGCTCGGTGTCAACCGCGAGCAGGTGCGCGCGGCCGCCGAGGCTGCAGCGTTGGCGTCCACCCCGACCATCGACTTGAAGGGGCTGCTGCGATGACGACGCACGGAGCCCGCGGGATGTTCGGTGTCCGGGGGAGCGGCGACACGTCCGGCTACGGCCGGTTGCAGCCGCCGGTGGCGTCGGTCGATACCGCGCTCCGACCCTACGGCAGCTACTTCGACGCCCTGGTCGATCGCTTGGCCGCTGTTCTCGACTCCGGGGACGCAGCCGTACCGTTCGAGGACGCCGTCGAACGTGTGGTGATCTTCCGCGACGAACTGACGCTGCATCTCTCGCGGGAGCACGTACCCGCTGTCGCCCGTGCTCTCCGTGACGACGGGGAACTGAGATTCGAATTGTGCACGGGGGCATCGGGCGTGCACTACCCGGATCATGTCGGCCGGGAATTGCGCGTGGTCTACCATCTGGTCTCCATCACCCACGGACGCCGTGTGCGACTCGAAGTGGCTGTGCCCGATGCAGATCCGCACACGCCCTCGCTCTGCGCGGTGTATCCGACCAACGATTGGCACGAACGCGAGGTCTACGACTTCTTCGGCATCGTCTTCGACGGTCATCCCGCCCTGACGCGGATCGAGATGCCCGACGATTGGGTCGGCCACCCCCAACGCAAGGACTATCCCCTGGGCGGAATTCCCATCGAGTACAAGGGCGCTCGGGTTGCGCCTCCCAACGAGCGCAGGTCGTACAACTGATGAGCGCAACGGACGAAACCATCTATGCGGTGTCGGGTCAGGACTGGGACGACGTGGTCGAGCTGGCCCGCGGGTCGACCACGGAACGCATCGTGGTCAACATGGGTCCGCAACACCCGTCCACCCATGGTGTGCTGCGGTTGATACTCGAGATCGAAGGCGAGACCGTCACCGAGGCCCGGTGCGGAATCGGCTACCTGCACACCGGTATCGAGAAGAACCTCGAGTATCGTAACTGGACCCAGGGCGTCACGTTCGTCACTCGGATGGACTATCTCTCGCCCTTCTTCAACGAGACCGCGTACTGCCTCGGGGTGGAGAAGCTACTCGACATCACCGACGACATTCCCGAGCGCGCGACGGTGGTCCGGGTGATGCTGATGGAGCTCAATCGGATTTCCTCGCACCTCGTGGCGTTGGCCACGGGCGGAATGGAATTGGGTGCCGTGACGGCGATGCTGTTCGGCTTCCGGGAACGCGAACTGATACTCGACGTCTTCGAGGCCATCACCGGACTTCGGATGAACCACGCCTACATCCGTCCCGGGGGCTTGTCTCAGGATCTGCCCGCCGATGCGATCGCCAAGGTCCGCGAGCTACTGCGGGTTCTTCCCGGCCGTCTACGCGACCTCGAACTCATGCTCAACGACAACCCGATCTGGAAGGCCAGAACCGAGAACGTCGGCTACCTGGACCTGACGGGGTGCATGGCCCTCGGCGTCACCGGTCCGGTGCTTCGCTCGACCGGGCTTCCCTACGATCTGCGCCGGTCCGATCCCTACTGCGGGTACGAGAACTACGAGTTCGATGTCGTCACCGACACCGGATGCGACTGCTACGGGCGCTATCTGATTCGCGTGGAAGAGATGAAGGAATCGCTCAAGATCGTCGAGCAGACTCTCGATCGGCTGCGACCCGGACCGGTGGTCATCGACGACAAGAAGATCGCCTGGCCGGCAGAACTGGTCTCCGGACCCGACGGTCTCGGCAATTCTCAGGACCACGTGCGCACCATCATGGACACCTCGATGGAGTCGTTGATCCACCACTTCAAACTGGTGACCGAGGGAATGCGAGTGCCGGCGGGCCAAGTGCTGTCCACCGTGGAATCGCCGCGAGGCGAACTGGGCGTGCACATCGTCAGCGACGGCGGCACTCGGCCGTACCGAGTGCATTTCAGAGACCCCTCGTTCACCAACCTGCAGGCGGTTGCCGCGATGTGCGAGGGCGGCATGATCTCCGACGTCATCGCTGCCGTGGCCAGTATCGACCCGGTGATGGGCGGGGTGGACCGATGACCACGCCACGCTCGGAGCCGGTACTCGTCCAACTCGGAGCCCGCCCCGAGGAAGCCGTACAACTGGTCGGCCCCGACGCACGCGAATCCTATCCCGACGACGTCCTGGCCCGCCTGCGCGCCGACGCCGACATCGTCCTCGCCCGCTATCCTCAGACCCGATCCGCGTTGCTGCCGTTGCTGCACCTGGTGCAATCCGAGGACGGATACCTCACGCCGGCCGGAATCGAATTCTGCTCGGACGTACTCGATCTCACCGGAGCAGAGGTGACCGCGGTCGCGACTTTCTACTCGATGTATCGCCGCGAGCCCACCGGCAACTATCGCGTCGGAGTGTGCACCAACACCCTGTGTGCCGTCATGGGCGGCGATGCCATCATGGACGCCCTGCGGGACCACCTCGACATCGATCACGGCGGGACCACGGCCGACGGTGCCATCACCCTCGAGCACATCGAGTGCAATGCCGCGTGCGACTTCGCGCCGGTGATGATGGTCAACTGGGAATTCTTCGACAACAGAACTCCGGCGTCGGCGCGGGAACTGGTCGACGCGCTTCGCTCCGGTGAGCAGGTGACCCCGACTCGCGGCGCGCCGCTGTGCACGTTCCGCGAGACCGAGCGAATTCTCGCCGGGTTCGCCGACGACCGGCCCGGGGCACTCGAATCCTCCGGCAGCGCAGGCGAAGCCACCCTCGCCGGCCTCCGGTACGCCCGAGAGCACTCGATGTCGGCTCCCCGGGCGGCCGCCGGCTCGCCGGACGATCATTCCGATCTCGGTGCCGAAGCCGTGGCGGAGACCGTGCGCGAGAAACCCGCTCCGGCTCCGTCGGCGACCGTTCCACCGCAGCCGAACACCACCGAAACCGATCCGTCGACGAAGGGGAAGTGACATGGCCCTGACGCCGGTGCTGAGCGAATTCTGGGACGAGAAGAACTCGTGGACCCTCGACACCTACCGCAGTCACGACGGATATCGAGGGCTGGAAAAAGCCCTGGCCATGGACCCCGACGACCTCATCGCCTTCGTCAAGGACTCCGGTCTGCGCGGCCGTGGCGGTGCGGGATTCCCGACCGGAACGAAGTGGAGCTTCATTCCACAGGGTGACGGGAAAGCCCACTACCTGGTGGTCAACGCCGACGAATCGGAGCCGGGCACCTGCAAGGACATGCCGCTGCTGATGGCCAGCCCGCACACGCTCATCGAAGGAATCATCATCGCGGCGTACGCCATTCGGGCATCGCATGCATTCGTGTACGTCCGCGGCGAAGTGGTACCGGTGTTGCGCAGACTGCATGCTGCAGTCGCCGAGGCATACGCGGCCGGCTACCTGGGCAAGGGCGTTCTCGGAACGGGATTCGATCTCGAGCTGGTGATCCATGCCGGTGCAGGCGCGTACATCTGCGGCGAGGAGACGGCTCTGCTCGACTCGTTGGAGGGTCGGCGCGGACAACCCCGGCTGCGTCCACCGTTCCCCGCGGTCGCAGGCCTGTACGCACGCCCGACGGTGGTCAACAACGTCGAATCGATAGCCAGCGTTCCGGTGATCCTGCGCAACGGAATCGAGTGGTTCCGGTCGATGGGCAGCGAGAAGTCACCCGGATTCACCCTCTACTCGATCTCCGGTCACGTGTGTCGTCCCGGCCAGTACGAGGCTCCGCTGGGTATCACCCTGCGGGAACTGCTGGACTATGCGGGCGGCATCCGGCCAGGTCACGAGTTGAAATTCTGGACACCGGGAGGTTCGTCGACACCGATGTTCACCGGCGACCACCTCGACGTGCCACTCGACTACGAAGGCGTCGGCGCCGCCGGATCGATGTTGGGTACCAAGGCATTGCAGATCTTCGACGACACGACGTGCGTGGTGCGAGCGGTACTGCGCTGGACGGAGTTCTACGCACACGAATCCTGCGGCAAATGCACGCCGTGCAGAGAAGGAACCTATTGGCTGGTGCAGATACTGCGCCGCCTCGACAGTGGAACCGGCACCGAAGCGGACCTGACGACACTGCTCGACATCGCTGACGGCATCGCCGGAAAGTCGTTCTGCGCGTTGGGAGACGGAGCTGCGAGCCCCATCGTGTCCTCGCTGAAGTACTTCCGCGAGGAATACATCCGACATGTCACCGAACAGGGATGTCCCTTCGATCCACACCGATCGACTCTGATGGCAGAGGAGCTGACGTCATGACCGCAGCTGCACATGGTCGTTCCGCGGTGACCCACGTGGAGATGGTGACACTGACCATCGACGACCACGAGATCAGCGTTCCCAAGGGCACGTTGGTGATTCGCGCCGCCGAGCTGATGGGTGTGCAGATCCCGCGCTTCTGCGATCACCCGCTGCTCGATCCGGTGGGGGCGTGCCGTCAATGTCTGGTCGACGTCGAGGGGCAGCGCAAGCCGTTGGCGTCCTGCACGACCACGGTGGCCGAGGGCATGGTCGTGCGCACTCAGGTGACATCGGAGTCGGCGGAGAAGGCGCAGCGAGGCGTCATGGAACTGCTGCTGATCAATCATCCGCTGGACTGCCCGGTGTGCGACAAGGGCGGCGAGTGCCCGCTGCAGAACCAGGCGATGGCGGCGGGTCGAGCAGAGTCCAGATTCGTCGAGACCAAACGCACGTACCCCAAACCGATTCCGCTGTCGGCGGAGGTCCTGCTGGACCGGGAACGGTGCGTCCTGTGCGCGCGCTGCACTCGGTTCGCGGCACAAGTGGCCGGCGACCCGTCCATCGACCTGCTCGAGCGCGGTGCGATTCAACAGGTCGGGATCTTCGGTAACGAGCCGTTCGACTCCTACTTCTCGGGCAACACCGTCCAGATCTGTCCGGTGGGTGCGCTGACCAACACCGAATATCGGTTCCGGGCGCGTCCCTACGATCTCACCTCGTCACCGAGCGTGTGCGAGCACTGCGCAGGCGGCTGTGCTCAACGAACCGACCATCGGCGCGGCAAGGTCCTTCGCCGGCTGGCAGGTGACGACCCGCAGGTCAACGAGGAATGGAACTGTGACAAAGGACGGTGGGCGTTCAAGTACGCCACCGAACCCGATCGCATCACCGCGCCGATGATCCGGGACGGATCAGGGGAGTTGATCGAGACGTCGTGGTCGGCTGCGCTGGCCGCCGCGGCGTCGGGGCTGGCCGCATCGGTCGGCCGGGCGGCGGTGTTGATCGGCGGAAGGTCGACCCTCGAAGACGCCTACGCGTACGCCAAGTTTGCTCGAACAGTGCTGAACACCAACGACGTCGACTTCCGCAATCGCAGCCACAGCACCGAAGAAGCCGACTTCCTGGCCGGCCGAATTGCAGCGACCGGGTTGGGGGTCACCTACACCGACCTCGAGCAGGCCCCGGTGGTGTTGCTGGTCGGCTTCGAGCCCGAGGAAGAATCGCCGCTGGTGTTCCTGAGGCTTCGCAAGGCGCACCGCACGAGCGCAGTGGTGGTGGCGTCGATCGCGCCGTTCTCCACCCGAGGCCTGCGAAAGCTCGACGGCGTTCTGCTGCAGTCGATTCCCGGTGACGAGCCGGCGTGGCTCGATGCGTTGCACATCGGCGATCGTGGGACCGAATCCATTGCTCACCTCCTTCGCGAGCCCGGTGCGATCGTGCTCGTCGGCGAGCGGCTCGGCTCCGTGCCCGGCGGTCTGGCGGCGGCTTCGAAACTGGCGGACGATACCGGGGCGCGCCTGGCCTGGATTCCGCGACGTGCTGGAGAACGCGGTGCCCTCGACGCCGGGGCGCTGCCGAACGTCCTGCCCGGCGGGCGTCCTGTGGCGGATGCGGCTGCGCGCGCCGAGGTTGCCGCGGTGTGGGGTGTGTCCGAGTTGCCGGCGGAGGTGGGCCGCGACACCGCGGCGATCCTGGCCGACGCCGGACCGAGTCGTGTCCTGGTCACTGCCGGAATCGATCTCGACGATCTACCGGACCCTGCGGGTGCACTCGATGCACTGGACCGATCGGCGTTCGTGGTGAGCCTGGAGCTACGCCGCAGTGCGGTCACCGAGCGGGCCGACGTGGTGTTCCCGGTGGCGCCGGTGGTCGACAAGCCGGGAACCTTCGTCGACTGGGAAGGACGACCGCGCGCGTTCGACACTGCGCTCGGTGCCGGTGCACTGATGCCGGACCAACGCGTCCTCGATGCGATCGCCGCACAGATGGGCGTCGAACTGGCCGTGCCCGACGCGGCGGCGGCACGCGCTCAGTTGACTCGCCTCGGTGTGTGGAACGGCCCGCGCATCCCGGTGGCCCGGATCGCGTCCCGCGCGGACGTTCCGACCCTCGGGTCCGGGGAGGCGATTCTGGCCACGTGGCGGATGCTCCTCGATGCGGGACGGATGCAGGACGGTGAGGACAATCTCGCCGCGACCGGTCGCCCGCCCACTGTTCGGTTGTCGGCGGCGACGGCGTCGGCCATCGGAGCGGAGACCGGTGACTCGGTGAGCGTCGCGACGGACCGGGGCTCGATCACGTTGCCGCTGACGATCACCGACCTGCCCGACACCGTGGTCTGGCTGCCGCTGAACTCGTCCGGTTCGGCGGTGTACCGGTCGCTCGGTGTGCAGTCGGGCGCGGTGGTTCGCATCGGTCGCGGCTCTGTGGAACGAGCAGAGGGCGCAGGAGTGGAGCCTGTGGAACGACCGAAGGGTGAGCAGTCGTGATCGTGGCCGCGCCGACCGATCTGTCGATGTTCGGCAACGATCCGTGGTGGTTGGTTGTCGGGAAGGCCTTGGCGGTCTTCGTGTTCCTGGTGCTCACGCCGCTGGTGGCGATCTACGCCGAACGCAAGATCATGGCGTGGATGCAGATGCGGGTCGGTCCCAACCGGGTGGGGCCGTGGGGCCTGTTGCAGTCGTTGATGGACGGGATCAAGCTGGCGCTGAAGGAGGGGATCACTCCGACCGGCGTCGACAAGCCGATTTACGTTCTGGCTCCGATCATTTCGGTGGTTCCCGCGTTCATGGCCTTCGCGGTGATTCCGTTCGGGCCCGAGGTGTCGGTGTTCGGTACCACGACGCCACTGCAGATGACCGACCTGCCGGTCGGGGTTCTGTACATCCTCGCGGTCACGTCGGTGGGTGTGTACGGGATCGTGTTGGCAGGGTGGGCGTCGGGCTCGACGTACCCGCTGCTCGGTGCGCTCCGTTCGACTGCGCAGGTGATTTCCTACGAGGTCGCGATGGGCCTGTCGTTCGCGGCGGTCTTCCTGTACGCGGGCACCATGTCGACGTCCGGAATCGTTGCTGCGCAACAGAACACCTGGTACGTATTTCTGCTGCTGCCGTCGTTCCTGGTGTACGTGACGGCGATGGTCGGCGAAACCAACCGCGCTCCGTTCGATCTGCCCGAGGCCGAGGGTGAGTTGGTGGGCGGGTTTCACACCGAGTACTCGTCTCTTCGTTTCGCCATGTTCATGCTCGCCGAGTACATCAACATGGTCACCGTGTCGGCACTGGCGACCACGCTGTTCCTCGGCGGCTGGCGGGCTCCGATTCCGCTGAGTCTGTGGAGCGGTGCCAACTCGGGGTGGTGGCCCGTGCTGTGGTTCACCCTCAAGGTCTGGGTGTTCCTGTTCGTGTTCATCTGGCTGCGTTCGACGCTGCCGAGGCTGCGCTACGACCAGTTCATGAACTTCGGCTGGAAGATCCTCATTCCGGTTGCCCTCGTCTGGGTGATGGTGATCGCGACGGTTCGGGTCCTCGGGGCCGAGCGCTACGACGTACCACTGGTCACGTTCGGAGTGTCGATGATCTTCGCGGTGGCCGTGCTGGGTGCGCTGCTGCTGATGGTGCGCAGGCATGCACGGGAACGGAATGTGCCGCCTCCTGCATCTGTCGTCGAGTTCGATGCGTTGGCAGGCGGATTCCCGATACCTCCCATTCCCGAGCAGGGCTCGAATTTCCCGAGCCGGCACGCCGGTGTGCGCTCATCCGCCGTCAGGTCACCGAAGGAGAACGCCGATGCCTGAATTTCTCGGTCCCATAGCAGGTTTCGGGGTCACCTTCGCCACGATGTTCAAGAAGCCCGAGACGGAGCTGTATCCGGAGGAGAAGAAGCCCACCGAGATTCGCTACCACGGGCGGCATCAGCTCAATCGGTACGCCGACGGTCTCGAGAAGTGCATCGGCTGCGAGCTCTGCGCGTGGGCCTGCCCGGCCGACGCCATCTACGTCGAAGGAGCCGACAACACCGAGACCGAAAGGTACTCTCCGGGCGAGCGCTACGGCGGGGTCTATCAGATCAACTACCTGCGGTGCATCGGGTGCGGACTGTGTGTCGAGGCCTGTCCCACAAGGGCTCTGACGATGACCAACGAGTACGAACTCGCCGGTGACAACAGAGCCGATCTGATCTACGAGAAGGACGCGCTGCTGGCCCCGCTGGAACCGCAGATGACCGCACCGCCGCACGCGATGGTGCCGGGCCTTACGTCCGAGGACTACTACCGGGGAGCCGTCACCGGCCACGAGTCAGGAGCCGAGTCCGCAGCCGAACCCGATGGTGGTTCGGTGCGATGAGTGCACCGGAAGCTGCGGTGCAGCTCGCCCTCGATGCCACGTCCACCGGTGAGGCCGTGCAGTTCTGGACCCTCGGTGTCGTCGCCGTCATCGGCGCACTCGGGGTGGTGATGAGCACCAAGGCCGTCTACTCTGCGTTGTTCCTCGCTGCCACGATGGTGGTGCTGGCGACCTTCTACATGGCGCAGGGAGCGCTGTTCCTCGGTGTCGTTCAGATCGTCGTCTACACCGGCGCGGTCATGATGCTGTTCCTGTTCGTTCTGATGCTCGTCGGGGTCGACACCTCGGAGTCGCTGACCGAAACTCTGCGTGGCCACCGCATCGCTGCCGTCGTCATCGGAATCGGCTTCGGACTGTTGATCATCGGGGTACTGCTGCGCGACGCGGCCCGTGCCGGTCGGCTCGACTTCGCCGGTCTCGACGCCGCCAACTCGACCGGAAACGTCGAGGGCCTGGCAGAGCTGATCTTCGTCGAATACGTGTGGGCGTTCGAGTTGACCGGAGCACTGCTGATCACTGCCACGATCGGAGCGATGATTCTGGCGCACCGAGAGGTTCTGGGGCCGGTCAAGGGTCAGCGAGAGATGGCGCAGGATCGCTTCCGCGACGGCTCGAGGGTGACACCGCTGCCGAGCCCGGGAGTGTATGCCAGGCACAACGGGGTCGATCGCCGCGCCTTGTTGCCCGACGGAACCGAATCCGAGTCCTCCGTCAACGCCATGTTCGCCGATCCGCGGGTCGAGAGTGACGAACGATGAATCCGGAGAACTACCTCTACCTGTCCGTTCTGTTGTTCGCGATAGGCGCGGCGGGCGTCATCGTCAGGCGCAACGCCATCATCGTGTTCATGTGCATCGAATTGATGCTCAACGCAGTCAATCTCGCGTTCGTCACCTTCTCCCGCATGCACGGCAACCTCGACGGCCAGTTGTTCGCGTTCTTCACCATGGTGGTCGCCGCCGCCGAGGTGGTGGTGGGCCTGGCCATCATCATGGCCATCTTCCGATCCCGTCGGTCGATATCGATGGACGAGAACTCCCTGATGAAGAATTGACGGGGGCGCAGAAATGATGTCGATGCTGTGGCTTCTTCCGGCTCTGCCTGCGTTCGGTGCGGCGTTCCTGCTGCTCGGTGGCAGGCGTACCGACCGCTGGGGGCACCTCGTCGCGACGGCGGCAGCAGTGTCCTCGTTCGTCGTGGCCGCGGTGGTGTTCGGCTCGATGCTCGGTCGCGCCGAGTCGGGCCGCGCCCTCACCCAGACCCTGTTCCGGTGGGTTCCGGTCGACGAATTACAGGTCGAGTTCGGCTTGCGCGCAGATCAATTGTCGATCTGCTTCGTCCTGCTGATCACCGGGGTCGGTTCGCTCATTCACGTGTACTCCATCGGCTACATGAGTCACGACGCCGAGCGGCGTCGCTTCTTCGCGTACCTCAACCTGTTTCTGGCAGCCATGCTGCTGCTGGTTCTGGCCGACAACTTCCTCGGTCTCTATCTGGGGTGGGAGGGTGTCGGTCTGGCGTCGTATCTGCTCATCGGCTTCTGGCAGCACAAGCCGTCGGCCGCGTCGGCTGCCCGAAAAGCGTTCGTGGTCAACAGAGTCGGCGACATCGGCCTGGCGGTTGCGCTGATGATCATGTTCGTCAACTTCGGCTCCGTGCAGTACGACGACGTGTTCGCCGGAATCGGCGGGGCGAGCGAATCCGTGGCCACCGCCATGGCGCTGATGCTGCTGTTGGCGGCATGTGGAAAGTCGGCGCAGGTGCCGTTGCAGTCCTGGCTCGGTGATGCCATGGAGGGTCCGACACCGGTGTCGGCACTGATTCACGCGGCCACGATGGTCACGGCCGGGGTGTATCTCATCGTGCGCTCGGGACCGGTGTTCGAGGCGTCGCCTGCCGCCCGCGCGGCCACCGTCACCGTGGGGGCGGTTACCTTGCTGTTCGGTGCCGTCATCGGATGTGCGAAGGACGACATCAAGAAAGCGCTCGCGGCGTCGACGATGAGTCAGATCGGGTACATGGTGCTCGCGGCCGGGCTCGGCCCCTCCGGGTACACCTACGCCATCGTGCTGTTGATCTCGCACGGCTTCTTCAAAGCGGGCTTGTTCCTGGGCGCGGGATCGGTGATGCATGCGATGAACGACGAGACCGACATGCGACGGTTCGGCGGACTCCGCGTCGCGATGCCGATCACGTTCGTCACGTTCGGCCTGGGGTATCTCGCCATCATCGGACTGCCGCCGTTCTCCGGCTTCTTCGCCAAGGATCCGATCATCGAGGTCGCATTCGCCGCCGGGGGAGTGGCAGGCCCGATTCTCGGCTGCGTGACGTTGCTCGGTGCAGGCCTGACGGCCTTCTACATGACTCGGGTGATGCTGTTGACGTTCTTCGGTCCGAAACGCTGGTCCGCGCAGGCACACCCGCACGAGGCGTCGGCGACGATGACCGCTCCGATGATCGTGTTGGCCGTCGGCTCGGTGGCGTCGGGTGCCTTTCTCGCGGTGGGCGGTCGCCTCGAGACATGGCTCGAGCCCGTGGTGGGATCGGCTCACGAGGAGCACGCGATTCCGGCTTGGGTCGTCACCGTCGCCGTCCTGGTGGTCGTTGTGGTCGGCGCGACCGTCGCCTACCGCAAGTACATCGTCGGTGAGGTTCCGTCGACGCCACCCGAGGACGTGTCGGCCGTGACCCGAGCCGCACGTGCCGATCTCTACGGAGACGCACTCAACGAGGCGGCATTCATGCGTCCGGGACAGACCCTCACGCGCGCACTGGTGCACGCCGACAACGGTATCGACGCCGTCGTGGACGGGGTGGGTAGCTCGATCGGTGGTGCATCGATGCGGTCCCGGCGGCTGCAGACGGGATACGTGCGGTCGTATGCGTTGGCGATGTTCGCGGGAGCCGTTCTCGTGGTACTGATGGTGGTGGCTCTGTGACTCCCTGGTTGACCGTTCTCTGGGTGCTCCCGATGCTCGGCGCGGTCGTCGTCGCCCTGGTGCCCGCCGCTCGTCCGACCGTCGCGCGCAGTGTCGCAGTGGGTTTCGCTGCCGTGACCTTGGCCGTGTCGGTCGCCTTGGCAGTGTCGTTCGACTCCGCTGGCGATCGGTACCAGTTCGTCGAGGACCATTCGTGGATAGCGGCTTTCGGTGCGCGGTACACCCTCGGCCTCGACGGCATCGGCCTCGTGCTGGTGTTGCTCACCACCGTTCTCACGCCGTTGCTGCTCGTCGCAGGCTGGTACGACGGCAGTCGCGTCGCGCACTACGGGTCCCGTCGGGTGTCGCACACGTACATGGCGTTGATCCTGGTGGTCGAGTCGATGGTCGTCGTCTCGTTCCTTGCCTTGGACGTGTTGCTGTTCTACATCTTCTTCGAGGCGATGTTGATTCCGATGTACTTCCTCATCGGCGGCTTCGGGGGCAAGCATCGTACGCGCGCCGCGGTGAAGTTCTTGTTGTACAACCTCTTCGGCGGTCTGGTCATGCTGGCGGCCGTCATCGGCCTCTACGTGGTGACCGCGAGACCCGACGGGCCGTTCGACGGCGGCACATTCGATCTGCGCGTGATCGCCGACGCGGCGGCATCGGGCGGACTCGGAGTGGACCCGATGGTCCTGAACGCGCTGTTCCTCGGCTTCATGTTCGCTTTCGCGATCAAGGCACCGTTGTGGCCGTTCCATTCGTGGCTACCCGACGCCGCCGTTCAATCCACGCACGCGACTGCGGTTTTGATGATGTCGGTGGTGGACAAGGTCGGCACGTTCGCGATGCTGCGGTTCTGTCTCGAACTCTTTCCTGGCTCGTCGCAGACGTTCGCGCCGTGGATCATCGCTCTTGCGGTCATCGGCATCGTCTACGGCGCGATACTGGCGATCGGTCAGACCGACATGATGAGACTGATCGCTTACACGTCTATTTCGCATTTCGGGTTCATCATCCTCGGCATCTTCGCCATGACCGGTCAGAGTCAGGCCGGTGCCACGCTGTACATGGTCAACCACGGAATTTCCACGGCCGCCCTGTTCTTGATCGCGGGCTTCCTCGTCTCGCGTCGAGGGTCACGAGCGATAGCCGACTACGGCGGTGTGCAGAAGGTGGCACCGGTGCTCGCCGGCACGTTCTTGATCTCGGGACTTGCCACGCTCTCTCTACCCGGCCTCGCCCCCTTCGTGAGCGAGTTCCTGGTGCTGATCGGCACGTTCGGTCGATACGGAGTCGCTGCGATCGTGGCCGCCGGAGCCCTCGTGCTGTCGGCGATCTACATACTGTGGCTCTACCAGCGCGTCATGACCGGGCCGGTCCGTGAAGACAACCGGACGGTGCCCGATCTCGTCCGACGCGAGCTGGCCGTGGTGGTGCCGTTGATCGCGTTGCTGATCGTGCTCGGCGTCTACCCGAAACCGGCGCTCGATGTCATCACTCCGGCAGTGCAATCCACGATCGTCGACGGTTCAGGAGGTCAGCGATGACCACACCCGAGGTGCAGTACGGTCTGCTGGCACCGATGCTGATCGTGTTCTCGGTCGCAGTTCTCGGCGTTCTCGTCGAAGCGTTCGTGCCGCTGCGGGCCCGTCGGCTCATGCATCTGGGTCTTGCCCTCGCAGGACTGGTGGTAGCGCTGGCGGCGATCCTCGGTCTGGCCGGAACCGAGGCGTCGGCGATGAACGGGGCGGTCGCGATCGACGGCCCTACCCTTTTCCTGCAGGGAACCATTGTGCTGGTGTCGATTCCGGCAGTCGCACTGCTGGCGGAGCGCACCGTTGCAGTCACCGGGGCCGGTGCCGAGCGCCGGATCGATTCGTTCACTCCACAGGCATCGACCACCCCGGGCAGCGTGGCGGAGAAGGAGGCCATCGATGCAGGCGTCGCCCAGACGGAGGTATTTCCTCTGGCGATGTTCGCGATCGGCGGGATGCTGCTGTTCCCGGCGTCCACGGATCTGCTGACGATGTTCGTGGCGCTGGAAGTGCTGTCGCTGCCGCTGTATCTGCTCTGCGGACTCGCCCGACGGCGGCGGCTGCTCTCACAGGAAGCGGCTCTGAAATACTTTCTGCTGGGCGCGTTCTCGTCCGCGTTCTTCCTGTTCGGAGTCGCGTTCCTGTACGGATACGCCGGAACCGTTCGGTTGGACGGCATCGCCGACGCCATCGCGGTGGACGGCCCGGGCAGATCGCTCGCGCTGATCGGAACCGCCTTGCTCGCAGTGGGTCTGCTGTTCAAGGTCGGCGCGGTGCCATTTCATTCCTGGATTCCCGACGTCTACCAGGGTGCACCGACGCCGGTGACGGCGCTGATGGCCACGGTGACCAAGGTCGCGGCGTTCGGTGCGATTCTTCGCATCTTCGGAATGGCTCTGCCCGGTCTCGACTCGAGTTGGCGACCGATGCTGTGGGTGGTCGCCATCGCGACGATGGTGCTGGGTTCCGTTGTCGCGGTGACGCAGACGGATGTCAAACGGATGCTGGCGTACTCGTCCGTTGCACACACCGGATTCATCCTCACGGGAGTGACGGCACTGGGTGATTCCGGTGACGGGGGTGACGCCGGTGTGTCGGCCACGATGTTCTACCTGGTGGCGTATGCCTTCAGCACTCTCGGAGGGTTCGCGATCATCGGGTTGGCGCGCGACGAACGCGGTGAGGTGAGCGATCTCGATCGGTGGGCGGGAATCGGCCGTCGGTCACCGCTGGTGGCGGCGGTGTTCGGGTTGTTTCTGCTCTCGTTCGCCGGGATTCCGCTCACCAGTGGGTTCATCGGCAAGTTCGCGGTGTTCAGTGCTGCCTCCGGTGCAGGCGGAGCGGCGCTGGTCGTGGTCGGTGTGGTGTGCAGCGCGATTGCGGCGTTCTTCTACGTGCGGGTGATCGTGCTGATGTTCTTCACCGATCCGGGAGAGACGACTGCCACGATCGTGCGCCCGACTGCGTCGGTGTCGTGCTCGATAGGGGCCTCGGTGGTGGTCACCGTCGCTCTCGGAGTCTTTCCGCAGCCCGTTCTCGACCTCGCTGCGCGTGCCGCGAACTTCCTGTAGCTCTTACTTCGCGGACTTCATTCGCTGCTTCCACGTGTGCGAGCCGGTACCGACCGGTAGTCCGCCGATGGCTCCCGCAAGGCCGAACGCGGGCATGTTGACGTAGATCGCCTCGCTGTTCTGTGCTGTGGCGGTATAGGTTTCGTGCCACACGCCGACGTGGCGGGTTGCGGCCACCGATCGATTGAAGGCACGCCAGGCGGGTGCATGTGGTGCGTCGGGATCGGAGGCGAATCGCGTCAGATCCTCGGCAGTGCGCCAATAGCTGACCAGCATGGTGGTGCGCCCCAGCCACGAGTGGTAACCGAGCAGCCCGGAAGCGGGATCCTGCTCGAGATGGCCGAGCATCCGCGGCATCGCGCGCACCACGGGTAACCAGGAGCGAACGGCCACCGGATTGTTGATCCGCATTCCGATGAGGAAGACCGTGACGGTGTCTCGTTCGAATTCGACCGTCCGGCGGCCGTCGATGATGGGTGGCATGACGTGTTCCCGTCTGTTCGGTGGGTGAGGCATTATGTGACACTGTTATAAAACACCGTTGTGATAGATTCCGCAAGTGGCGAGACCCAGAATTCACGACGAGCAGTTGCGGACCCGGCTACTGGAGTCCGCGGCGGAAACCGTTGCGCACCAGGGCGTCGACTCGTTGTCGCTGCGGAAACTGGCCGCTGCACAGGGCACCTCCACAACGGCGATCTATTCGTTGTTCGGCGGACGTACCGAGTTGCTCGTGGCACTGTTCGCCACCTCGTTCGCGAGTTTCGGGGACTCCCAGCGCCGGGTTCCGGTCACCGGCGATCCCGAAGTGGACCTACGGGAGCTCGCCGTCGCGTACCGCACCTGGGCCCTGGCCAATCCGCATCTGTACACGGTGATGTTCGGGGGAGTGCTCGGTTCGATCGATGTTGCAGACGAGGCGCATCGCGCGGACGCGGCCATGGATCCGCTCCGCGCTGCCGTGTCGAGCGCCGTCGCGGCGGGAACCATGGCCGGGGCGTCGGTCGAGTTGATCAGCCACTCGTTCTGGGCGATCGTGCACGGATTGGTGTCGCTCGAATTGGCAATGCCCTCGACCGCCGACGACGAGACTCGTCGGGCGATGTTCGACGCGGGAGCGGAGTGCGTGCTGCGCGGGTGGACGCGTCAGTAGGTGCGCGGTATTCCGAGAATCTTGGTCGCATCCACGGTCATACCCAACCGCGCCGTCGGAGCGAGTGTGGGCAGGTCCGGGACATCGTCGACATCGACGGTCGCAGCGCCTATCACGTCGGATCCGGCGATCTCGAAGTCCGACATCGCGCGCCGTAGGTGGCTCGGAGTCGTTGCCAGCACCAGATTCTCGACGCCGATCTCGGCTGCCAGTGCGGTGGTGCGCTGTGCGTTCTGCACCGTCGAATTCGCGGTCGATTCGGTGTGAATGCGATCGGCCGCGATGCCTTCGTCGACGAGCCATCGGTGCATGGCTTCGGCTTCGGTGATACCGCTCTGCGGATTCCCGCCAGTGACGACGATGGGGGACTCGGGGGAGCGCTCCGCCGCGGCGACGGCCGAGCGTAGACGTGCCACCAACTCGCCTGTCATGCTGCCGTCACCCTCCAGCCCCAGCCCGAGCACCACGATCGCGGTACGCGGTCCGTCGGTGGTCGGGGCGAAATCGATTGTCTGCGTGGCGGCTTCGTCGATGATGGCGATGGCGCGATCGACTGCATCGGCCAGGGTTGGAGACAGGCCGCGCAGGCGGGTCCTGTGCTCCGTCAGAGCAGCGGTATCGGCGGTCGCGTTGGCATAGAACGTCTGCAGAGCTGCCACGTTGGCGTCGTCCGGGGCAGCGGTTGCGAGCGCATCGAGTGCCGCGAAACCGGCGTCGTAGCGCCCCTTCACCAATGCACTCTGCGCGTCGTTGTAGCGCTCCGCGTCGGCCGACCGGACCGTTTCGGCGACGGTTGCCGGGGCCGAGGCCTCGGGCGCGGCAACCGCCGAGATCGAGCCGAACCCGACAGCGAGCGCGGCGGCGCAGGACACCACGGCAACGCGAACGGTCGGTCGTACTCGGCCTTGTCGCACTACTGACGTCCTTTTCGAGCGGTGACGGGTTTCCGCCACCCTAGCTCAATTCGGTGCCGGTGTGACTGGTGTGAGCAGAGTTGTTCGAGTTACATGAATGTACTTCTGAGCAGGGACTTCTTCCGTCACAAAGTGACCGGGGCGCGTCCGCGATCGGCGGGTTCGATGGTCACCTCGGCATCGGGAAGAAAAACGCGCTCGGTCGTCGTGGTGCCGTCGACGCCGTCGGTCACGGTCACCGCCACGTTCTCGGCGACCTGGCCTGCGCTTTCGATGAACCCGGTCGCGACACCCTCTTCTATGAGCAGGTGATCACCCACCAGGAGAAGAAGCTCGTCCGCCGTCACCGTTCGTATGCCGCCCACATCTTCGATAGTCATGAATCCCACCGTAATGCGCGGCGCTGCACAGCGCCGTCGCATGTTCGACAATCTCTGCATGACCGAACGGCGGAAGACATGGACAGCGCCCACACCCGAACAGGTCACGGGTCCGCTCGTCGGCGACGAGCGGCCGATTCTCGAAGGAATGCTGCAGTGGCATCGAGCGACACTGCTCAACATCTGCGCCGGTGCCGACGCCGAACAGTTGGCGCGGCGACCGTTTCCGCACTCGACGCTCTCCCTGCTCGGACTCGTGCGTCATCTGGCGAAGGTCGAACGCATCTGGTTCCGAGAGCGACTGGAGTCGATGTCGTTCGCTCCGATGTACGACGCGGCGTTCGGTAAGGACTCCGACTTTCTGGGCGCGACCGAGTCCGGGGCCGAATCCGACTTCGCGCGATTCTCCGCCGAGTGCGGTGCCTCGGACGAGATCGCGGCCCGGCACTCGTTGGACGATCTGGTCGACTCGCGCGGTGGGCCGATGTCGCTACGGATGGTCTACGTGCACATGATCGGTGAATATGCCCGGCACAACGGACACGCGGACATCATCCGCGAACAGATCGATGGAGTCATCGGCCGTTGAGGGCATAGCGTAGACACACCACCCGACCCCCTACGAAAGAAGGTGTTTCGGTGACCGATTCCGATGCAGCACTCGATCCGACCTCGCTGCGCCCGTCGTTGTACATCGACGGACAGTGGCAGGGGGCCGGTGACGGCGGTACCAGAGACATCGTGAACCCAGCGGACGGCAGCACGGTCGCCGTGGTGGACGAGGCCACGCCGGACGACGCTCTGCGGGCGGTGGCAGCCGCGCGAGCGGCGTTCGACGACGGACCGTGGCGCTCGGTCACGGTGGCCGAGCGCCGCGATCTGCTGAACCGCATCGCCGATCTGCTCCAACGCGACAAAGCGACGTTGGCGCGCATCGAGACCCTCGACACCGGAAAGACATACGGCGAGAGCGAGATCGACATCGACGACGTGACGTCGGTCTTTCGCTTCTACGCCGATCTCGCTGTGGTGCAGGCCGATCGTCTGATCGACGTCGACCGACCCGAAATCCTGAGCCGTGTGGTGCACGAGCCCATCGGTGTCTGCGTCATGATCGCACCGTGGAACTACCCACTGCTGCAGATCTCGTGGAAGATCGCCCCCGCGTTGGCAGCCGGCTGCACCATGGTGCTCAAGCCGAGTGAGGTGACTCCGCTGTCCACCATCGCGTTCACCAAGCTGGTGGAAGAAGCCGGAGTACCGGCCGGTGTGGTCAACCTGCTGCAGGGCAGCGGCGCGGTTCTCGGGGACGCGCTCACCAGGAACCGCGACGTCGACTTCGTCTCGTTCACCGGCGGACTGGCGACGGGCAGACACATCCTGGCCGCGGCGGCCGAGAACGTCACCAAGGTGGCCGTCGAACTCGGCGGCAAGAATCCACACATCGTGTTCGCCGATGCGGTGGCCGACGAACAGGCGTTCGCCGACTCGGTCGACAACGTCCTGACCGGAGTTTTTCTGCACTCGGGTCAGGTGTGTTCGGCAGGCACTCGACTCATCATCGAGGAATCGGTCGCCGACCGCTTCGTCGCTGCGGTGGCCGAACGGGCGAAAACCATCGTCATCGGCCCGGGCATGGACCCGGCGAGCGAGACCGGTCCACTGGTGTCGCAGGCACAGCGAGAGAAGATCGAAGCCTTCGTGGCGACCGGCGTCGAGGAGGGCGCGACGCTGGTCATCGGCGGAACGAAGCCGGACGATCCGGCCCTGGACAAGGGTAGCTATTTTCTGCCGACGATCTTCGACCACTGCAATCGGTCCATGAATATCGTGCAGGAGGAGACATTCGGGCCCATACTCACTGTGGAGCGCTTCGGCACCGAGGCCGAAGCACTCCTGTTGGGTAACGATACGAATTACGGTCTCGCCGCGGGAGTTCGGACATCGGACGCCGCGCGAGGCGAACGGATGGTCCGTGGGCTTCGCCATGGCACGGTGTGGCTCAACGACTTCGGTGTCTACACCGCTGCCGCGGAATGGGGCGGCTTCAAACAGTCCGGCAACGGACGCGAGCTCGGACCGTCCGGAATGTCCGAATACCAAGAGGCAAAGCATATTTGGCACAACACCTCACCCACCGCGGCGGGGTGGTTCGGTACCCGATAGCGAAAGATCGGAAAGGCCAGGCGCATGGCACTACTGAACGACAATTCGAGCGGAATGGACGACTTCGGTTACAAGGAGTCACTCGATCGAAGTCTCGGGAAATTCGCCAGCTTCGCCGCGGGAGTCAGTTACATCTCCATTCTCACCGGCACGTTCCAGCTCTTCTACTTCGGTTTCGGCACCGCCGGGCCGGCGTACCTGTGGTCGTGGCCTGCAGTGTTCGTCGGCCAACTCTGCGTGGCACTGTGCTTCATGGAGTTGGCCGCGAAGTATCCGGTGGCGGGATCGGTGTACAACTGGGCGAAGCTGTTGGGCCGCAGGATCGTCGGTTGGTCGGCGGGCTGGTTGATGCTCACGGCATCGATCGTGACACTGTCTGCCGTCGCTCTCGCTCTGCAGTTGAACCTGCCACGTATCTGGAGTGGGTTCCAGATCATCGGTGACGGCTCGGGTGCCACCGACTTCGCGGCCAACGCAGTGCTGCTCGGTGCGATTCTGATCGCGATCACCACCACGATCAATGCGCTCGGAGTCCGGCTGATGGCCATGATCAACAGTGCGGGCGTGTTCATCGAACTCATCGCTGCCGTTCTCATCGCGATCCTGCTCGCGGCCAACATCACTCGCGGGCCTGAGGTGTTCTTCTCGACCAACGGCTACGGAGCCGGCGAGAGCGGCGGCTACCTCGGTGCCTTCCTGGTCGCGTCGCTGGCGTCGGGTTACGTGATGTACGGATTCGACACCGCGAGCTCGCTCGGCGAGGAGACGGTCGAACCTCGGCGCACGGCCCCCAAGGCGATCTTTCGCGCCATCCTCGCCTCGTTCGTCATCGGCGGAGCCATCCTGGTGTTCGCCGTCATGGCCGCACCGGACCTGAACGATCCTTCCCTCGGCAGTCCCGACGGCAGCCTGCAGTCCATCGTCGAATCGGTGATGTGGGGCCCGCTGGGCACCGTCTTCCTCATCTGCATCGTCATCGCGGTCTTCGTCTGCTCACTGGCAGTGCACACCGCGGCGATCCGGCTCACGTTCGCCATGGCCCGAGACAACGCGTTGCCCTTCGGCGAGAGTCTGGCCAAGGTGAATCCGAAGACCCAGACCCCGGTGGTGCCCGCGGTGACCATCGGCGTGCTGGCCATCGTCATTCTCGTCGTCAATATCGGTCAGCCGCAGATCTTCACGGTCCTCACCTCGATCGCGATCATCATGATCTACCTCGCCTATCTGATGGTCACCGGTCCACTGTTGGTCAAACGAGTCAAGGGTGAGTGGCCGCCGGCAGATCTGAAGCCCGGCGGATACTTCACGATGGGCAGGTGGGGCCTGCCGGTCAACATCGCGGCAGTGGTGTGGGGCGCTGGAATGGCGATCAACCTCGCGTGGCCGCGCGAGGCCGTGTACGGAACCCCCTGGTACAACACGTTCGGAGCATTCGTCTACATCGGCGGCATCCTCGGCGTTGGCCTGCTGTGGTACGCAGTCAAGGGACGCAAGCACATCGGCACTCTGAAATCACATGCCTCCACGGGCAACTAGAAGGAGCGTGCAGTGACAGACACCCAGTTCGATTACGTCGTCGCAGGTGGCGGGACGGCGGGGTGCGTCCTCGCGGCACGTCTGAGCGAGGACCCCTCCGTCAGTGTCTGCCTCGTCGAAGCAGGGCCGACCGACGTCGGCGACAAGGCGATTCTCGAACTGGTGGAGTGGATGCACCTGCTCGACTCCGGCTACGACTGGGACTATCCCGTCGAGCCGCAGGAGCGCGGCAACAGCTTCATGCGGCACGCGCGCGCGAAAGTGCTCGGTGGCTGCTCCTCGCACAACTCCTGCATCGCGTTTCACCCACCTGCGGAAACCCTCGACGATTGGGCGGCGGCCGGTGCGTCGGGGTGGGGCGCGTCGGACATCCTGCCGTACGTCGCGCGCGTGGAGAACAACGACACGGGCCGCGGACACGACGGCCCCGTGCGAATCCGCGACGTGCCGCCGAACGATCCGTGCGGTGCCGCAGTACTCGAATCGGCCGCCGGGATAGGTCTTCCCACGGTCGCATTCAACCGCGGAACGCCTGTACTCAACGGTGCCGGTTGGTTTCAGATCAATGCGGGAGAAGACGGCTCACGCATGTCGACCTCGCATGCGTACCTGCACCCGATCATCGGCTCACGGCCGAACCTCGAGGTGCGCACCGACTGCTGGATCAGCGAGATTCTGATCGACGAATCGCTGACCGCGACGGGTGTGCGATACCAGCGCCCCGACCTGACGGGCTACGACACCGTCTCCGCACGGCGCGAGGTCATCGTGACCGCCGGGGCCATCGACACGCCGAAGTTGTTGATGCTCTCGGGAATCGGACCGGCAGCCCAACTGCGCGAGATGGGAATCACGGTGCGAGTCGATTCTCCCGGTGTGGGTGAGAACCTCGACGACCACGTCGAAGGTCTGGTGTTCTGGGAAGCGAGCAAGCCGATGGTCACCACGTCCTCGCAGTGGTGGGAGATCGGGGTGTTCGCGCAGACCGACGACTCGCTGAACTACCCGGACGTGATGATGCATTACGGCAGTGTGCCGTTCGACATGAACACCCTCCGCTGGGGCTACCCGACCACCGACAACGGATTCTGCCTGACTCCGAACGTGACGCAGGGGCGCTCGCGCGGCACTGTTCGTCTGCGCAGCAGAGATTTTCGTGACCGTGCCAAAGTGGACCCGCGCTACTTCACCGATGCCGACGGCCACGACGACGCGGTGATGCTGGCCGGACTGAAGCTGGCGCGCGACATCGCCGCGCACGGTCCACTCTCGGAATGGATCGAGCGCGAACTCGCCCCAGGGCCCGAGGCCGTCACCGACGACGACCTGCTCGACTACGTGCACAAGACCCACAACACGGTCTATCACCCGGCGGGCACGGCGCGGATGGGCTCGGTGGACGACGCCATGGCCGTGCTGGATCCGGAATTGCGAGTCAAGGGAGTCTCGCACCTGCGCGTGGTCGACGCGTCGGCGATGCCGAAGCTGCCGTACGTCAATCCCAACATCACGGTGATGACCATGGCGGAGAGATGCGCCGACCTGATCCGTGGCGGATAGATCGGAGCTGGCCGATTTCCTCGGCGCGCATCCACCGTTTCAGGGCGCGCCACCGGCTGTGCTGGCCGAGGTGGCCGCGGCGGCCGTCGAACGCGAGTACGGCAGTGGCGCATGGGTTGTGGACCCTCGACGGATGGACGTCTCGACCGATACCGACACCGTATGGGTGGTGCATACCGGGCGCGTGGTGATCATGCACCCCGACGCGACCTCTCCCACCGAGGTGCCGATCGACACCATCGGTGAAGGTGGAGTCTTCGGATTCTCGGCTCTGCTGTCCGGTGGAACTGTCGAATTCCGAGCGCGGGCACTCGAACCGAGTGTCGTCCTGCAGTTGCCCGGTGCACTGGTTCGGCCGTTGTTCGCAACGCCCACCGGTCTGGCGTTCCTGGCCGATGCCGTCAATTCGTCGTCTGCATACCGTGGGGGACCGGTCGAGGGTAGCGCCGGCCGCACCGTCGGTGAATTGCTCTCGGCCCCAGCGGTGTTCGTACCCGTCGGCACCACCGTTCGAGACGCCGTCCGGCACATGACCGATCAGGGCAGCTCGTACGTTCTGGTTCCGCTGCGTGGCTCGCGCCATGGCATATTCACCGACCGAGACCTCCGAATTCGTGTGGTGGCCGCCGGGATCGGAGTCGATACTCCGATAGAGCAGGTGATGACGGCACCCGCCGAGACCGTCACGGCGGACCGGCTGGCCGGTACCGTGCTGGTGGACATGCTCGAACTGGGGCTGCGGCACATGCCCGTGGTGTCCGATCGGGGCGAGGTTCTCGGTGTCGTCGAGGATTCCGATCTGCACGCTGCGTCGACTCGACGCAGTTTCGTGGTGCGCCGAGCGGTGGCATCGGCGTCGACCTCCGCCGAACTCGCCGACGCAGGCAGGCTCGTGCCCCGACTGGTGGTGGATCTGTTCCAGGGCGGAACCGATGCGATGGCGGTCAGCGCGATCCTCTCCGTCGTGGTGGACAGCATCGTCCGCCGTGCCGTCGAGATCGAATGGACTGCAGGTCCGGACGTGCCGCGTGACCGATTCGCCTGGATCACTCTCGGCAGCGTGGCGCGTCGAGAAGCCATGCCCTCCTCGGACGTCGACAGTGCGCTGAGCTGGGCGGACACCACCGCCGACCCCGAGGTCCGAGGGAAAGCGAACGCGGTGCAGAGAACCCGCGACGAGGCGTTGATGGACTTGGCCGCCCGTGTGCACGAGAGCCTCGACGGTGCCGGGCTACCGTCGGACACCAACGGCGCGGTCGCGAGCTCACCTCGATTCGCACGCTCGGCCGGTCAGTGGGAACGCGCCGCGGCGCACTGGCTCAGCAACCCCTTCGGCCAACGTGGCAATCCGGCAGAGGACTCCGGCCTGATCATGTCCTCGCTGATGATCGACGGCAGAGTGGTGTGGGGCCCGAGAGAACTGCACACAGTGCCCGAGGCCTACCGCCGACTGCTGGTCGATCACCCCGACGCACTGCGGTTGCAGCTGCGTGATGCGCTCGCCGGCCGCGCTCGGCTGCGATCGCTACGCGACGTCCTGGCTCGGCGCGGCGGGACGTTCGATCTCAAGGCCCACGCGCTGACGCCCATCGTCAACCTCGCTCGCTGGGGTGGGCTGTCGGTCGGCATGGCCTCGGCCTCCACGCCGGCGCGACTCGCGGCGGCGTCGGGTAACGGCATGCTCTCCGAACGTGATGTCACTGCACTGTCCGAGGTGTTCGCGCTGCTGCAACGGCTCCGACTGTCGCATCAGATCGACCAGATCACAGCGGGCCACCGCCCCGGCGACGTGCTGATCATGGCCGATCTGTCGCCGCTCGAACGAAGCCTGCTGACCGACGGCATCCGCGAGATCGCCGCGGTACAACGACGCGTCGGCTACCTCGCGGCCAACGTCGGCGTGCATCGATGACCGCCAACGACCAGACTGTGTGCCGTGACCACCAATCCCGTGAGCGTTCCCACCCCGTCCACCGTCGAACACAATCGGTTGGCCGAATCGCCCGGAGTCAGCGGACCGTGGCGCCAGTGGGGTCCGTATCTGGCGGGACGACAGTGGGGCACAGTGCGCGAGGACTACTCCGAAGACGGGAACGCCTGGGCGTCGTTCCCGTTCGACCAGGCACACAAGCGGGCCTACCGCTGGGGCGAGGACGGGATCGGCGGAATCTGCGACCGCTTCGGATTCCTCAACTTCTCGTTCGCACTGTGGAACCGCAAGGACCCGATCCTGAAGGAACGTCTGTTCGGCCTGGCCAACGAAGAAGGCAATCACGGCGAAGACGTCAAGGAGTACTTCTGGGCCGTCGACGGAACACCGACGCACAGTTGGATGCAGTGGCTCTACCGCTACCCGCACGCGGAGTACCCCTACGCCCACCTGCGAGAAGAGAACGCTCGACGCGGACGTGACGACCGCGAATACGAGCTGGCCGACACCGGCATCCTCGACGAGAACAGATTCTTCGACGTCCAGGTCACGTACGCCAAGGCCTCGCCCGACGACATCTGCATCACCATCTCGATCACCAACCACGGCCCCGAGGCGGCATCGGTCGACCTGTTGCCGCACCTGTGGTTGCGCAACACCTGGTCCTGGGGACGCGACGAGCGGGGCGGAACACTGGCGCAGCTGAGCCCGCCGGACCTGATGGCAGGTGGACTCGAAGCGATCGCCGTCGATCACGGATTTCTCGGTCGGTACTACCTCAGTGCCGAAGGCACGCCGGCAGTTCTGTTCTGCGACAACGAAACCAATGCCGAAGCCCTGTGGGGGCAGGAGAACATCTCGTCCTACCCCAAGGACGGCATCGGCCGCCGAGTCGTCGACGGGGAACTCGATGCGGTCAATCCCGAGCAGACGGGAACGAAGGCTGCGTTCTGGTATCGCTTCGACGACATCGCCCCGGGTGCAACGGAATCGGTCAGGCTGCGGCTCTCGCCCAACCGCCCGAACGAGCAGACGTTCGGGGCCGGATTCGATGCCGTCAACGTCGATCGCCAGGTCGAGGCGGACGAGTTCTACGGTGCCGTGATCGGTGCCGATCTCACCGATGTCGACCGGCACGTGGCACGGCGCGCGTACGCCGGCCTGTTGTGGACCAAGCAGCTCTATCGATACGACGTCGAGGAGTGGATCGAGGGCGACAAGGTCGGAGCTCCGGCACCGGACTCGCGGCAGGACCCGGGTGGGCGCAACGCGCACTGGCGTCACCTGGCATTGGCCGATGTGATCTCGATGCCCGACGAGTGGGAGTATCCGTGGTTCGCGGCCTGGGACCTGGCCTTCCACGCGATTCCGTTGGCGCACGTGGACGCCGATTTCGCCAAGGAGCAGTTGGTGCTCATGTGCCGGGAATGGGCCATGCACCCCAACGGTCAACTGCCTGCGTACGAATGGGAGTTCGGTGATGTCAACCCACCCGTGCACGCGTGGGCGGCGTGGCACGTCTATCGCATCGACGGCTACCGGGATCGCGAATTCCTGGTGCGGGTGTTCACCAAGCTGCTGCTCAACTTCGCGTGGTGGGTCAACCGCAAGGACTCCGAGGGCTCGAACATCTTCGAGGGCGGATTTCTCGGCATGGACAACATCGGACTGTTCAACCGATCTGCACCACTGCCTCCCGGCTTCCGACTCGAGCAGTCCGACGCGACCAGTTGGATGGCGTTCTACTGCCAGCAGATGTTCAAGATCGCACTCGAGCTCGCGCGGCACGACAGCGCCTGGGACGACGTCGCGACCAAGTTCTTCTCGCACTTCCTCTCGATCGCGAAAGCCGTCAATTCGTTCGGTTCGCAGCATATTTCGCTCTGGCACGAGGAAGACGGCTTCTTCTACGACGTTCTCGTCCAACCTCAGGGCGATGCGGTTCCGATGCGGGTGCGATCGATGGTCGGCCTGCTGCCCATCCTCGGGGCCACCGAGATCCCGCCGTGGGTCGAGGAGGAATGCCCCGACCTCACCGCCCGTCTGCGTTGGGTTCAGCGTCGACGGCCGGAGATGGTCAGCCCACTGCTGGCTCGGCGTGAGGGCGGCGAGGTGCGGATGCTGCTCACGCTCGTCCAGCCCGAGCGTCTCAAGCGCATCCTCTCGCGGATGTTCGATTCCGAGGAATTCCTGTCGCAGTTCGGAATTCGATCGCTGTCGGCCTCGTATCGCGAGCCGGTGACCTTCGACGTCGACGGACGAAGCCTGTCCATCGAATACGAGCCGGGGGAGTCGCGTACCGGAATGTTCGGTGGTAACTCGAATTGGCGTGGACCGGTGTGGTTCCCGGTGAACGTACTGCTGGCCGACAAGCTGCGCGCCTACGGCCGGTACTACGGCGACTCGTTCACCATCGAGATCCCCACCGGCTCGGGCAACCACCGCACCCTCACCGACGCGGCCGATCTGATCGACAACGGTCTCGCCGGACTGTTCCGGCCGGTGGACGGCAAGCGGCCCGCGGACGGCGATCGCATCGAGTCCAGTGCCGACCCGTTGTGGTCCGAGCATCCCAGTTTCAACGAGTACTTCGACGGAGACACCGGCGAGGGACTCGGGGCAACGCACCAAACCGGGTGGACAGCGCTGGTGGCGCACCTGCTCAGGCCGCGTCTGCCGCTCTGAGGGCCTGCGGCCCATGTGAGTGGAACTTCGTAGTGGGCTACGAAGTTCCACGCACATGCGGCGGAGCCGCATAGTCTGGCGGGATGAAGATTCGCGGCGCAGTACTCGAAGAAATCGGCCGATCTCGTCCCTTCGCGGACTCGCATCCCATCACCGTCTCGGACCTCGAGCTCGGTTCGCCGGGCGACGGCGAACTGCTGATCAGAATCGAAGCCGCGGGGCTGTGCCACTCGGACCTGTCGGTGGTCGACGGCAATCGAGTTCGTCCGGTCCCGATGCTGCTCGGCCACGAGGCCGCAGGCCGAGTCGAGGAAGTCGGACCGGGCGTCGACGACATCGCGATCGGTACCCGCGTCGTCATGACGTTCCTGCCGCGCTGCGGCGAGTGTGCCGGGTGCGCCACCGACGGTCAGATGCCGTGCATCACCGGTAGCGCGTCGAACAATGCCGGGACCCTGCTCGGCGGCGGCATCAAGTTGCACCGTGACGGGGAAGAGGTCAAACACCACCTCGGAGTCTCCGGATTCGCCACCCATGCGGTGGTGAGCCGAAAGTCCGTCGTGCCGGTCGAGGACGACATCCCGGCCGATATCGCCGCAGTTCTCGGTTGTGCGGTACTGACCGGCGGTGGCGCGGTGCTCAACGCCGGAACTCCGAAGCCCGGTCAATCGGTGATGGTGGTGGGTCTCGGCGGAGTCGGCATGGCCGCCGTTCTGACAGCCGTGTCGGTGGGTGCAGGCGAGGTGATCGGAGTCGACGGAGTCCCGGACAAGCTCTCCACCGCAACCGATCTGGGCGCAACGCAGGTCTATTCACCGGCCGAGCTCGCCGAGAAGGGAATCAAGGCCGATATCGTGATCGAGGCGGCAGGCAACGCCCGAGCCTTCGAAACCGCCGTCGCTGCAACGGCTCCCGGCGGCAAGACCATCACCGTCGGTCTCCCGTCGCCCGACGCCCGCTCGTCCATCTCGCCGCTGGGCCTGGTGGCCGAGGCGCGCACGATCATCGGCAGCTACCTGGGCTCCGCCGTGCCGGCGCGCGATATCCCGACCTATGCCCAGATGTGGCGTGAGGGACGGCTTCCCGTCGAGAAGCTGATCTCCTCGAGAATCACGTTGGACGAGATCAACCGCGGCATGGACGAATTGGCCGACGGCAACGCGATCCGTCAGGTCATCGTCTTCGACTGAGCATCAGCTGTTGGCGGCGGTCGCGACCCACCGGCCGCGCTGCGTCGAGATCTCGATGGGATGGTCGAAACACTCACTGATGTTTGCGGTGGTCAGCACCGCGTCGACGGCTCCCTGCGCCAACACCTTTCCGTTGCGGATGAGCAGGGCGTGGGTGGTCGAGACGGGGATCTCTTCGAGGTGGTGCGTCACCAGAATGCTCGCCAGGCTCGGGTGCTCGGCCCGCAACGAGTCGAGCGCACCGAGGAGTTGTTCGCGGGCAGCGAGATCGAGTCCGGTGGCGGGCTCGTCGAGCAACAGCACTGCGGGGTCGGGGAGCAGGGCGCGCGCGATGAGCGCTCGGCCACGTTCTCCCTGGGAGAGCGTGTGCCACGATGCCTCGGTGCGATGGGCGACGCCGAGGGAACCGATCAACCGATGGGCACGGGCGATCTGGTCCTCGGTGGCCGACCATCTCGGGATCAGGTCGGGAGTGTTGGTCAGGCCGGTCAGCACCACCTGGAACAGAGTCAGCGGAGCCTCGACCGTCAGACGGGGATCGACGTGGCCGATGCGCGTCCGCAATTCGCTCATGTCCACCCGGCCGAGGCGATGACCGAGAACGTGCACGGAACCGTGCGTGGGATGCACCACGGCACCGAGCAAGCTGAGCAGAGTGCTCTTACCTGCGCCGTTCGCACCGAGCAACACCCAGTGCTCGCCCTCCTCGACCCGTATCGTGGCGTCGCTGAGCAGGTATCGGCCGCCGCGCACGACATCGACTCGGTCGGCGAACAGGACGCTGGATGGCACCGGACGACCGTAGCTGCCGGTGCGGATCGCGGAGAAGTAGGCTCTGAGGTCGGTACAACCGACAAGACGACGAAACGAGTGTGGGTACGACGTGAGTGCAACGGCACCTGTTCGAGTAGGGGTACTGGGGTCACGCGGCAAGGTCGGTCAGGCAATCTGTGCCGCCGTCGAGGCGGCCGACGATCTCGAGCTCGTGGCGACCGTCGACCAGGGTGATCCGCTGGCGAATTTCGTCGACGCGAACGCCCAGGTGGTCGTCGATTTCACCCATCCCGACGTGGTGATGGACAACCTGCAGTTCCTGATCGAGCAGGGCATCCATGCTGTGGTCGGTACCACCGGTTTCGACGACCGGCGGCTCGAGCAGGTTCGCGAATGGCTGGCGGGATCGCCGCAGACGGGTGTGCTGATCGCGCCCAACTTCGCCATCGGTGCGGTGCTGTCGATGCGATTCGCGCAGCAGGCAGCGCGGTTCTTCGACTCCGTCGAGGTGATCGAACTGCACCACCCCAACAAGGCCGATGCGCCGTCGGGCACGGCGTATCGCACTGCCGCGCTGATCGCCGAGGCACGCGCCGCCGCAGGAACTCCGACGAGCCCCGATGCGACGACCACCGAACTCGACGGCGCACGTGGTGCCGACGTGGACGGCGTGCGGGTGCACTCGATCCGGCTCGCGGGACTCGTTGCGCACCAAGAGGTTCTGCTCGGCACGCAGGGTGAGACGCTGAGCATCAGGCACGATTCGCTCGACCGAACGTCCTTCGCGCCCGGAGTCCTTCTGGGAGTCCGCGAGATCGCCGGACGACCGGGGTTGACCGTCGGGCTCGATCCGCTGCTGGAACTGTGAGCTGATCGACGGTGAACAAGACGACGAAGGTGCTCGCCATCATCACGGTGATGGTGCTGATCCTCGGCTTCTACTTCTTCCTGCTCGGTCAGCGCGGTGTGACGCTGATCCAGAACGGTGGTGTGGCGAGCATCTCCCTGGGGATCGGGGTCCTGCTGCTGCCGATACTCGGGTTGTGGATCGTGTGGGCCACGTTGAAAGCCGGTTTCGACCATCAGAGGCTGGCATCGCGCATTCACGAGGAAGGCCTCGAACTCGACGTCTCGGACCTTCCGCGCAGACCGTCGGGACGCATCGAACGTGATGCCGCAGACGAGTTGTTCCAACGGATCAAGACCGAGTGGGAGAAGGATCCGGACAACTGGCGCAACTCGTACCGGTTGGCTCGTGCCTACGATTACGCCGGTGACCGCGGGCGGGCCCGCGAGACGATGAAGCGCGCCGTGGCACTCGAACGGAACGAGAACTGACCGTCGATGCCGCGCACCCTTCTGGTCGTTCATCACACCCCGAGCCCGCTCACACGTGAGCTGCTCGAGGCAGTGCTCGACGGCACACACGACCCCGAGATCACCGGCGTCGACGTACGCAGTGTGCCTGCTCTCGGTGCGACCGTTCCGGATGTCCTCGGTGCCGACGGATTTCTCTTCGGAACGCCGGCGAACTTCGGGTACATGAGTGGGGCGCTGAAACACTTCTTCGACACCGTGTACTACCCGTGCCTCGGTGCCGTTGCCGGAAAGCCCTACGCCGCTTGGGTTCACGGCAACGACGACACCGTGGGTGCCGGACGGGCCATCGAGAAGATCGCGTCGGGTTGGGGCCTCGAGAAGGTCTTCGGGACCGTACACATTGCCGAGAGCGGCAAGCCCGCACGTGAACGCTGCTACGAATTGGGCGGAACCGTCGCGGCGGGGCTGTCCGACTGACGGTGACGGTTTCCCGACGGGCTTCCACGTTGACTCGCGCGCCCCGAGAACTACGACGGTCCGTCCGACACCTGCGACGGCCGACGCCATCAGGTCCGTCCCGGGTCGCCACCGAATTCAGTCGGAATTGTCGGGGGAGTCGGCACGCAGAATCTCGTCGGCGGGAATCTGCAGCGGAATCTCGAGCAGCCGCTCCGGCCAGCTCGGATACGCGGGCCTGATCCACACCCGGTTGTCGTCGAGTTGTGTCATCAGCACTCGCCGCCAGGGCCAATCGTCATGCGGTGCGGACAGGTCCGTCTCCGGCTCGAGTGGTAGCGGGGCCTTCGTCCAGTGCGGCGCCGACAGCGATGCCAGACCCCGATCCTCCAGGTGCTCGATTGCGCGCTCGATCGGAACGCCCCGAGCCACGGTGACCCCGACAGGATTGACGGCATCGACGAGATAGCCCTCGTCGTACTCGTCCCGCGTATTCGATTCGTGCGCGACGGTCCATCCGATCACTTCGCCGTCGGAGGCCCGTTTGACGGGCAGGCGACTGAGCCACCGTTCGATATCCACTTTCTCGAAGATACCCGGAGCAGATAGTGACTTCGGCACAGAAACTATTCCTGATTGTGAGCAGCCGGGGTGGTGCCCGTGTTTGACTGCTAGGGCTCGTACAAGTTTGTACCACTTTCTATTCCAAGGGATTTCGATGACCCTCCCCATTCTCGACCGGTCCAGAATCGTCGCCACACCCGAGTGGAGTCGCTGGTTGATACCCCCGGCGGCCCTGTCGATTCACCTCGCGATCGGGTCCGCCTACGCCTGGAGCGTGTTCAAGAACGCCATCTCGCAGCCCGACGCGCTCGGACTCAGCGGAACCGTCACCGCCATTCCGTTCCAGCTCGCCATCGTCATGCTCGGCCTGTCCGCGGCGATCTTCGGAACCCGCGTCGAGAAGAACGGTCCACGGTGGGCCATGGCCGTCTCCCTGGTCTTCTTCGTCTCCGGACTGTTGCTGTCCGCGCTCGGCATGGCCCTCGGACAGTTCTGGCTGGTGATCTTCGGCTACGGATTCGTCGGCGGCATCGGCCTCGGAATCGGCTACATCTCACCTGTCTCGACGCTGATGAAATGGTTCCCCGACCGGCCGGGTATGGCCACGGGAATCGCGATCATGGGCTTCGGCGGCGGCGCACTCATCGCGTCTCCGCTCACCAGTCAGCTGATGGTCAACTTCGGCGGCTTCACCGACGGTTCCATCGCCAAGACGTTCCTCACGCTGGGCGTCGGATACGCGGTGTTCATGGCCCTCGGTGTCGTGCTCATCAGAGTGCCGGCCGAGGGATGGAAGCCGGCCGGGTGGACCCCGCCCGCGTCGTCGTCGATGATCTCGACGCACAACGTCTCGGCCGCGAACGCAGTGAAGACCCCGCAGTTCTGGCTGCTGTGGGTCGTGTTGTGCTTCAACGTCACTGCCGGAATCGGCATTCTCGAACGCGGATCGGGCATCTATCAGGACTTCTTTCCCGACGCGACCTCGCCCGAATCCCTTGCTGCCGCAGCAGCCGGTTTCGTCGCGTTCCTTTCCCTGACCAACATGATCGGGCGGTTCGTCTGGTCCTCGGTCTCCGATGTGGTCGGTCGCAAGAACATCTACCGGATGTATCTCGGTGTCGGAGCGTTGCTGTACCTGTACATCGCACTGTTCACCAACACCAACAAGATCCTGTTCATGGTCTCGGCTCTGTTGATTCTCTCGTTCTACGGTGCGGGTTTCGCGACGGTTCCCGCCTATCTCAAGGACCTGTTCGGTACGTACCAGGTCGGCGCGATCCACGGACGACTGCTCACCGCATGGTCGGTGGCCGGTGTGTTGGGGCCACTGATCGTCAATGCCATCGCCGACGCGGGTGAGCCGGGGACCACCGGCCGATACCTGCCGGCGTTCTACGTGATGATCGGCCTGCTGGTGGTCGGCTTCCTGGCCAACGAGGCAATCAAACCGGTCGCCTCCAAGTACCACGAATCCGATCACGCGGGTTCTGCAGCCACTACGGGAGTGAAGGCATGAGCGGCGTACAGAGGCAGGTCACGATGGCGGTCGCATGGGCGTGGGTCGGCGTGCCGTTCGCCTACGGACTGTACGAATTGATCCTCAAGGCGGCGAATCTGTTCAGTACCTGATTCGACGTGTCGGTGGGCCGTGACAGGCTGGCCCGATGCAGGAGATGAGTGCCGCCGCCGCCCGTCGCACGGCCCTGGCCGCCCAGGGGCTGGCGTCGAGGCGGTCGCGTACTCGGCCGGCGAGCAGGGCCGCGGTGCACGCGGCGATCGACACCACCGGGTTGCTGCAGATCGACTCGGTGTCGGTGGTGGTTCGTGCGCACTATGCACCGGTGTTCAGCCGCGTCGGCGTGTACGACCGCTCGATCGTCGACGACGCCGCATGGACCGACACCGCTCGTCGGCCCCGTCGATTGGTGGAGTACTGGGCACACGAGGCCGCGCTGCTACCCGTCGAGGACTGGGCGCTGATGCGGTGGCGAATGGAGCTGTATCGACACGGGCGGTGGGGCGGAGCTGCCCACATTCTCGACCGTGAACCGACTCTCGTCGAGGACGTCCTCGCGGTGATCGGCGACAACGGTGCGGCCAGCGCAGGTGAGATCGAGAAGCACCTCGAGGTGGACAC
Organism: Rhodococcus sp. 14-2496-1d; assembly: GCF_002259365.1. NCBI lineage: Bacteria > Bacillati > Actinomycetota > Actinomycetes > Mycobacteriales > Nocardiaceae > Rhodococcus > Rhodococcus sp. 14-2496-1d. The sequence continues at coordinate 512,148 of NZ_NPFV01000029.1, read as the reverse complement.
ACCCGGTCGCAAGGGGCCGTGGTGGGATCGCAGTGACGTCAAGGTCGTCTGCGAACAGCTGTTCGCGGCGGGCGTGGTGACCGTGCCGGCACGGACGGGTTTCGTGCGCCGGTACGAGCTCAGCGAACGGGTGATCCCGGACGACGTTCTGCGCAGGCGCGTCGACGAACCGGTCGCGGTACGTGCACTGATCGAGAAGTCCTCGCGGGCACTGGGAGTCGCCACCGAGCCGGATCTGAGGGATTACTACCGACTCTCGCAGAAGCAGGCCAAGGCGGCGATCGCCGAACTCGTCGAGGACGGTGTGCTCGAACAGGTGACCGTTCGAGGCTGGAACGCACCGGCATTCCTGCACCGCGAGGCCAGGACACCGCGAACGGCCACCGCTGCCGCTCTGCTGTGCCCGTTCGATCCGATGATCTTCTACCGGCCGCGGGTCCAGCGAATCTTCGACTTCCACTATCGAATCGAGATATACACCCCACAGCACAAGCGAGTTCACGGCTACTACGTGTTTCCCTTTCTGCTGGACGGGCATCTGGTGGCCCGACTCGATCTCAAGGCAGTGCGAGCGCGGTCCGAGCTGCACGTGGTCGCGGCCTTCGTCGAAGGCGACCGCAACGCGGGCGACATCGCGCCTCGACTGCGAGAGGTGCTGCGGGAGATGGCGGATTGGCTCGAACTCGAACGCGTGGTGGTGGGTGACCGGGGAGACCTCGTCGCCGCATTGCGTTGATCTTCGTCGGCCGGGTCGGGTCCCGCCGAAGTGCACTCGGGCAGAATCGGTGCCACTATTCGAACCGTGACTTCACGCCGGTCGGACACCGCCACGGAACTCCCACCCCAGGTCGTCGTCCTGTTCGGGGCGACAGGAGACCTGGCCAAGCGAAAACTGCTGTCCGGGATGATGCATCTGGCGCTGTCCGATCTCGCGCCGAACATCCGGGTCGTCGGAACCTCGCTCGAAGAGATGTCGACCGACGAATTCCGCGCTCTCGCTCGCGAATCGATCAACACCTACTCGAGCCGCAAAGTCGGCGACGAGCAGTGGAGTCGTTTCGCCTCGCGACTGACCTACGTGTCGCAGAAGGCAGGACCGGCGGCGCTGGGGGAGGTCGTGGCCGAGGCCGAGATCGAACTCGGAGGAAGCGCCAAACGGCTCCACTACCTGTCCGTTCCACCGAGAGCTGCTCTGGCAGTGGTGGATACGCTCGCGTCGGCAGATCTGGTCAAGCGCTCCCGAATCATCATGGAGAAGCCGTTCGGCACAGACCTCGAGAGCGCGATCGCCCTGAACGCTCGGGTTCACGAGACGTTCGACGAGGATCAGATCTTCCGGATCGATCACTTTCTCGGCAAGGAACCCGCGCAGAACATCCTGGCCTTCCGCTTCGCCAACGGGTTGTTCGAGCCGATCTGGAATCGCAACTTCATCGATCACGTCCAGATCGACATCCCGGAGAAGCTCGCCCTCGACGGACGAGCCGGGTTCTACGAATCCACCGGCGCGTACAAGGACATGGTGGTCACCCACCTGTTCCAGGTGCTGGCATTCATGGCGATGGAACCGCCGACGGCGCTCGAACCCCGCGCCATCAGCGAGGAGAAGAACAAGGTCTTCCGGTCCATGATGCCGCTCGACCCGAAAAACGTTGTCCGGGGCCAGTACACGGGCTATCGCTCGGAGGAGGGGGTGGCCGCCGACTCCGACACCGACACCTTCGTGGCTCTCAAGTGCGAGATCGACAATTGGCGCTGGGCCGGAGTTCCCTTCTACCTGCGCAGCGGCAAACGCCTCGCCGAGGGGCAGCGCATCATCTCGATCGCGTTCAGGGAACCACCGAAGAGCATGTTCCCGGCCGGCTCGGGCGTGGGTGCGCAAGGTCCCGACCACCTGACCTTCGACCTCGCGGACGCCTCGAAGGTGTCACTGTCGTTCTACGGCAAGCGTCCAGGACCCGGTATGCGTCTGGACAAACTCAGCATGCAGTTCGCCATCCAGGAAACCGAGCGGGTCGGCGACGTCCTCGAGGCGTACGAACGGCTCATTCTCGACGCCATGTACGGCGACCACACGCTGTTCACCACGGCAGAGGGCATCGAGCGGCTGTGGCAGGTGTCCGAGCCGCTCCTGGCCGATCCGCCCCCGGTTCGTCTGTACGCACCGGGGTCGTGGGGTCCCAACGCAATCCATCAACTCATCGCCCCACACGCGTGGCGGTTGCCGTTCGAGCGGGAGTGGCGCGAGAAGAAGTAGGGCCGGCGCTCGCTCGAACTCCTGGCCTCAGTTGTTCCAGCCGCGTTCCTTGCGCATCTGATCGCGCAGTGCGCCCTGAACTGCCTGCGACAACCACGAATTGAGCGACACTCCGCTGTTGTTCGCGGCGTCCTCGGCACGTTCCTTGATCTGCTCGACCAGTCGCAGCGTCACCCGTCGCACCTCACCGGACACATCGTCCATGGTGGGGTAGTCCTCGGTGACGGGCTCCGCCGGATCGCCCTCGTGCAGACCGGGCACCGGGCTGTCGCGTCGAACATCGGCGTGCGCCTGCGTGCCGTCGAGACGAACGGTGACCGTATGTCCGTCCAGATCGTTCGAGACCTCGGCCGCGAAGTCGGACAGTGCGGTGAGCAGCATCAATCTGGCCGACGCTTCGGCCGTCTTTCCGAGAGCCTCCGCTGTCTGTCGGGTGTGCTCGTCTCCCAGGGCGGCCGCCGCGAGTAGATCCGTGCGCAGTGACGCGGTGTACTTGTCCAGTTCCATGACGCCAGTGTGACGCCATGAATGACGTCGGTCAAGGAGTGCTGGTGGCGTCACGTCTCCGTGCAGTGACGCCATCGCTCGCCGGGCATCGGTGCCGCGTTTAGGGTTGTGCGGTGTCAGCAGAAAACGAAGGTAGAGCTGTGCCGCGTACGGTTGCGTTGAGAGTGCAACTGGTCGCCCGAACCGAGTTCGTTCCGCCCGTCGACATCCCCTGGGAAACCGACGCGGACGGGGGACAGGCGTTGGTCGAGTTCGCCGGCCGGGCCTGCTATCAGAGCTGGTCCAAGCCCAATCCCCGGACCGCAACCAACGCGTCGTACCTGCGGCATCTGCTCGACGTCGGACACCTCTCGGTTCTCGAACACGCGAGCGTGAGCTTCTACATCACCGGAATCTCACGATCGTGCACACACGAGCTGATTCGGCACCGGCACTTCTCCTACTCGCAGCTCTCGCAGCGATTCGTTCCCGAGCACGACGCCAACGTGGTTCTTCCGCCCGCAGTCGAAGGCGATCCCGAACTCGAGGCGCTGTTCGCCTCGGCTACCGAGGCCAGCCGGGCGGCCTACACCGAACTGCTCGGTGCGCTCGAAGGAAAGCTGGAATCGGTCACCAACGCCGCGCTGCGAGGTAAGCAGGCGCGTCAGGCGGCCCGGTCGGTGTTGCCGAATGCGACCGAGACGAGGGTCGTGGTGAGCGGAAACTACCGCGCATGGCGACATTTCGTGTCGATGCGAGCCTCCGAGCATGCGGACGTGGAAATTCGACGTGTTGCCGTGGAATGTCTGCGTAAGCTCGTGGACGTGGCTCCGGACGTGTTCGGTGACTTCGAGATCTCGACGCTGCCGGACGGCACGGAAATCGCCCGCAGCCCGTTCGTGACCGAGGTCTGACGACGAGGTTCGGTTGCCGCGAAGACCGGGTATGCACCGGCGGTGTCGGCGGGGAGTCCCGCTGCGCGAGAGTGGGTAAAGCACCGGGTAATCTGCTGCCATGACCTACGGTGACGCCGCTCCTTCCGTTGCGCCTGTGTTCGGTACGGTGCTCACCGCCATGGTGACCCCGTTCACAGCGGACGGTAAGTTGGACATCGATGCAGGCGTTCGGCTGGCACACCACCTCGTCGAGCAGGGCAACGACGGATTGGTTCTGGCCGGCACGACGGGCGAGTCGCCCACCACCACCGAGAACGAGAAGCTCGAACTGCTCCGTGCGGTGATCGCCGCGGTCGGCCATCGGGCTCGCATCATCGCCGGGGCAGGCAGCAACGACACCGCGCACAGCGTCGAACTCGCTCGTGATGCCGCTCGCGCAGGCGCGCACGGTCTCCTGGTCGTCACCCCGTACTACTCGCGGCCACCGCAGGCCGGTCTGTACGCGCACTTCACCGCGGTCGCGAATGCCACCGACCTGCCCGTCATGCTCTACGACATTCCGCCGCGATCGGTCGTTCCCATCGAGACCGAGACGCTGCGTCGGCTGGCCGAACATCCCCGGATCCTCGCGGTCAAGGACGCCAAGGGCGATCTGAACGCCGGTGCCGAACTGATCGCGTCGACCGGATTGCAGTTCTACTCCGGCGACGACCCGCTCAACCTGCCCTGGCTCTCGGTGGGTGCCACCGGCTTCGTCAGCGTCATCGGCCACCTCGTTCCGGCGCGTCTGCGTGAGCTGCACACCGCTTTCATGATGGGCGACATCGCACGTGCACAGGCGATCAACGTCAGCCTCATCCCGGTCATCCGTTCGGTCGCGCGCCTCGGCGGCGTCAGCGCATCGAAGGCCGGACTTCGCCTCATCGGACTCGATGTCGGCGAACCACGACTTCCCCAGGTGCCACCGAGCATCGACCACATCGAATTGCTCGCAGCAGAGCTGCGGGCGGCAGGAGTTCTTGTATGACACGACCGAACCGATCGCGCGGACGCGCAACCCGAAACGCCGGACCTCCCTCCGAGCGTCCGGCCCCGAAGCAGGGCCAACCGGCAGGATCCCGCCAGGGCAAGCCGATGGTGCAGAACTCTGCGCGCACTCAGCGTCCCGACAAGCGTCGTGAATTCGATCCGACGGAGCGCCTCGGCACACCGCCGAAGGCCCCGTTCAAGGGCCTTCGGGTGGTGGCACTCGGCGGCATCGGAGAAATCGGTCGCAACATGACGGTGTTCGAGCATCAGGGAAAGATGCTGATCATCGACTGCGGCGTGCTCTTTCCCGAGGACCAGCAGCCCGGCGTCGACCTGATCCTGCCCGACTTCCGCCACATCGAGAATCGCATGGCCGACGTCGAGGCAGTGGTCCTGACGCACGGTCACGAGGACCACATCGGAGCAGTGCCGTTCCTGCTGCGTCTGCGTCCCGACCTGCCCGTCGTCGGATCCAAGTTCACCCTCGCACTCGTCGCGGCCAAGTGCCGTGAGCATCGCTTGCGTCCCAACCTCGTCGAGGTCATCGAGGGCCAGCACACCCAGCACGGTCCGTTCGACTGCGAGTACTTCGCAGTGAACCACTCGATTCCCGATGCGCTTGCCATCGCCATCAGGACCGACGCCGGTCTGGTGCTGCACACCGGTGACATCAAACTCGATCAGCTGCCGCTCGACGGTCGCCTGACCGACCTGGCCGGCTTCTCACGGCTCGGCGACGAGGGCGTCGACCTGTTTCTGGTCGACTCCACCAATGCCGAGGTGCCCGGATTCGTCACGCCGGAACGTGAGATCGGCGGAGTGCTCGACACCGTCATCGGCAAGGCGAAGCAGCGCGTCATCGTCGCGTCGTTCGCCAGTCACGTGCACCGCATCCAGCAGGTCATCGACGTCGCCGAGCGGTACAACCGCCGAGTGGCATTCGTCGGGCGGTCGATGGTCCGCAACATGCAGATCGCTCAGGACCTCGGTTACCTGCGTGTGCCCGACGGCCTCGAGGTCAATGTCGACACGGCCGCAACACTTCCCGACGACCGGTTGGTGCTCATCTCCACCGGCTCGCAGGGCGAGCCGTTGTCGGCGCTGTCCCGGATGGCTCGCGGCGAGCACCGCCAGATCAACGTCAAGGCGAACGACCTCGTGGTGCTGGCGTCCTCGCTGATTCCGGGTAACGAGAACTCGGTGTTCGCAGTGGTCAACGGCCTCGCCAAGCGAGGTGCGACCGTCGTGACGCAGCAGAATGCGAAGGTTCACGTCTCGGGCCATGCCTCGGCGGGCGAGCTGCTGTACCTCTACAACGCGGTGCGGCCCACCAATGCCATGCCGGTACACGGCGAGTGGCGTCACCTGCGCGCCAACGCGGCGCTGGCCAAGGCGACGGGTGTTCCCGAGGACCGCGTGGTGCTGGCCGAGGACGGCGTGGTGGTCGACATGGTCGACGGTCTCGCCGAGATCGTCGGACAGGTGCCCGTGGGGCATGTGTACGTCGACGGCCTCTCGGTCGGTGACGTCGGCGATTCGACGCTCTCCGATCGATTGGTACTGGGCGAGGGCGGATTCATCGCGATCAGCGTTGCCGTCGACTCGGCCACCGGACGTGCGGTGACCGCACCCGAGGTGTCCGGTCGCGGATTCTCCGACGATCCGGCCGCACTCAAGGAGGCCGGTCAACTCGTCGAGTCGGAGTTGCAGCGGTTGGCCTCCGACAACGTGTCCGATACGCATCGCATCGCGCAGGCCGTGCGCCGCGTGGTCGGTCGGTGGGTGGCGGACAAGTATCGCCGCAAGCCGATGATCGTTCCGACGATCATCGCGGTCAAGCCGCAGCCGCAGTCGAACTAGGCACGCCCGCAGCCGAACTGGACGCGATCGGCTAGACGAGCAGTCGCCAGAGTCCGATCAGACCGAGAACGACGATGGCACCACGCAGGGCCGCCGGCGAGAGCCGGCGGCCGTAGCGTGCTCCGACGGCTCCACCGATCAGAGAGCCGACCGCGATCAGTCCGGCTGCCTGCCAACTGATGTCGTCGAATCGAAAGATCGTGTACGTCACCGCCGCAACGACATTGACGACCAGTGACAACAGATTCTTGGCGGCGTTCATCCGCTGCATGGTTTCGGGGAGCAGTGCCCCCATCACTCCGATGAGCAGAATTCCCTGTGCGGCAGTGAAATAGCCGCCGTAGATGCCGACCAGCAGAGTGCCTCCGGTGACCAACGCCATCCTGGTGCGACCGATGTGGTTCGCGGCCTTGCCCGCGGCCTCCGATCGACGCTTCGCCCAGGCCTGGATTCTCGGTTGTGCGACAACGAGGATCAGCGCGCCGATGAGCAACACCGGAACCACCGCGGCGAACACCGTTTCGGGCAGGTGCAGCAGCAGCCAGGCCCCGCCGAGTGCTCCGAAGAACGAGGCAGGCAACTGCCATCGCAGTCGATGCCACTGTCCGCGCAGCTCGCGGCGATAGCCCCACGTACCCGAGACACTTCCCGCGACCAGTCCCACCGCATTGGACATGGTGGCAACCACCGGGGGATAGCCGAATGCGACCAACGTCGGAAACGTGATCAACGTCCCGGAGCCGACGACGGCGTTGATGGCTCCGGCTCCGAACCCGGCGAGCAGGATGACGAGAATTTCCGATACCGGCACTGTTGGGAGGTTACCCAGGCAAAGGGTGGTATCCCGCGGCAGGATGCCGCTGGTTCCGTCTGGCCGTAGCCTGGAGCACGTGAGCCTTGCCCAGGATGAACGTTCCCAACTGGTCCAGACCCTTCTCGACGTGGGTCCCGATGCGCCGACGCTGTGCGGTGAGTGGACAGCGGCCGATCTGGCGGCGCATCTCGTCGTTCGGGAGCGACGCCTGGGCGCCTCGCCGGGCATATTTCTGTCTCCGCTCGCGGGGTACACGGCGCGGGTTCAGCGATCCGTGGCGAACAAGCCGTTCGCCGCCGTGGTGGAGGACGTTCGGACCGGGCCGCCCATGTGGTCACCGTTCGCACTGCTGGACCCGTTGATCAACCTCGGTGAGATGTTCGTTCATCACGAGGATCTGCGCCGGGCAGGCGAGAATTGGACTCGGCGAGTGTTGCCCACCGCCGTGGAGACCCGACTGTGGACGCAGGTCCGTTTGGTGGGTCGGGGTGGTCATCGCTCGTCACCCGTACCGGTTCACGTACGCACACCCGATGGGCGACGGGCAACGTTCAAGGGCGGGTCCGGCCCCGGCGTGACCGTGGTGGGGGAGCCGTCGGAACTGTTGCTCTACGCATTCGGACGCGACCGGATCGAGGTTCTGTACGAGGGTTCGGCCGACGATGTCGCTGTCGTGAAGGCACTCGATCTGAGCTTCTGACACATTCGGCTCCGCTGTTACTGGTGTTGCGGATGGTTTCGACGGGGCTGTTGCGACTAGCCTGGGGGCATGGCAGGAAAGACCAGCACCTCCACCGCCAGGGCCGGGTCCAGTGGATCCGGCTCCTCGCGCGCGTCCGGCACCGCCCGTAAATCCGGTGGCGGCCGCACCGCGCGCACCGTCACCACGCCCAAGAAGCCCACCGCGCCGCGCAACCCGGCGACCTCCCGTGCGAACGCATCCTCGCGCGGCAAGGGACCCGCCAGGGGTGCGTCGACGGCTCGGCGGCCTGCGGCGAAGAAGAAGTCACGCGGTGCTCTCGATGCGATCGGGCGGGGCATCGCGTCCACCTGGTCGATGGCGGCACGCGGAGTCGGTGCCACGACTCGGACGGTGAGCAAGGCCGCCGACATCGAGCACGGCCACCGCCGGGACGGCATCGCTCTCGGACTGATCGCCGTCAGCGTGGTCGTCGCCGCGAGTGTCTGGTTGAGCGCCGGGGGACCGGTCGGTGAATGGATAGAGGTGGGCATCCGCGCCGTCATCGGCGAAGCCGGCTACGTCGCGCCCGTGCTCGGTGTCGCGATCGCCGTTGTTCTGATGCGGTCCGAACCGCATCCCGAGGTACGACCGCGACTGGTCTTGGGCTCGATCCTGCTCGGTCTGCCGATCCTCGGACTGTGGCACATGGCCGCCGGTTCACCGACCGATGCCGCCGGCCGATCCGAGGGCGCAGGCTTCGTCGGCTACGTAGCGGGCGGACCCATCGCCGACGGCCTCACCGTGTGGCTGGCTGTGCCGCTGCTGCTGCTCGCCGGTCTGTTCGGAGTACTCCTGCTCACCGGCACCACCGTGCGCGACGTGCCGGATCGGATGCGAGCACTGTTCGGCACCGACAGTCGCGGTGACGAATACGACGAGTACGACCCGGCCGACTTCGGCTCCGAGTTCGGGGACGAGGGCTACGGCGACTACGACAGCAACTTCGACGCCGACGGCTACCCGGTCCACGGCAGCGCGGACCCGTACGACAACTACCCGACCGAGGAGTACATCCCGGTCACCAAGCCGCCCCGCGCGCGCAAGACCCCGCCACCCGAGGCGGCCACCGAGGTCATCGTGCCTGACGCGGCTGTCCCCGCACCTGCCCCCGAGCCGGTCGCGCCCCCACGGCCCAAGCCCAAGCCGATCGTCAAAGCGGCCGAACCGAAGCAGGCAGCCGAGGACGACAAGATCGTCGTCGATCGAGTCGTCGACGGCGATTACACGCTTCCGTCGCTGTCGCTGCTGATCGACGGTGATCCGCCCAAGACCCGCAGCCAGGCCAACGACGCCATGATCGAGGCGATCTCCGAGGTACTCGAACAGTTCAAGATCGATGCCGCGGTCACCGGTTTCACCCGCGGGCCCACGGTCACTCGCTACGAGGTGGAGCTCGGACCCGGCGTCAAGGTCGAGAAGATCACCGCGCTCGCACGCAACATCGCCTATGCCGTCGCGACCGACAACGTTCGCCTGCTCGCGCCGATCCCCGGGAAGTCCGCGGTCGGTATCGAGGTACCCAACTCGGACCGGGAGATGGTCCGCCTGGCGGACGTGCTGACCGCGCCGTCGACCCGCAAGGATCACCACCCGTTGGTGATCGGACTGGGCAAGGACATCGAGGGCGACTTCGTCAGTGCCAATCTCGCGAAGATGCCGCACTTGTTGGTGGCCGGATCCACCGGTTCCGGTAAGTCGAGTTTCGTGAACTCGATGCTCGTCTCACTGCTCGCGCGGGCGACGCCGGACGAGGTTCGGATGATCCTGATCGACCCGAAGATGGTCGAGCTCACGCCTTACGAGGGCATTCCGCACCTGATCACTCCGATCATCACGCAGCCCAAGAAGGCTGCCGCGGCGTTGGCCTGGCTCGTCGAGGAGATGGAGCAGCGCTACCAGGACATGCAGATCAACAAGGTCCGCCACATCGACGACTTCAACAAGAAGGTGCGTTCCGGCGAGATCACCGCACCCCTCGGCAGCGAGCGCGTCTATCGGCCCTACCCCTACATCCTCGCGATCGTCGACGAGTTGGCCGACCTTATGATGACCGCTCCCCGCGACGTCGAGGAAGCGATCGTGCGGATAACACAGAAGGCACGTGCGGCCGGCATTCACCTGGTGCTCGCCACTCAGCGTCCGTCGGTCGACGTCGTCACCGGTCTGATCAAGACGAACGTGCCGTCGCGTCTGGCCTTCGCGACCTCGTCCCTGACCGACTCTCGCGTCATCCTGGATCAGCCGGGTGCGGAGAAGCTGATCGGTATGGGTGACGCTTTGTTCCTGCCGATGGGCGCGGGCAAGCCGACGCGTCTGCAGGGCGCGTTCATCACCGACGAGGAGATCTCTGCGGTCGTCGACTTCGCCAAGAATCAGGCGGAGCCGGAGTACAACGACACCGTCACCGCAGCGAAGGTCTCGGACAAGAAGGATGTCGACCCCGACATCGGCGACGACCTCGACGTGCTGTTGCAGGCGGTCGAGTTGGTCGTGACGAGTCAGTTCGGTTCGACGTCGATGTTGCAGCGGAAATTGAGAGTCGGATTCGCCAAGGCCGGGCGATTGATGGATCTGATGGAGAACCGCGGGGTGGTCGGCCCGAGCGAGGGATCGAAGGCCCGCGAGGTGCTCGTCAAGCCGGACGAGCTCGACGGTCTGCTGTGGTCGATCAAGGGCGGCGACCCGGACGAGCAGCCCGTGTCGGAAGAGTTCTGAGCGCTCCCCGGTCCCGGGTGAATGGACCACTGCAGCCGTCTGGGCGGTGCAAGGGTCCATTCACCCGAACCGGGTGAGCGGGCCGATCAGGACGTGAAGGTCCCCATGACGGGCGTCCACTCGTGGAACGTCGCCGTCTCGATGAGGTTCTCCACCGCGAACGGGTCCTGGGCGAACAGTGTTTCGACGGTGGCGGCATCCGGTCCCTCGACCAGCAGCAGTGCTCCGCTGCCGTCGGCGTACGGTCCGCTCGACACCAGGGTCTTCCGGTCGAGCAGATCGGCCAGCCAGGCGCGATGTGCCGCGCGATGGGTGTCGCGGCCCTCCGTGGTGGCGGGGGAGTAGGTGTAAGTGACGGCGATCAGGGGCATGGAGCTCTCTTCCGGATTCGAGGATCGATACCGGGATTCTGTCAGAGTGAGAGCAGCATCCGCGTGTTGCCCAGAGTGTTCGGTTTGACGTAGCTAAGGTCCAGGAATTCGGCCACGCCGGTGTCGTACGACCGGCACATCTCCGCGTAGACCTCCGCCGTGACCGGGGTTCCGTCGATCTCGGCGAACCCGTGTCGGGAGAAGAAGTCCACCTCGAAGGTCAGCACGAACACCTTCTGCAGTGCCAGCTCACGAGCGACCTCGATCAGTTTTGCGACGATCAGGTGGCCTGCGCCGTGCCCCTTCGCCGCAGGATCGACGGCCACTGTGCGAACTTCGCCCAGATCGGCCCACAGCACGTGCAACGCACCGCAGCCGATGATCTCACCGTCACGTTCGGCGATCCAGAACTCCTGCACCGCCTCGTAGAGGGTGACGAGGTTCTTCTCGAGCAGGATGCGTCCTGCGTAGATGTCGATCAAACGTTTGATCTCGGGGATGTCGGAGGTCCTGGCTCGACGCACGACGAGGGTGCCGTCGTTCACGGAGCCACGGTCCGCGAGGTCGGAATGCACGTCGGATTCGGGGTCTGCGATGTCGCGACTCGCCCGATTCGGCCCAGAAGTCATGGGGTGAACAGTAGTCAGTACCTCAACCGATAAACTTTCCGTGTGTCGCTTCTGCAGCTGTGTCCCCGTCTCGGCGGATCGGTGCTGCGCAACAGCGGACATACGAGCCGGTACGTCGTCGACGGCTCGCGGGTGTGCCGATGACCGGGCCGGTTGCGCCCGATCACGGCGTTCCGTCCAGCGGTGAGATTTCCGGCAACCGCGCCTCCGGACCGGCTGATGCTCCGCGCACGACGGGGCTGCCCCACAGCAACGCTGTCGCGGGCGGCCCGGACTTAGTGCCGTTGCTCAATATCGCGAACGTGCTCACGGTGCTCCGGATCGCACTGGTTCCGGTCTTTCTCGCAGCGCTGTTCGTCGGCGACGGCCACGACACCTCCTGGCGGCTGACCGCGACCGCGATCTTCGCCGCCGCTGCCATCACCGACCGGATCGACGGCCAGCTGGCCCGCAAGTACGGTCTCGTCACCGACTTCGGGAAGATGGCCGACCCCATCGCCGACAAGGCGTTGATCGGCGCCGCGCTCGTCGGGCTGTCGATGTTGGGCGACCTGTCGTGGTGGGTGACGGTGATCATCGGAGTGCGAGAAATCGGCATCACCGCAGTGCGGTTCGCCGTCATCCGCCACGGCGTCATACCCGCAGGCCGCGGCGGGAAGGTCAAGACACTGGTGCAGACGTTCGCGATAGGGGTGTACCTGTGCCCGCTGCCGAGTGTCGTCGACCCGTTCGCCGTTGCCTTGATGGCGCTGGCGGTACTGCTCACCGTGTACACCGGCCTGGACTACGTGGTGCAGGCCGTTCGCCTGCGCCGAGGCGTGTCCTCGACGTGAATCGCTCCGACGTGACCTCCGCAGCGGCCGTGTCGCGCGCGGGCGAGCAGGATGAGGATTCGGCGGGATACAGTCTTGGAAGCCGTGTCGGAGCAGCTTCGGCACGTGTTGGAGTGAACGGGCATATAGGGTCGGGAACCAATCGGACCGGCTGGGACGTTGAACATCGTGACGGCTCCGGACGAACGAGATATGAACGTTGTCGTCCCGACGGCACAGTCGTCGGCACGAACACCAACGAGGAGGAGCGAGATGGCGCTGCTATTGCGTGAAGCACTCGGCGACAGTTTGCGGCGTACTCGCGTCGCACAGAGCCGAACCCTGCGTGAAGTCTCGAACACCGCACGCGTGAGCCTCGGATACCTTTCCGAGGTGGAACGCGGTCGCAAGGAGGCATCGAGCGAACTCCTCGCCGCGATCTGCGACGCACTCGCCGTCCCGCTCTCGGACGTCATGAGCGATGTCAGTGTGACGCTGTCCGACGCCTCCACCGCCGCAGCGCGGCTCGACGAGGCAGCGGTCGCCACCCGTATCGACGGCGATACTCGCGTCGTGATTCCGGCACCTGCTGCCAGAGCTCTCGCCGCCGCCTAAGATCGGAAAAGCAATCAGTTTCCACTCCTGACCCAGATCACGCACCCGACTTTCACAGCACGGACAGGTTCATTTCGGTCACTGCGAGAGCAGCCGACCCGTACGCGGCCACCGCGGCGCAACAGATGGAGGCAGGACCACCCCATGGCTAATCCTTTCGTCAAAGCCTGGAAGTACATGATGGCGCTCTTCAATTCCAAGATCGACGAGAAGGCCGACCCCAAAGTTCAGATTCAGCAGGCGATCGAGGACGCACAGCGCCAGCATCAGGCTCTGTCCCAGCAGGCCGCGTCCGTCATCGGTAATCAGCGCCAGCTCGAGATGAAGCTCAGCCGGCAGCTGGACGAGGTCGAGAAGCTCAATGCGAACGCTCGGCAAGCGGTGACGCTGGCCGATCAGGCCGCCACTGCGGGCGACATCGAGAAGGCCACGCAGTACACGAACGCCGCCGAGGCCTTCGCCGCGCAGCTGGTGACCGCCGAGCAGAGCGTCGAGGATCTCAAGGTCCTGCACGATCAGTCGCTGCAGGCGGCCACTCAGGCCAAGAAGGCCGTCGAGCAGAACGCCATGGCCCTGCAGTCGAAGGTCGCAGAACGCACCAAGCTGCTCAGCCAGCTCGAGCAGGCGAAGATGCAGGAGAAGGTCAGCGAATCCCTTCGGTCGATGGACAGCACCCTGTCCGCGCCCGGCAACACCCCGAGCCTCGACGCCGTTCGGGACAAGATCGAACGTCGCTACGCAGACGCCCTGGGATCGGCGGAGCTGGCTCAGAACTCGGTCTCCGGTCGCATGATGGAGGTCCAGCAGGCATCCGTGCAGATGGCGGGCCACAGCCGCCTCGAGCAGATCCGCGCTTCGATGGCAGGCGACTCGCTGCCGTCGGGAAATGCCGCGGCGAAGCCGTCGATTGCCAAGTCCCCGGACGCGACGCCCGAGCCCCCGGCTCAGGCGTAGATCGACCTGACGAACAACTCGGTCGTCCGACAGCAGCGCCGAGATGGGTAGAAGAGATCACGAATCCGGCCGGTCGCGTAAGCGGCCGGCCGTTTCGCTCGATCGAGAATCCGTGACCACCGCCGTCTCCGAGTCCGGTGCAGTGGTCAGATCTCTGGCGGAGTCCGCTCGAAGTGTCGGTACCTCGATCCTCGACGCCGCCGGCCGTCGGAAAGACCCCCGTGTCAAGCATCTGAAGAAGATTCGCCGTGCCAGACGACGCGGAATCAGGTTCGGTGCTGCGTCCACGACGACAGCGGTGGGAACCGCGGGGATGGCCGTGCTGTCGGCTCCGGAGTGGACTCTGTTCGTGGGCGGCGGTAGTGCTGCCCTCATGGCGGTACCGGCGGCATTCGCGGTGACGCGGTTGCGGCGTCTTCGCGCCCAACCGGTCCCCGTCGGCCTGCCCACCAAGCGCGTGTCGCCGCAGCGCGGATCCGCCGCGTACGAGTCGATGGCCCGACTGGCCGGTGCCGAGCAGAGTCTGTTCGAGCTGCTGGGGATCCTCGCGAGGTCCGAGACGATCGGTACCGACGACGTCGAGGAGATGATCGGGGTTACTTCCGATGCGGCTCGCGGTCTCGAAGGAGTTGCTGTCGACATCGCTGCTCTGGAACGTGCGGGGGCGGCGAGCGCTGTGACCCGCGAGCACCTCCGCGGCGCAATAGCCTCGGCGGCAGCCGAACTCGCGACCGGGGTCGATCAGTACGAGCAGCTTGTCGCCGCGGCCGCGCGGATGACCGGCCCCGCCGGACCGGCGTCGACGACGGTCGTGGAATCGCACCGACGCGAGCTGTTGTCGGCGACGGATCGACTGCAGGGATGGGCCGAGGCACTCACCGAAATCGATCAGATCCGGTCGCGGCACCGCTGAGACAATTCAGGGTTCACCCCGATGTGTTCGTCGCGGCCGGATGCCAGGATCGACGTACGCGATACGACACGGTGCGCGGCGACACGGTAGGAGCACTCATGTTCTGGAAGATTCTGGGATTCATCGTTCTGATCTGGATTGCGCTCGCGCTTCTGGGCAGCATCATCAAGGGTCTCTTCTGGCTGGTGGTGGCAGGCGCGATCGTGATGGGACTGGTGTGGCTGTACAAGGCGATCGCCTCCGACAACGATCGCTCGTCGCTGAAGTTCTGACGCCGATGCGCCGTTCCGTCAACCGAGAGCAGCAGAGCCCTGCTCGACGAACACCCGAAGGGCCCGCGGTACGCAGCGTGCCGTGACGGGTAGTTCCGCGACACGTTCCCCGTCGGCGTAGGCGACGATTCCGTCGCACCGCAAGGTGACCTGCGTCGAGGTGTACGTGTCGACCTCCGGTAAGTCGATGTGTGTTCCCCGATAGAGAGTCGGCGACAGTCCGAGCAAGCGCGTCCGACTCGCCCCGCGAACGACGGTGACATCGAGCAGACCGTCGTCCACTCGCGCGGCAGGGCACACGGCCATGCCGCCTCCGTAACTCCTGCCGTTTCCGACCGCGACCAAGGTGGCATCGAGTCGAAGTTCGGCATCGTCGAGTTCTATGACGTACGGCAGCTTCGTGAGTGACGCCAGCTGTAGCACCATGGCCGCGTTGTACCGGAGAGGTCCGCGCGGCCAGCGCAGTCGCTTGGCCCTCTCGGTGACCAGCGAGTCGAAACCACTGGACAGAACGGTGGTGAACCACCGTTCGCCGATCCGTCCGAGATCGATTGCGCGCGTGACGTTGTCGGCGACGATGTCGGCTGCGTGGGCAGCGTCGTCGCGAGGTAGGCCCAGAGTTCGGGCCAGGTCGTTGCCGGTGCCTGCCGGGATCAGGCCCATCGGAACGTCGGTGCCGGCGAGCACTTGAACGACGAGATTGACGAGCCCGTCGCCGCCGACGGCGACCACGGCGTCCGTACCGCTGCCGACGGCCTTCTCGAGCAATGACAATGCATCCCCGGGCGTGCGGCCTTCGATGGTCGTGACGTGAAGTTCTCGCTCCCGCAAGCGCGCCACGGCGCAGCGCCCGGCGTGGCCCGCGCGACCACCGCCGGCCATCGGATTGGTCAACACCGTCACCGATCGGGTCATGGTCGCAACGATTCGTCGATCACATCGATCAGCTTGCCAGGGTCGACGGTTCCCGTGGTGGTGACCGAGGCGATTCGCAGCGGTATGCCTCCGGCGTACGTTGTTCGGGCGTGTGGCCGGTGATTTCGGGGCCGAAGGTGCGTGTAACCGTGAGGTACTGTAACGAAAGAGACTGTTATTGCTGGAAATACAGTCCTTTTGTCCGAA
The DNA here is from genome assembly GCF_002259365.1 of Rhodococcus sp. 14-2496-1d. Classification (NCBI taxonomy): domain Bacteria; kingdom Bacillati; phylum Actinomycetota; class Actinomycetes; order Mycobacteriales; family Nocardiaceae; genus Rhodococcus; species Rhodococcus sp. 14-2496-1d. The sequence continues at coordinate 495,661 of NZ_NPFV01000029.1, read as the reverse complement.
CTACGAAGGGTGGCACGTGATCGAGCAGCCGGTGTCGAGTCCTGCCTCGTCCGAGCCCCTGCAGTCGCCGTCCCGAACAGAAGCTCCCGAGAAGTCGGTCGAAGACGCCGTTCTCGACGCGGCCCGGTCCTGCATCCTCGAACACGGCGTCAAGCGCACCACCTTGGCCGAAATCGCGCGCCGCGCCAAGGTCAGCAGGCCCACCGTGTACCGGAGATGGGCCGACACGCGAGCTGTGGTGTCGAGCCTGCTCACTCGTGAGATCGGTGCCCTGATTCCGAGTTTCGACGCCACCGCGTCGGCTCGCGATCAGATCGTCACTGCCGTGGGTGAAGTGGCCGACCGCATTCGACTCCATCCGTTGTTCGTGAAGATTCTGCGTTCCGATTCCGACGTGCTGGCCACATACATTCTTCATCGACTCGGAACCAGTCAGTCGTTGATCATCGACGCGTTGTCTTCTCTGGTCGTTGCCGGACAACGTGATTGCTCGATTCGCGCAGGGGATCCCACCACGCTGGCCACGCTGGTGCTACTGATGGTGCAGTCCGCGGTGCAGTCCGCGGAGATGGTGTCCGAGCGCGTCTCGGGGACCGAGGTGACGCGTCAGATGGCGTACGCAGTGGACAGTTACCTGCGGCCCGAGAGTGCGTGAACGAGTCTGCGTCGACCGCTATGCGGGACCGAGTGCACATTTCGCCGCTCGGGTTCGGGCCGGCTCTCCCGACCTGATCCCGGCACCCGTCGAGCGGTAGGGCTCGAGTGTGGCACGCTGGGTTCGTGCGAGTAGCAGTGGTGGCCGGGCCCGATCCGGGGCATGCCTTTCCGGCGATCGCGCTGTCCCTGCTCTTCCGCGCGGCAGGCGACGAACCGATCCTCTTCACCGGTAGCCGCTGGGTGCCCGACGCGCACGCAGCGGGGCTGCGGGCGTTTCCGCTGGGTGGTCTTGCGCCGCGGCCGGAGGACGACGATCTCGACGCCGGACAACGTATCCATTCACGGGCGGCGTTCGTCTCGACCGAGTTGCTGCCCGACCTCGAGCGGGAGAACGTCGATCTCGTCGTGTCCGACATCCTGACCGCAGGGGGCGGCATGGCCGCGGAGCGGCTCGGGATCACCTGGGTGGAGCTCTCGCCCCATCCACTGTATTCGCCCTCGAAAGGGTTGCCTCCCATCGGAAGTGGCCTGGCTCCGGGTACCGGGGTTCGCGGCAGGTTGCGCGATACCGTGATGCGCGCGTTGACGGCACGCTCGATCGCTCAGGGACGAGCTCAGCGGTCCAGCGCACGGACGAGCATCGGGCTGCCTGCCGAGGATCCGGGCCCGGCTGCTCGGCTCGTCGCCACCATTCCTGCGCTCGAGGTGCGCCGTCCCGACTGGCCGGAGGACGCACACGTGGTCGGCCCGCTGCTGTGGGAACCGACGGACGACCTGCTCGACACTCCGGACGGCACGTCACCGCTGGTGATGGTCGCGCCGTCGACAGCCTTCACCGGGGCGGAGGGAATGCTCGAGATGGCGCTGAAAGGGTTGGACGGCAGGGGAGTTCGGGTGGTGGCGTCCGTTCTCGACGGAGTTCCCGCCGTACTCCCGAACTGGGCGAACGCCGGCTTGGGCCGCCAGGACGAACTGCTGCGTCATGCCGATGTGGTGGTGTGCGGTGGTGGGCACGGAATGCTGGCCAAGGCGCTCATGCACGGCGTTCCGGTGGTGACCGTCCCGGGCGGTGGCGATCAGTGGGAGCTGGCCAATCGCGCCGCACGGCAGGGGAGCGCCGTCATCGTACGACCCCCGACGCCGACCTCGATCGCCGACGCGGTGGCCACCGTACTGTCCGATCCGCGCTTCGCCCGGGCGGCGGCGACGGCGGCGGACGGGGCGCAGTCCGTCGAGGATCCCGTGTCCGTCTGTCATCGGGTGCTCGACCGCAGCACTCCACGGCGCGGACGTTAGGGTTGTCGTTGTGCGTCTGACCGAATTTCGTGAACTGCTCACCGAGGAGTTCGGCTCCGTTCGTGGCGATTCGCTGCTGACCGATCACGTGCTGTCCGGTATCGGCCGAACCGGAGCGCAGGCCATCGAGGACGGCGTCGATCCACGGGAAGTGTGGCGGTCGATCTGCTACGAGTTCGATGTACCGAGAGAACGCTGGTAGTTCCCCAGGTCCTGTCGATCCTCTCGGCGTGTCGATTGCTGCGGTAGTTGACTCGAACACGTGTTCCCCTATGCTTGGGTCAACGGTTGCCGGTCGGTGTCGAGAAACTTCTTGTCGGTACCCCGATCTAGCGTTACCGACGACAAAGCTGATCGACACGACACAGCTGAACGACACGACACAGGGAGCTCACGATGGCTGCATACGATCGCGACAAAGCGCTCGATCTCGCACTCGCGCAGATCGACAAGAACTTCGGCAAGGGTTCGGTGATGCGCCTCGGTGACGAGGTCCGCCAGCCCATTGCCGTCATCCCCACGGGATCGATCGCGCTCGATGTGGCACTCGGCATCGGAGGGTTGCCGCGTGGACGTGTCATCGAGGTCTACGGTCCGGAATCCTCGGGTAAGACCACCGTCGCCCTGCATGCGGTGGCCAGTGCTCAGCGAGCAGGCGGCATCGCGGCCTTCATCGACGCCGAGCACGCCCTGGATCCGGACTACGCCAAGAAGCTCGGTGTCGACACCGATGCATTGCTCGTGTCGCAGCCCGATACCGGTGAACAGGCTCTCGAGATCGCCGACATGCTGATCCGTTCGGGTGCACTCGACATCCTCGTGATCGACTCCGTGGCGGCACTGGTACCGCGCGCCGAGATCGAGGGCGAGATGGGCGACAGTCACGTCGGTCTGCAGGCCCGCCTGATGAGCCAGGCGTTGCGCAAGATCACCGGCGCGATGAGCAACTCCGGTACCACCGTGATCTTCATCAACCAGCTGCGCGAGAAGATCGGCGTCATGTTCGGCTCTCCCGAAACCACCACCGGTGGTAAGGCATTGAAGTTCTATGCCTCGGTTCGCCTCGACATCCGCCGCATCGAGACCCTGAAGGACGGAACCGACGCCATCGGTAACCGCACCCGGGTCAAGGTGGTCAAGAACAAGGTTGCGCCGCCGTTCAAGCAGGCCGAGTTCGACATCATCTACGGCAAGGGCATCAGCCGCGAGGGCTCGTTGATCGACATGGGCGTCGAGCACGGCTTCATCCGCAAGTCGGGTTCGTGGTTCACCTACGAGGGTGACCAGCTCGGTCAGGGCAAGGAGAACGCCCGCAAGTTCATGCTCGAGAACCCCGACGTGCGGGACGAGATCGAGAAGAAGATCATGGAGAAGCTGCAGATCGGCGCGGACGTCACCGCGGAGGAGCCTGCAGCCGCTCCGGTGGACTTCTAACCTGTTGTCGCTGTGCAGCAGCGAGACGAGAGTGGCGGCACCGAGGCGCAGGCGAAAGATGTCTGCCTTCGGTTGCTGACCGACCGAGCGCGTAGCAGGCACGAACTCGAAGCAAATCTTGCGAAGAAGGGCTTCACTGCCGAGATCGCGAACGCCGTTCTCGACCGGCTCGAAAAGGCAAAGCTTGTCGACGACGAGTCCTTCGCGCAGCAATGGGTTCAATCCCGGCACAAGTACTCGGGCAAGGGTAAACGCGCACTGAGTATGGAGCTCCGCAACAAGGGAGTCAGTAACGAACTCGCTCTGCACGCACTGGATACGATCGATGCCGACGACGAACGTCAGCGTGCAGCCGAGCTGGTACGCAAGCGATTTCGCACACTACAAATGCCGGACTCGAGTGGGCCGGATGCCCGCGCCGAGCGTGACAAGGTTGTCCGAAGATTGGTCGGCATGCTCGCGCGCCGTGGCTACTCGCAGGGCATGGCGTTCGCGGTGGTCAAGGAGCAACTCGACAGCGCAGGTGCCGACACCGAAGGCTTCGACGGCCCAGACTCGATGTGATCGTCCACCTCGAGTAGGAGCCGTCGAGAAACAGTAAGGCCCGCAACACCATCGGTGTTGCGGGCCTTACTCGTTGCCGGCGATGGTGATCAGGCTGCCTGACCACCGTCGAGAGCGGGAACCACGTCGGTCGCGCCGGCTTTGCGCTTACGCGAACGCAAACGACGTTCGACCACGGTGGCCAGCTTCGTCAACGCGGAGTTGATGATGATCATGATGACGGCGACGATGATCAGCGAGGGGAGGTAGTTGCTGTAGAACGCGCCTACCTGCTGACCGGAACGGACCACTTCGACGTACCCGATGACGTAACCGAGCGCCGAGTCCTTCAACGCCACAACCATCTGCGAAATGATCGCCGGAAGCATGGCGGTGACGGCCTGGGGGAGCAGAACCAAAAGCATGACCTGGCTCTTGCGCATTCCCAGCGCGGATGCAGCTTCCCGTTGGCCCTTGGGCAACGAATTGACACCGGCACGCACGATTTCGGCGATGACCGAACCGTTGTACAGCGTCAGGCCGGTGACCACGGCCGCCAAGGCCAGGTACTTGACCTTGAAGACCTCGTAATCGGCGTAGACCGCGTACAGGAAGATCATCAGAATCAGTACGGGTACTGCGCGGAACACCTCGACGATCGCGCCGCTGACGATCCGTACCGCGCGATGATCCGAGAGGCGGCCGATACCGAGGACGGCACCGAGGATCAGTGCGAACACGATCGAGAGCGCCGCTGCAACCAGCGTGCCCTGGATTCCGGGGATCAGATACGTCGTCCACGTGGTCGATTCGAGGAACGGATCCCACTTCTCGGCGGTCAACTGACCCTTGGAGTCGAGTGCTCGGTAGATGAGGAACGCGACGCCCAGCGAGACGACGGCAACGACCCCGGTCAGAATCCGGTAGCGCAGCACCGCTTTCGGGCCCGGAACGTCGTAGAGAACTGCTACTGCATCACTCATCATGACACCGCCAATCGCTTGCTGATGTAGCCGAACAGCAACCCGGTCGGGAGCGTCAGGATCATGAAACCGAGCGCGAAGATGCCGCCGACCACGAAGATCGCGGCCTCGTTCTCGATCATGTTCTTCATCAGGAACGACGCCTCGGCGACGCCGATGACCGATGCGATCGTCGTGTTCTTCGTCAGTGCGATCACGACACTGCCGAGCGGTCCGACCACGGCGCGGAACGCCTGTGGCAGAACGACGATGGAGATGTTCTGGGTGAACGTCATACCCAGTGAGCGGCCGGCCTCGGCCTGACCGACGGGGACCGTGTTGATTCCCGATCGCAGAGATTCTGCGACGAACGACGCGGTGTAGACACTCAGACCGAGGATTGCCAGGCGGAAGTTGTTGTCGTCGAGGAAGGTCGAGGACGATTCCGACGCGAGCGAGACACCCATGGTCTGGTACAGGCCGAACGAGGTGAACAGGATGATCAGGGTCAACGGGGTGTTACGGAAGATGGTGACGTACGTCGCGGCGATGCCACGCGCGATCGGGATGGGTGACACCCGCATCGCGGCAATGATCGTTCCGATGACCAGTGCGCCGACGAGGGATGCCAACGTCAGGTAGATGGTCGAGAGAAACGCGTCGATCAATTGATCGCCGTACTTGCTCAATAGGTTCACGGTGCTTGTTGATCCTCACGGCTCGGCGAGATCCAACCGTCGTGTTCCGCGCGCACGCGCTCGCGGAACACGACGAGAGGGTCGATCAGTAGCGGTCGACGGTGGGCGGGGTCGGCAGCGGGTAGCCCGATGCGCCCACGGTGTCGTTGAAGGCCTGCTCCCATGCACCGCTCGACACCATCTCCTCGATGGCGTCGTTGATCTGGTTACGTCCTTCGGTGTCGTCCTTGTTCAGGCCGATGCCGTAGTTCTCCGTGGTGAACGGCTCACCGACCACCTTGAACTGTCCGGGGGACTGAGCGGCGTAGCCGGCGAGGATGATGTCGTCGGTGGTCACCGCATCGACGGTGCCGTTGCGCAGCGCCTCGACGCACGCGGAGTACGTGTCGTATGGCTGCAGCTGCACGCCGGGGTACTCGTCGGCGATGTTCTGGGCCGGGGTGGAACCGGTGACCGAGCAGAGTCGCTTGCCGTCGTTGAGCGAATCGGCACCGGTGATGTCGGTGTTGTCCTCACGAACGAGCAACGACTGTCCTGCCACGAAGTACGGGCCGGCGAAACCGACCTTTTCCTTGCGGGTGTCGGTGATGGAGTAGGTGGCGACGATGTAGTCGACCTCGCCGTTCTCGATCAGAGTCTCGCGCTGCGCCGAGGGGGACTCCTTGAACTCGATGTTGGCCTCGTCGACACCGAGCTTGCCGGCGACGTACTTGGCCACCTCGACGTCGAAGCCGCTGAACGTGCCGTCGGGATTGCGCAGACCGAGACCGGGCTGGTCGAACTTGATGCCGACGATGAGGTTGCCGGACTCGGCGCTGCTCGAGATGGTGCGAGCTTCCTCTCCGCCGCCGCAGGCGGTGGCGACGATGGACAGAGCGGCGATGGCGACACCGAAGCGAAGCGGTCGGGTGATTCTCACAGTGAATGTCCTTAGGGATCGGTTCGGGTATTCGGGGTGAACGGTGAAGCGGGTCAGTGACCGAGGATCTTGCCGAGGAAGTCCTTGGCACGCTCGGACTTGGGCGACTTGAAGAAGGTCTCGGGATCGGTGTCCTCGACGACGGCTCCGTCGGCCATGAAGATGACGCGGTCGCCGGCCTTGCGGGCGAAGCCCATCTCGTGGGTGACGACGAGCATCGTCATGCCCTCCTTGGCGAGCGAGGTCATGACGTCGAGTACCTCGTTGACCATCTCGGGGTCGAGGGCCGAGGTCGGCTCGTCGAACAACATCACCTTGGGGTTCATGGCGAGAGATCGCGCGATGGCGACACGCTGCTGCTGACCACCGGAGAGCTGAGCGGGGTACTTGTCGGCCTGGTTGGCGATTCCCACACGTTCGAGCAGAGCCAAGGCGCTCTTCTCGGCCTCGTCCTTCTTCTGCTTGCGTACCTTCATGGGCGCGAGCATGACGTTCTGCAGGATCGTCTTGTGCGCGAACAGGTTGAACGACTGGAACACCATGCCCACGTCGGCGCGCAGGGCCGCAAGGGCCTTGCCTTCCGCGGGAAGTAGATCTCCGTCGACCTCGATGGCACCGGAATCGATCGGCTCCAAGCGGTTGATCGTCCGGCACAGAGTCGACTTGCCCGAGCCGGAGGGGCCGACGACGATGACGACCTGACCGGCCGGCACTTCCAGGTTGATGTCCTTGAGGACGTGCAGATCACCGAAATGTTTGTCGACGGATTTGAGCGAGATCATCGAGGGCGCGCCCGGCGGGGGTGTCGATGCCGGCGCGTCGGTGGCGTGCGTCATAAGTCGAAACCCTATGCGTAGTTTCCTCGCCGACCGGTGTTTTCGCCCGCCATCTTCGATTATGTAATGGAAACTTTACTGTTGCCCCGCATCGGCCCTGCACAGTCTGCGGTGGAGCCCGCGACCCCGGCGGGCCGGTCGGTGCGATGGACGTACCCTGGAGGGGTGCAAACGAGTGTTTTTCCGACCGTGGACGTGGCCGATCACGGGAGTACCGATCCCGTCCCGGTGACGGACCCGTCGGCGTCGGTTCCCCGCAGCTACGAAGTGCGTACGCACGGATGCCAGATGAACGTCCACGATTCCGAGCGGTTGTCCGGGCTGCTCGAGGAAGCGGGCTACGTTCCGGCCGACGCAGGCACCGACGCAGATCTCGTCGTCTTCAACACCTGCGCGGTGCGCGAGAACGCCGACAACAAGCTGTACGGCAACCTCGGCATGTTGCGGCCCGCGAAGACGCGAAACCCCAACATGCAGATCGCGGTCGGTGGTTGCCTGGCGCAGAAGGATCGCAGCACCGTCGTCGAGAAGGCTCCGTGGGTCGACGTGGTCTTCGGAACCCACAACATCGGGTCGTTGCCGGTGTTGCTCGAGCGCGCCCGGCACAACGAACGGGCACAGGTCGAGATTCTCGAATCCCTCGAGGCCTTCCCGTCGACCCTGCCGGCGAAACGCGAATCGACATACGCGGGCTGGGTCTCGATCTCGGTGGGCTGCAACAACACCTGCACGTTCTGCATCGTCCCGGCCCTGCGCGGCAAGGAGATCGACCGCAGGCCGGGCGACATCCTCGCCGAGGTACAGGCTTTGGTGGATCAGGGTGTACTCGAGGTGACGCTGCTCGGCCAGAACGTCAATGCGTACGGTGCCTCGTTCGCCGATCCGGACATGCCTCGCGACCGCGGCGCGTTCGCATCGCTGCTGACCGCATGCGGCTCGATCGATGGTCTCGAGCGAGTGCGGTTCACCTCTCCGCACCCGGCCGAGTTCACCGACGACGTCATCGAGGCGATGGCGTCCACCCCGAACATCTGTCCCACCCTGCACATGCCGCTGCAATCCGGATCGGATCGCATCCTCAAGGCGATGCGCAGGTCCTACCGGCAGAGCAAGTTCCTGGGCATCATCGACAAGGTGCGCGCGGTCATGCCACACGCGGCCATCACCACCGACATCATCGTCGGCTTCCCCGGTGAGACCGATGAGGACTTCGAGCAGACGCTCGACGTGGTTCGGCGGGCGAAGTTCGCCAATGCCTACACCTTCCAGTACTCGAAGCGGCCGGGAACGCCTGCCGCCGAGATGCCCGATCAGATCCCCAAAGAGGTTGTGCAAGAACGGTATCTGCGATTGATCGCTCTGCAGGAAGAGATCGTTCTCGCTGCCAACCGAGAGTTGATCGGTACCGAGGTCGAACTACTCGTCGCCACCGGTGAAGGTCGCAAGAACGCCGCGACGCATCGGATGAGCGGGCGAGCCAGGGACGGCCGACTCGTGCATTTCGCAGTCGACGCCGATCGCGTGAGCGAGATCCGCCCGGGCGACGTCGTCACCACCACGCTGACGGCCGCTGCGCCGTACCACCTCATCGCCGACGCCGGCGTGCTCACGCATCGCCGTACGGCAGCAGGAGACGCCCACGAACGCGGTGTGATGCCCAAGACGGCACCGATCGGCGTCGGCCTCGGACTTCCCTCGATCGGCGCACCGGCGCCGCTACCGGTAGAGACAGGATGCACCGCATGACAGACACAGACGGACCCGATCGCGTCGTACCCTCTCGATCCGCCGAGGAACTCGGGCGAACGGAGAGGGCGGTGATGACGGAACTGGACCCGGGAGCGCGGGCCATGGTCGTGGCCGGGCTGGTGCTGGTCCTGTTGGTCACGTTCGCGTTGCCGCACACCGGATCGGCCAGCGGATTCGACGTGCTCACGGGTGGAGAAGCCGCAGTTGCCGAGTCCATCGCGCTGCCGTCACGCGTCTTCGTCGTGCTGGTGCTGACGTTCGGCGTGGTGATGTCGGTGCTCGCGCTCGTCACCCGTATCTGGGCATTGGCGTGGGCCGCCCTCGCGGGATGTGCGGTGTCGTCGGTGTACGGGATGCTCTCGATCTGGACGCGGCAGACCGTGCCGGACAACCTGCAGGGTGCCGGACCGGGAATCGGCCTGATCATCGCCTGGATCGCCGTCATCGCATTGACTTTCCACTGGCTCAAGGCCGTGTGGAACAAGACGAACGCCCAGCTCGCAGCTCAGGAGCAGCGGCGCATCGCCGCCGCGTCGGGCGAACAGAAGCTGCGCCTGTGGGACGGCCACTCGGCCCCGTAGGTCCGATCGGCCGCCCCCGGTCAGGAGTGCCGGTCGATCACAACTCGTCGACGGCGCTCTCTGCTGCGTCGGCCCACTCGCGCCACTGCTGCGCCTGTGCGAGCGCACGCTCGGCATCCTTGGTCTTGCCTGCTGCGGTCGCCTTGGCGGCCTGATCCTCGAACTGAGCCACCCGCTCGCGGAACTGGGCGGCGCGGGCGACGGCCTCGGGATCCGAACGACGCCACTGGGCCTCCACCGCGTCGTGGACGGACTTCTCGATCGCCCTCAGCTTGCCCTCGAGTTCCTGCATCTTCTCGCGCGGAACCTTGCCGATGGCATCCCACTTGTCCTGCAGGTCGCGCAGTGCCGAACGGGCGGCATCGAGGTCCTTGCTCGGATCTATGTGTGTCTTGGCCAGCAGGGCTTCCTTGGCCTCGGCGTTGGCCTCGAACTCGGCGTCCCGCTCGGAGGCCGCGGCGTTGCGGGCAGCGAAGAACACGTCCTGTGCGGCCTTGAAGTTCTTCCACAGCGCGTCGTCGGCATCGCGTGGGGCACGGCCGGATGCCTTCCACTCCACCAGCAGATCGCGGAACGCTGCTGCGGTGGGTCCCCAGTCCGTGGACGACGACAAGGCTCTGGCCCGCTCGACCAGTTCTTCCTTGCGAGTCTTGGCCGCACCGCGCTCACGATCGAGATCGGCGAAATGGGCGCCGCGGCGACGGTTGAAGTTCTCCCGTGCCTTGGAGTACCGCTTCCACAGGGCATCGTCGATCTTGCGGTCGACCCCGCGAATCGTCTTCCACTCGTCGAGGATCTCTCGCAGCCGATCGCCCGCATGCTTCCACTGGGTCGATTCGCTACCGATCTGCTCGGCTTCGACGGCGAGGGCTTCCTTGCGCGCGGTGTGCTCGGCGCGTTCGAGCTCCCTTTCGTGTTTGGCCACCGCTGCTGCGGCGTCCGAATGCTCGACGACCGCGTCGAGTCGCCTGGCGAGCAGATCGAGGTCGCCGATCACAGCAGCGGTCGGCAGGCTCTCCAACAACGCGGACGCTGCGGCCTTGGTCTTCTTGGCATCGCCGGTACCGGAGGTCAATCGAGCTTCGAGCAAAGCGACCTCGGTGGCCAGATCGTCGTAGCGCCGACCGAAATGGGCGAGTCCTTCCGCCGCGTCTCCTGCCTGCCAGGACCCGATCTGCCGCTCACCGTCGGCGGTGGTCACCCATGCGGTGCCGTCGTCGTCGACTCTGCCGAACTTGCTGGGGTCGCTCGCAGGCGCGACCGTCGGGATCGCGGTCGGGACGTGGGAGGGGGTCGGGTGGGGCTTGGCACCGGCCGAACCGCCGGGACGAGGAGAGCCGGGACCCGGGCCGCCGGGCCTGGGTCCTCCACCGGGCTTCGGTCCACCGCCGGGCTTGGGTCCACCGCCGGGCTTGGGTCCGCCCTGGTTCGCTGCACCGGGTGCGGTCGCACCGGGGGTCTGGGCGGGTGCATCCGAGGATGCAGCCTCGGGGGTGGTGGGAGTGCCGGCGTTCGGGTCGGTCATTGTTCCTCATCTCTGCCGCGCGTCACGGCTGCCTTCAATCGCGATCTGGACACCATTGAACTAGGTGACGACCGATCGGACCATTGAAACAGCTCAGACGACTCGAGGTGGACTCGTCGGGGCAAGTCGCGCCACCGACTAGCGTGGTGCTCGTGTTTCGTGCCGCGGCCCTGGTGCCCTCTCCACCGTTGCTGGTCCCCGAACTGATGGGCGCGGGGGCGGCCCGGACAGCCGACTTGCGGACTGCCGCCGTCGGCGCGACCGCCCATCTGGCGTCGACGGTCGACCGCTGGATCGCCGTCGGCGTCGACCGCGTGTCGTCCACCTACGGCACGGCCACCGTCGGCACGTTCCGGGGCTTCGGAGTCGACGTGGTGGTGAGCCTGTCCGGCGGCGCAGCGCACTCTGCGGCAGATCCGGACCTGCCGCTGGCGGTTCTGATCGCCGGGTGGCTGCGCGGGGTGGCAGCACCCGACGCTGCGGTCGAGGTCCGCACGATCGCGGCCGATGCGAGCCCCGGGTCGTGCGCCGAGTTCGGCGAGCAGCTGCGCCGAGAGTTCGACGCCTCGGCGGAGACCTGGGGCGTTCTGCTGCTGGCAGACGGGGCGAACACACTGACTCCGAAGGCACCCGGATCGTTCGACGAGCGCGCCGAGGGGGTCCAGCGCAGTATCGACGATGCCCTCGCGAGCGCCGACGTCGATGCATTGGCGGATCTGGATCCGGACCTGTGCGCTTCGCTCGGTGTCGGCGGCAGAGCGGCGTGGCAGGTGCTGGCGGCACTCGCTGGAGCCGATGCGACAACGACGACAGAGCTCTACCGAGGTGCGCCCTTCGGGGTCGGATACTTCGTGGGGACCTGGGCTCGTGACTGACGGGGCTAACGATTCGGCCACGACACCGGTCGCGGTCATCGGGCCGACTGCCACAGGAAAGTCCGATCTGGCTCTCGATCTGGCCGAGGAACTCGGCGGCGAAATCGTCAACATCGACGCGATGCAGCAGTACCGGGGGATGGACATCGGGACCGCGAAAGTGCCCGTCGCGCAGCGGCGCGGGATTGCGCACCACCAACTCGATGTGCTCGAGGTCACCGACATCGCTACCGTCGCCCGCTACCAGGAGGCTGCGGTCGCCGACGTCGAGGACATTCGATCGCGGGGTTCGCGGCCGATCATCGTCGGCGGATCGATGATGTACGTGCAGTCGTTGCTCGACGAGTGGGCGTTTCCGGCCACCGACCCCGTCGTTCGCGCGAAATGGGAAGCCGTCCTCGAGCGCGACGGCGTCGAGGAGATCCATCGCGTGTTGACGGCCGCCGATCCCGAGGCTGCCGCGTCGATCCTGCCCACCGACGGCAGGCGCATGGTCCGAGCGCTCGAGGTGGTGGAGCTGACCGGGCAGCCGTTCGCGGCATCGGCCCCGAAGATCGGTGCACCTCGCTGGGGCACGGTGGTGTTGGGAGTCGACCGCGACACGGCCGAACTGGACGAGCGGATCGCCGAGCGTACTCGGCTGATGTTCGAGACCGGATTGCTCGACGAAGTGGAAGGGCTGCTCGCCCTGGGGCTGCGTGAGGGCGTGACCGCGTCGCGGGCGATCGGGTACGCGCAGGCTCTCGACGTGCTGGCGGGGGACTACGACGTCGAGCACGCACGCGAACGGACGTTCATCGGAACCCGACGCTACGTACGACGCCAGCGATCCTGGTTTCGTCGCGACGAACGCGTCCGGTGGCTCGACGGCACCTCGCCGACGCTGACCTCGGACGCGCTGTCCGCGATCGACCCCTCCTAGCCGTACGCCCGTAGACTCGCGACCATGGAATTCGCCAAAGGCCACGGAACTCAGAACGACTTCGTCGTGCTGCCGGATCCGGCAGCCGAGCTCGAACTCACCAGGTCGGCGGTGTCGGTGTTGTGCGATCGACGCCAGGGCCTCGGTGCCGACGGGATTCTGCGCGTCGCCCGGGCCGGTGTGCTCCGAGATGCAGGCGTACTCGACCGAATGCCGCCGGGTGTCGAGCCCGAGGACTGGTTCATGGACTACCGCAACGGTGACGGCACCATCGCCGAGATGTGCGGCAACGGTGTGCGGGTGTTCGCGCACTACCTGCGGGTGCACGACCTCGAACAACGTGACCAGTTCGTGGTGGGTTCGCGGGCCGGCGCACGCGCTGTGACCGTTCACTCGTTCGACGACACCGACGCCGATGTCACCGTGGCCATGGGGGACGTCACGCTGATGGGCTCGAGCTCGGCGACCCTCGCGGGCGGGACGTACGAGGGCATCGGAATCGACGTCGGCAATCCTCACCTGGCCTGTGTCGACGGTGCGTTGACACGCGCATCCCTCGGCGCGCTCGACTTGTCCCAACCGCCGACACTGGATTCCGAGTTCTTCCCCCACGGTGCGAACGTCGAGATCCTGACCAGGCTCGACGACGGTGCCGTCCAGATGCGTGTGTTCGAACGTGGCGTCGGGGAGACGCGATCCTGTGGCACCGGAACCGTGGCAGCGGCCGCAGCGGCGCTGTCCTACGAGGGCCTCGAGACCGGGGAGGTGAGCGTCGGTGTGCTCGGCGGTCGGGTGCGTGTGAACATCGATCACGTCGGTGCCACTCTGCGCGGACCGTCGGTGTTGCTGGCCCGGGGCGAGATCGACGACCGGTGGCTGAAGGCTCAGTCCTGACGATCGTGCAGGCCTCGGCACCCACGTGGACCGAAACCCGCGTGCATACGCTGGGCTTTTCGTGGATCATGGAGCTCGTATGACGAACTCACATGGAACATCCCCTGCAGGCGAGCCGGTCGACGACGGTCGCGACGACATCGACGGCGCTCCCGAAACCGAATCCGCCTGGACCCGAGAAGAGTCCGACGCGTGGTCGAGACGACTGGCTCGGTCTCCGCTGGGCGACGAGAATTCCCCGTCCTCCGGCGACATGCAGCTCGAAGACCGCACCGCGCTGCGTCGAGTGGCCGGCCTGTCCACCGAGCTCACCGACGTCACCGAGGTCGAGTACCGGCAGCTGCGGCTCGAACGCGTCGTGCTGGTCGGAGTCTGGACCACCGGCACGGCCGCGCAGGCCGAGTCCAGCATGACCGAACTGGCTGCATTGGCCGAGACCGCCGGCTCGGAGGTGCTCGAAGCGCTGATGCAGCGACGCGACAAGCCCGATGCCGCGACGTACATCGGTTCCGGTAAGGCCAAGGAGGTGCGCGACATCGTCCTCGCGACCGGCGCCGACACGGTGATCTGCGACGGTGAACTGACCCCTGCTCAGCTCAATGCGCTGGAGAAGGTCGTCAAGGTCAAGGTCATCGACCGCACCGCGCTGATCCTCGACATCTTCGCCCAGCACGCGACCTCACGAGAAGGCAAGGCGCAGGTCGCGTTCGCGCAGATGGAATACATGTTGCCCAGGCTTCGCGGCTGGGGCGAATCCATGTCGCGGCAGGCCGGTGGACGGGCAGGCAGCAACGGTGGTGTGGGTCTGCGCGGACCGGGTGAGACGAAGATCGAGACCGACCGTCGACGCATCCGTGAGCGGATGGCCAAGCTGCGCCGTGAGATCAAGGGCATGAAGCAGGCCCGCGACACCAAACGCGAACAGCGCCTGAGCGGCACGGTGCCGTCGATCGCTATCGTGGGCTACACCAACGCAGGCAAGTCGAGTCTGCTCAATGCGCTGACCGGATCCGGTGTGTTGGTTCAGAACGCTCTGTTCGCCACCCTCGATCCCACCACGCGCAAGTCGACGCTCGAGGACGGTCGCGAGATCGTGCTGACCGACACGGTCGGCTTCGTTCGGCATCTTCCGACTCAGTTGGTCGAGGCGTTCCGCTCGACGCTCGAGGAGGTCACCGATGCAGATCTGCTGCTGCACGTGGTCGACGGTTCGGATCCTCTTCCGATCGATCAGATCAAGGCCGTGCGTGAGGTGATCACCGAGGTGGTTCGCGAGCAGGACGCGAAGATGCCGCCGGAGTTGTTGGTGGTCAACAAGATCGACGCTGCCGATCCGGTTCAACTGACTCAGCTGCGCGGGCTGCTCGACGGCGCTCGATTCGTCTCGGCCAAGACCGGCGAGGGAATCGACGCTCTGCGAGATCATCTGGCCGAGATCCTGTCCGAGCCGGACGTGTTGGTCGATGTTCTCGTGCCCTACACCCGTGGTGATCTGGTCGCGCGAATCCACACCGACGGCCGGATCGTGAAGACGGCCCACGAGGAAGAGGGCACGCGTGTGGAAGCTCGTGTGCCGCAATCGCTTGCGGCGGCGCTCGTCGAATTCACGGCGATCGTGCCCAGCGTCTGACCTCGGTGGTGGGACCACGGCTGGTGGCCCGCGGTGCTGTCGTGGCTGTCGTGGCCTCGGCCGCCGCATTCGGGGGAGTCGCCTCGGGTGCACCGATCGAGACCGAAACCTATTGTGGTCCAACCGATCCTGGACTCGCGGAGTTGTCGGGGCTGACCTCGATCGACGGCGTCCTCTACGCGATCGGAGACAGCGGAGCCGATGATCGGGTCGCCGAACTCGATGCGAACTGCGCGGTCGCGCGATGGATCGACGTGCCCGTCGACCCGTACGACGTCGAGGACCTGACGTCGTACGACGGCTCGCTGTGGTTGGCGGACATCGGCGACAATCGGATGCGCCGCGACACAGTGGCATTGACGCGAATGGACCCGGCCTCGGGCGCGGGCGAATTGTACCGATTGACCTACCCCGACGGCGCGCACGACGCCGAGACGATACTGATCGAGCCCGGTGGTAGGCCGGTGATCGTGACAAAGGATCTCTCGGGCGTGAGCGGGGTGTACGTACCCGCCGCCGACCAATCGGTCGCAGATCTGTCCAGCCCTGGCCCGACGCCGATGCGCAAGGTCGGGAATCTGGCGTTCACGGCGACCGACACTGTCGGTGGGCCGCCGTTCGTGGTCGGATCGATACTGGCGACCGGGGGAGCGGTGAGCGCCGACGGTGCCGTGGCCGCAGTGCGCACCTACACCGACTCCTACCTGTTCCGCGTGCCGGACGGGGACATCGCGTCGGCGTTGGTCGATCCGACAGCGCCTCGCGCCGTGGTGCCGTTGCCCGACCAGCCGCAGGGCGAGGCATCGGTCTTCACCGACGACGGTTCCTTGCTCATCGCATCCGAGGCCGGATTCGGATCCGCGGAGGCCACGCTTCCGCCGATCCTGAGGGTCCCCGACGCGGTCGATCTCGAGATGTCTGCCCCCGAACCTGCTGCTGTGGAGCCGGTATCGCCGACCGTCGTTCCCGAGCAGTCGGCACAGACGCCGACAGCGACGGAGTCGGAATGGACATTCCGAGCGGCCGTCGCTGCCGGTGTGGTGCTGATCGCCGGAGCGGTGGGATTCACCGTCCGGCGATCGATGCGTGCTCGCTAGGAGCTTGGCCAAACAGTCTGGTCAGGCATCCAAGTCCGCTTCGACGAGGGCGACCACCTTGTCGTGTGCTGCCTGGTCGTCGCTGCTGACGGTGACCTCGGTGCCCTTGGTGGCACCGAGCGTCATGATCATCAGGGCCGAACCTGCGTCCACGGGCTCGGAGTCGGCCACTGCGAGGGTGACGTCCACGCCGGCTTCGGCGACGGCGTCGGCGATCAGTGCTGCGGGTCGAGCGTGCAGACCGATCGAGGATCCGACGGCGACTGTGGTGCTGGGCATGTGGTGCTCCTTCGTAGTGGGGTTGTTGCGATCGTAGCGAGTGTCAGACGGTGGCGAGTGCCGGATCGAGCTCGGCCTCGGTCGGGGCGTTCTTGCCCTTGACGAACTGCTTGGCCGAGACGACCAGGAACGCCGAGACGATGGTGCCGACGGCCAGAGACACGATGAACCACAGGATGTTTCCGATGGCGAAGAACACGAAGATTCCGCCGTGGGGAGCGCTGAGGGTGACGTCGAAGGCCATGATCATGGCACCGGTGACTGCGCCGCCGGCCATCATCGAGGGGATGACGCGGAACGGGTCGGCCGCGGCGAACGGAATGGCACCCTCGGAGATGAATGCTGCTCCGAGGAACCAGGCTGCCTTGCCGTTCTCACGCTCGGCTTCGGTGAACAGACGCGAGCGAACGGTCGAGGCCAGTGCCATGGCCAGCGGCGGCACCATACCTGCGGCCATGACTGCTGCCATGATGCGCAGTGATGCGGTGTCGGTGACCGACAGGCCTGCGGTTGCGAATGCGTAGGCAGCCTTGTTGACCGGTCCGCCGAGGTCGAAGCACATCATCAGGCCGAGAATGATGCCGAGGATGATGACCGAGGAGCCGCTGAGACCGTTGAGCCAGTCGGTCAGTCCGCTGGTGATCGCGGCGAGCGGCTTGCCGAGCAGCAGGAACATGATCGCGCCGACGATGAGGGTGGCGAACAGCGGGATGATGACGACGGGCATCAGGCCACGCAGTACCGCGGGGATTTTCCATTTGCTGATCCACAGTGCGACGAAGCCGGCGATGAGACCACCGACGAGGCCGCCGATGAAGCCTGCGCCGACGAGAACGGCCACCGCACCGGCGGTGAAGCCTGGTGCGAGTCCCGGCCTGTCGGCGATGGCGTAGGAGATGTAGCCGGCCAGTGCGGGCACCAGGAAGCTGAAGGACAGTGCGCCGATCTGGAAGAGCACGGCACCGAGGTAGGCGGCGATTCCGCCTTCGGGGAGGGAGGTGATGGAGTTGTTGACGACGATGTCCTCGGCAACTCCGGAGATCTCGTATCCGCCGAGCAGGAAGCCGAGGGCGATCAGCAGACCGCCGGCGGCGACGAACGGAATCATGTAGCTGACGCCGGTCAAGAGAATCTGGCGGATGCGGGTGCCCCAGCCGAGTTCGCCTGCGGATTCGGTGGAGCCTGCGGCCACTGCGGTACCGCCGACGCGGGCTGCGTCCGGGTTCAGCGCAGCGCGAAGGGCTTCGGTGAGCATGACGTCGGGCTCGTTGATGGCGCGCTTGACGCCCGAGGAGATGACGGGCTTACCGGCGAACCTCTCCCTACCCTTGACGCCCACATCGGTGGCGAAGATGACTGCTTCGGCTCCGGCGATGATCGAGGGGTCCAGCGGCGTGCTGCCGCTCGAGCCCTGGGTCTCGACGTGAACGGTGACTCCGGCACGCTCGCCCGCTGCGACGAGTGAATCGGCAGCCATGTAGGTGTGCGCAATTCCGGTGGGGCAGGCGGTGACTGCGACGATGTGCTTCGGGGCAGTGGTCTCGGCCGGGGTGGCGGCCGCGCTGTGCTTGGCAGTCGACACGGGAGCTGCGGCCGGGGCCGTCACGGCCGGCTTGGCGGCGGGGTTGATGACCCCGTCGACGAGGGTGACGATCTCGGCAGCCGAGGACGCGTTGCGCAGGGAGGTGACGAATTCCGGCTTCACCAGTGCGCGCGCCAGGCTCGAGAGCAGCTTCATGTGGGCCGAACCGGCACCGGCAGGAGCGGCGATGAGGAACACCAGGTCCGCGGGGCCGTCGGGGGCACCGAAGTCGACCTTAGGGTTCAGGCGGGCGAATCCGAGAGAGGCCGAGGTGACCGCTTCGGAGCGGCAGTGCGGGATGGCGATGCCGCCGGGCAGGCCGGTTGCCGACTGCGCCTCGCGTGCCAGAGCGGCGTCGCGCAGGGCATCGGTTTCGGTTGCGCGACCCGCGGTAGCCAGAACGCCTGCGAGGCGTTCGATGACGGCTTCCTTGGACTCGCCGAGATCGGCGTCGAGGAGGATCAGATCCTCGGCGATGATCTGCTGATCTTCGGTGGGGGTGGACATTGCAGGCTCCTAGAGACGGTTCGAAGAAGGGGAGAGCGTGGACGGAGTGACGGAGGTGGGGATGTCGAGCGCACGGACCGTCACCGAATTCGGGTGGGTCTGCTCGGGCAGGGGAAGCGTGGTGCCTGGAAGCGCGGTCGCTGCCGTTCCGTAGGCGACGGCGCGGCGGAGTTTGTCTGCATCGGAACAGTTCTCGGCGTCGGCGAGGATGTAGCCGGCGAGCGAGGAATCGCCTGCGCCGACCGTGCTGACCGCGGTGATCGGGGGCGGGCTGGCGTACCAGGAACCGTCCTCGGTGACCAGTACGGCTCCGGCACTGCCGAGAGTGGCAAGTACCGCGCCGACGCCTCGGCCGAGAAGGATCGTGCTGGCTGCGATGGCAGCCGTCGGATCACCCTGCGCCGCTGCGCTTTCCAGCTCTTCGGAATCGTACCCGGTGAGTTGGGCGAGTTCCTCGGAATTGGGTTTGATCAGATCGGGTGCCGACTCCGGGAAGGCAGCGGCGAGAGCGAGCAACGGCTCGTCGGAGGTGTCCACCGCGACTTTCGCCGACGTGGCACGCAGGGCAGTGACGAGCTCGGCATACCAGTCGACGGGGAGGCCCGGCGGGAGCGAACCGGAGAGAACCACCCATTCGGCATCGACTGCGAGAGCGAGTATCCGCTCCCGCAGCTCCGCACGGGTCCGCTCCGACACCGTGGCACCGGGCTCGTTGATCTTGGTGGTGGTGCCACCGACTTCGCTCACCGTGATGTTGGTCCGCGCCGGACCCGACGTCGGAACCGCGGAATACCGCACTCCCTTCGCGGCCATCGCGTCGAGCAGGGGGTCTCCGACGTTGGCCGGGAGAACTGCCAACGCCCCGACTCCCGATCCGCCGAGAACGCGAGCGACGTTGACGCCCTTGCCTCCTGGGTCGATGGCCGACGTCGATGCCCGGTGGACGCCGCCACGGACGAGCGGCGTGTCGAGTGTGACCGTCCGGTCCATGCTCGGGTTGGCCGTGAGTGTGACCATCATGCGATCACCACCTCGATTCCTTTGTCGCTGAGATTCTTTCGGTCATTTATCGAGATGTCGCTATCGGTGACGATGACATCGATGGAGCCCACTCGGGCGAAGCTGACCAGATGCTCGCGGCCGATCTTCGAGGAATCCGCCAGCACCACGACATGATTGGCTGCCTCGACCATTGCACGCTTGACGGCTGCCTCGTCGCTGTCGGGAGTGGACAGTCCGTGCCCGACGCTGATGGCATTGGTGCCGATGAACGCGACGTCCACCCGGAGCCATTCGAGGGCGCTCAGCGCTTCGTCGCCGACTGCCGCCTGGGTGGTCCCGCGTACCCGCCCGCCGAGTAGTCGAAGGTTGACATTCGACATCGTCGCGGCGCGCGCGGCGATCGGGACCGAGTTGGTCACCAACGTCAGTTCGCGATCGTGAGGAAGCAAACCGGCGAGTCGACCGGTTGTGGTGCCGGCATCGAACACGGCGCTGCCTCCGACGGGAGGGAGGAAGGACAGGGCGGCGGCCGCGATCGCGTCCTTCTGATCGGCCCGGGTGAACTCTCGTTCCGAGACGCCCGGTTCGAGTGTGGTCAGTGCCGATGCGGGCACTGCGCCACCGTGTACGCGGCGCACGACACCCATTCGATCGAGGGTGGCGAGATCACGGCGCACGGTTTCCGTTGTGACGCCGTAGGTGGCGGAGAGATCGTTGACGGAGACGCGGCCCTGGGTGCTGATGAGTTCGGCTATGGAGTGCTGTCGTTCTTCTGCGTACACCTGCGTCTCCTTCCTCGTTGATGTTGCTTTATGTTGTTTTACGCCCGTGTGTGTTGACATGTCAAGGGTTTGGAGTAATCTCGGTCACAACACAAGCGACTGATGGCCCCCACCACAGCTCGCCGGACAGTACGAAGACCTTTGTTCACGCAGGATCCGAGGAGGACCACATGACGGGATCGGTTAGCACCGCTTCGACCGGACACAGAGACACGACAGTCGATGCAGCCGGAACCGGAGCAGCGCAGACCACGCTGCACGGCACGCCGGTCGTGCCCGGCGTGGGATACGGCCGCGTGATCCGCCCCGGTGCCCGTCCCGCCATCCCTGCCGATACCGGCGAGGTGGCCGAGGCGGATCGAGATGCCGAGAAGGACGTCTTCGACGCCGCAGCGAACGCCGTCGCCGCTCGACTGCGCGGTCGCGCGGAGCTGGCGACCGGAGCTGCCTCGGAAGTCCTGTCGGCCAACGCCGCGATGGCAACGGACCGCGGCTGGCTGGGAGCCGCGCGCTCCTCGATCGCCAAGGGCAGTTCGGCCGTCACCGCGACAGCGGCGGCGACGGACAAGTTCGCCGCGATGTTCACCCAGCTCGGCGGACTGATGGCAGAGCGCGTGACCGACCTGCGCGACATCCGTGATCGCGTCATCGCCGAGATCCTCGGCGTTCCGGAGCCCGGTGTTCCGGTGCCGGACGAACCGTCCGTGCTGTTCGCCGACGACCTGGCACCCGCCGACACCGCCGGCCTCGACCCCGCGCTGATCGTGGGTCTGGCCACCTCGCTGGGCGGTCCGACCAGCCACACCGCGATCATCGCGCGTCAGTTGGGCATTCCGTGCATCGTCGCCGTGGCAGGCCTCGACGACATCGCCGCGGGTACGAACGCATCGGTGGACGGCACCAGCGGCCGGATCGAACTCGAACCCGATGCCGAGTCGGCCCGCGCCGCC
Organism: Rhodococcus sp. 14-2496-1d; assembly: GCF_002259365.1. Classification (NCBI taxonomy): domain Bacteria; kingdom Bacillati; phylum Actinomycetota; class Actinomycetes; order Mycobacteriales; family Nocardiaceae; genus Rhodococcus; species Rhodococcus sp. 14-2496-1d. Next base: position 473,941 of record NZ_NPFV01000029.1, on the reverse strand, counting down.
GTCGTCTCCGCCCGCGACGAGCTCGACCGGGTGTCCCAGTGGGTCGGTCCCGGTACCACCGCCGACGGCCACGCGGTCGACATTCTCGCCAACGTCCAGGACGGTGCCGGTGCTCGCGCGGCGCGATCCAGTGCAGCGGACGGCGTCGGACTGTTCCGTACCGAACTGTGCTTCCTCGACCGCGACTCCGAACCCACCGTCGACGAGCAGGCCGAGATCTACGCCCAGGTACTCGACGCGTTCGCGGGCAAGAAGGTCGTCGTACGGACGCTCGACGCAGGCTCGGACAAGCCGCTTCGGTTCGCCACGCATCCCGACGAGGCAAACCCGGCCCTCGGCATTCGCGGAATCCGCATCGCCGAGGCCGACCGCGGGATTCTGTACCGGCAGCTCGACGGCATCGCGGCAGCCGCGAAGGCGACCGACTCCTCCCCGTGGGTGATGGCTCCGATGATCGCAACCGCGTTGGAGGCGAAGGATTTCGCCGCCGACGTCCGTGAACGAGGACTCACCCCCGGCGTCATGATCGAGGTACCCGCAGCCGCGCTGCTCGCCGAACACATCCTCGAGCACGTCGACTTCCTGTCCATCGGCACCAACGACTTGGCGCAGTACACGATGGCCGCCGACCGCATGTCCGCTCAGCTCGCAGGCCTGACCGATCCGTGGCAGCCGGCGGTACTGGCACTGGTCGCCCACACCGCTGCCGCGGGAGCCAAGGCAGGCAAGCCGGTCGGGGTCTGCGGCGAGGCCGCTGCCGATCCGCTCCTGGCCTGTGTGTTGGTCGGCCTCGGCATCACCTCTCTGTCCGCTGCATCGGCTGCCGTCGCGCACGTGGGTTCGAAGTTGGCGACGGTCACGCTCGACCAGTGCAAGGAAGCGGCCGCCGCAGCCCTGAAAACGGACAGCACCGCCGCCGCCCGCGAGGCAGTGAGCGCGATCCTCGGCTGATCCAATAGTGTTGCCTTCCATCATGAGAACTCTGGGTTGGACGCTGCACGGAAACGGAAAGACCGTCGAGGCCGGGGCGGTGGTCTCACCCGACGAACGATTGACGTGGCCACGCACCATCGGTATCGGAATGCAGCACGTCGTCGCGATGTTCGGTGCGACACTGCTGGTTCCGACGATCACCGGATTTCCGGTATCGACGACGCTGCTGTTCTCGGGCATAGGAACGGCACTCTTCCTCGTCATCACTCGAGGGCGCGTTCCCAGCTACCTGGGTTCGTCCTTCGCTTTCCTGGCCCCGCTCGGCGCCACCCAAGCGAACGGACCCGCCGCCCAACTCGGAGCGGTCCTGTGTGTCGGCCTCGTACTGGCCGCCGTCGGCTTCGTGGTGAAGTTCGCGGGCCAACGGGTACTCGACGCGGCCATGCCGCCCGTCGTGACCGGTGCCGTCGTCGTGCTCATCGGGCTGAACCTGGCACCGGCCGCCACCACGTCGTTCGAGGCACAGCCGCTGATCGCAGCCGTCACCCTGATCGCGATTCTGCTGGCGACGGCGCTCGGACCCGGCTTGATCGGGCGACTCGGAATTCTGCTCGGTGTCGTCGTGGGTTGGGTGTTCGCCGCCGTCACCGGGGGCATCGCGCAACCGCGTCTCGACGCACTGAGCGCGGCGAGCTGGATCGGTCTGCCCGAGTTCCGCGGTCCGTCCTTCGAGCTGTCGGTGATCCTCGTGGCGCTGCCGGTGGTGATCGTCCTCGTCGCCGAGAACGTGGGACACGTCAAAGCCGTCGCCGCGATGACCGGCAAGAACCTCGACGACGTGGCCGGTGACGCATTGATCGCCGACGGGCTGGCGACCACACTCGCCGGAGCAGGCGGCGGTTCGGGAACCACCACCTACGCGGAGAACATCGGTGTCATGGCCGCCACCCGCGTGTACTCGACCGCGGCGTACTGGGTCGCATCGATCACGGCGATGGTGCTCGCGTTCTCGCCCAAGTTCGGTGCGCTGATCTTCACCGTCCCCGACGGAGTCATCGGCGGCGCAACTCTGGTGCTGTACGGCCTGATCGGGCTTCTCGGCGTACGCATCTGGACCGACGCGAAGGTCGACTTCACCGACCCGGTCAATCTCATCGTCGTTGCTGCGGCGCTGGTCGCCGGAATCGGTGACCTGACACTGTCCGTCGGATCGGTCGAACTCGGCGGTATCGCCTGGGGTTCGGTGGGCATCCTGCTGGGGTACCCGATCGTCTCGGCGCTCGCCAGGAGTGCAGGCACCCGAGGTCGTTAGCGGGGTCGGTCACGGATCGCGCGCGTTTTGGTCATCGACCGCCCCGACGCCGCGGACGTAGTGTTTCCCTGTGACGTCAGTCGTACCGGCGATCGAGATTCGTAGAGATTTCGCGTGGTCGCTGCCGGTATGCACCGAACAAGGAGACATTCGTGGAACGCACACTTTTCGAGCCCGAGCACGAGCTGTTCCGGGAGTCGTACCGGAAATTTCTCGATCAGCACGTAGCGCCGAACCACGCGAAGTGGGAAGAGCAGAACATCGTCGATCGCGACGTCTGGGTCGAGGCCGGTAAGCAGGGCTTCCTCGGAACGGCAGCGCCCGAGGAATTCGGCGGCGGCGGAGTCAAGGACTTCCGCTACAACGCCATCGTCACCGAGGAAACCACCCGCGGCGGATACAGCGGTATCGGTTTCACCCTGCACAACGACGTCGTCGCGCCGTACCTGATCGATCTTGCGAACGACGAGCAGAAGGCGCGCTGGCTTCCCGGATTCTGCTCCGGCGAACTGATCACCGCGATCGCGATGACCGAGCCGGGAACCGGAAGCGACCTGCAGGGAATCAAGACCAAGGCCGTACGTGACGGTGACGACTGGGTGCTCAACGGCTCGAAGACGTTCATCACCAACGGAATCAACGCCGACCTGATCGTCGTCGTGGCCTGCACCGACCCCGAGAAGGGCGCGCAGGGCTTCAGCCTGCTGGTCGTCGAACGCGACATGCCCGGATTCGAGCGAGGCCGCAACCTCGACAAGATCGGCATGAAGGCCCAGGACACCGCCGAACTCAGCTTCACCGACGTTCGCGTGCCCGCCGCCAACCTGCTGGGCGAGGAAGGCATGGGCTTCATCTACCTCATGCAGAATCTGCCGCAGGAACGCCTGTCGATCGCCGTCGTCGCGGCCGCGGCAATGGAATCGGCACTGGACATGACGATCCAGTACTGCCGCGACCGCAAGGCCTTCGGAAAGTCGATCGGCAAGTTCCAGAACACGCGCTTCGTGTTGGCGGAACTGGCCACCGAAACCACCGCCACCCGCATCATGGTGGACAAGTTCATCGAACTGCTCAACGCAGACAAGTTGACTGTGCAAGAAGCCGCCATGGCGAAGTGGTGGACCACCGAGAATCAGGTCAAACTGATCGACCGGTGCCTGCAGCTGCACGGCGGCTACGGCTACATGAAGGAATACCCGATCGCCAAGGCGTACATGGATTCCCGTGTACAGACCATCTACGGCGGCACCACCGAGATCATGAAGGAGATCATCGGCCGCGGATTGAATCTGTGATCCGCTGATCCGAGACACGCGAAGGGCCGCAGCACTCCTGTGCTGCGGCCCTTCGCGTGTCACCTCGGTGACGATCCCTACAGCTTGCGCATCACGGTGACGACCTTGCCGAGGATCGCGGCGTTGTTGCCCGGGATCGGCTCGAACAGCGGGTTGTGCGGCAGCAGCCACACCTCGCCCTTGGACCGCTTGAACGTCTTGACGGTGGCCTCGCCGTCGATCATCGCAGCGACGATGTCGCCGTTGTCGGCCACGGACTGCTGACGAACCACCACCCAGTCACCGTCGCAGATGGCCGCGTCGATCATCGATTCACCGACCACCTTGAGCAGGAACAGCGAACCCTGTCCGACCAGCTCGCGGGGGAGCGGGAAGACGTCCTCGACGGCTTCCTCGGCCAGAATCGGACCGCCTGCAGCGATCCGGCCCAGTACCGGCACGAATGTCGGGGTAGGCAACCGATCCTGCTCCTCGGACGCCTGCGATCCGTCGACCGCGGCGGCTGCCTGATCGGCCTGCACCTCGTCGAGACCGCGGACGTCGACCGCGCGGGGCCGGTTGGCGTCGCGCCGGAGGAAACCCTTGCGTTCGAGCGTACGGAGCTGGTGAGCGACGGAGGAGGTCGATGTCAGGCCGACCGCGTCACCGATCTCTCGAATGCTCGGTGGGTAGCCGCGCTCGGTCACCGAAGCTCGAATGACCTCGAGTACCTTCCGTTGCCGCTCCGTCAGACCCGCGCTGATGTCGGTGCCGACTTCCATGGCCTTGGATGTCGGTTCCGCGGCAGGCTTACCCGCTGCGGCCTTCGGTGCGGTGGCCCTGGCTCCGGTCGCCTTGGAACCGGTGGTCGTGGAAAGCGTGGTCGACCTCGTCGAGGTCTCGTCCTTCATGCTGTCGGCCTCCTGCTGGTGTCCTGGATCCGGTCTGCGTGGTAGGTCTGCGCGGACTGGAGTTGATGGTGTCGACTCGTGTGGCGTGTGGTTTCTGACACGAATCTAGCGTGTATCAGCTGTTGAATCAAACATCTGTTCGACTCGTGTCGCGTTTTCTGCAGACTTTGTCGGAGGCTCGTGATAGAACTTCGAACAAGCGTCCATCGAACGCCTGATCGAACAATCGATCCAACGAGCGAAGTCGAGGTTCCGATGACCATCATCACCGATCGCCCCACCGCCGCCGGTGTCCGCGCCCGATCCACTGCCGTCGAGCGCCGCCGCCGGGCGCGTCCCGTTCTGCAGAGTCCCATCGGAACGCACGGTGTCACGGGACCCCGCACACAGAGTTCACCGTGCCTCCCGGTCCTCGATTCGTCGTGGACCGATGTCACCGATCGCGAGCAGGCCGATCGCGAGTTCGACGCGACCTCGGCGCACTTTGCCGGCCAGCCGGTTCGGATGCGTTCGATCGTGCTGACGGTGTTGGCGGTCCTGGTGGTGGCGGGCGGGCTGATCGGCATCGCGAACCTGCGGGCCGTCGCCCCCGATGCCGGCGCGCAACCGGCGGGTGTGGTCGAGGTGCACGACGGAGCTGTCGTCGAGTACACGCCCGGCAGATGACCACCGGCACCGTCGGGTTCGAGGAGACTGAGTATCCTCGACAGACTGCCCCGATGTGCGTGCTCGTCGTCGGAGCATCGGCTACGACGGAGGATCCCTCATGCATTGCCCGTTCTGCAGGCATCCCGACTCACGCGTGGTCGACTCGCGTGAGATGGACGAGGGGCAAGCAATCCGGCGTCGTCGCTCCTGCCCGGAGTGCGGTCGCCGATTCACCACGGTCGAGGCCGCAGTGCTGGCCGTCGTGAAACGCAGTGGTGTCACCGAGCCGTTCAGCCGAGAGAAGGTCGTCAAGGGAGTCCGTCGCGCCTGCCAGGGCAGAGATGTCGACAACGACGCGCTGAACCTACTGGCACAACAGGTCGAGGACGCCATCCGTGCAGCGGGATCCGCGGAGATCCCCAGCAACGAAGTGGGCTTGGCCATTCTCGGTCCACTCCGCGACCTGGACGAAGTGGCCTACCTGCGCTTCGCTTCCGTCTACCGCTCGTTCAGCTCGGCAGAAGACTTCGAGAAGGAAATCCACGAACTGCGCAAGCACCGCGAGTCCGCAGACATCGACTGACAGGCCCGCCCATCAGCGACGCTGGTCCGAGATCGCCTTCTCGATGCGCTTCTCCGACACCGGGTACGCCGTGCGAATGCCCTGCGCGAACAGTCCGACGCGCAACTCCTCGATCATCCAGAACAGTTCCTGAACCCCGGAACTGTTCTTTCTGCTCTCCGGCAGCGAATCCAACAGTCGCCCGTACGAGGCGTACACCCGATCGAGTACGTCCATCGCAGCCGCGTCCCGGCCTGCACTGCTCGGCAGCGTCGTCAACCGCTTGGTCGCCGCGGCGAGGTAGCGCGGCAGGTCTGCGAGTCTGCGAGAGCCGAATTCGGTGACGAACCCTCGAAAGATCAAGCCGTCGAACTGTTCCCGAACATCGTCCGCCGGCTCGCCCGAGGAGGACTGAAGTTGTGCGGACAGCGCCAGGGCGGCGGTCAACACCGGGCGAACCAACGCCAGTATCGCAGCGGTGCGCTGCGGAACCTCGGCGTTGACGAGTGCCCTCAGTTTCTCGAAGGCATCCGGATCCCGGACCGGTCCTCCGTGCGCATCCATGGCCTCTTCGACCGCAAGTACTCGGCACTCCTCGAGGATTGCGTCGACTCCACCGTACGGATTCTGGCCCAGTGCAAGACGTTCCGCGGTCGGTAGGCCGGCCAGCAATGCCTTGGTGCCCTTCGGAGCCGTCGACAGAAGCAGAGTTCTGGTTCCCGAGCGCATTGCCGCCCGCGCCTCGGCGGGGGTGCTGAGGACCCGCACCGCGACGCCGGGTCCTTCCGGAACCAGCGCCGGATAGCCGGTGACCTTCTGTCCACCGACCTGCCGAGTCACCGTCGGCTCCAACCGACCCAGCGTGCCGGAGGTCCAGGCCAGAGAGGGTGCGCGCTCCGCGTCGCCGACCGCGCTCGCCACCTGACGGCCGACCTCACCCGACAGGCTCGTCCGAAGAGCAGTCAGATCCTTGTTGCTGCCCAGCACCTTTCCGGACGGGTCGACGGCCGCGAACGTCATCTTCAGGTGCTCGGGCAGCGCGGCGGGGTCGAAGTCCTTCGCCGTGATGTCGCACCGGGCAGCCCGGGACAACTCACGGGCCAGCGCCGTCACCAGAGTTTCCGCGCGCGGCTTCATGGCCGCCAACGCCGCGGCCGCGAAGTCGGGAGCCGGAACCACGTTGCGCCGCAGTGCCTTCGGTAGCGTCTTGATCAATGCGGTGACCAGCTCGCCGCGCATTCCCGGGACCAGCCAGTCGAAGCCCACCGGCTGTACCTGAGCGAGCAGCGCGATCGGAATGCGCGCGGTGACTCCGTCGGCCGCGGTGCCCGGCTCGAACTGATACGTCAGTGGGAACTGGATCTCGCCCTGTCGCCATGCGTCGGGATACGCGCCGGTCAGAACCGAGGCCGCGTCGGAGTTGACGACGGTGTCGGTGGTGAAGTCGAGTAGGTGCGGGTCCTGTCGGCGTGCCTTCTTCCACCAGGTGTCGAAGTGTCGCGCCGACACCGCCTCCGGGGCGATACGTGCGTCGTAGAAGTCGAAGAGAGCGTCGTCGTCGACCACGATGTCTCGTCGCCGAGCGCGATGTTCGAGTTCACCCACGTCGTCGAGCAGCGCCCGGTTCTTGTGGAAGAACGCGTGCTGGGTCTTCCATTCACCCTCCACCAGCGCATGTCTGATGAACAGCTCTCGAGACGCCTCGGCGTCGATGCGGTGATAGTTCACCGGACGTTGCGTCACCAACGGAATGCCGTAGAGCGTCACCCGTTCGTAGGCCATCGCCGATTCCCGTTTGATGGACCAGTGCGGCTCCGAGTACGTCCGCTTGACCAGGTGCGGCGCCAACCGCTCGGCCCACTCGGGCTCGATGCGCGCAGCCATCCGGCCCCACAGGCGTCCGGTCTCGACCAATTCGGCGGCCATGACCCAGCGCGGGGGCTTCTTGAACAGACCCGACCCGGGGAAGATCGCGAAGTGAGCCCCACGCGCGCCGAGGAACTCACGCTTGTCACCCTCCCGGAGCCCGATGTGCGAGAGCAGTCCGGACAGCAGCGACTGATGCAGCGCGGTCTCGGTGGAGTCGGCGTCGGGAACCGTCCACCCGAGTCCACGGGTGATCTGACGTAGCTGACCGTGCAGATCCTGCCACTCGCGAATACGTAGGTAGTGCAGGAACTCGGTGCGGCACATACGGCGGAACTGGTTGGAGGACAACTCGTTCCGCTGTTCGCGCAAATAGGTCCACAGCTTCACGTACGCGAGGAAGTCGGAGTTCTCCACCGCGAAGCGCGCATGCTTCTCGTCCGCCGCCTGCTGATGCTCTGCCGGCCGCTCCCGAACGTCCTGGATCGATAGCGCGGCAACGACCACCAACGCATCGCGGAGAGATCCGTTGCCGTTGGCCTCGACCAGCATTCGCGCCATCCGTGGATCGACCGGAAGCGCCGAGAGTTCCCGGCCGATGGGGGTGAGCTCCGCGGTGCCGTCCTTGGTAGCAGGCTTCAGTGCCCCGAGCTCTTCGAGCAGTCCGATTCCGTCTCGGATGCTCCGCGGATCGGGTGGTTCGACGAACGGGAACGCGTCGATCTTGCCCAGCCCGAGTGCGGTCATCTGAAGGATCACCGACGCCAGGTTGGTACGCAGAATCTCCGGCTCGGTGAACTGCGGACGTGACTCGAAATCCTCCTCCGAGTACAGCCGGATGCAGATGCCGTCGGCGACGCGACCACAGCGGCCGGCCCGCTGCCGCGCCGATGCCTGGGATATCGGCTCGATGGGAAGTCGTTGAACCTTGGTACGCAACGAGTATCGCGAGATTCGGGCGGTACCCGGGTCGACCACGTAGCGGATTCCGGGGACCGTCAGCGATGTTTCCGCAACGTTCGTCGAGAGCACCACGCGCCTGCCCGAGTGCGGGGAGAACACTCTATGTTGTTCGGCCGCAGAGAGTCTCGCATAGAGTGGAACGATCTCGGTGTTGCGCAGATTTCGATCGTTCAAGGCGTCGGCGGTGTCGCGAATCTCGCGCTCACCGGACAGGAACACCAGAATGTCACCGTCGCCCTCGGCCATCAACTCGTCGACGGCCTGGCACGTCGCGTCGACGGGGTCGAGATCGATCGTGGTGTCCCCGGCGTCGACGGTCAGTGGCCGGTAGCGCATCTCGACCGGGAACGTGCGGCCGGAGACCTCGATGATCGGCGCGGGCACGCCGTCGCGCGCGAAGTGCCGAGCGAAACGCTCGGGATCGATCGTCGCCGAGGTGATGACGATCTTCAGGTCGGGTCGGCGGGGGAGGAGCTGCGCGAGGTAGCCCAGGATGAAATCGATGTTGAGGCTGCGCTCGTGGGCCTCGTCGATGATCAGGGTGTCGTACTGGCGGAGCAGCCGGTCTCGCTGGATCTCCGCCAGCAGGATGCCGTCGGTCATCAGCTTGACGAGGGTCGCATCCGAGGACTGATCGGTGAATCTCACCTTGTAGCCGATGGATTCACCCAGTGGTTCACCCACCTCCTCGGCGATACGTTCGGCCACGGTGCGAGCGGCGAGTCGACGGGGCTGTGTGTGACCGATCGAGCCCCGGATCCCGCGCCCCAGTTCGAGGCAGATCTTGGGGATCTGAGTGGTCTTGCCGGAGCCGGTCTCGCCGGCGACGATCACCACCTGGTGCTCGGCGATGGCCGCGGCGATGTCGTCCTTGCGAAGACTGACCGGAAGTGACTCGGGAAATTCGAGCTTGGGCACCGCAGCGCGGCGGTTGGCGACCACGGTCTCGGCGCGGGTGATGTCGCGGTCGAGTGCGGCGAACGCGTCGTCGGTACGCGCCTTGTCCAATCGCCGCCGCAGCCGGTTCTCGTCGCGGATGGTGACCTGGGCCAGACGTGTGGCGAGAGCGCGACGCTGAACGGACGGGTTCGAGGTAGACATACTTCACCCAGGATATCGGTTTCGGCAGTGCCACCGAATGCAGGTCGTGACTGTGCCAGGATCGCCACATGAGCATCTCGCAGGATGTGATGGTCCAGCCGCGCACTCCCGTACCGATCAGGACGTTGCGCGTACTGTTCGCGGCGCTCACCGCCTCGGCACTGATCTCGATCGTCCTGGACGGTCTCGCCTCCACGACGTTCTCGCTGGCCAACTACTTCAGCTACTTCACCGTCATGAGCAACGTGCTGACGGTGCTGGTGCTGCTGGTCGGCGGCGTCGTCGATCCACGCGCAGCGCACTGGCAGCTCGTTCGGGGTGCCGTCACCCTCTACATGGTCATCACCGGAATCATCTACGCCGTACTGCTCGCCAACATCGATGTGGGCGTGGCGGATCCGTGGACGAACAACGTGGTGCACCGCATCATGCCCGTCGTCCTGCTGATCGACTGGATCCTCACGCCACCGCGACGGCAGATCTCGGAATCGCGCAGCCTGACATGGCTGCTGTTTCCGCTTCTCTACGGGATCTACACCCTCGTCCGTGGGCCCGTTGTCGACTGGTATCCCTATCCGTTCCTCGACCCACGCGTCCAGGGCTACCTCGCGCTCGCCATCGGCCTGCTCGTTCTCACCGTCGCCTTCGCGTTGATGGCTCTCGCGGTCGGTGCACTCGGGAGGATCGCCGGACGGTGGAGGTACGGATCGGGCTCGGCCGGAACCACGTGACTACTGTGTACCGCATGTCTTCTGCCACCGGAACCACACACTCTTCCGCGCTCTGGCACGGTTTCGCCGACATGGGAGCCGTCACGACCAGCGGCCCGTTCGTCGTCTCCCGCGGTGAAGGTGCCTACATCTACGACCACGCGGGTACCGAATACCTCGACGCCACCGCGGGCCTGTGGTTCACCAACGTCGGCCACGGCCGTCGGGAGATCGCCGACGCCGTTGCGACGCAGTTGAGCTCGATCGCCCACTACTCGAACTTCGGTGACTTCGTACCCGAGACCACACTGGCACTCGCCGATCGTCTCGCGGCGATCGCCCCGGTACCGGGCAGCAAGATCTTCTTCACCTCGGGTGGCTCGGACTCCATCGACACCGCCGCGAAACTCGCCCGGCGCTACTGGGTCGAAATGGGTCGACCGAGCAAGACACTGATCGTCGGCCGGCAGAAGGCCTACCACGGGATGCACGTCGCGGGAACAGCGCTGGCCGGCATTCCGGTGAACAAGGAGCACTACGGCGAGCTCATGTCCGACGCCCGAACGGTGGCGTGGGACGACGCGAAGTCGCTGCTGGCACTGATCGAGGAGGTCGGTGCCGAGAACGTGGCCGCATTCTTCTGCGAGCCCGTGATCGGTGCCGGCGGCATCTACCTCCCACCGGAGGGCTACCTGCGCGAGGTGCGGCAGATCTGCCGCGACAACGACGTACTGTTCGTCGCGGACGAGGTCGTCACCGGATTCGGCCGTATCGGCGGCAGTTGGTTCGCCTCCACTCGATTCGAGCTCGAACCGGATCTGATGACCACCGCCAAGGGGCTCACGTCCGGATACGTACCGATGGGTGCGGTGTTCATCGCCCCGACGATCGCCGAGCCGTTCTTCGCGGGCGGCGTGTGGTGGCGGCACGGGTACACCTACGGTGGCCATGCCGGAGCGGCCGCGGCCGCGATGGCCAACCTCGACATCATCGAGCGCGAGGAACTGCTGTCACACTCGAAGCGCATCGAGGCGGCGTTGCACACCCACCTCGCGCCGTTGGCCGCACACGAGAGGGTCTCGGAGATCCGGAGCGGAATCGGTGCGGTTGCCGCCGTGCAGCTCGCCGACCCGGCCGAGGCATTGCCCTTCGTCAAGACGCTTCGAGCGCACGGTGTGTCCAGTCGCGCGGCCGGTCAGGGGGCGATGCAGATCTCGCCGGCATTCGTCATGACGAATGCCGAGATCGAAGAGCTGGCCGCGCGAATCCTCAGCGCGCTCGGCTGAACCGGAGCCTGCTGCGCAGCTGCTGTCCGCGTGAGCGCGGGGCAGCAGCTGCGGGCTGCGGCTCGTCGGGGACGGCGGCGAAGCGCCGGTGCAGCCGATCTCGTACTTCCTCGGGCGCGTATGCGCGACGCTTGCGTTCGGATCGGACCACCAACGCCCCGGTGGCCGCGACACCGACCATCCCGGCGAGACCGAGGGCCTTCCACACGTTCATCCGGCCACCGTACCGTCACGAGATCTAGGGTGTGGACCATGAATCCGTCGCGAATCAGCCTCGATACTGCAGTCGAGGCCACCAGAACGGGCGACATCTGGATCTTCCGCGGACAGTCGAACGCCGATCGCGCTATCCAGGCACTGACCAACAGTCCCGTCAACCACGTCGGAATGGCCGTCGTGATCGACGACCTGCCTCCGCTGATGTGGCACGCCGAACTGGGAAAGTCGTTGCAGGACATGTGGAGCGGAAATTTCCAACGCGGGGTTCAGCTGCACGATCTGCGTGCGGCCGTCACCCAGTGGGCCACGAAGTACGAACAGCGTTGTTGGCTGCGGCAATTGGACGAGTCCGTGACGACTGCGCAGGAGGACGCCCTGCTGCGCACGATCGCCCGCATGGACGGAACCGCGTTCCCGACCACTGCGGCGCTCGCCGGTCGGTGGTTCCGGGGCCGAGTCCCCGCACTGCGTCGCAACCGACGCGAGGGAGCGGCACTCGAAACCGCCTACTGCGCCGAGGTGGTCGCCATGACCTACGACGCGATGGGTCTGCTCACGGGCAACAAGAAAGCCAACTGGTTCGACCCGGGAAAGTTCTGGAGCGGCGACCGACTGCCACTGGCCGACGGAGTTCGTCTCGGCGAGGAAATCGAAGTGGACGTACCCGTCACACGCTGATCGACGCGTCCGCCGCGGTGCGTCCGCCCAGTTCCACCCAGCCGTCGCCGATGGTGGTGCGCAACCGAGATCCGGCTCCCTGCACGATGTTCAGGCTCCGGCCGAGTTCACCGGTCAGCCGGACGGCGGCAGCACCGGTCGCCTCGTCCTCGGCGATACCCATCATCGGTGCGAACATGCGCGATCGCAGCGTGCCGTGTTCCTCGTCGGTCCAGGCCCAGACGTAGTGGTGCCCACTGTCGTAGGCACTCGGATCGGCTGCCGCCACCTCGGCCGCATCGTGAACCCGATGGAAGGTGAACTGCGGAGTCCAGTCGACGCGAGCGCGAACCCAGGTGTGCTCGCCGTCGTAGCGGATGCTCAACGGTCCGGCAGGGACGGTGAGCACGTCGACGGGATGTCCCCGCTCGCGGAGCCACCACGAGAGTCCGACCGTGGGATGTCCGGCGAAGGGCAGCTCCACGGCGGGGGTGTGGATGGTCGCCGAGGCCGTACCGGACTCGGTGCGATCGACGAACACCGTCTCGCTGAAGCCGAGCTCGGCGGCGAACTGCTGCCTGTCGGCCTCGTCCACGTCGCCCGCGGCCACGATGCCGAGGGGGTTGCCGAACCTGCCGTCGGCATCGGTGAACACTCGGACGACGGAGATGTCGGTAGCCATGCCCGGATGGTACCGAACGCAGAACGAGGGACCCGCGGCCGCGGATCCCTCGTTCGGTGAACAGTGCGAGACGACGCTCAGACGGCGGCACCGTCGAGGATTCGCCCCGTTTCGATCGCCTGAGCGACACCTGCGACGATCGACGCGGCACGGATGGCCTCGAAGATCTTCTCGCGGTCGACGCCCTCGGCGCGCAGGGTCTTCTCGTGTGCCTCCAGGCAGTGGTTGCACCCGTTGACGGCCGACACCGCGAGCGACCACAGCTCGAAGTCGGCCTTGTCCACGCCAGGGTTGCCGATGATGTTCATGCGCAGGCCGGCGCGCAGATCGTCGTACTTGCCGCCGAGGTATCCCTTGGTTCGGTAGAAGACGTTGTTCATGCCCATGATCGACGCCGCACCGAGTGCCGCGTTGTACGCCTCGGCCGACAGTGAATCGGCAGCGTCCTCGGCGATCTCCTTCAACGTCGTCGCGGACTTCGACGCTGCCGCCACCGACAGCAGCGTGCCCCACAGCTGCTGCTCGCTGAGCACCGTGGAACGGGCGATGGAACCGAGATTGAGCTTGAGGTCCTTGGCGTACTCGGGGACGGCGTTCTTGAGGTTGTCGATCGTCATGTCAGACGCTCGCCGTCAGCAGTTCGCCTGCGTCGATGGTGGGATCACCCTTCTTCCAGTTGCAGGCGCAGAGCTCGTCGGACTGCAGGGCATCGAGAACTCGAAGGACCTCGTCGACGTTGCGGCCCACCGAGCCTGCCGTGACCGACACGAACTGGATCTCGTTGTTGGGGTCGACGATGAACGTGGCGCGGTCGGCGACACCATCGGCGTTGAGAACACCCGTGGCAGCAGCCAATTCACGCTTGAGATCCGACAGCATCGGGAACGGGAGGGTCTTGAGCTCGTCGTGCTGTGCCCGCCACTGGAAGTGGACGAACTCGTTGTCCACCGACGCACCGAGGACCTGTGCGTCACGGTCCTCGAACTCCTCGTTCAGCTTGCCGAACGCGGCGATCTCGGTGGGGCACACGAACGTGAAGTCCTTGGGCCAGAAGAAGACGATGCGCCACTTGCCTGCATGATCGTCACTGGTGACGGTGGTGAAGTAATCGTCGGGCTGCTGAGCGTTCACCTTGGACAGGTCTCCGCCGATGACGGCGGTCAGGTTGTATGAAGGGAACTGGTCGCCAATTGTCAACAGTGCCATGTGGTCTCCTCGTGTCGAATGATCGCGTCGGTTCCGTATGTGAGCGGTTCGGGGTCGGTGGCGTGACTGCAGCCGTACGAGCCCGGCCGACCGGTACGAGTGTGCCAAAAGTGTGGTCAAAGGTAAACGTGATGAGTGGCACTACACTGATAGGCGTGACCGATCGAAGCTATCAGCCGACCCTGTCGCATCTGCGGGCGTTCGCAGCGATCGCACGTCATCGCCACTTCGGTTCTGCCGCAGCGCAACTGAGTATCACCCAGCCTTCGCTGTCGCAGGCTCTTGCTGCGCTCGAGAAGGGGCTGGGAGTGCAGCTGATCGAGCGCAGCACTCGCCGGGTGTTGTTGACGCCTGCCGGCGGTCAGTTGCTCGCTCGGGCCACCGCGGCACTGGACGCGGTGGACGGATTCGTCGCTACCGCAGCAGGATTGGGTGGCCACCTGACCGGTGGTGTCAGGCTCGGAATCATTCCGACCGTGGCACCGTACGTGCTCCCGGCAGTACTCCCGGCCGTACGCGCCGAGTACCCCGACCTCGTGCCGAGGATAGTGGAGGATCACACCGCCCGACTGCTCGACGCACTCCGCTCCGGTGACCTCGACGTCGCCGTTCTCGCGCTGCCCCTCGCCGACCCGGGATTGATCGAAATATCCATGTACACCGAGGATTTCGTGCTCGCGTTACCTGCCGAGCACCCACTGGCGGGGCGGCGGGATCTGGACGTCGCCGACCTCCGAGGCCTGCCTCTGCTCCTGCTCGACGAGGGGCACTGCCTGCGCGAGCAGACCCTCGACCTGTGCCGCTCGGTCGACATCGCACCCGACGCGAGCTCTACCCGGGCGGCGTCGTTGACCACGGTGGTGCAGTGCGTTGCAGGCGGGCTGGGTCTGACGCTGCTGCCGCGCAGCGCCGTCGAGGTCGAGGTCGCTCGTGCGGGCCTGTCCACCGCGGAATTCGCACACCCGGCTCCCGGCCGCACGATCGGTCTCGTGCACCGATCCACGAGTGCGCGCTCGGCCGAATACCGGGCGCTGGCAAGTCTTCTCGCCACCGAGGTTCGTGCCGGCCAAGCAGATGGCCTCAGCCGGGCGTGATCACGATCTCGTCGAACACGATCTCGCCTGCCGCATCGGACTCGGGCACATCGACGACGGCGTCGAGCGACCAGCCGTGGTCCCCGTCGGGGTCCTCCAACACCTGACGCACCGTCGTGGACTCCGCACCGACGTTCAGGGTGAACAATGCGGGGCCACGGGCCGACGGGCCGGTTCCGATCGAGCCGTATTCGGCGAAGAACGGTTCGAGTTCGGCCTCCCAGTCCGGGCCGTCGTCGAGGTCGTCGAGCGTGTTCCACTGTCGGCGCGCCGCCAGGTCCACGCGGCGGAAGATCGCATTGCGCGCGAGGATTCGGAAGGCTCGCGGGTTGGCCGAGATCGGACGCGGCACGTCGGATCCGTACGCCTCCACGAGCGCTTCCGGCTCGGCACCGGGATCGGTGAGGTTCTCCCACTCGTCGAGCAGGCTCGAATCCACCTGCCGAACGAGCTCACCCAGCCACTCGGTGATGTCCTGTACCTCTTCGGTTCGAGACTCCGGCGGAACCGTCTGGCGCAGTGTGCGATAAGCGTCGGCGAGATACCGCAGGACGAGTCCCTCGGACCGCATCAGACCGTAGTGGCTGATCAATTCTGCGAACGTCATCGCGCGCTCGACCATGTCGCGGACCACGGACTTGGGCGACAGGCCGACCTCGGAGAGCCACGGATGGGTGCCGCGGTAGATCTCGAATGCCGGAACGAGCAGCTCTGCAAGAGGTTTCGGCCACGTGACCTCCTCGAGCAGCTCCATTCTCTCGTCGTACTCGATGCCGTCGGCCTTCATCTGCGACACCGCTTCGCCGCGCGCGGCGTGCTGCTGTGCCATGAGGATCTGACGCGGATCGTCGAGGGTCGATTCGATGATCGACACCACATCGAGGGCATGGGTCGGTGATTCGGCGTCCAGCAGGTCGAAGGACGCGACCGCGAACGTCGACAGCGGCTGATTGAGCGCGAAGTCCGGTTGCAGGTCCACCGTCAGTCGAGCATGTCGACCGTCGGCGTCCGGCTCGTCGAGTTGCTCGACGATGCCCGCATCGACCAGACCACGGTAGAGCGAGAGCGCCCGTAAGATGTGCTTGCGCTGAGCGGGCCGGGTCTCGTGATTGTCCTCGAGCAGGTGTCGCATGGCATGAAAGCAATTGCCCGGCCGGGCAATGACATTGAGCAACATCGCGTTGCTCACCGAGAACCGGGACGTGAGCGGCTCCGGGCTGGCGGCGATGATCCGCTCGAATGTCGGCTCACCCCACGAGACGAAACCGTCGGGTGCCTTCTTGCGCTGCACACGCTTGAGCTTCTTCGGATCGTCGCCGGCCTTGGCCACCAGACGCGCGTTCTCGATGTCGTGTTCGGGGGCCTCCACCACGACGGTGCCGAGGGTGTCGTAGCCGGCTCGGCCCGCGCGTCCCGCGATCTGATGGAACTCGCGGGCCCGAAGCTTGCGGGTGCGGATGCCGTCGTACTTGGTCAGTCCGGTGAACAACACCGTGCGAATGGGAACGTTGATGCCCACCCCCAACGTGTCCGTTCCACAGATCACCTTGAGCAGACCGTCCTGCGCCAGCTTCTCGACCAACCGTCGATACTTGGGAAGCATGCCGGCGTGGTGCACCCCGATGCCGTGCCGAACCAGTCTCGACAGGGTCTTCCCGAAACCTGTGGTGAAGCGAAAGGCACCGATGGCCTCGGCGATCTCGGCCTTCTCCTGCTTGGACGCGACGTTGACGCTCGTCAGCGCCTGGGCTCGTTCGAGTGCCGCGGCCTGCGTGAAATGTACGACATACACCGGCGCGAGATGCGTTTCCACCAGTTCTTCGATGGTCTCGCTGATCGGAGTGGTGACGTACGAGAACATCAGCGGAACCGGACGTTCGGAGCCCGAGACGACGGTGGTCGTGCGTCCGGTGCGCCGGGTCAGATCGTCCCGGAAGAACGAGACATCGCCCAGGGTCGCGGACATCAACAGGAACTGGGCGTGCGGCAATTCGATCAACGGCACCTGCCAGGCCCACCCCCGATCGGGCTCGGAGTAGTAGTGGAACTCGTCCATGATCACCTGGCCGATGTCGGAGCCGCGGCCCTGACGCAGGGCGAGGTTCGCGACGATCTCGGCGGTGGCGCAGATGATCGGGGCTCCGGAATTGACCGACGCGTCGCCCGTCATCATGCCGACGTTCTGAGCACCGAAGATCTCGCATAGAGCGAAGAACTTCTCGCTGACCAGTGCCTTGATCGGCGCGGTGTAGAAGCTGCGTATGCCCGCGGCCATCGCGGCGTAGTGGGCTCCGATGGCCACCATCGACTTACCCGATCCGGTCGGCGTCGCGAGGATGACGTTGGAGCCGGAGACCAGCTCGATGAGAGCTTCCTCCTGCGCGGGATACAGGGTCAGACCGCGATCGGCAGTCCAGGTGGTGAACGTGTCGAACAGGACGTCCGGGTCGACGCCGTCGGACCGAGCGGCGGCGGTATCGGGAATCAGTTCGGTGAGAAGCACCTCTACAGGCTATGTGGGATCGACGGCCGGACCCGCATCGACACCGCGCCGGGCGGGGTCCGGCGATGCGTCAGGTGGCGCTGCGTTCGTCCGAGCCCATGGCTCCGAGCACTGCCAGTCGCGTACTCGCGCTGCCGGTGATCATGTCCTCGCCGACACCGGTGATGAGCAGGTTGCGCCACCGCACTTCGTCGAACGTCAACGACGGGGTGGAATCGATGAAGTCCTCCACGACCTGCAGGAAGCGCATCGGGTCGTCTCGGAACGGAAAATGTCCGGAATTCTCGAACACCTCCAATGTGGAACCGGGCATGGCCGAGTGAGCGAGGTGCGCATGACTGACCGGAATCACCGAGTCCTGATCACCCCAGACGAGCAGCACCGGCAGATTCTCGGTCAGGTAACACCGGTCCAACATCGTGACCACCTGGCCGCGCCAGTCCACGACGGCGCGCAGGGTCCGCAGATACGCCTCGTACGTCGTCGGGGCCGGAAGCTCGCTCAGCACTCGGATCAGATCCGGAGTGTCGTGCAGGAGCGACCCGGGACGCAGGGGAGAGCTGTGCAGTGTGCTCAGGAGGCTGCCCGCCAACTTCACCGCGGGGATGGCACCGGGCAGGCGGAGCAGTTTGACCGCCTCGCTGAGAAACGGCATGGATGCCAGTCGAAGAAGGGGATGAACGTCCTTGGTGACGCCACCGGAGGACACCAGAGCCAACCTGTCGACCATGCCCGGGAACTGGTAGGCGAACTGCATGGCGACCCCGCCGCCCAGTGAGTGTCCGACGACGGTCACGTGTTCGATGCCCAGCACCGAGAGCAGGTCACGCATGCCGTTGGCGTACGCGGCGACGGAGTAGTCGGCACGGGGCTTGTCCGAGCGACCGTGCCCGAGCAGATCCGGAGCGATGACGGTGTAGTTCTTCGCGAGGTGCGGGATCACCTCGTTCCACGTCTCGGAGTTGTCGCCGATCCCGTGGATCAACAACAGGACCGGTCCTTCACCGGCCATGCGGAACGCCCGCCGGTATCCGTGAATGGTCCGGAAGATCAGCCGTGGCTCTTCGTCGGGAACCGGGCGGAGCTTGCGACTGCGCGGATTGGTGCTCATCTGCGCCTCCTGAAATTCCCTGGTGCACCGCGCGAGGCGGCACACGACGGCGACGCCGTGCACGAGTGTGTGGACGTACGTACCCGAGTACGTGTTGGTACGACTCTTGCACGAGATGACGCTCGGGGCAGAACATCGGGCGTATTTGCGGTTACAGGTATGTTTCGATCCGCCCGAACTGTCCGATGTGCGCGCCCGAGCGATCATCTTCTGTGACCGCTCACACTGCTACTGCTCGGTGGTGTCTTCTCCCTCGTCGAGACCGGCCTGCTCCGCGAGGAAGCGCTCGAACTCGGCCCCGAGCTCGTCGCCGCTCGGCAGTGGCTCGTCGCTGGCCAGCAGCGTCGACTGCTGTTCCTGCGCGGCCACGTAGGTGTCGTACTGACGCTCGAGTGCCTGCACCACCGACTGGACTTCTTCGTTTCCGGTGATGTGCTCGTTCACCTGCTCCCGAACCCGTGCGGCAGCTTCACCCAGCGCGGCCAGCGGCAGGTCCAACTCGGCGGCTTCGCTGACGTTCTCGAGCAGCGTTTCGGCTGCACCGGGGTAGTCCGTCTGGGCGAGGTAGTGCGGTACGTGCACCGAAAAGCCCATCGACTCGTGACCGTGCTGCGCCATCCTGAGCTCGAGCAGGGACG
Organism: Rhodococcus sp. 14-2496-1d; assembly: GCF_002259365.1. Lineage (NCBI taxonomy): Bacteria > Bacillati > Actinomycetota > Actinomycetes > Mycobacteriales > Nocardiaceae > Rhodococcus > Rhodococcus sp. 14-2496-1d. The sequence goes on along the minus strand of NZ_NPFV01000029.1, from coordinate 454,265 downwards.
ACGCGCTGCCGGGCACCTGCAGGTCACCTGCCCAGCTGTTGCCTTCCTTGACCAGCTCCTTGTCGCTGGCGTGGGCCGTCACACCGAGCGGCCGAGTGTGCGGAATGGCCATCGGGATCGAGCCGAGACCTATGGTCCGACGGACTCCGAGCTGTTCGGCGAGCAAGCGAACGGCAGTGGTGAACTTCTCCCACCGCAGATCCGGTTCCATACCGGCCAGCAGCAGGAACGGGGTGCCGGTGCGGTCCTTGACGGCATAGAGATTCAGTTCGGGAGCGTCGTAGTCCGAGAAATGATCGGACTTGAACGTCATCGTCGGACGACGGGACCGGTAGTCGATCAACTCGTCGACGTCGAACGACGCGACGAGTTCCGACTCCAGGCTCTCGCGCAGATGAGTCGTCGCCAACTTCACTGCGTGACCCGCGTCGGAGAAGCCCTCCAGACCGTGCACGAGGACGGGTCCGACTCCGTCGTTGGAGAAGATTTGCGGTGCCGGAAACTCCAGCTCGTACATCTTCGACTGTTCGGTCATGGCCGGGCCCCTTTCGGATCGACTCGTAGGTACCTCGAAGCGAGCATCGGGTAAGAATACGCCGATCCTGGGCGCGAGCCCCGTACCCGCCGACGTCGATCGTGGCGATTCACTATCCGAAAGAACAACCGGTGGACCGCTGTTCATTCCCCGTCCCGGGTTGCCCTCGTGCCGAGGACGACATCAGCGGTCGAAGTTGGCCAGCGCACGGATCTTGTTCGTGACATCGAGGGCGGCAACCTTGTACGCCTCCGACAGTGTGGGGTAGTTGAACACCGCATCGACGAGGTAGTCGACGGTGCCGCCGCACCCCATCACGGCCTGTCCGATGTGCACCAGATCCGTCGCACCCGACCCGAAGATGTGTACGCCGAGAATCGACCGGTCCTCGGTGGAGACGAGCAGCTTGAGCATGCCGTACGAGTCGCCGGCGATCTGACCCCGAGCGAGTTCGCGGTACCTCGACACCCCCACCTCGTAGGGAATCGATCCCTTCGTCAGGTCGACCTCGGTGGCTCCGACGTACGAGACCTCGGGAATCGAGTAGATGCCGATGGGCTGCACATCGGTCAGTTTCGCGCTGGACTCGCCGAACGCGTGGTACGCCGCCAGCCTGCCCTGATCCATCGACGTCGCGGCCAACGCCGGAAATCCGATGACATCACCGACCGCGTAGATGTGATCGACCTTGGTCTGGAAATGTTCGTCGACGAAGATGCGACCGCGCGCGTCGGCCTCCAGACCGGCGTTCTCGAGTTCGAGTGCCGTCGTCAGACCCTGACGGCCTGCCGAGTACATCACCGTCTCCGCCGGGATCCGCTTGCCGCTGGCAAGGGTGGTCACCGTTCCGTTCGGGCCGACGTCGACTGCGGTCACCGCCTCCCCGAATCGGAACGTCACCGCGAGATCGCGGAGGTGGAACTGCAACGACTCGATGATCTCGCGATCGCAGAAGTCGAGCATCGAATCGCGCTTCTCGACAACGGTGACCTTCGTTCCCAGGGCAGCGAACATCGATGCGTACTCGATTCCGATGACCCCGGCCCCGACCACGACCATGGACGCCGGAATGAATTCGAGATTGAGAATCCCGTCGGAGTCGAGGACGCGGTAATCGTCGAACGCGATGTCGGCGGGACGCGCGGGAGCCGTGCCGGTCGCGATCACCACATTGGCTGCCTTGACCGTGATGCGTTCACCTCGCGACTCGTCCTCGATCACGATGGTGCGCGCGTCGAGGAACTTTCCGACGCCCGTGATGAGTTCGATCCGGTTGCGCAGCAGTTGCGAGCGCACCACCTCGATCTCCTTACCGATCACGTGCTGGGTTCGCGCCAACAGATCGGCCGGAGTGATGTCGGCCTTCACCCGATAGCTCGCCCCGTACAACTCACGTTGATTCATGCCCGTGAGGTACAGAACGGCCTCGCGCAGCGTCTTGGACGGAATGGTGCCGGTATTGACGCAGACCCCGCCGAGCATGTGGCCCTTCTCCACGATCGCCACCCGCTTGCCGAGCTTCGCAGCCGCAATGGCCGCCTTCTGGCCACCTGGGCCGGAGCCGATGACCACCAGGTCGTACTCCATGGGTTCAGACATTCGTCATAGGTACCGCTCGCACGCAAAGACTGCGTGCCCACCCGGTCACAACCTTGTGAACTCCGAGATTCGGAGGCCGAACCCATGCAGATGTCGCCACGTACTGATGCGTTGTGCGAGGCTGAGCCCAGCACGAAACACCCGATTCACAGTGGAGGAACACATGCCGCAGCAGGTCCGCGCTGTCGTTGCCAAGAGCAAGGGCGAGCCCGTCTCCATCGAGACGATCACCATCCCCGATCCCGGGCCGAACGAGGTCGTGGTCAAGATCGCGGCCTGCGGGGTGTGCCACACCGACCTGCACTACCGCGAAGGCGGCATCAACGACGAGTTCCCGTTCCTGCTCGGACACGAGGCAGCCGGAATCGTCGAGACCATCGGCGACCGCGTCGAGCACGTCGAGGTCGGAGACTTCGTCGTCCTGAACTGGCGCGCCGTGTGCGGCGAATGTCGAGCCTGCAAGCGCGGCACCCCGTGGTACTGCTTCGACACCCACAACGCAGCACAGAAGATGACCCTCGAGGACGGCACCGAGCTGACCCCTGCGCTGGGCATCGGCGCATTCGCCGAGAAGACCCTGGTGCACGAGGGCCAGTGCACCAAGGTCGCCGCAGACGCCGATCCCGCCGTCGTCGGACTGCTCGGCTGCGGAGTGATGGCCGGGCTCGGGGCAGCGATGAACACCGGAAACGTCTCGCGCGGAGACTCGGTGGCCGTGATCGGCTGCGGCGGCGTCGGCGATGCCGCGATCGCCGGAGCCCGACTGGCGGGCGCATCGACGATCATCGCGGTCGATCGCGACCCGGGCAAGCTCGAATGGGCCCTCGAACTCGGAGCCACCCACACCGTCGATTCTTCCGTGGTCGACGCCGTCGAGGCCGTGCAGGAGCTGACCGGAGGCTTCGGTGCCGATGTGGTGATCGACGCCGTCGGCCGTCCGGAGACCTGGAAGCAAGCGTTCTACGCACGCGACCTCGCCGGAACCGTGGTGCTCGTCGGCGTTCCGACTCCCGAGATGACTCTCGAGATGCCGCTCATCGACTTCTTCTCCCGCGGTGGCTCGCTGAAGTCGTCCTGGTACGGAGACTGCCTGCCCGAGCGCGACTTCCCGCAGTTGGTGGACCTGTACCAGCAGGGCCGTCTGCCGCTCGAGAAGTTCGTCACCGAACGCATCACCATCGAGGACGTCGAAGCCGCGTTCGACAAGATGCACAAGGGCACCGTGCTGCGGTCGGTGGTGATCCTGTGAGTGGTCGATTCCGTGTCCAGAACGTGGTCACCTCGGGCACGTTCAGTCTCGACGGTGGCACCTGGGACGTCGACAACAACATCTGGCTGATCGGCGACGACGACGAGGTGGTCATCGTCGACGCAGCGCACACCGCGGCCCCGATCGTCGACGCGGTAGCCGGTCGCACGGTCAAGGCCGTCGTCTGCACACACGGTCACAACGATCACGTGACCGTGGCACCCGAGCTCTCGGACACCCTCGACGCGCCGATTCTGCTGCACCCGGCCGACGAGATGCTGTGGGAGCAGACGCACCCGGGCGTCGGGCACTCGACCCTCGAGGACGGCCAGCGCATCACCGTTGCCGGAACCGACATCCTGGCGTTGCACACACCCGGGCACTCACCGGGATCGACGTGCCTGTACCTGCCGGAGGCGGGGGAGTTGTTCAGCGGCGACACCCTCTTCTCCGGCGGTCCGGGTGCCACCGGCCGGTCGTACTCGGATTTCCCGACCATCATCGGGTCCATCCGTGATCGACTCTTCGCGCTTCCCGTCGAGACTCGCGTCAACACCGGGCACGGCGACGGCACGCGCATCGGCGACGAGGCACCGCACCTCGAGGAGTGGATCGCCCGCGGAAGCTGACATCGCGACACTGCGGTAGGTCGCCTGCCGCGTTCGAGGTGGTCGGAATGAGACAGTGGTGGGACGCCGGAGCGAGTGCTGCGGCGTCCCACCTACTCGAAGAGGACGTCTTGTGAGCCCCGCCGCACGGAGAACCCGCCTGACCAGCGCTGCCACGTCGGCGGCGATCGGAGCGCTCGTACTGGTGGGGTGCAGCTCGACCGTCACGGGCACCGCTGAACCCAGCGCAGGCAGTGCCACGTCGTCGTCGCGGTCCGGTGTGGATCTGAACACGCTGCTGATCGACCCGTCCAGCTTCCCGGCACCGTACGACGCCCTGGTTCTGCCCCAGCAGGCGATCTCGCAAGCCGCACCCGATCTCAGCGGAATACCGGCCGGTGCCGAGGTCAGCCCGGCGGGATGCAAGCCTGCCGACCAGGACTTCGGCCCGACGGGAACGGCCATGATCGTCGGAACCGACAACGACAGTCGATCGACCATCTCGATCGAGTTGACCGCAGTGGACGAACCGCTCTCGGCGCGCAAGGAGCAGCTCGAACAGTGCGGGGAGGTGACGGCAACCAAGTCCGGTGCGACCTCGACGGTGACCTCGACTCTGACGCCGGCACCGCCCATCGACGCGGACGACACCTTGGCCGTCCGGCAGACCGTTGCATCGGGAGCAGGCGGCGACGCCGTCACGCAGTCGATGCTGACGTTGATGGCCCAGATCGACGGGGTGCGAGTGTCGGCCACGTTCATGTCGTTCGGCTCGGGCACGCCCGACGCGACGACCCTCGACGAGCTGTTCACCGCGGCCGTCCAGAAGATCGGCCAGAGCTGACGGAGCGATAGCAGATCGCACCGACACGAATCGGTCGTCCACAGCTCCGGCGACACGATCGGTCCACAACACACCGGTTCTCCACAGGGCAGTTCGAAAGCCCAGGTCGGGACTTCGTCGGTCGTCAGGACCCCGGCCAGGATTCTCCGGTATGCACACACCGACGAATTCACACGACAACTTCGACTCCCGCCATCGCGTTCGACTCGGTCACGTGAGCGACCTGATGGCAGCCGTGCCGGCCATGCTCGGATTCCACCCGCATCGATCGATGGTGCTCATCGCGGTCCAGGACGGCGGTGCCGGCGTCGGACCCACGATGCGTCACGACCTCGTCCTGGCAGGCGAACACGCCGATCGGCGCGCAGGCGGTCGTACCCGCGCGACCGAGGAGATGCTCGACGCCATCGGCTACCTTGCCGGCTACTGCGCGAGGGAGAACATCCCCGCGGTCATGGCGGTGTTCGTCGACGACAGGCTCGACCGAGCCGTCAGAACAGCTCATCTGCTCGACGTCGAAGCGCTGGTGACCGAACTCGACGCCGCACTCGCATCGTTCGGAGTGCAGCTCGGCGAGGCCCTCGCGGCGTCGGAGATCGCCGATTCCGCCGAGTGGTGGACCTTGCGCGGACCGCAGCGGCACGGCCTGATATCCGATCCTTCGGCGTCTCCGATGACCGTGGCACGCGTGCTCGACGGCTACTCCGTCCGAAAGTCCAGGTGCGAGCTCGCCGAGACCATCGCACCGGGCCCCGACGCGACGGTGCGGGCCGTGGCGGCCGAGATGTCGCGACAACGACGCGAGGGCACCCGGTCTCGTACCGACGACTTGACCTCGGTGCTGTCGTACATCGCACGCGGACCGTACGACACCGAATTGGATCCGACCGACATCGCTCGCATCGCACTCGCGATCGGCCACGTCCAGGTGCGTGACGCAGTGCTGGCGTTGACGCTTGGCGACGACGCCGGATTCGTCGAAGAGTTCTGGGCAAGAATGTCCCGCGTCCTGCCGAAGGGCGCACGCGCCGTCGCCGCAACACTTCTGGCCTTCAGCGCGTACGTGCGCGGAGACGGGCCGATGGCCCGCGTCGCGATCGACGCTGCACTGGAAGCCGACGAGACCTACTCACTGGCGCGACTGCTGGACCGATCGCTCAGCGCAGGAGCAGGTCCCGAACTCGTTCGCGAAGTGGCCGAGAGCGGCTTCGCGTGCGCGCGCGCCTGCGGAGTTCGGTTGCCCGGCGACCCGTTCGGTCGACGGTGACGGCCGGTCGGGCACATCGATGATCGGCCGGCAACGCGGGTCAGCGCGCTGCGTGCGACCGATCGCCGAGCTGCTGCAGGAAGGTCCACGCATCGGCCACGATCCGATCGAGATCGGTCAGCTCCGGCGTCCAATTCAGCTCCTCGACCGCACGCGCACTCGAGGCGATCAGGACCGCAGGATCACCGGCACGACGAGAAGCATGTTCGACGGCGATGGGCAGACCGGTGACGCGCTCGCAGGACGAGATGACCTCGTGCACCGAGAACCCGGTGCCGCTGCCGAGGTTGTAGATGGTGTGCTCACCCGGTTGTGCGGCATCGACGGCGAGAATGTGTGCCTCGGCCAGGTCTGCGACGTGGATGTAGTCGCGAACAGCCGTACCGTCCGGAGTGGGCCAGTCGGTGCCGAACACCGAGATCTTCTCGCGCTGCCCCAGAGCGACCTGAAGCACGAGCGGAATCAGGTGGGTCTCGACGACGCGATTCTCGCCGAAACCGTTGTAGGCACCCGCGACGTTGAAGTACCGGAGGCTGGTGGCTGCGAGGCCGTAGGCCGCGGCGTACGAGGTGATCGCGTGATCGATCGCGAGTTTGGTGGCACCGTAGGGATTGGTGGGGCGGGTGGGTGCGTCCTCGGTGATGGGAGTCTTCTCGGGCTCGCCGTACGTGGCGGCGGTCGAGGAGAACACCAGCTTCGCGGTGCCGGATGCTCGGATGGCATCGAGCAACGCCAGCGAGGTGACGACGTTCCCGCTCCAGTACTTGTCGGGCGAGACCACCGACTCGCCCACCAGAGATTGCGCGGCGAAGTGCAGGACGGCGTCGAAGCCGCCGCCGATCAACACGTCCGCGGCGACGTCCTTGACGTCACCTTCGACGAACGTGGCACCACCGGGCACGGCGTCCCGGTTACCGGTGGACAGGTTGTCCACGACCACGACCTCGTGTCCGCGCTCGACGAGCACGGCCGCGCAGACGCTGCCGACGTAGCCCGCACCACCGGTGACCAGAAGCTTCACTGTTCGTTCTCCCTCACACGCGTCGAACGCCGTCGTCGGTGGGAGGTCAGACCTTCTTCACCTGGACGGCGTGCGCCATCTCCTCGGATATGTCGACACCGCTGTGTCCTGGCACCGTGATCGTGATCGATCCGGGCTTGGCCTCGACTGTAACGCGAGCATCGGGGACCACGCCTGCCTCGCGGAGCTGAGCGATCACCTCGGGGTCGGACTGGACGTGCTCGGCGAGACGACGCACCACGACGGCAGTCGGTTGGCCGACCGGAACGTCGGTGAGGCGGATGAGAGCCTCCGGTGCCAGAGTCGACTGGCCGAGACCGAGTCCGGCCAACCCCGGGATCGGGTTGCCGTACGGCGAGGTCGTCGGGTTGTTCAGTACGGTCACCAAACGACGCTCGACCTCCTCGCTCATCACGTGCTCCCAGCGGCACGCCTCGGCGTGAACGTCTTCCCAGCGCAGACCGATGATGTCCACGAGCAGGCGCTCTGCCAAACGGTGCTTGCGCATGACCGCAACCGCCAGACTTCGGCCCTTCTCGGTCAGCTCCAGGTGCCGATCGCCCGCGACGGACAACAGGCCGTCGCGCTCCATCCGAGCAACGGTCTGGCTGACGGTGGGACCACTTTGTTCGAGCCGCTCGGCGATTCGCGCGCGGAGCGGAATCACGCCCTCTTCTTCCAAATCGTAGATCGTCCGGAGGTACATCTCCGTGGTGTCGACCAGATCCTTCACACTCAACCCCTTCGTCGGGCTCGATCCTACCGTCAGCGTCCCGAAATAGGCGCTGCACCCAGTCGCAGCGGGCGCGGCGCACCACAACGGTGGACGTCTTTTCCCGTGGCTTCTCACAGGGGGACTCCGGGGACAACAACGGAACCCGGCAACACCATCCCGCCCGACAACGTAGTTTTGTCCCTATGTCTGATCAGGCGACACGCGCCGCCGCGTCCATCCCGAACCGCCCCGAGGACATCGTCGTGTGGAGCGCGGACTACCTCGGCTACCGGTGGAGCGACGACCACCCGATGAACCCGACTCGACTCGATCTCACGATGGCGCTCGCCACCGACATCGGCCTGCTCGAGGGTGTCGAATTGGTCGAGCCAGCCGCAGCACCGGATTCGGAGTTGCTCCGGTTTCACACCAGCGCGTACATCGAGGCCGTCAAACAGGCACCGTCTCAGGGCCCGGCCCTGCGCGATCCCGACGACGTCGTCCACGGACTCGGTTCCGACGACAATCCGGTGTTTCCGCAGATGCACGAGGCGAGCGCCATGCTCGCCGGCGGCTCGCTGGCCGCCGCCCGCGAGATCGCGTCGGGTCGCGCTCGACGCGCGGTGAGCATCGGTGGCGGTATGCACCACGCGATGGCCGACTGGGCATCGGGCTTCTGCGTCTACAACGACGCCGCCATCGCCATCTCGTGGTTGCTGGACAACGGGTTCGACCGAATCGCCTACATCGACGTCGACGCTCACCATGGGGACGGCGTTCAAGCGGCTTTCCTCGGTGACCCGAGAGTGCTCACGGTCTCGTTGCATCAACATCCGGCGACGCTGTGGCCGAACACCGGATGGTCCACCGAGGTGGGAACCGAACGCGGTGAGGGAAGCTCGATCAATGTCCCGTTGCTGCCCGGAACCGCGGACAGGTTGTGGTTGCGCGCGTTCCACGCGATCGTGCCGGGCGCGATCGCGGCGTTCCGGCCCCAGATCATCGTCAGCCAATGCGGTGTGGACAGCCACCGCGAGGATCCCCTCGCGGACCTCGCCCTGACCGTCGACGGCCAGAACGCTGCGTTCCTGGCCATGCGCGATCTGGCGGACAAGCATTCCGAAGGTCGGTGGTTGGCCGTCGGCGGTGGTGGGTACGGCTTGGTGCGCGTCGTTCCACGGTCCTGGACGTACCTCATCGCTGCCGCGCTCGGCCGCGACATCGACCCGATGTCTCCGCTGCCGGACACGTGGCGCGAGCGGGTGCGGACCATGGCACCGAGCGTCGACCTACCGCAGACCATGGGTGACGGGGGAGACGTCGACTATCCCGCCTGGGACGGACCCGGTGGGTCTCTCGCAGGCGCGGACGGCACCGACAGGGCGCTCGAACGCGTCGATTCGGCGATCATCGCCACCCGTCGAGCAGTGTTTCCACTGCTCGGACTCGATCCGGAGGACCCGCGTGACTGATCCGACCGACAGCCCCTCGGCCGAGGAGCCTGCCGTTGCGGCGTCGGAGCCGAGCGAGAAGGACCTGGCACGGGAGCGAGCGGAGACGTCGTTTCCGCGGCACTGGGTTGCCGACGTCCTGACCGCCGACGGCGGTGTGGTGCACCTGCGTCCCATCGTCCCGTCGGACTCCGAGCGCATCGTCGCGTTCCACGGCCGGCTGTCCGAGCGGACGAGGTACCTGCGGTATTTCGGTCCCTACCCCACGATGCCCCAGCGTGACGTGCTCAACTTCACCACCGTCGACCACCACGACAGAGTCGCGTTCGTCGCGGTGCTCGGTGACGACATCATCGCGGTCGGCCGGTACGAACGACTTCCCGAGGGAGACGGCAATTCCGCCGAGGTGGCCTTCGTCGTCGCCGACGCGCATCAGGGCCGCGGGCTGGGGCCGATCCTGCTCGAACACCTCGCGGGGGCGGCCGCCGAGAACGGGGTGAACATGTTCGTCGCCGAGGTGCTCGCCGAGAACCGGAACATGGTCACCGTCTTCCGCGAAGCGGGTTATCAGGTCAGCAGGTCCTTCGAGGGGGGAGTGTTGCGACTCGAGTTCGCGATCGACCCGAGCGAAGCGCTGCTCTCGGTGCGCAATTCGCGTGAACGTGCCGCCGAGGCCCGCAGTGTGCGCAACGTGCTCAGCCCTCGATCGGTCGCCGTGATCGGAGCGTCGACGGACAGCTCCAAGGTGGGCAACGCCGTTCTCGCGAATCTGCTGGCGGGCAACTTCACCGGCCCGGTGTATCCCGTCAACGCCGACCACCGTTCGGTCCGCGGAGTCCGCGCCTACGCCACGGTGCACGACATCCCGGATCCGGTCGATCTGGCGATCGCTGCGGTACCCGCCGATGCGATCGACGCGGTACTGGACGACTGCCTCGACAAGGGCGTCAAAGCGTTGCTGGTGGTCTCGGGCGGATTCGGCGAGACCGGACCCGCGGGACAGGAGAGCGAACGCAGGCTGGTGCTCGCCGCGAGGGCGCACGGAATGCGCTTGATCGGGCCCAACGCGCTCGGTGTGGCGAACACCGATCCCGAGTTCGGTCTGAACGCCACCCTGGCTCCGCATCTGCCCACGCCGGGCAACGTCGGGTTCTTCTGTCAGTCCGGAGCCCTCGGCATCGCGATTCTGGACGAGGCCGCCAACCGCAGGCTGGGACTGTCGACGTTCGTCTCGGCTGGAAACCGCGCCGATGTGTCCGGCAACGACCTACTTCAGTACTGGGACTCGGATCCGGCCACCGAGGTGATCCTGCTTTACCTCGAGAGCTTCGGTAATCCCAGGAAGTTCACCAGGATCGCTCGACGGGTCGCACGCACCAAGCCGATCATCGCGGTCAAGAGCGGACGCGGTGCCGTGCCGCCCGCCCACGCGATCGGTGCCGACATCGACGACTCGATCGTGCGCGCACTGTTCGCGCAGGCCGGCGTCATCCAGGTCGACACCATCTCCGAACTGTTCGACTGCGCCGTCCTGTTCGGAAATCAGCCTCTTCCTGTCGGCCCGCGGGTTGCCGTGGTGGGAAATTCGACGGCTCTGGGTGTGCTGGCCGTCGACGCTGCGCGAGCCAAGGGCCTGCATGCGAGCAATCCGACCGACGTAGGTCCGCAGGCGGGTCCCGAAGAGTTCGCTGCGGCGGTGTCCTCGGCCTTGGCCGCGTCGGACATCGATGCCGTCATCGTCGTGTTCGTGCCTCCGGTCGCCGTCGAGGTCGAACCGTTCGCGGCCGCGCTCGGCAATGCCGTTCGTGGATCCGACAAGCCCGTGCTCTCGACTTTCCTGGCCACCGAAGGAATCCCCGACGTCCTGGCGGTACGCGGACCGGGTGGTCATCCCGTTCGCGGTTCGGTGCCGTCGTACTCGAGTCCGGAGCGGGCGGTTGCGGCCCTGGCTGCCGCGTGGCGCTACTCGTCGTGGCGTTCGCGACCGGTGTCGAACCTCGTCCGTCCCAAGAGCATCGACTCCGATCGCGCGAAGCGACTGGTGGAAGGATGGCGGTCGTCGGGCAGTCACGGACGGTGGCTCTCGGACTTCGAGACCGCAGAACTGTTGTCCTGCTACGGACTCGACGTCGTGGCCTTCAGAATCGTGACCGACGAGGACGAGGCGGTCGCCGCGGCGGACGAACTGGGTTACCCGGTGGCGGTGAAGGCGACCGGGGAGCGGTGGCGACACCGGCCCGATCTCGGGGGAGTGCGCTTGGACATGGCCGACGCCTCGGCAGTGCGCGTGGCGTACCGGAACCTCGCTGCGGACTCCGGCGAGCCGTTGCTGCACGTTCAGCGTATGGCGGTCAAGGGCATCGGATGCGTCGTGCGCGTGCAGGACGACCCGTCGTTCGGATCACTCATCTCGTTCGGGCTGGCCGGGGTCATCTCGGACTTGTTGGGTGACCGCGCGTACCGGGTGCTGCCGCTGACCGAAGACGAGGCCGCGCAGCTCATCGACGCGCCCAAAGCGGCTCCGCTGCTGTCCGGATACCGAAATGCGGTGCCCGTCAACAAGAATGCCCTGATCGACCTCGTTCAGCGTATTTCTGCTCTGGCAGAGGACATCGCCGACATTCGCGAAATCTCCTGCGAGCCGGTGTTGGCCTCCGCCGACGGCGCGCAGATCACCGACGCCCGGGTGCGCATCGGGCCCGAGCCCACCAAGGCCGATCTGGGTCCGCGTCGCCTGCGCTGAGCGGACGGGCCACGACAAAGCGGCAGCCGAGTCGACGTTCCGAGGGGGAGAGAACGTCGGCCCGGCTACCGCGTGAGGTGGAGCGAACGGGGACGGTCACCGCTGCTCCACCGGTCGGTGGCTGTGCTCAGCTGGCGTAGGACCGCAGCTTCTCGGCGCGGTCGCCCTGCCGAAGCTTGACCATCACCTCGCGCTCGATCTGGCGGACACGCTCGCGGGAGAGCCCGAAGAGCTTGCCGATCTGATCGAGGGTGCGGGGCTGTCCGTCGTCCAGGCCGTAGCGCAGACGGATGACCTGCTGCTCTCGCTCGTCGAGAGTTCCGAGGACCACACGGACGTCGCTGTGCAACAGGCCGGCGATGACGGCGTTCTCGGCGGACGTCGCCTCGGAATCCTCGATGAAGTCGCCGAGAGGCGCTTCCTCGTCGCTGCCGACCGGCATGTCCAGGCTGACCGGGTCACGGCTGTGGTCGAGCAGGTCCGCGATCTTCTCCACCGCGATGCCCGATTCGCTCGACAGTTCCTCGTCCGTTGCCTCGCGGCCGAGTTGCTGATGCAGCTCACGCTTGATCCTGGCCAACTTGTTGACCTGTTCGACCAGGTGGACTGGCAGCCGGATCGTACGGCTCTGATCTGCCATGCCGCGGGTGATGGCCTGACGAATCCACCACGTCGCGTAGGTCGAGAACTTGAAGCCCTTGGCGTAGTCGAACTTCTCCATCGCGCGGATGAGTCCGAGGTTGCCCTCCTGGATCAGGTCGAGCAGGGGCATACCGCGACCGGTGTACCGCTTGGCGAGAGACACGACCAGGCGAAGGTTCGCTTCGAGCAGGTGGCTACGCGCAGCACTTCCGTCGCGAACGATGATGGCGAGGTTGCGCTTCTTGACCGCGCTCAGTCGCTTCGTGTTCTCGAGAACCTGCTTCGCGTAGAGACCGGCCTCGATCCTCTTGGCCAGATCGACCTCTTCGGCAGCCGTCAGCAATGCGGTGCGGCCGATGCCGTTGAGATACACGCGAACGAGATCGGCTGCTGGGCTCTGAGCGTCCAGATCGGCATCGGTTGGCCGCGGACGAATCGTTGTGCTGGGGCTGGTCATGACTTGCCTCCTGGTCGGTGGTGTCTCACAAGGCTCAACGCTTGGGAGACTCCGATAAGTTCCCACGCCGATCCCGTGGATACCCGCGTGACCAGGGATTACGTCATGTTCGTCCTGAGAAGTTGCTGAGAAGTGAAGCCGCCGGGAACGCGCGCTCTCCCGGGTCGATGTCGGCGACTCATCGAGCCGGCACAACCAACCCGTGCCGGACGAGACCCTGCATCATCGTCACCGCATGCACTGCCAGTTCCTCGGCGTCCTCGCCGTGCGCAGCAGCGAGCAACTCCACCAGTTCACCGACCGGTAGACCGTCGGGTCGCAGCCCGGCGAGCAGAGCCGCACCGAGTTCGTCGATGTCGTGCTGTCACTGCGGGCCGTTCCCGCGATGGACCCGCACCGCCACTTCGGCCCAGCCCTCCTCGCCGGGAAGGTAGACGCGTTCGAGCGCGGTGTTCGGGTCGACGGTGAGCACCGAGTCGAGAATGTCGTGCTCCCGCAGCCAGTCCAGCCGCGCGAAGTACTCGATCGATTCGTTGCCGAGCGGGTCGGAGAAGCCATGGGTGAGTTCCTCCGCGAGAAGATCGGTGGGCTCGTCCGTTCTGCGGAGATATACGAACCCGAAGCCGATTCCTTCCACGTCGGCGGCGGCGAAGTGATCGAGCCAGGACTGTGCCACCGCGGCCGCGTCGGGATCGCGTGGATCGAGTCCGCCGTCGCGCATCCACGTGCCCACGTAGAGCGCGGGATCGGCGACGTCACGCTCGACGACCCAGGCGTCGATGCCGTGCGCAGGCAGCCACGACGCCACCCGCGCGCGCCAGTCCTCGCCGCGGACGTGCACCCAGGACGCCAGGATCGCCGCAGTACCGCCGAGCGTCAGGTGGTCCGGGGCTCGGCCGATCATCAGAGCGCTCGCTCCGTCGAGGTCGAGGCCGGAATCGCGGTACGAGTGCTGCACTTCGGCGCGGCCGACGACGAAGGGCGGGTTGGCGACGATGCGATCGAACCGACGCCCGGCGACGGGCTCGAACCAGGAACCGTGCAGCAACTCGACGTCGAGGTTGTTGAGCGCCATCGTCGCCGCAGCCAGGTCCATCGATCGCGGACTGATGTCGGTCGCGGTCACCTGCTCTGCGTAGCCGCAGGCGTGTACGGCCTGGACGCCGCAGCCGGTACCGACGTCGAGAACACTGGTCGCCGGGGACGTGGGCGTTCCGCGCAACAGAGACAGGGAAGCCTGTCCGACGCCGAGCACGTGATCGGGAGCGGTCTCGGCGGCGCGCATGCTGCCGTCGGGATCCGAGACGATCCACCGAGTCCCGTGGCCGGCGTCGAGAGGCCGAATGTCGAGCAGCGTCCGCACCGTCGATCCCGATCGAGAGAGAATTCCGGCTGCGACGGCGTCGGCGACCGTCAGTGGCGCGATGGCGTCGGCGACGTCGGACTCGGGGCAGTCGTCGACTAGAAGGAACAGGCGTACCAGAACACCCAGCGCACCCCCGTCCTGACTGGCGTTGCGTACCGGCACCGGTTCGCTGCGACCGAGGGCAGCGTGGGCGTCCTCGCCGAGCAGTGTCAGTACGCCGTCGGCGTCGTATCCCGCCCGCTCGAAGGCCTCACGAAGACCGGAGCAGGCGACGGTGAGCGGGGACGTGGGATTCGGTGCAGTCACGACGCAAGTGTCGCACCGGCGACGGCCGGGGCGTCAGTCGTCGCCCGGTTCGATCACGCGGTGGTTGCTCGATTCCAGTTGCGGCCTGTCCACGGTCCGGTAGTCGTATCGGCTCATCTCGTCCTTGGTGCGGGGCGGCCGATCGTTGGCGATCAGCACCGCCATCCACGGCAGTGGGATGGACGCTCCGACTATCGCCATGGAGATCCACGGATTCATCCACATCCCGTACGCGATGGCAGCCAACACCAGCGCCGGGATGCGGAACGACATGATGAACATGTATTTGCGGACGCGAGCTTTGTGCTGCTCCTCGACCGATTGCTGCGCCTCGGTGATCAGGACGGGCCCATCCGGCGAGTCGCTGTACGCGCTTCCGTCGAACCCTGGGGTTCTCGTCATACCTCCACTGTGGCACTACTGCTCACAGAATGCATACGACGAGCTGTGGAACCGGTTACCCCGTGCTGTGGACGCACGGATTAATCTGTGTTCATGAGCACTCAGACGAAGGACCGTCCCGATATCGCACCGGACGAAACCACCGATGACGACCGGCCGAAGTTCTTCCACTACGTGAAGAAGAACAAGATCGCCGAGAGCGCGGTGATGGGTACACACGTCGTCGCGCTGTGCGGTGAGGTGTTTCCCGTCACCAAGTCCGCGAAGCCCGGATCACCGGTGTGCCCGGACTGCAAGAAGGTCTACGAGGGTCTCAAGAAAGGCGACTGAGCACCGTCGCCCGGGTGCCGGTCCTGGGTCGGTTCCGGTCGATCCGAACGGGCTCGGTCGCCGGTCAGTTTGATCGGCCCCGTGGCCAGCCGTCGGGCGACGGCGGTCACCGGTCCCGACGGCTTGTCGTCGGTGGCGGCCTGCGCCGCGATCCACTCCCGCATCTGGTCCATTCGTGTCGCCCGGGCGGGCCAGAACTCCTGGATCGTCGCGTTGAACTCGGCACCGAGAACGACGGCGAAGCCGAGGAAGAACGTGAACAGCAGGAACGCGATGGGCGTCGCCAGCGCGCCGTAGGTGTATCCGGTGCTCGTCACCCAGCCGAGGTACCGGCGCAGTACCGCGCTCGCGATCATGAAGAACACCCCGGCCAGCAGAGCTCCGCCGAGGAGGCGATGCCAGGGCAGCGAGGTGTGCAGGGCCACCTTGTACAGCGTGGTCAAACCGATGATCAGCAGGAGCCCGACGGCCGGATAGTAGAAGAAGTCGATGACCTCGCTGCCCACGGTGATCCACGAGTCGGGCAGGATCTGCTGCACGTACACCGGTCCGAGTGCGACGAGCGGAAGCACGAAGACCGCGATCACCAGGAAACCCACGTAGAGAAGCAGCGCGAAGAACCTCTGCCAGACGGGATGTCGTGCGTCGGCCTGACCGTGCGCTTCGACGATGGAGTCGACGAACGTCGAGATCGCAGAGGACCCGGCCCACAACGAGAGCAGGAAGCCGACGGACACGATCTCCCCGCTTCCTTGGGCGAGAACGTCCTTGACCGTCGGAGCGATGATCTGGTCCACGACGCTACCGCTGAAGAGGGTGTTGCTGAACGTGATGATCTTGGACTCGATGATCTCGACGGTGTTGGGTCCGAACCATCCGCCGACGAGTCCCAGGCTGCCCAGCACGCCGAGCAACAGCGGTGGCAGCGACAACGTCTGCCAGAACGCGGCCGTTGCGGCCTTGCTGAAGATCGAGTCGTCCCATGCCTTGCTCAGAGTGCGCAGAGTCACTTTCCACGCGGCGTGTATCGGCCTTTTCGCCGACAACCGTTCCGGTGGTGGAGTTCCGCCTGCAGACTCGCTCATGGTTCCTCCAGCATTCCTGACGACAGGCGACTTCGCCTAACAGCCGACTCGCCGTGTCGCATCCGACTCACCCCAGCGATGTGGGATCGGTCGGTGCGGAGAGATAGGCTCCTCCGCGGACACTGCAGGGCTACCGAGAGCGCGAGGAATTTACATCGATGCCAGGAACCGGCGGCCAGTGAGCGCTGACATGTTCGATCCCACACCACCGTCCACCGAGCAGACTGCCGCTCCCGCGATCGGGGGCGCACCGCTGCGTGCGTGGCAGCGACGGGCGTTGACGAAGTATCTCGTCGCCTCGCCCAAGGATTTCCTCGCGGTCGCGACGCCCGGCGCAGGCAAGACGACCTTCGCCCTCCGGGTGGCCGCGGAGCTGCTCGCGCATCGCACCGTCGACCAGGTGACGGTCGTTGCGCCCACCGAACACCTCAAGCACCAGTGGGCGGAGTCGGCCGCCAGGGTCGGAATCGCCTTGGACTCGCGCTTCTCGAACTCGACCGGTCAGACGTCGAGCGACTATCACGGCGTGGTCGTGACGTATGCGCAGATCGCCTCGCACCCGTTCAAGCATCGAGTGCGCACCGAATCACGCAAGACCCTCGTGATTCTCGACGAGATCCACCACGGCGGCGACGCGAAGAGCTGGGGTGAGGGAATTCGCGAAGCGTTCGGAGACGCCACCCGACGTCTCGCACTGACCGGTACGCCGTTCCGTAGCGACGACAGTCCCATCCCGTTCGTCAACTACGAACCCGATCAGGACGGGTTGATGCGGTCCAAGGCCGATCACGCGTACGGCTACTCCGATGCTCTCGCGGACGGCGTCGTCCGTCCGGTCGTGTTCCTCGCGTACTCCGGTGAGGCGCGCTGGCGGGACAGCGCAGGCGAGGAATATACCGCTCGGCTGGGGGAGCCGCTCAATGCCGAACAGACCGCGCGGGCATGGCGCACCGCTCTGGATCCGCAGGGCGACTGGATGCCTGCGGTGCTGTTGGCGGCCAACACCCGGCTCGCGCAACTGCGCGCAGGCGGCATGCCCGATGCCGGCGGTCTGGTCATCGCGACCGATCAGACGGTGGCGCGGGCCTACGCGAAACTGATCGAGGTGATCACGGGGGAGACGCCTGCGATCGTGCTCTCGGACGACCCCACGTCCTCTGCTCGCATCGCCGAGTTCGGCAAGAGCGACCAGCGGTGGATGGTTGCCGTCCGCATGGTGTCCGAGGGCGTCGACGTTCCGCGTCTGGCCGTCGGTGTCTACGCGACGAGTGCGTCGACCCCGTTGTACTTCGCGCAGGCCATCGGCCGATTCGTGCGGTCTCGGCGCAAGGGTGAGACGGCGAGCGTCTTCCTGCCGTCGGTACCGGTGCTACTGGATCTCGCGTCGCAGCTCGAGGCGCAACGCGATCACATCCTCGGCAAGCCGCATCGGGAGAAGGACGGCTTCGACGACGAGTTGCTGGCCGACGCCAACAAGCAGAAGGACGAGCTGGGCGAGGAGGAGAAGGCGTACACCTCGCTGGGCGCGGATGCGGAACTGGACCAGGTGATCTACGACGGTTCGTCGTTCGGTACCGCGACGTTCTCGGGCAGCGACGAGGAAGCCGATTATCTCGGTCTGCCCGGTTTGCTCGACGCGACGCAGATGCGCGACCTGCTGCGCCAGCGCCAACAGGAACAGATCGACAAGCCGGCCGCCGGACCGGCGGTTC
The DNA here is from genome assembly GCF_002259365.1 of Rhodococcus sp. 14-2496-1d. NCBI lineage: Bacteria > Bacillati > Actinomycetota > Actinomycetes > Mycobacteriales > Nocardiaceae > Rhodococcus > Rhodococcus sp. 14-2496-1d. The sequence goes on along the minus strand of NZ_NPFV01000029.1, from coordinate 435,933 downwards.
CGGCACCTGCCGTCGTCAACGACAGGGCCACCAGTGCGGGCCAGTTGGCCGGTCTGCGGCGTGAACTGAACAGTTTGGTTGCGGTGTACCACCACCGCACGGGGAAGCCGCACGGGGTGATTCACGGCGATCTGCGACGAATCTGTGGTGGCCCGCCGACGGCGATGGCGTCGGCGGATCAGTTGGGTGAGCGAATCGCGCAGTTGCGGAAGATGTAGAGATCCCCGGCGGGTCCGGGCACGAAAAAGACGGACGGTCTGGTGACCGTCCGTCTTCGTCGTTGTGTTCGTCGATCGTGGCGAACCTGTTTTTCCCCGACACAAAAGGTGGGTTACACCGTGGAGTCCGATTCGGTCATCACCGTTGCGTTCACTTCACGCAAACGGGCTTCGTGCTCGGTGGCGTGGTGACCGCAGAAGAGAAGTTCTCCACCGGTCGAGAGCACGACACGCGCGCGAGCCCCTGCACCGCACCGGTCGCACCGGTCCGCTGCTGTCAATTGTGGGCTGGTCAATGTTCCGGGCATGACTCCTCCGTACTGGCTTGCGGGTTGTCCCGTTCGCCTGGGGCCGGTCCGCCGCGTCGGTATGGCGCGGTCCGTTCACTCTGTCAGACGTATGGCGGTCATGCGTTGTTCCCGAGCGCGTTTCTTTGTGTTGTCACTAACACGAAACATCGTTCACGAGCAGGAACGCCGTCGACGGTGTTCGCTGACAGCTGATCGGAGTTCGCCCGTGCCGCGGCAGTAGGGTCGCCGGTGTGGCTTCGACTTCTACTTCGCTCTCCGGCGCATCGAAGCTGGGTATCCCCTCGCTGTTCGTGATCGGTGCGCTGTGCATGTACGTCGGTGCGGCGATCGGTGTGTTCCTGTTCGACACCGTCGACCCGGCCGCGGTGGCGTGGCTGCGCGGGTTCGGTGCGGCGCTGGTGTTGGTGCTCTGGCGGCGGCCGTGGCGGCGTCGGGCCGGTGCCGGCGCATGGACCGTGCGTCGGGCGATCACGGCCGCCGCGTTCGGCGGCGCGACGATCGGCATGAACGCGATGTTCTACGAGGCGATCGCCAGGCTGCCGCTCGGCGCGGCCGTGGCCATCGAGTTTCTCGGACCGATCGCGGTCGCCGCTGCCGGGTCCAGAAGGCCTGCCGACGTGTGCGCGCTGCTGCTGGTGGTGGCCGGCGTCGGAGCCATCGCCTCTGCGCAGTTCGAGGGCGGCGAGGTGGGGTTGGTCGGGATCGCGTTCGCGCTGGGCTCGGCGGCGCTGTGGGCTGCCTACATCGTGCTGGGCAAGTCGGTTGCCGACGCAGGCCAGGGACTCGACGACATGGCTGCCGGTTTCGCAATCGCGTCCGTGCTCCTGGCCGTTCCCTTGTTCGGGCCGTTCGCGGTCGCGCACCCGAATGCGTTGGGAGACTGGCGGATCTGGGTTCTCGGTTTGGGCGTCGGGCTGTTGTCGAGTGTGGTTCCCTACGTTCTCGATCAGTACGTCCTGGTGCGAGTGGGCCGGGCCCGCTTCGCGTTGTTGCTGGCTCTGCTTCCGGCAACGGCGACGGTGGTCGGTGCCGTGGTGCTGACTCAGATTCCGACGACGTACGAGGCTCTCGGAATCCTGGCCGTCATCGTGGCAGTCGTGGTCGGTGGGCTGCCGACCCGAAGAGATCGGGGCGTTGCCGACATTCCGCCGCCCTGACCCGCGCACGACACGGCAGAATGGACATGTGACCAGCAAGCAGGACGACCTCGTTCACATCTGTACGGCAGGGGAGTGGCTCGCGATGCGTGGTCGGGCCGACTACACCCCGGACTCGTACGAATCCGTGGGCTTCGTGCATCTGTCCACACCCGAGCAAGTGCACTTGCCGGCGAACCGGCTCTTCCCGGGCCGCACGGATCTGGTTCTGCTGCGTGTCGATCCGACTCGTCTGACTGCACCCGTTCGGTGGGAACCGGGGGTACCGTCCGATCCGGAGTCCATGCGCTTTCCGCACCTGTACGGACCGCTTCCGATCGCGGCCGTCACGGCAGTGCTCGACTATCGGCCGGGGCCGGACGGAACGTTCGGGGTGCCGCAGGTGTGACGCCCGCGCACAGAACAACGACCGCCGATCACGTGATCGGCGGTCGTTGTTGGAGGTGGAGCGAACGAATCAGTCCAGGTAGTCGCGCAGTACCTGAGAACGCGACGGGTGCCGCAGCTTGGACATCGTCTTGGACTCGATCTGACGGATCCGCTCGCGCGTGACACCGTAGACCTGACCGATCTCGTCGAGCGTGCGGGGCTGACCGTCGGTGAGGCCGAATCGCAGTCGAACCACGCCCGCCTCGCGCTCGGACAGCGTCTCGAGAACCGACTGCAGCTGATCCTGGAGCAGCGTGAACGACACGGCGTCCACGGCGACGACCGCCTCGGAATCCTCGATGAAGTCGCCGAGCTGGCTGTCGCCCTCGTCACCGATGGTCTGGTCGAGCGAGATCGGCTCACGCGCGTACTGCTGGATCTCCAGCACCTTTTCCGGCGTGATGTCCATTTCCTTCGCCAGCTCTTCAGGGGTGGGTTCGCGGCCCAGATCCTGGAGCAGCTCGCGCTGGATACGGCCCAGCTTGTTGATGACCTCGACCATGTGCACCGGAATTCGGATGGTGCGGGCCTGGTCGGCCATGGCCCGGGTGATCGCCTGTCGGATCCACCACGTGGCGTACGTCGAGAACTTGTAGCCCTTCGTGTAGTCGAACTTCTCGACCGCGCGGATCAGACCGAGGTTGCCTTCCTGAATGAGGTCCAGGAAAGCCATGCCACGACCGGTGTAGCGCTTGGCGAGGGAGACGACGAGACGAAGGTTTGCCTCGAGGAGGTGATTCTTGGCGCGATTACCGTCACGGCAGATCCACGTCATGTCGCGGCGCTGCGCAACGGGGAGCTTCTCGCCCTTCTCCGCGGACTCGCGCATCTTCTCGACCGCGAACAGGCCGGCCTCGATGCGCTTGGCCAGTTCGACTTCCTCCTCTGCGTTGAGGAGCGCGACCTTGCCGATCTGCTTGAGGTAGGCGCGGACGGAGTCGGCGGACGCGGTGAGCTCGGCGTCCTTACGGGCCTGGCGCAGTGCCTCGGACTCTTCTTCGTCCCAGACGAAATCACCGGATGCCTTGTCCTCGGCGGTCGGCTCGGCGGTGACGTCCTCCTCGGTGTCGTCACCTGCAGCGACCACCTCGACGACATCGTTGGCGGCGGCGGCGAGGTCGCCCTCGGAGATGTCGATGTCCTCGATGCCGGGAGTGCTCTCGTCGGCGTCGTCCCCGGATGCCGGTGCGGCTGCTGTCTTCTTTGCTGCGGCCTTCTTCGCCGGTGCCTTCTTGGCTGCGGCGCGCTTGGCGGGAGCCTTCTTTGCCGGTGCCTTCGCAGCGGGTGCCTTGACAGCAGGTGCAGGTGTCGCAGACTCGGTTTCGGAATCTACGGTCTGACGGATATCGGTGGCTGCCACGTACGCCCTTTCGTGACGAAGTCGTGCGGCGTCACGCCAGAGTTGTTTCCGGCGGAGAGGTCTTCGGATTCGGCCGGCTGCGTACCGGCACACACCATTGTAACGACCTCTCAGGAGTTTGTTACCGACCCTTGCCCTATGCAGGTGGCAACCCGCGTGTCAGTGTGCCGATCCCGCGGACGTACCGGTCTCGGCGGACGGTACGGCGGAGTCCGCTGCGAGAGCGGCACCGACGATCCCGGCAGTGTTCAGCAGGGTTGCCGGAACCACGGGCGTGCGATTGGTCAGGTGCGGAATCCACTTCTCGCTCTTGCGGCTGATGCCGCCGCCTGCGATGAACAGATCCGGCCACAACAGCGCCTCGAACGTCTCGAGAACCTTCGAGACCTCCTTGGCCCACTCCTTGTAGGACAGTCCCTGGTTCTCCTTCACCGACGACGCCGCACGATGCTCGGCTTCCTTGCCGTCGATCTCCATGTGGCCGAATTCGGTGTTGGGAAGCAGAACCCCGTTGTGCAGGACGGCCGAACCGATCCCCGTGCCGAACGTCAACAGCACGACGACTCCGTCCTTGCCCTTGCCGCCGCCGTACTTGTCCTCGGCCACTCCGGCCGCATCCGCATCGTTGAGCACGGTGACGTTGTCGGTGCCGATGGCCTTCGCGAACAACGCGCGGGCGTCGGTGTCGATCCAGGACTTGTCGATGTTGGCGGCCGAGCGAGCGACACCGCCGGTCACCACGGCGGGCAACGTCACGCCCACCGGGCCGGTCCATTCGAAGTGCGCGACGATCTCGGCGACGGTGCGCGCGACGGCATCGGGGGTCGACGGTTGCGGCGTCTCGATCTTGTGGCGGTCGCCGACGAGCTCTCCGGTGCTCAGGTCCACGATTCCGCCCTTGATGCCGCTGCCGCCCACGTCCACGCCGAATCCGTGGCGCGCTGCCGCAGCGGTGGTGTTGTCCGAACCTGCCTGTGTCATGAGGATGCCGCTCCTGGCGTGATCGAATCCGTGTGATGCCGTCGCCTCCGAACAATAGTGCGTTTCGGCGCTCGCGGGACGCTGACGTCATCGGCGGTCGCTGCGGTGGTGCTCGGAGGTCGGTGTGTGTTGCGATGTACGCGTGCCGACACCAGACCGATCGCAGACCGACACCGCCAGTACACGATTGCCGGAAGAGCAGGTGGCAGCCGAGGGATCGAACACGCGCGAGGTCGATGCGCTGCGCGAGGTCGCCGTACGGGTCGCGACGCGAGCCGCCGAGCATGTCGGACGGCGCCGCCCGGAGGTCTTCGGCGGCGATTCGAGCGAGGGTGACGGCGCGGTGCACTCCAAGAGCACGCCGACCGATCCGGTGACCGTCGTGGACACCGAGACCGAGCGCGTCCTGCGCGAGATGCTGGCGCGGCTGCGGCCGGAGGATGCGATTCTCGGAGAGGAGGAAGGCAGCGACGACGACTCGCTCGACGGTGTGCGCTGGGTGCTGGACCCGATCGACGGAACCGTCAACTTCATGTACGGAATTCCGGCGTACGCGGTCTCGGTCGCGGTCCAGATCGACGGTGTCAGTGTTGCCGGGGCCGTGATCGATGTTGCCCGCGGGCTCGTCTACTCGGCCGCTCTCGGGCGTGGGGCGACGGTGGAGAGGGCCGACGGTACGCAGGAGCAGCTGCGCTGTTCCGGTGTGACCGACGTGTCGATGACGTTGTTGGCCACCGGATTCGGCTACGGATCAGGGCGTCGAGCGGTGCAGGGCGCGATCATCGCCGAACTGCTGCCTCAGGTGCGAGACATACGCCGGATCGGTTCGGCTGCGCTCGATCTCTGCATGGTCGCGTCCGGAGTGGTGGACGCTCACTTCGAACACGGACTCAGTCCGTGGGATTGGGCGGCGGGTGCGCTGATCGCCGCCGAGGCAGGCGCGATCGTCAGGGTGCCCGCCGCCAACAGCAGCAGTGCGCAGGGTGCGGTGACGGTGGCAACGGCCCCGGGGATCGCGGACGCCTTCGTGGCCGTCCTGCGCAGCGCGGGCGCCCTCGATCCGATTCCCGGCTGACAGGCCGTCGGCGCGTCAGCAGCGGGATTCGCGTGCTGCCGCGAGCAGATCGGCATCGAGTGGGGCAGGCGGAGTACCGGGTGCGGCCCCGGCCAGAGTGCGCAGCACTTCCTCGGCGTCGTCGTTGGGCTGGATCTCGCTGAAGTAAGTACCGAGTGCCAGATCGACCGAGTCGTCGGTGCGGGCATCTTCGATGAGTTCGGCGCATGGGGCGACCAGCGACACCGCGCTCGCTGCCGCCAGGCCGGCCGGGCCGAACCGAATCTGCCCCTGGCACTGCATGTTCTGGTCGACGTAGACCGGATCGTTGCCGACCTGGACGTCCGGTGCGCTCGCGAACCCGTAATCGCTGAGCTGGGCGGCCACGTGAGCGGCCTGTCCGCGCTCACCGTTCGCGTTGAAGACACGGACCTTCGATGCGGACAGGGCGGCGGGCTCGACGTCGAGCAGGGTCGACGGGTCCACTTCCTCGCCGAGCGGTACCGGCTGGGTACCGTCCGTCGCGGCGGCTGTGGTCGGGGCATTGCACTCGGCGGTCGCCGAGGTGGCCTCGGCGGTGGTGAACACCTTGACCCACACCAGCACTCCGAGGAGAGCGAGCACCGTGAAGACCGCGATGATCGGAAACGCACGGCGTCGACGGAACGGACGACCTTTGCCGTCGACCGAATGGCCTTCGGTGATCAGAGAAACCACAGTGATCTTCGCCTTTCCGTCGGCAGTCGCCGAGACCGGTTCGCAGAGTCGGTTCACACCGACGCGGTGCCTACTGTAGATGGCCGGGGTGCGCGAGGGCGGCACACTCGGCCGTACCCTCCTTCGATCCAGTGCGCGGTGGCCGATTCGGAGGCCGAAACCGGCACCGAGAAGTGTTCTGTGAAGGGTGGAATGAAGCTGCCCATCCCGGTGTTGATGCGGCGTGCACCCAGGTGATGGACTCGTCGGCGGTTCGGTTTCTGCTTTGCTACCGGCTTCGGCTATTGTCTGGCGGCCGCGGTGCTTCAAGAATCGGACGCCGGTGCACCAATCGATCAGGTGAGCGAGGTCTCGATCGGGTTTCAACCCGCGAGTTCTGGGAACTACCCGGTGTAGTTTCGGGCACCGCGCGACGACGAACGATTCGAACAGATACGAACATCGGTGGGAGCGAGCAAGCGCCCTCTTCACAGCCGACGGCCACAAGCCGACCACATCGGCAGCTTTCACCACACACACGCACGAAGATGAGGGGTACGAGGACAATGGCAACCGACTACGACGCACCGAGAAGAACAGAATCCGACGATGTGTCGGAGGACTCGCTCGAAGAATTGAAGGCCCGACGCAACGAGGCCCAGTCCGCCGTGGTGGACGTGGACGAATCCGACACCGCGGAGTCCTTCGAGCTCCCCGGTGCAGATCTGTCCGGTGAGGAGCTTTCGGTCCGGGTGGTTCCCAAGCAGGCCGACGAGTTCACCTGCTCGAGCTGCTTCCTGGTCCATCACCGCAGCCGTCTGGCCAGTGACGCCAACGGTGTTCTGATGTGCCGCGACTGCGCGGCGTGACCTTCTCCGCACAGACCTGATCGGTTCGGTCAGGTCTGTGTCGACGGCTCCGACCGTCGAGCGACCGGTAGGTCAGCGCGCCTCGACACCGTGCGCGGTCAGGACGGCCAACAGCTCCTCGGGGCGTTTGGTGCTGATCAGCCAGTAGGGCGTCGGATCGTCGGGGTCGTCGAGGACCACGATCACCATCTGTTTCACCCAGGTGCGGTGCTGCACGAAGGCCAGCGGATCGAGCTGCCTTCCCAGCGCCGCACTTTTTGCTGTCCCGGGAACGACGGCGGCCTTGGACGCCATATCGAGGGGCAGATGAGCGGACCCGACGCGTAACTCGGCACCGGTCGCACCGGCGACCACCTCGACGCGCAGCCTGCTGAAAGCGAACAACGCCCACGCGATGAGCGGGAGCAACACGACGTAGGGCAGCCAGGCACGGATGCCGGGCGCACCCATGTGGATCTCCGCAGCCAGCAACACAGCGACGGCCGCGCCCGCTCCCCACCACCAGATCGGTACCCACAGTCGCTCGGAGTACAGCACCGAGTTCTCGGGTGCGGTGGAGCCCGTGTCGGGGGTGGAGTCGCCGGACTCCGACGCGTGTTCGGCCTGTCGATCTGCAGTCACGAGTCCCAGGGTAGTCGCCACGCCGAGACCGAAGCCGGCCAGCGTAGTCTCGTTCGACGTGAGCGACGAAGTCACCGAGACCGGCACCGAACCGTCCGTCGACCGACCCCGCACCCCGCGCCGGCCCTCCGATCCGTTGTCCGAGGTCCGGGTGCGCCGACTCGATCCGGAGCTTCCGGTGCCGACACGGGCGCACGAGGGTGATGCGGGAGTCGATCTGCGAACGACGGCCGCAGTGACCATCGCTCCGGGCGAACGCGTCCTGGTGGGGACCGGAATCGCGATCGCTCTCCCGGTCGGAACCGTCGGACTGGTGCATCCGCGATCGGGGTTGGCGGCGAAATCGGGTCTGTCGGTGGTCAACACCCCGGGCACCATCGATGCCGGATATCGCGGCGAGATCAAGGTCTGTCTGATCAATCACGACCTGCACACTCCGATCGAGCTCGAGCGAGGCGACCGTATTGCTCAACTGCTCGTGCAGCGAGTCGAGCTGGTGACTTTCGTCGAGGTCGACGAGTTGGACGACACCGTTCGAGGGGCCGGTGGTCACGGTTCGACCGGTGGCCATGCGAGTCTGGAGCAGTGAGTTCCGCCACGACGTTCGCCGCGGGCAGGCACAGTGGAAGCAACCGAGAAGAAGAGAGTTGAACATGTTCGGACGGCGTAAGAAGAACGACGCCGGCAGTGCCTCCGCGCCCGGTGCGGAGCCATTCGTCGACAGCGTCGAAGACGAGGACGACGATATCGAGGCCGCGAACACGGCCGCCGACGGTCCCCACGACCTCGGGGACCTCGACGACGATCGCGAGACGGTCGCGGCGACGCGTCTCGACCTCGGTTCGGTACTGATTCCGTTGCCGGAGGGCGGGCAACTCCAGGTCGAGATGTCGCAGGCAGGCAGCCCGCAGGCAGTGCACATCGTCACGCAGTTCGGGCGCATCACCATCGCGGCCTACGCGGCACCGAAATCGCCCGGTCAGTGGCGTGAGGTGGCAGCGGATCTGGCGACGTCTCTGCGCAACGACAAGGCCGAGACGACGGTCGAGACGGGTCCGTGGGGACGCGAACTGCTCGGTGTCACGGCCAACGCAGACCTGCGCTTCATCGGAGTCGACGGATATCGCTGGATGGTTCGCTGCGTGCTGGCGGGTCCCTCGGGCGCGGTGGCCGAGGGCCAACCGCTCGTCCGGCTGGCACACACGATCCTGCGGCAGACAGTGGTGGATCGGGGTACCGAACCGCACCCCGTTCGGACACCGCTACCGGTGGTGTTGCCGCAGGTGTTGGCCGAGCAGCTCGCGGCAGCCGCACAGCAGCAGGCGGCAGCTCAGCAGAGCGCGGCGCAACCGGCCGCGGAGCCTCGGGCTGCGGTACCGACGTCGGAATCTGCAGCGCCGCAACAGGAAACGGCTCCGCAGCCGACCGCTGCCGAGCGTGACCGAGCGCCGCGTCGGGGAGCGTCGGGATCGGCGATTCAGCAGCTGGGCGGCTGACCCGACCGCTCGCCGAGACCGTCGACGGCCGCTCGGCCGAGGCATCCCGGGTCGCTTCCAATGCCGTCCAGGGTCACCGTGCGCAGTTCGCAGTTCGGCAGTGCCCGAGCCCACTGTCGAGCGACCTCGATCGGATGGACTGCATCGTCCACCGCACCCACGACGACAGCGGGTACCTCTACCCGAGCGAGCTCGTCGAGTTCGAGGCTGCGGTGGCGAGCCGCCTCGTCCAGCGCGCCGGGAAGGGCGGGCCACTGGGCAGCCCAGGATCTGCGCAGAGTGTGCGCGAGCCACGGCGGGCTCGACGCTGCCATCGCCGCGGTGACGACGTCGAGTCCCTGCTCGCGCAGGGATCGCGCGGTGAACTCCGCACTCAGGGCCGCGGGGGAGCCGGCCGGGTCTCCGGTCCACGCAGGCAGCGCGAGTGCGAGAGCCGCGGTGTTCGATGCGTTGTCGGCAGCCCAGCGAACCGCGACGGCCGCCCCGAGGGATATCCCTGCGACCACGACGGGTCCGAGGCGATGTGCTGCGTCGTCGAGGGCGGACAGGTAGCTTTCCACCACCGCGGTCGGGTCGGGTTCGACGGCCACGGTGGTCAATCCCACACTGTCGAATGCCGCCGAGAACGCGTCGGCGGCGAACCGCGCATCGGACCCCGTCCCCGGTAGAACGACCGCGGTGCTGGTGTGGAATCGGCTGTGCACGACACGATTGTGCACGCCTGCCGACACCGCTGTGACGACGGTTGGTCAGCGTGACACTTCGGGTCTACAGTGGCGAAGTACCACCCCGACGAGGGGACGACCCACACCGCTGGAGCACAGAATGGCACCCGCTGCCGCAGGATACTTTCGCCGTCTGACGCGGAAGTTGACAGAGGACATCGATCAACTCGATGCCGAGGAGATGGCCGAAACCTCCGAAGCCTCCGGGGCTCGGCGGGCGTGCGATTGCTCGCGAGGTGAAGAAGTCACGATGCTGGGTCGACTGCGCAGCGTCGAAGCCTGTTCGAAGGCGGCCAACGCCAACATCGAGGCCGAGTTCTTCGACGGCACCGACACGGTGACGCTGCTGTGGATCGGACGACGCAAGATCGCTGGAATCGAGCCCGGCAAGACTCTGCTCGTTCGCGGACGCGTCGGCGAGCGCGACGGACGCAAGATCGTCTACAACCCCTATTACGAACTGCGCGACGACAGCTGATCGTCGCCGGTATGGCACTCTCGTTGTCGTGACCAACAGCGACGATTTCGTGCCGCCCCCGTCGACGACGCCGGAACCTGCGCCCGACGCGTCGACGACCGCCGAGAAGGTGGCTCCCACCGTCCTCGAGCAGCTCGGCGGGTTGAGCGGGCTCGTCTACTCGACCTTGCCCGTCGTCGTCTTCGTTCCGGTGAACAGCTATGCCGGTCTCGCCGCTGCTCTGTGGTCCGCTCTGGGAGTCGCCGCTGCGGTGTTGGTGTGGCGGCTGGTTCGTCGTAGCCCGATTCAGCCCGCCATTTCGGGATTCTTCGGGGTCGGAATCTGCGCATTCATCGCATACCGGACGGGAGATGCCAAGGGCTACTTCCTGTTCGGCATCTACACCTCGCTCGCCTACGGCGCGGCGTTCGTGCTGTCGGTGCTCGCGCGCTGGCCGTTGGTCGGCATCATCTGGGGATACCTCAACGGCAACGGAACGTCGTGGCGTGGCAACCGGTCGGCCGTGCGGTACTACGACGTGGCCACGATCGCCTGGGCGTCGGTGTTCGGTGCCCGATACATCGTTCAGTCCCAGCTCTACGACTCCGACCAGACGGGTTGGCTCGCCGTTGCCCGCATCGGCATGGGCTGGCCGCTCACGGGAGTGGCGCTGTTGGTCACTCTCTGGGCCGTGCGTGCGGCCGATCGTGCGCTCGACGCAGCGTCGAGCGAAGTCCGCAAGCAGGACCGGCCGTCAGATCAGGCCGACAGCGGCGCGTAGTTCGTTCTCGACCTCTTTGGCCGCGACGAACAGCAGTTCGTCGCCGCCCTCCAGCGGATCGTCGTGCTGGGGAACGATCACCCGACCGCCGCGCAGAATCGTCACCAACGCTGCGTCCCTCGGCAACTGGAGCTTGCGGACCGGCTTGCCCGCCAGGTGAGTGTTCTCCGGCAGCGTGATCTCGACGAGGTTGGCCTGACCCTTACGGAACGTCATCAGGTGAACGAGGTCGCCCACCGATACGGCCTCCTCGACCAGGGACGCGAGCATGCGCGGGGTGGACACGGCGACATCGACACCCCAGGCAGCGTCGAACAGCCATTCGTTGCGCGGATCGTTGACCCGGGCCACCACGCGGTTGACGCCGAACTCGGTCTTGGCCAGCAGGCTGAGCACCAGGTTGGCCTTGTCGTCTCCGGTGGCAGCGATCACCACGTCGTAATTCTCGAGGTTCGCGGCTTCGAGCAGACTCAACTCGCACGCGTCGGCCAACACCCATTCCGCTTCCGGGATGGCGGCCTGATCGACGTGGTCGAGTTTGCGTTCGAGGAGCATCACATCGTGTTCGCTGCGAATCAACTCGCGTGCGATGGATCTGCCGACTGCGCCGGCTCCGGCGATAGCGACTTTCATGGCTTCCCGTTCGGGTCGATGGGGGAGGTGGGGAACGTGCGCTCGTGCATCAGTCGTCCGAGGGCGGCGGGTTGCCTGCCAGCGCAATGGCTTCGGCGACGGTTCCCGAGACCGCGGCGACGTACACCTCGTCGCCGGCCTGGATGACGGTTCGCTTGTCCGGTAGCAGTCCGCTGCCGAACCGGATGACGAACGCGGCCCGCGAGTTGGTGGCGTCCTCGAGTACCGAGAGCTTCTTGCCGATCCAGGCGTCGTGGAAGTCGAGCAGGACGACGGCGACGCTGCCCGAGGGATCGCGCCATTTGGTGGTGGGGTCGTCGCGCAACAGGTTGTGCAGAAAACGATCGGTGGCCCAGGGGACGGTGGCGACCGTCGGGATGCCGAGGCGTTCGTAGACGGCCGCGCGCTTGGCGTCGTAGATCCTTGCGACCACTTTGTCGACGCCGAACGTCTCTCGAGCGACGCGGGCGGAGATGATGTTGGAGTTGTCGCCGGACGACACGGCCGCGAAGGCCTCGGCCTTCTCGATTCCTGCGCTCACCAACACATCTCGGTCGAAACCCATGCCGACGACGCGATGCCCGGCGAAGTCGGGGTCCAGGCGCAGAAAGGCTGTTTCGTCGCGGTCGATGATCGCGACCTCGTGTCCGATGCGTTCGAGCGCCCCGGCCAGCGATGCGCCGACGCGGCCACATCCCATCACAACTACGTACAACGCCCAGCTCCGTCCCGATCTCGATGGTCGACCACTGCCGACCGACACTGCCACGACCGGCAGGCGTGCACCAACGTATCGGGGGATCGGTCACCGTACCGACCGAGGGTGCGCTCCGACGCAGTTTCGGGCGCGTGGTTGAGACGTCCGCAGGAGGACGGCCTACGCTTCTGTGCGTGTCCAAGGTCTCGACTGCCGCCAAGCGGCTAGTGCTCGGTAAGCCGTTCCGCAGTGACAAGCTCGGTCATACGTTGCTTCCCAAGCGGATCGCGTTGCCGGTGTTCGCCTCGGACGCCATGTCGTCGGTTGCCTATGCACCGGAAGAGATCTTCCTGGTGCTGTCGGTGGCGGGCATCTCGGCAGTCGCCTTCACCCCGTGGATCGGTCTCGCCGTCTGCGTGGTGATGGCCGTCGTCGTGGCCAGCTATCGACAGAACGTGCATGCTTATCCGTCCGGCGGCGGCGACTACGAGGTCGCGACCACAAACCTGGGCCCCGCGGCCGGATTGACGGTCGGCAGCGCACTGTTGGTCGACTACGTGTTGACCGTGGCGGTGTCGATCTCGGCGGCGGCGTCGAACATCGGATCAGCGGTTCCGTTCGTGGCCCAGCACAAGGTGCTGTTCGCCGTGGTGGCCATCGTCCTGGTCACCTCCGTCAATCTTCGGGGCATCCGCGAGTCCGGGGCTGCGTTCGCGATCCCGACGTATGCCTTCATGGGTGGCATGTTCCTGATGTTGGCGTACGGCCTGTTCCGGGTCTACGTTCTCGGCGACGACATTCATGCAGAATCGGCAACCTTCGATCTGAAGGCCGAGGATTCGCACCTGTACGGCATCGCATTCGCGTTCCTCATCGCGCGCGCCTTCTCTTCCGGTTGCGCGGCGCTGACCGGGGTGGAGGCCATCAGCAACGGGGTACCCGCATTCGAGAAGCCGAAGTCGCGTAACGCCGCGACCACCTTGTTGCTGCTCGGAGCCATCGGCATCACATTGCTGATGGGCATCATCGTGCTCGCACAGAAGATCGGCATCAAGTACGCCCTGGATCCCGATATTCAGCTGGTCGGCGCGCCGGAGGGGTACCAGCAGAAGACGTTGATCGCGCAGCTCGCGGAGGCGGTGTTCAGCGGATTCCCCGCTGGATTCTTCTTCATCACGACCGTCACGGCCCTCATCCTGGTACTCGCGGCCAACACCGCGTTCAACGGCTTCCCCGTTCTCGGTTCGGTTCTGGCCCAGGACCGGTACCTGCCGAGGCAGCTGCACACTCGTGGCGACCGTCTTGCCTTCAGCAACGGCATCCTTTTTCTGTCCGGAGCTGCGATCGTCTTCGTCGTCGCGTTCGGTGCCGAGGTAACCAAGCTCATTCAGCTCTACATCGTCGGGGTGTTCGTCTCGTTCACCCTCAGTCAGACCGGGATGGTTCGGCACTGGACGCGGCTGTTGGCCACCGAGACCGATCCCGAGCAACGGCGGCGCATGCACCGCTCACGGGTGGTCAACGGAGTCGGTCTCGGCATGACCGGAACGGTGCTGGTCATCGTGTTGATCACCAAGTTCGCCGCCGGCGCGTGGATCGCGATCGTGGCGATGGTGGCGATCTTCGTCCTGATGCGCATGATCAGAAAGCATTACGACACCGTGGCGCGGGAGCTCGAGAACGAGGAATGGGACGGAGTTCTGCCCAGCCGCACACACTCGATCGTGTTGGTCTCGAAGCTGCACATGCCGACCCTGCGCGCGTTGGCGTACGCCCGAGCAACCAGGCCCGACACCCTCGAGGCCGTGACCGTCAACGTCGACGAAGCCGATACTCGCGCACTGGTTCGGGAGTGGGAAGCCAGTGACGTCTCGGTGCCGCTCAAGGTCGTCGAGTCGCCCTACCGAGAAGTCACCAAACCGGTCCTGGACTACGTGAAACGGGTTCGCCGCGACTCGCCTCGGGACGTCGTCACGGTCTTCATTCCCGAGTACGTGGTCGGTCACTGGTGGGAGCAGGTTCTGCACAATCAGAGCGCGTTGCGACTGAAGTCTCGCCTGCTGTTCCAGCCGGGCGTGATGGTCACGAGCGTGCCGTGGCAGCTGCGGTCGTCCGAGAAGGCCAAGCGTGAGGTGCTCGGCAATGCGCCCGGTGCGTCGCGTCGCGGCTACGAGCCTCCGGCGGGCAAGTGAGCGAGAGCTGGTTCGGGCTGCTGCTGGAGGTCGAACTGGGCGCGCCGGGGCACGGAGGATTCTGCGTGGCCCGCCACGACGGCCGGGTGATGTTCGTGCGTCACGGATTGCCCGGTGAACGGGTCCTGGCCAAGGTGACCGAAGATCGAGGCGGGTCGTTCTGTCGTGCCGATGCCGTCGAGATTCTGTCGGCCTCGCCGGACCGAGTGGACGCGCGCTGTCCCATTGCCGGACCGGGCGGCTCGGGCTGCTGCGACTACTCCCACGCCACTGCCGATGCAGGGCGGCGACTGAAGTCGTTCGTCGTCGCCGAACAACTTCGCCGCGTCGCCGGAATCGAGCGTGAGGTGCAGGTGGAGGAACTACCGGGATCCGGCGACGGCACCGGGTGGCGAACCCGAGTGCGACTCGCCGTCGATGCCGGCGGTAGGCCCGGCTATCACCGCTATCGCAGTAGCTCGATCGTCACCGAACTCACCTGTCCCCAAATGGATTCTGCCGCGTTCGTGGGACTGTCGGATCAGCAGTGGCGGCCGGGTGCCGAGCTGCAGGTGGTGCTCGACGGGGACGGCGAGCGGCATGTGGTGGAGATCGCGCCGGCGCAACTCTCGCCCACCGGACGCCGATCGCCGGGTCGTCGTGGAGCGTCGGCGCGTCGGGCAGCGTCGTCTCGCTCCCGGCCCGAGAAGGCCGTGATCGGATCGGGTCGGGTGACCGAATACGTCTCGAGCAGGGCATGGACCCTCGACGCCACCGGGTTCTGGCAGGCTCACCGCGGCGCGCCGCAGGTGTACACCGATGTGGTGCGGGAATGGGCGGACGCCACGTCGGGTGACGGTGCGTGGGATCTGTACGGAGGCGTCGGGGTGTTCGCCGCCGCCCTGGCCGATCGTGTGGGTCCGAGCGGCCGGGTCACCAGTGTCGAGTTCTCTCGTCGGGCAGCCGAGGACGGCCGTTCGGCGCTGCGGGATCTGCCGCAGGTCACGTTCGTGCCGGGTCGGGTCGAGCGCTCGATCGATGCGTTGACCGATCCGGTGTCGGTAGCGGTGCTCGATCCACCTCGCGCGGGAGCAGGACGGGACGTCGTCGATGCCGTCGCCGTCCGGTCTCCGCGTTCGGTGGTGCACATCGGATGCGATCCGGCCTCGTTCGCACGGGATGTGAGCTTGTATCGGGCTGCTGGATACGAGCTCGACGACATGCGCGCTTTCGACGCCTTTCCGTCGACCAGCCACGTCGAGTGCATCGGTCGTTTCGTTCGTCGGTGAGGGCTGCGGCAACCGATCAGATCCGGTGTGCAACTTCGGCGACCGGGGCGAAGGTGTGCATGGGAACGGACACGATGCGCTGAGCACCGCACCGGCAGCCCTGGTATCCGACGAGCCCCTCGCTCGTGTCGTGGGTGGAGTGGGTGGTCCAGGTGTGTGTGGTGTGTTCGGTGTGCATGCGTCCATCGTGATGTAATGGTCTTGTGCACATCAACCCTTACGGCGAGTATGCCGTGAAACTCGGTATCGACCTGCTCAATTCGCCGCCCACGTCGGCGACCGAGCTGGGCGAACGCTGCGTGGACGCCGGCCTCGTACCGGACTGGATCGCCACGGATGCCGATCTGGTCGACACCCTCCAGTTCCTGCGTGACTGGGCGCGGGTGGTGGACGCGAGCACCGAAACCGATCGGGCCGACGAGCTCAATGCTCTACTGGCACAGGCGTCGGCCTACCCACGGTTGACCAACCATGCCGACGACGGCTGGCACATGCACTATCGCGACCCCAACATCGAACTCGGCGGGGTCATCAGGGCCCTGGTGAGCGTCGGCACCGCGTTGCATCTGACCGGACGCGGGATGTCTCGCCTCGCTCGCTGCGCCGCCGCAGACTGCACACTCGCCTTCGCCGACACCTCGAGAACGGGCAGGCAGCGGTACTGCGGAACGGTGTGCTCCAATCGCGACGCGGTACGCAGGCATCGAGCACGCGCGGCCTCGTGATCGAGGCGCAGCGCAGCGCGTTCGTCAGGACTTTCGGTTGTACAGGCGCATCGTGATCGGCCCGAACACCGCCAGCATTGCCGCGCACAGCATCAGCGTCACTCCCAGCCCGCCCGTGTCGACATCGCCCTGCATCAGTCCACGCAGCGACGTGACCAGAAAGCTGACCGGGTTGACGTCGACGAACGCGCGCAGCCAACCGGGCATCGTGCTGGGGTCGACGAAGATGTTGCTCGCGAACGTGAGCGGAAACAGGATGAACATCGACACCCCCATCACCGCAGCCTCGGTACGGACGATCATCGCGATCATGGTCCAGATCCAGGAGAGGCAGAACGAGAACAACAGCAGCAGAGCGATCGACGCCACCACACCGACAAGACCACCCTGCGGCCGGAAACCGAGGATCAATCCGAGGATCAGCACGATCACCGAAGCCAGCGTGTAGCGCACGACGTCGCCGAGCAGGGCACCGACCAACGGCGACGGCCGCCAGATGGGCAGCGAACGGAATCGATCGAAGACGCCCTTCTCGATGTCCTTGTTCATCGTCACTCCGGTGTACATCGTGATCATCACCACGGTCTGCACGAGAATGCCGGGGAGCAGGAACTGGATGTACGCCTCGGTCGACCCGGCAAGTGCGCCGCCGAACAGGTACGTGAAGAGCAACGTGAACATGATGGGAAAGGCCGTCACGTCGAACAATTGCTCGGGAACGTGCTTGATCTTGAGCAGCGCTCGCCATCCGAAGCTCAACGACGTCGACAACGACGACGGACGAGGCGGGCGAGGCCCGGCGGCACCGAGTACATCGATGATCGTCGACGCCTGTGGCGCCGTCTGCTGGGCTTCGGTGGTCATGATGCAACCTCCCGGTCGGATTCGCCTGTGGCACCGGCGTCGTGCCCGGTGAGAGCGAGAAACACCTCGTCCAAGCTCGGCTGTCCCAGCGTGAACGACGCGATCGAGATGCCTGCGGTCTCGAGTGCAGGCAGGACCGGTGCGGCCTGCGCCGGGTTGCTCAACCGTGCGGTGACGGTGGACGGATCCGGGTCCTCGGTGACGTTGCTGCCGAGTAGATCTCGCAGGATCCCTGCGGCGGCCGACCGCTGGGACGCCTCGAGAACTCGCAGGTGCAGTGAATTCGATCCCACCGACGCCTTCAGCTCGCCCGTCGTTCCCTCGGCGATGACCTTGCCGCGATCGATGACTGCGACACGCCCGGCCAATTGATCGGCCTCGTCCAGATACTGTGTGGTCAGCAACACAGTCGTCCCGCCTGCGACCAAGGCGCGGACGATCTCCCACACGTGGTTTCGGCTGCGAGGGTCGAGTCCGGTGGTGGGCTCGTCGAGGAAGATCAGTTCGGGAGTGACGATGATGCTGGCGGCGATGTCGATGCGACGGCGCATGCCGCCGGAGTACGTCTTGACCTGTCGCGGTCCGGCATCGGCGATGTCGAATGCCGTCAGCAGCTGCTCGGCTCGTGATCGGGCGGCGGGACGGGAGTAGCCGAGCAACCGGGCGAGCAGCACCAGGTTCTCCGTACCGGTGAGATCCTCGTCCAGAGACGCGAATTGCCCTGTCAGAGCGACTTTCTGGCGTACGGCCTCAGGTTCGCTCGCGACGTCGTGACCGAGCACCCGGGCGCTGCCTCCGTCGATCGGAAGCAGCGTGGCCAGCATCCGGATGGTCGTCGTCTTCCCTGCCCCGTTCGGCCCGAGCACGCCGTAGACACCACCGGAGGGGATGGAGAGGTCGACTCCGTCGACCGCGGTGTTCGTTCCGAAACGTTTGACCAGACCGTGTGTCTCGATCGCCGCCATGTCTCTCGATTCCTCCGATGGGCCGCCGCCCGATTCCCCGCGATTGTCCGATTCTCCACCAAGGATGAAATGCGGTCCACATCTGCGCAAACGAATTTTCGTCCCGAACCATCCTCCGGTCGGTTTGTTCCGAATATGTACTGCGGCGGGAAAACGCGGAGGTTTCGATATGAGAGCGATATGACCACTAGTGTCGTGATCGATGAACTCGATCATGAACCCGTCTGTTGGGACGACCTTCCGATGAGCGCGCCGATGTCGGATGCGTCGGGAACGTCGAATGCCGGCCGTGACCGGACGACGCCCGATGCCTCGGAAAGCTACGCGGCACAGGACGCGGTGTGCGCTGTTCCCAGTCCACAGCTCAAGAACCTGCGTGCCGACGAAACCGATCGTCTGCGACGGTTGATGGCGTCGGTTGCCCAAGGCGACCGGGCGGCGTTCGCCGAGCTGTACGACGCGACGTCGTCGCGGGTCTACGGAATGGTGCTGCGGGTGCTTCGAGACCCGGGGTACAGCGAGGAGACAGCGCAGGAGGTGTTCCTCCAGATCTGGCGGGCGGCACCCAATTACGACCCGAACCAGGGCAGTCCACTGGCGTGGATCATGACTCTGGCGCACCGTCGCGCGGTCGATCGTGTCCGGAGCGAGCAATCGGGTACCGATCGTGAGGCCGCGTACGGCGCAGTCAGCCACACACCGGAGCACGATGAGGTACTCGAGACGGTGACGCAGCGTCTCGAGTCCGAGGCCGTCGTGGCCTGTCTCGAAACTCTGACCGATACGCAGAGCGAGTCGGTACGAATGGCTTATTACAGCGGTTACACCTATCGCGAAGTTGCGGAGCGGCTCGGGGTCGCGGTTCCCACCATCAAATCGCGCATACGAGATGGATTGATCAAGTTGAAAACATGTCTGGGGGTGATCCCGCAATGAGCGACTCGTCACGGCAGCGACTACTCGACGACGCGGAGGTCTACGCCCTCCACGCGACCACCGACGCCGAGCGACGCGACATCGAGGCCGAGCGCCTACGCGTCGACGACACCGCGCGAGCCCAGTTCGACATTCTCGTGAGCGAGATCCACGAGACGCTGGCCCTGGCGGCCGCGGCGGATGCGACACCCGCACCCGACCGACTGCGTCGCTCGGTGCTCGATCGGGTCGCCGTCAGCGACCAGGAGCCCACGGTCCACCAGTTGCCACCGAACGTCACACCACTGCACCGGCATCGGCGGGAGCGCTCGAAGGCCTGGCGGTACTCGATGGTCTCGGCTGCGGCCGCGGTGGTCGTCGCCGTCGGCGGAGTGGTGGTCGTCAGCCAGACGATGGGCAACGATGCGCAGCCGTCTCAGGCGGAGCAGATCGTGGCCGCGCCCGACTCACGTCAGGTGTCGGCGGAGTTCCCCGGTGGCGGCTCGGCCACCGTGTCGTACTCGCTTTCCCAGAACGCGGTCGTCGTCGATCTCGACGGAGTCCCACAGCCGCCGCCCGGTCGCGTGTACCAGATGTGGTTCGTGGACGGCTCACCTCGCTCGGCCGGCGTCGTGACCGAGGATCAGCTGACCTCGGAGTCCGGAACGGTGGTCGACGGTCTCGGTTCCTCGACCAACTTCGCGTTCTCGCTGGAACCCGCAGGCGGGTCGGCCCAGCCCACCGAGGTGCTCACGATGCTCACGTTGGGTGCCTGACCACAGCACGAGAACAGTCGCCTCGGGCGGTTCGACATTCGGTCAGATGCCGATGTCGAACCGCCCGAGCGTTCTGATCACCGCTGCCATCTGGCCGTAGGCTCCGGTGGCGAGGTTCTCCAGCAGCGCCAGCTTGACCTCCGGTGCGTCGCGTGTGAGTGCCTGGAAGTGCTCCACCGACACCACCACCAGGTCGACCGGTGTCTCGGCGACCATGTCGAGCAAGAAGGGCACCGACATCAGCAACGGCATCTCGCCGAAGCTCATGCCGGGGGAGAGAGTCGTGATGCGGTGCTTGCCACCGTCGGCGGCGACGGCCGTCGAGGTCACCTCGCCGCGCAGCATCAGGAACAGGCCTGCCGCCGGGGCACCGTGACGAACGATCACGTCGCCACGCGCGTAGTGCCGCTTCTCCAGGTAGGGCGTCACCGCCTCGAACTGTTCGGCCGAGAGCCCGGCAAGCAGCGGGTGCTCTGCGATAGCGACGACGGCCGGCTGTCGCGCGCCTGCGCAGTGACGATCCAGCAGCAGGTTCTCTGCCCATTGAACGGCCGAACCGAGGCTCGAGTACACCCGACCGGCCGGATCGGACGGGTCGAGGCTCGAGGTCGTGTGCCCCATGATCGCTCTCGGGTCGACCAGAGCCACCACGCAGCCGTGTTCGGCGAGATCCCGACGAAGGTCCTCGAACATGGTGCGGGCGATCGCACTGACCTCGTCGACGCCGCGCACGTCGATGACGAGCGCATCGAGTTCCCGATCCAGGTCGCCGATCTCACGAACGGCGGTCTCGGCACCGGAGAACAGCAGATCGCCGTGCAGTTCGTACACGCGGGCGCGTTCGCCCACGGCGGCCAGAGTGGCCTGTTCGGTGTCGGAACGCCGCTTGCGCGACGGAGCCTCGGTCACCACGTAGCGACGCCGGATCGAGGACTTCGCCGCACGAGTGACATGCAGAAAGTGCAGTTCGAGGCGTGTCGAGAGTTCGCGACAGGCGGCGACTCCGCGCACGCTGTTGCCGTGCGAGTCGAGCCGCGGGGAGTAGACGGCGATGCCCATCTGTCCCGGAAGAACCGCGAGGATCCCGCCCCCGACTCCGCTCTTGGCCGGCAGGCCGACCCTCGCGACCCAGTCGCCTGCGCCGTCGTACATCCCACATGTCGTCATGACCGACAGCACTCGTTCGACGAGGGCCGGTGCGAGCGCACGCTCCCGCGTCCGGGGATTGACGCCGTTGTTGGCCATGGTGGCCGCCATCATGGCGAGGTCGGCGGCGGTGACATCGATCGAGCACTGGCGGAAGTACAGATCGACGGCAGCATCGGGATCGTGGTCGATGATGTCGAACGAACGGAGCATGTACCCGATGGCGCGGTTGCGATTGCCGGTGCGCGCCTCCGACCGATAGACGGCGTCGTTGAACGTCAGAGACCTCCCCGCATACCGCGAGTACGAGGCGCGAATGCGCTCGAATCGATCCTCGGCACTGCGACCGGCGATGAGCGACGCCGACGTGATGGCACCGGCGTTGATCATCGGGTTGCGTGGTCGCTCGGTGACGGGATCGAGGCTGATCTCGTTGAAGGGTTCCCCTGACGGTTCGATGTCGATCTTGCTCGCCACGACGTCCAGGCCCCGGTCGGCCAGCGCCAATGCGTACGTGAACGGCTTGGAGATCGATTGGATCGTGAAGGGGAGTCCGGTGTCGCCGACTTCGTAGACGTAACCGTCCGTGGTCGTCAGCGCGATACCGAATCCGTCCGGCGTGACGGCAGCGAGTTCGGGGATGTAGTCCGCCACCTGCCCGGACGTGTCGTCACGGCACAGTTCGTGAACTCGGCGCAGGATGGCATCGACCACGTTGCTCATGGGCCACACTGTATGTGTGATGTCCGATTCGGCAGCGTCGAGGTTAGGGGCGGCTGACCCAGGGCACCTCGACGTTCGACGGTACTGTCGGCGTCACGACGCTGGGCG
This sequence comes from Rhodococcus sp. 14-2496-1d, assembly GCF_002259365.1. Lineage (NCBI taxonomy): Bacteria > Bacillati > Actinomycetota > Actinomycetes > Mycobacteriales > Nocardiaceae > Rhodococcus > Rhodococcus sp. 14-2496-1d. The sequence continues at coordinate 413,766 of NZ_NPFV01000029.1, read as the reverse complement.
GAGCAGCAGGGCACGGTCACTCCGTAGACTGAAATTTCCATTGTGTTTTCCGGCCGAAGGGAGCGATCTCGTTGGGTGTCCTAGCTCGAATTCAGACGCCCGAGGACTTGCGCGACCTCGGCAGTGCGGAGCTGGCCGAACTGGCTCGCGAGATCCGCGCGTTTCTCGTCGAGAAGGTGTCCGCTACCGGCGGCCACCTCGGTCCCAATCTCGGTGTCGTGGAACTGACGTTGGCGATTCATCGCATCTTCGACTCCCCGAACGATCCGGTCATCTTCGACACCGGTCATCAGGCGTACGTGCACAAGATGCTGACCGGACGCACGGGTCTGTTCGACACGCTCCGTAAGCAGGGCGGCCTGTCCGGCTACCCGTCACGGGTCGAGAGCGAGCACGACTGGGTGGAGTCCTCGCACGCGTCGGCCTCGCTCTCCTACGCCGACGGCCTTGCCAAAGCCTTCGCGCTCAAGGGCGAAACCGACCGGCACGTCGTCGCTGTCGTCGGTGACGGTGCGCTCACCGGCGGCATGTGTTGGGAGGCGCTCAACAACATCGCCGCAGGCCGCGATCGATCCCTCGTGATCGTCGTCAACGACAACGGTCGCTCGTACGCCCCGACCATCGGGGGATTGGCCGATCATCTGGCGGCCCTTCGCCTTCAGCCCGGGTACGAGAAGGTGCTGGACAACGGTCGCCGCATCGTTCGTCGCATTCCGATCGTCGGTCCCACTGCCTACGCCATGTTGCACGGTATGAAGGCCGGGGTGAAGGACGCCATCAGCCCGCAGGTCATGTTCACCGATCTCGGCATCAAGTACCTGGGTCCGGTCGACGGTCACGACCAGCATGCAATGGAATCCGCGCTGCGCCGAGCCAAGGCATACGGCGGTCCGGTCATCGTCCACGCGGTGACGCGCAAAGGTATGGGCTACGTTCACGCCGAGAACGACGTCGCAGATCAGATGCACGCCACCGGGATCATCGATCCGTTGACGGGGCTGGCGCGGTCCAAGTCGGCTCCGGACTGGACCTCGGTGTTCTCTGCGGCACTGATCGAGCAGGGCGAGCAGAACGAGGACGTCGTAGCGATCACCGCAGCGATGGCCGCGCCCACCGGTCTCGCCGCGTTCGGGGTTCGCTTCCCCGATCGGTTGTTCGACGTCGGGATCGCCGAGCAGCACGCGATGACGTCGGCGGCCGGGCTCGCGCTGGGCGGAATGCATCCCGTGGTCGCCATCTACTCCACCTTCCTCAATCGCGCGTTCGATCAGTTGCTGATGGACGTGGCGTTGCTCGGACTGCCGGTCACGGTGGTGCTGGACCGTGCCGGTGTCACCGGGGCCGACGGTGCCAGCCACAACGGCATGTGGGACATGTCTCTGCTCGGCATCGTCCCCGGTATGAAGGTGGCGGCACCGCGAGATGCCGAGACCCTGCGAGAAGAACTGGCAGAGGCCATCGCAACGTCCGACGGACCCACTGCCCTGCGCTTCCCGAAGGGCGCGGTGACCGAAACCGTGCCCGCGACGCGCAGACTGGACGGAATCGTCGACGTGCTGACCGAGCCGTCCGGTGCCACGGGCGATGTGCTGATCGTGGCCGTCGGAGTGTTCGGGCAGATGGCCATGGATGCAGCCGAGAAGCTGCAGCACGACGGCATCTCCGCTGCCGTGGTCGACCCAAGGTGGGTGCTGCCGATCCCGCAGTCGCTGTTGAAGCTGGCCGAGGATTACCGGCTCGTGGTCACCCTCGAGGACAGTGGCCTGCACGGTGGCATCGGTTCGACACTGTCTGCGGCTCTGCGTGGCGCAGGCGTCGATACCCCGTGCCGCGATCTCGGTGTGCCACAACGATTCCTGGACCACGCATCGCGCGATCAGCTGCACCACGAACTCGGCCTCACCTGCGAGGACGTCGTGCAGCGCGTGTCGCACTGGGTCAAGAGCCTCTGACGACGGTCTCTCGCCGGACGTCGACGCCGTAGAACGCGCGTCGTCCGGCCACCGCGCCCGCGACTGCTCTCGGAGCCGTCATCACGAGGAGGAACAGAACCGACGGTTCCCACCGTTGCGTCGCCCAGTGCACGACGCAGCACACCGAAGGCCCGCGGGATGCCGGCACCGTAGCCGACAGTCCGAGCAATCGAACTCGGCAATGCACCGTCGCGTGCCGTTGCGGCCCGCAGGTTCGTCGGCGTCGTCTCCGGGCTTCGATGTTTTTCTTTGCGAATATGTGACCTGTGTGACTGGTGTGTCGTAGATGCCGAAACCGGGACGACTGGCATGTTTCGCTCATGACCCTCGTCTTCGACGGTAGAACCGGCGTCTCGGACAGCGAAATCGATCCGACTCCACGCAACGGTGACCCCGACTGGGCGGCCATGGAATCCGTGGATGGAACACCGGCACCGGATTCCCGGAACGACGGGACCGGGCGACGGCATTCGCGGTGGTTCGTGGCGATGACGGCGGTGATCGGTGTGGTGGCGTTCGCCGCACACGATCGTCTGCTGTCGTTCGACTCCTTGTACGGATTGTTCGGCAACGGTGTCGACGCGCTCGTCTACCGACACGGCGGTGCAACCGTGCTCAGTAGCGAAGAGCTGTACTCGTTCTCGCTGTTCGGCACACTGCCGTTCACGTATCCGCCGTTCGCTGCTGTGCTGTTCGCTCCGCTGGGGTTGCTGTCCGACACCGCGGCCGGATTGCTGGTGAACATATCCAATGTCGTATTGCTCTACGTCGTCGTCCATCTGAGTTGGCGACGACTCGGATACGAGAACTGCACACGGACCAGAGTGGTAAGTGCTGCTCTGGCACTGGGCTGCTCGTGGCTCGAGCCGGTGCGCATGTCGCTGTGGTTGGGTCAGATCAACCTGCTGTTGCTCGTGTTGGTGCTGTGGGATCTCGGCCGGCCCGAGGGCAGTCGGCTTCGGGGGGTCGGCGTCGGAATCGCGGCCGGTCTGAAGCTGACGCCCGGCCTCTTCATCGTCATGTCGATCGTGCAGCGGCAGTGGCGAGCGGCATGGACGGCGGCCGGCACCGGTCTGGTCACGGTGGTGATCGGGTTCGTGGTCGTGTCCTCCGACGCGTGGCGCTATTGGACCTCGGCGATCCTCGCCTCGGACCGAGTGGGGTCGACCACGTCTCCCGCGAATCAGTCGGTTCGGGGAATGGTGGCGCGGGCGTGGGGAACCGAGCACCCGCCGGTGATCGTGTGGTTGCCGGCCGCGGCGGTCGTCCTCGCTGCGGGGATGTGGGTGTCGTACCGAGCTCACCGTGCGGGTAGAACACTGCTGGCCATGACGGTGTGTGGTCTCACGGCCCCGATGGTCTCGCCGTTCTCCTGGGGCCACCATTGGGTGTGGTGTGTTCCGCTGCTGGTGATCGGACTCGACGCGTGTACGAGTTCGCGAACGAGCGGGCGCGGCCGCACGCTGCGTGTCCTCGGAGTGCTCGCCGCCACTGCACCTTTCGTGGCCTGGTATCGCACACAGGCCGATGTTGTGGTGATCGGCACGTTCATGCAGTCCGTATCGCCGATCGTCGACGCCGGACTACGGAACGCGTATTGCGTTGTCTACGTGATCGTTCTGGCGGTGGTGGCCGTAGGACTGCGCAAGGACTCGACGGCCTGCTACGTCCCGGCCACACGTTCTTCGATCTGAACGCGATCGATCAGATGGGCCAGGGCGAAGGGATCGTGTGCGAACATTCGCTCCACACTTGCCTTGTCGGTGCCTTCGACGATCATCGTGGCACCGCTGTGATCGGCGAGTGGGCTCGACGATCGGAGGATCTTGCGGCGCTCGAGTTCGCGCAGCCACGCGCGGTGATCGGTTCGGTGATCGTCACGCCCGGAGGACGTTTCGGGGGTGTAGGTGTATTGGACGACGAACATCGGCATGTCAGATCTCCATGTCCTCGAGCTCCATTCCCTTGGTCTCCTTGATCTTGTACTTGACGAAGAAGAAAGACAGGATCGCGAAGAACGCGAAGAACGAGTAGATGAATCCGAGTCCGATGGTGTCGGACAACGGCGGAAATGCCAGTGTGATGGCGAAGTTGGCGATCCAGTTCGCGGCGGTACTGATACCGAGGGCGACGGCGCGCATTCGGTTGGGGAACATCTCGCCGAGCATCACCCACATGATCGGACCCCAGGTCGCGGCGAAGAAGACCACGAACAGGTTGGCTCCGACGAGAGCAACCGGGCCCCACGGCGACGGCAATTCGAGTTGGTCGCCGCTGCCCACGGCCTGAGTGAACGAGATGGCCGCCAGTACGAGACCGACGAACATCCCGATCGAGCCGATCATGAGCAGATTTCGTCGGCCGAATCGGTCGACGAACAAGATGGCGACGAATGTCATCGAGACATTGATGACCGAGGTGATCACCGAGGTGACGAACGACTGATTCTCGCTGAAACCGACGGACTTCCACAACGTTGTCGAGTAATAGAAGATCGCGTTGATTCCCACGAACTGCTGCAGAATCGCCATGGTGATGCCGACCCAGACGATCGGTTGCAGACCGAACTTCGGTCCACGGATATCGGCGAACGAGGACTTGGATTCCCGGCGCAGGGTCAACCGGATTTCCTTGACCCTCTCGTTCGGGTCCACTTCCCCGGTGATGTCTCCCAGAATGCGGGCCGCTTCTTCGTCGAGGTGCTTTCCGACGAGATATCTGGGCGACTCCGGAATCAGAGTGGCGAGAAAGCCGTAGACGAGGGCCGGTGCGACGCCGACCAAGAACATCCACCGCCAGGCTTCGAGTCCGAACCACAGGTCGTTCGACGGTCCGCCCGCGGCGTTCTGCAGCACCGCGTCCGACAGCAGCGCGGCGAAGATTCCGACGGTGATCGCCAGCTGTTGCAGCGAGGCCAAACCACCCCGGTAGCGGGCCGGGGCAATCTCCGAGATGTACGCGGGCGCGATCACCGAGGCGATGCCGATACCAAGGCCGCCGAGTACACGCCAGAGCATGAGATCCGGGACGCTGAACGCGAACCCGGACCCCAGCGACGAGATGGTGAACAGCGCGGAACCGAGCAGCATCACCTTTTTCCGGCCCCAGGTGTCGGCGAGACGGCCGGCGAACCAGGCACCGACCGCACAACCGAGAAGTGCGATGGCGACGGCGAAGCCGGTGACGAACGACGACAGGGCGAAGTTCTCCTGAATGGAGTCCACTGCGCCGTTGACAACGGAGGAATCGAACCCGAACAAGAAGCCGCCGACAGCGGCGGCAACGGTGACTCCGATGACTTTGGCAGTGTGCCGATCGGTGGATTGCGTCATCACGTGACCCAGCTTTCGAGGTGAACCAGCGTCCTTGGTGGTCGATCGCCATCATCGTCCTCGCACCGACGCAATGGGAGCGAAATCGACACGGCATTCGCGGCGGGTGGAAAACGGCTCGCCGAAAACGGCGAATTGTCCGATATTCCACCGGTCGAGCTCGAAGTTGTGGACGAAAAAGGCCGGAATATCGTCCACAACTTCGAGTTCGGCGAGATGCGACTCAACGCGCCTGGGCGTCCGACCACTGATCGAAGGTCTGTAGACCGTGATCCGAATCCTGTGTGGTGACCAGCGTTCCGTCTCGCATCGCGCGGCCGTACGCGCCGGGAAGCGGCACCTCGAGCACCGGGCCGCGCGCACCGATTGCTCGTGCGTAGCGCCGCACCATCTTCGCCATGCGCTCTTCACGTGGTCCACCGAGATCGGCGACTCGGCCTGCTGGTGGCCGCTCCGCCAGGTCGATCAGTCGCTCGGCGACCTCGCGGGCTGCGATCGGTTGCGAGACCATCCTCGGGACGACCGTCAGTGGACCGAACGAGGTCTGCGACCGGATCTGCGCGGCGAACTCGTGGAACTGAGTAGCTCGCAGGATCGTCCACGGTACGGCTCCAGCGCGAACGAGGCGCTCCTGCTTCACCTTTCCGGCGTAGTACGCGTACGGGGCTTTGTCTATCCCCACGACCGACAACGCCACGTGGTGCCCTATTCCGGCCGCGCCTTCCGCCGTCAGCAGGTTACGGGTGACGGCAGCGAAGAACGCCGTCGATTCCTTCGCCGAGATCGTCTGCGTCGAGGCGACGTCGATCACCGCGTCGACGCCGGACAGGGCGTCGGGCAGTCCCGATCCGGAGACGAGATCCACACCGGCAGACCGCGACAGGACTACCACCTCGTGTCCGCGTTCCCGAGCAACCTCGACGACGTGCACTCCCACGGTTCCGGTTCCACCGGCTACGGCTAGCTTCATCGCGTTTCCACCTGATTCTCGAGTGATGATGCGGACCGCACTGCGCGGCCCTCCACTCTCTGACGACGCAGCCGAGGCGAATGTCTGTCGTGTGTATCGACCCAGTGCCGGAGTTTGTCCGGATTGAGCACGATCCACACGCTCGCGACCATGCAGTCGGCGGTGTCGAACCCGATGACGTCGAACCCGATCACCCCGAACACCGCGCCGTCGCGCCGCATCACGATGCCCGACAGGCCGTTGACGGGTTCTATCGACCAGTCGAGATCGATCGACTTGGCAGTGATGCCGCGAACGAAGCGAGCGACTCGATCGGATCCGAGGATGGCATTGCGGGCCGCGGATACATGGCCGCCGCCGTCGCTGACCAACGTGACGTCGGGTGCGAGCACCGAGATCAGGGATGCGATGTCCCCGCTTGCGGAGGCCGACGCGAAAGCCCGCACCACACGGTCGTGCTCGATGGGGTCGGCAACGGAGCGGCGACGGGAATGGACGTGAGTTCGTGCAGCAGAGGCGAGTTGACGGCAGGCAGCCGCGGATCGATCGAGAACGGTCGCGATCTCGTCGAACGGTACGGCGAACGCGTCGTGCAGTACGAATGCGACTCGTTGCGCCGGACCGAGCGATTCGAGCACCACGAGAAGTGCCAGCGTCACCGATTCTTGCTGCGCAACTCGGTCGGCGGGGTCCGCGGCGGCAGGAGTCTCGGAGTCGAGGCCGTAGACGGGTTCCGGCAGCCACTGCCCGATGTAGTTCTCGCGGCGAGCGCGAGCAGAGCCGAGAACGTCGAGGCAGATGCGGCTCACGACGCGGGTCAGCCACGCCGCTGGAACGTCGATGGCGTCACGTTCGGCGTCGGTGAGCCGGTACCAGCGAACGAGAGCCTCGGATGCGGCGTCCTCGGCGTCGCTGTAGGAGCCGAGCATCCGGTAGGCGATCCCGATCAGTCGACCGCGTTCGTTGTTCATCGGATCGCACCATAGCGCGAGCGGACGATACCGAGTTCGAGGTTACGGACGAAAAAACGCGAAAATCCGTCCGTAACCTCGAACTCGGCGGGCCGTACTAGACGCTGGCGACACCCGGCGCGAGGAAGCGGCGACCGGTCGCTGCCTCGGAGGCACCGCTGCGGTCCAGGTACGGGGTGATGCCGCCGTTCCAGAAGCCGAAGCCGCCGCCGAGCAGCAGGCAGAGATCGATGTCCTCGGCTGCTGCTACGACTCCCTCGTCGAGCATGATGCGGATTTCGTCGGCGAATGCCCGACGGGTCCGGTCGAGAACCTGCTCGGCAGTCGAGGGCGAATCGCCCTGCGGCCACAGCGCGGCGACCTCGGGATCGACGACCTGGCCCTCGGGTCCGTAGGTCCACACACCCGGCTTCTTCGCCTCGACGAGAGCGCGGAATCCCGGCGAGTCCTTGAACCTCTCCGGGTATGCCTCGGCGAGGGTCTCCGCGGTGTGCAGTGCCACGGCCGGGCCGACGAGAGCCAGCAGGGTCAGCGGACTCATCGGCATGCCGAGTTCGCCCACTGCGCCGTCGGCGACATCGAACGGGGTGCCCTCGTCGATCGCGCTGATGATCTCGTTGGACGCACGTGTGACAAGACGATTGAAGACGAATCCGGGGAGATCCGCAGACAACACGGCCGACTTCTTGAGGGTCTTGGCCGTCGCGAATGCCGTTGCCAGGGTGGCGTCGTCGGTCTTCTCACCCTTGACGACCTCGAGCAGTGGCAGGACCGCAACGGGGTTGAAGAAGTGGAAGCCCACGACGCGCTCGGGGTGCTTCAGGTCTGCAGCCATCTTGGTGATCGACAGTGAGGACGTGTTGGTAGCAAGGATCGTGTCGGCAGAGACGAACTCCTCGACCTCGGCGAACACCTTCTTCTTCACGTCGAGGTTCTCGAACACGGCCTCGATGACGAAATCGGTGTTCGCGAACGCCGACTTGTCGATGGAGCCGGACACCAACGCCTTCAACCGATTCGCGGCATCGGGGGACAGACGCTTCTTGCCGAGCAGCTTGTCGATCTCCCCGTGGACGTACCCGACACCCTTGTCGATGCGCTCCTGATCGATGTCGGTGAGGATCACCGGCACCTTCAGCTGGCGCACGAACAGCAGGGCGAGCTGGCTGGCCATCAGTCCGGCACCGACGATGCCGACGCCGGAGATCTTGCGCGCCAACGACTTGTCGGGTGCGCCGGCCGGACGCTTCGCGCGCTTCTGCACCAGATCGAAGGCGTACAGCCCGGCGCGGAGCTCGTCCTTGACCAGCAACGTCGACAGCGCCTCGTCCTCGGCCGCGAAGGCCTTGTCGAGCGAGGCCGAGTCGGTGATGTCGGTGCTCTTGGCGAGCTCGAGCAGATCGACTGCGGCGACGGGGCCCGGTGCGAAATTACCGGTCTTACCGGCCACGATGCCCCTGGCACGGGCGATGGCGTCGTCCCAGGCCTGTCCGCGGTCGATCTCGGGACGGTCGGGAACGATCTCGCCCTTGACGACCTGAGCAGCCCACGCGAGGGACTGTTCGAGGAAGTCGGCTCCGCCGAAGAGGGCGTCGGCGATGCCGAGATCGAGTGCCTGCTGCGGCTTGAGGACGCGGTTCTGGTTGAGAGCGTTCTCGATGACGACGGTGACGGCGTTCGAGGCTCCGATGATGTTGGGCAACAACTGGGTTCCGCCCCATCCCGGGACCAGGCCGAGGAAGGCCTCGGGCAGGCCGAGGGCAGCGGCGTTCTCTGCGACGGTGCGGTAGTGCGAGTGCAGTCCCACTTCGAGGCCACCGCCGAGTGCAGCACCGTTGATGAAGGCGAACGTCGGAATCGTCGACTCGCGCAGGCGACGGAACACCTTGTGCCCGAGCTGCCCGATCTGCAGCGCTTCGTCCTTGGTCTCGATGTTCGGCACACCGTTGAGGTCGGCACCGACGGCGAAGATGAACGGCTTGCCGGTGACGGCGATGGCCACCGGGTTCGCTGCGAACGCCTCGTCGAGTGCGGCGTCGAACTTGGCCAGACCGCCGGGACCGAAGGTCGACGGCTTGGTGTGATCGAAGCCGTTGTCGAGCGTGACGAGGGCGATGGAGCCCTCGAGCCCCGGTACGGAGACGATCTTGGTGAATGCGTTCGTGACTACCTCGTCGGTGAACGCTGTGGTGATGTCACTCATTTGGCCGCTCCCGAGTAGTCAGCGTGGTTGGGGTTCTCCCAGATGACGGTGCCGCCCATGCCGAGACCGATGCACATGGTCGTCAGGCCGTAGCGCACGTCGGGCTGCTGAGCGAACTGGCGGCTCAGCTGCGTCATCAGGCGGACGCCCGAGGACGCGAGGGGGTGGCCGCACGCGATGGCACCGCCCCACTGGTTGACGCGGGGGTCGTCGTCGGCGATTCCGTAGTGCTCGAGGAAGGCGAGAACCTGGATGGCGAAGGCCTCGTTGATCTCGAACAGGCCGATGTCGTCGATGCTCAATCCGGTTCGGCCGAGCAGCTTTTCGGTCGCGGGGACCGGTCCGATGCCCATGACGGCCGGGTCGACGCCGGCGAAGCTGAAGCCGACCATCCGCATTCCGATGTTCAGGCCGAGCTCGTGCGCGGTGTCCTCACCGGCCAGAATCGCGGCGGTTGCGCCGTCGTTGAGTCCAGCGGCGTTGCCTGCGGTGACGCGGCCTGCGGGCCGGAACGGCGTCTTGAGCTTGGCGAGGTCTTCGACGGTGGTGCCGGGGCGAGGCGGCTCGTCCTCGGTGGCCAGGCCCCAGCCTGCGGCCGACTTGGTGGCGACGGGCACGAGGGTGTCGGCGATGTAGCCGGCCTTCTTGGCGGCGTCGTACTTGTTCTGGCTGGCGACGGCGTACGCGTCGGTGCGGTCCTTGGTGATGCTCGGGAACCGGTCGTGCAGGTTTTCGGCGGTGTTGCCCATGACCAGCGCGCTGGGATCGACGAGCTTGTCGGCGAGGAAGCGCGGGTTGGGGTCGACGCCTTCACCCATCGGGTGGCGGCCCATGTGCTCGACGCCACCGGCGATGACGACGTCGTACTGGCCGAAGCCGATGCCCGATCCGGTGGTGGTCACCGAGGTCATCGCGCCTGCGCACATGCGGTCGATGGCGAAGCCGGGGACGCTGCGGGGGAGTCCGGCGAGCAGTGCGGACGTACGTCCGATGGTCAGGCCCTGGTCACCGGTCTGCGTGGTCGCGGCGATCGCGACCTCGTCGATCCGTTCGGGAGGGAGGTTGGGGTTCTTGCGAAGCAGTTCGCGGATTGCCTTGACGACGAGGTCGTCTGCGCGAGTGTCGGCGTACATGCCCTTGGGGCCTGCCTTGCCGAACGGGGTACGGATGCCGTCGACGAAGACGACATTCCTCTGTGAGCTGGTGGACGCGGGTACAGACACGCTTTTCGATCCTCCCGACAGATGCGGACGACTCGCCCGGGTGCCCGGACGCGTCCACTACTGTAGCCGGTATTACCCGTCGGTAACTTGGGAAGGGTCCAGTGCCTTCGCCAGTACCGGCACCACCAGCGTCCGCTGCCAGGGTCGGGCCCCGCCGTCGGCCAGTCGGGCGTCGATCAGCTCGGCCGGGTCCACGTCGGAATCGACCGGATTCTGCCAATCCCACACCAGGCGGCGCAGCAGATCCGGCATCAACAAATTCTCGACCGGCACCGCAACCGATTCGCTGAGCTCGGTCATCGCGGCTCGTACGTCGGCGAGTCGCGCCGCTGCGTCGGGATCGCGGCGAGCCCACCGATTGACCGGAGGCGGGCCGTCGAACGAGGCTGCCATCGAGGGCAATTCGGACGTCGGAAGCGCCCGCGCACGGGTCAGAGCCGAGGCCCACAATCGGGACGATCTGCGCTGACGGGGACCGCCGAAGACCGGCAGTTGCTCGAGCTCCCGCGAGGATTTCGGGTCCGCTGTTGCCGCCGCCACGATCGCCGAGTCGGGCAGTACCCGGCTCGGTGCCACATCACGCTTGGCTGCCAGTTCGTCTCGCGTGGTCCACAATTCGCGAACGGCAGCGAGGGTGCGGGGAGATTTGATCGCATGGATCCCCGATGTCCGACGCCATCTGTCGGTCTTGGGTTTGGGTGGCCCGAGCGTGAGGATGTGGGCGAATTCCTGCGCTGCCCAGTCCGTCTTGCCCTGCTGTTCGAGCTCCTCGGCCATCGCGTCGCGCAGTTCGAGAAGAACCTCGACGTCGAGCGCGGCATAGTTCAGCCAGGTGTCGGGCAGCGGCCGGGTGGACCAGTCGGCTGCCCCGTGGCCTTTCTGCAGGGCCAGTCCGAGGGTGCGTTCGACGATGGCACCGAGCCCCACGCGATCGAATCCGGCGAGGCGTCCTGCCAGTTCGGTGTCGTACAGCGTGGCAGGCACCAGGCCGAGTTCGCCGAGCCCGGGTAGGTCCTGATCGGCGGAGTGCAATACCCATTCGAGCGGGTTGATCACCTCGGCGAGCGGGGCGAGATCGCCGGTGACCGGGATCGGATCGAGCAGGACCGTGCCAGCGCCGCGGCGACGGAACTGCAGCAGGTAGGCGCGCTGGGAGTAGCGGAAGCCGGAGGCGCGTTCGGCGTCGACGGCGAGTGGGCCGTGACCTGCTGCGAGCAGAGCGGCAGCGGCGCGCACGGCGTCCGGCGTGTCGACCACGTCGGGTACGCCGTCAGCCGGGGCCAGTAGCGGAACGGCGACAGGCGCGTTCGCCTCGTCGTCCGGCGTGGTCTCGGGAGAACTCTCGGCTGACATGAGATGTGACTCTAGGCCCTGCGGGTTCGAGAACCGCCCACTATGTCCGGCTGGAACTGCGCTGGCCGAGGGTGGTGATGCCCGCAGGCGGCAAACCGGCCGCGTAGGCGAGCACCTCGCAGAACGCCTCGACGTGCGTCGAGAGGTCCTCGGACGTGGCCGTCCACGAGGCGCGCAGTTCGAGCTGGTGGGCCTTGGGTGGACCGGCGATGTCGCCGTAGCGCACCGAGCTGGTCGAAGTGACCGTGCCGCCGAGTGCGTTGAGCGGCTCCGACCGTGACTCCAGCGCGTCGACCAGCCAACTCCATCCGACCTCGGGGAGCAGGGGATCGTCGGCGAGGGACTCGTCGACGTCCGCCTGGATGTATGCGACCAGTCGAAGGGTGCCGTTCCATGCCTCGGCACCGTCGGGGTCATACAGCAGAATGAGGCGGCCGAAGGCGTCGCCGTCGCTCTGTTCGTCGACCTGTTCGGAATCGGGATGCTTGACCTCGGCACCGATCGCGTAGCTGTAGGGGGCGAGACGCTGCGGCGGCCGGATCGGACCGATTTCGATCGCCGGGTGTACCTGAGCCCGATGCATCGCGTCGATGGCGGCGCGGAACGGCGCAGGTTCGGCGGTGGAATGGGGTTCGGTCACGTCACCGGACGTTAGACGCGTCACGTTGCCCCGAGGCGGAGGCGCGCCGAGCCGTGATGCAACCGAAGTGGGTGTGTCGCCCTTGGTGGCGGGAGCTTTCCCGACGCGTGGCAGCATGGAACCCGATGAACGCCGAACCGCACGCCACAGCCCCAGCCCGCCGGGAACTCCCGGACGCACCGTTCCTGGCCGCGATCGCGGGTCGAACTCCCTCGCGTCGGCCGGTGTGGTTCATGCGCCAGGCCGGTAGGTCGCTGCCCGAGTACCGCAAGATTCGTGCAGGCATCGGCATGTTGGATTCGTGCTTCCGGCCCGATCTCGTGGCCGAGATCACTCTTCAACCCGTTCGCCGTCATGACGTGGACGCGGCAATCCTGTTCTCGGACATCGTCGTTCCGCTCAAGGCCGCCGGTATCGATCTCGACATCGTCGCAGGCACCGGACCGGTCGTGGCGCAGCCGGTGCGGTCGGCTGCCGACGTCGCGGCTCTGCCGGTCCTGACCGTCGATCAGGTGGAGCCGGTGGCCGACGCGGTGCGGATCCTCACCCGCGAGCTCGCCGGTACGCCGCTCATCGGTTTCGCGGGTGCACCGTTCACCCTCGCGTCGTATCTGGTCGAAGGCGGCCCGAGTCGCAACCACGAGAAGACCAAAGCGCTCATGCGGTCCGATCCGGCGACCTGGCACGCCCTGCTCGACGCATTGGCCACCACGACGATCACCTTCCTGCAGGCTCAGTTGGCCGCAGGCGTCGACGCCGTGCAGGTGTTCGACTCCTGGGCGGGTGCGCTGTCCCTCGCCGACTACCGCGAGTACGTCCTGCCGCACTCGCAGCGAGTGTTCGAGGCCGTGTCCTCGGCCGGTGTGCCGAAGATCCACTTCGGCGTCGGAACCGGAGAGTTGCTCGGGGCGATGGGTGAGGCAGGTGCCGATGTGGTCGGCGTCGACTGGCGGATTCCACTCGACGACGCCGTGCATCGTGTCGGCAACGGCAAAGCCTTGCAGGGCAATCTCGATCCGGCGGTGCTGTTCGCCGGTTGGGACGCCGTCGAGACCGAAGTTCGACGCATCGCCGCCGAGGGAGACCGCGCTGTCGCGGCCGGTGCGCGCGGACATGTGTTCAACCTCGGACACGGAGTGCTTCCCGATACCGATCCCGACATTCTTACGCGCGTGGTGTCGCTGGTGCATTCGTTGTGACGGTGCGGCGATATGCCGTCGTCGGCGGCGGAATCTCCGGCCTCGTCGCGGCGTATCGCCTTCGGCAGTCCTGCGGGCCGGATGCCGAGATCACTCTCGTCGAGTCCTCGTCTCGCATCGGCGGCACGCTGCGCACCACCGCGGTCGGCACGGACTCCCTCGACGTCGGTGCGGAGGCCTTCATCGGTCGACGTCCCGAGGTGCCGGCACTGCTCGCCGAGCTCGGTCTGTCGGATCAGCTGGTGTACCCGGCACCGGTGCGACCGCTCGTCTTCTCCGGCGGTCGAACACACCCGCTTCCGCCCGGCACCCTGATGGGCATCCCGTCGTCCGCCGATTCCGTTCGGGATCTGGTGGACCCCGAAGACCTGCACGTCATCGAGACCGAAACCGCCCGGCCCTTCGCCTGGACCGCGGGATCGGATGTCAGCGTGGCCGAACTCGTGGGCACCAGATTCGGCTCCCAGGTGGTCAGCCGTTCGGTTGATCCGCTGCTCGGCGGCGTGTACTCCGGTTCGTCGAGCTCCATCGGCGTCCGCGCGGCACTGCCTACGTTGGCTGCGGCATTGGACGGCGGAGCGGCGAACCTCACCGAGGCAGTGCAGGCAGCACTGCCCACCCCGTCGCCGGGGCCGGTGTTCGGCGGACTGCGCGACGGCTATGCGGTGTTGCTCGATGCCCTCGTCGCTGCGACCGATGCCAGGACGGTCTTCGGAGCAGGCGTCGGCGAGATCCGCCGCGAGTCCGACGGATGGTTCGTCGACGGAGTCGGATCCGTCGACGGAGTGGTGCTCGCGGTCCCTGCCCCAGTTCTCGGTCGGCTCATCGCCGAGGTGGCACCCGCGGCGTCGCAGGCCGCGCGGGAGATCGAACTCGCATCCTCGGTCGTCGTCGCGCTCGCGTTCCCCAAGACCACGGAGCTACCCCAGAATTCGGGAATCCTGGTGGCCACGGACGCGGGCCTGGACGTCAAGGCATTCACCCTGTCGAGCCGCAAGTGGCCACACCTCGGTGAGCGTGACGCGGTACTGCTGCGGGCCTCGCTCGGCCGATTCGGTGACACCACGGCGTCGGACCGATCCGATGCGGAGTCGATAGAGACAGCCTCGAACGATCTGCGGACGGTAGCCGGAATCGATGTGCGGCCGCTCGCCGCGACCGTGCAGCGCTGGCCGGGGGGCCTGCCGCAGTACGCGCCGGGTCACCTCGATCGCGTCGCCGCCATCGAGGCCGGGGTCGCCGACCTACCCGGCCTCGAGGTCACCGGGGCCTGGCAGCGCGGCGTCGGGGTGCCGGCGTGTATTGCGTCCGCCACCACCGCTGCCGCTCGTCTGATCGAAGTGGCACGATAGGGCCATGGCACGCCTCGATTACTCAGCGCTCAACTCGACACTTCGCTACTTGATGTTCTCGGTCTACAAGGTCACGCCCGGCGTTCTGGGCGAGGATCGGGCCGCGGCCGCGAAGGAAGCGAAGGTGTTCTTCGAAGGTCGTGAGGACAAGGGTGTCGCGGTGCGCGGGGTCTACGACATCGCCGGCATGCGCGCCGACGCCGATTTCATGGTGTGGACCCACGCCGAGCGCATCGAGGACCTGCAGGCGACGTATTCCGATTTCCGTCGCACCACCGCGCTGGGCAAGGCGAGCACACCGGTGTGGAGCAACACCGCGCTGCACCGTCCGGCCGAATTCAACAAGAGCCACGTCCCGGCCTTCATCGCCGGTGAGGATCCGGGCGCGTACATCTGCGTCTACCCGTTCGTCCGCTCGATCGACTGGTACCTGCTGCCCGACGACGAGCGTCGCACGATGCTGGCCGACCACGGCAAGGCAGCACGCGACTACAAGGACGTTCGGGCGAACACCGTGCCGTCGTTCGCGCTCGGCGACTACGAGTGGATTCTGGCCTTCGAGGCTCCCGAGCTCGACCGCATCGTCGACCTGATGCGTGACCTGCGGGCCACCGAGGCGAGGCGTCACGTGCGCGAGGAGACTCCGTTCTTCACCGGCCCTCGGGTCGAGGTGGACGCGCTCGTCGAATCTCTGCCGTGACGACCACGGGCACACCCGCGATCGAAGCCGTCCTGTTCGACTTCTCGGGCACGCTGTTCAGGCTCGAGGAGGAGCCCTCGTGGTTCGACGGCGTCCACGACGCCGACGGCACTCCGGTCGACGGAGCGGGAGCTGCAGAGCTGATGCGGCGCATGACTGCTCCGGTCGGGGAGACGGTGGAGTTCGACGACGCCACCAGGCACGCCTGGCGAAACCGAGATCTCGACCCGGCGCTGCACCGACAGGCGTACCTGCACGTACTCGCACAGTCGGGGGTCAGCGACCCGCAGCAGGCCGAGTCGGTGTACGGACGCGTGATCGACGCAGATTCCTGGACGCCGTATCCGGACACCGAGGCGGTGCTGAAAAGGCTTGCGCACGAGTCGGTTCGGGTCGGAGTGTTGAGCAACATCGCCTTCGACATCCGTCCTGCGTTCGTCGATCGCGGTCTCGATCGGTACGTCGACGAATTCGTGCTCTCGTTCGAGGTGGGTCACGTCAAACCGCAGCCCGAGATCTTTCGGCACGCCGTCGCCGCTCTGGGCGTCGATCCGTCGCGGACGCTGATGGTCGGCGACAGCGACGAGGCCGACGGTGCCGCGCGGGAGATCGGATGCAACTTCGCGCTCGTGGATCCGGTGCCGACGGCGCAGCGGCCGGATGCACTGCTGGCAGCGTTGAGCGCGTTCGGAATTCGATGACCAGGGTGGTTCGATGACCGGAGCGGCCGGCGTCCAGCACATGGGCCACTGGGGAATGTTTCGGGCCGAGTCGGACGGACGAGAAGTCACTGCGGTCCATCCCCAGGTGACCGACAGAAACCCTTCCCCGGTGTTGGGAAACCTCGTCGGGTCGGTGACCCATCGATCCCGCGTCGCCTCCCCGGCAGTGCGCAAAGGCTGGCTAGATCACGGGCCGGGTCCGACCGACAAGCGTGGCAGCGATGAGTTCGTCGACGTCTCCTGGGACGAGCTGACCGATCTTCTGGCGGCCGAATTGCGAAGAGTGATCGACGCATTCGGTAACAGCGCCGTCTACGGCGGGTCGTACGGGTGGGCGAGTGCAGGGCGCTTCCATCACGCGCAGAGCCAGGTGCATCGCTTCCTGAACTGCATCGGCGGTTACACGCGATCGGTGCACAGCTACTCACTCGGTGCGACCGGTGTGATCATGCCGCACGTTCTCGGCGCGCACTGGAAGATGTTCTCGCGCTCCACATCCTGGAACGTGATAGCCGAGCACACCGAATTGTTGGTGGCGTTCGGTGGAGTTCCGGTGAAGAACACCGGCATCAATCACGGCGGTACGTCCGATCATCCGACGGTCGACTCACTCGACGCGATGCGGGCTCGCGGTGGGCAGATCGTCACCGTGAGTCCGCTACGCAACGACATGAGCGGCGACGCTCGATGGATTGCGCCGCGACCCGGTACCGACGTGGCGATGATGCTGGCACTCGCGTACGTGCTGGCCGACGAGAAGCTGCACGACACAGCGTTTCTGGAGAAGTACTGCGAGGGATACCCCGAGTTCGAGCGCTACCTGCTCGGCAGCACGGACGGCACACCCAAGACCCCGCGGTGGGCGTCGACGATCTGCGGCATCGAGGCCGCGGTGATCGCGGATCTGGCCCGAGAGATGGCGTCGAAACGCACGATGGTGACGGTCACCTGGTCGCTGCAGCGGACGCGGCACGGCGAGCAGGCCCCGTGGATGGGCGTCACCTTGGCGTCGATGCTCGGTGGGATAGGCGTTCCGGGAGCAGGATTCGGGCACGGGTACGGGTCGATGAACGAGCCCGGTCTGGCCCCGGTGCCGTATCCGTTGCCGACTCTGCCGCAGGGGATCAATCCCGTTCCCGACCTCGTTCCGGTCGCCGCCGTCTCGGACATGCTGCTGAACCCGGGCTCCCAATTCGATTACGACGGTAAGCGATTGACCTATCCCGACATCAAGATCGTCTACTGGGCCGGCGGCAATCCGTTCCACCACCACCAAGACCTCGGGCGGCTGCGTCGCGCGCTCGGCAGAGCCGACACGGTCGTCGTACACGATCCGTACTGGACACCGATGGCCAAGCACGCCGACATCGTCGTCCCGTCGACCACGTCGTTGGAGCGATCGGACCTGAGCTGCACGCGCAACGATCCCTTGCTCGTCGCCATGTCACCCGCCGCCGAGCGCTTCGCCGAATCCCGCGACGATTACGACACGTTCGCCGAGCTGGCGACGAAACTCGGTGTGGGCGAGCAGTTCACCGAGGGGCGTAGCTCGCAGCAGTGGCTCGAGCACATGTACGAGCAGTGGCGCGGATATCTACGCGCCGACGGCGTCGACACTCCGGAATACGAAAACTTCCGGCGTGAGGGTTCGTTTCGGATGAAGACCGAGGACGATCTGACGTTCTTCGAGGATTTCCGACGCGATCCGGTGGGCAACGCGTTGCGCACCCCGAGCGGGAAAATCGAGATCTTTTCGGCGACGGTGGACGGGTTCGGCTACGACGACTGCCAGGGTCATCCGATGTGGTTCGAGCCGACCGAGTGGCTCGGCGGACCGAGGGCCGAGCAGTTTCCGTTGCACCTGATCGCCAATCAGCCGCGCACCAGGCTGCATAGTCAGCTCGATCACGGTGCGGTGAGCCGGAACTCGAAAATTCGGGGCCGCGAGCCGATACGCATGCACTCGTCGGCGGCCAGGGCCAGGGGAGTGTCGGACGGCGACGTGGTGCGGGTGTTCAACGACCGCGGTTCGTGCCTGGCCGGTGTGGTCGTCGACGACGCGCTGCTCGAGTCTGTCGTCCAGTTGTCCACCGGGGCCTGGTACGACCCCGAAGATCCGGCCGATCCCGATTCGATGTGCGTTCACGGGAGCGTGAACGTGCTCACCGCAGACGAGGGATCGTCGGCGCTCGCACGCGGCTGCACCGGCCAACACGTGTTGGTGGAGATCGAACGCTACGACGAGCCGTTGCCGCCGATCAGAGCGTTCGATCCACCGGTTCGGTCCGGGGTCAGAACACGACCCGAGAGATGATCTCGGCGACGAGTGCAGGCTTGTCCTCGCCCTCGATCTGCAATGTTCCCGCCGTCACCATCTGCAGTGCTCCGCCGGATACCTCTTCGACCGAGACGAGGGTGGTCTGCAGACGCACGTGGGCTCCGACCTTCACCGGGTTGATGAAGCGAACCTTGTTGGAGCCGTAGTTGATTCCGAGCTTGGTGTTCTCGATGGTGTAGATCTGCCAGTTGAGCATCGACACCAGGGACAGGCTCAGAAATCCGTGGGCGATAGGTGCGCCGAAGGGGCTTTCCTTCTTCGCCCGCTCGACGTCGACGTGGATCCACTGATGATCGCCGGTGGCGTCGGCGAAGGTGTTCACCCGTTCCTGGGTGATCTGCAACCAATCGCTGGTGCCCAGGTCTTCGCCGACGGCCGCTTTGATCTGCTCTGGTGACGTGAAAGTGCGCATGCTCACAGTATGCACCGTCGGAGCAGGCGATCGAGTAGCGCGAACGATGTTCAGCTCTGTTCTCGGCCTGCTCAATTCAGGCGGTGTAGCGCGCAGCGAACGGAAATGCGGCGATCAGATCGTCTTGGATTTCCGTCAGATTCGGGATCGGTCGATATTCCTTCCGAAGTTGCGCGATTTTCTCGTGATCCCGCGCAAGGTCCGACGAATGCTGGAGTGCTTGTCGGTCGAAAGCGGAGTAGTAGTCGTCGAACTTGTATCCGTTGCCGCCTATGTCCTGGGTCAGCTTGATCCACGCGTTGGGGACGCCGTACGAATCCGCGACGATCAACCCGTGCAGACTCGTCGACATCACGAACTCACATGCAGTGATGTCCGCGATGACGTCGGCAGGCTTTCTGGACGGGTCGATCAACGTCACATTCTTTTCTCGCGCAAGCGCGAGCACGACAGGATCCTTCTTGTGCACCCAGTGGTAAACGAGGCCGATTCGACCGGGTACGACTGGGGAGCGTGAATAGACCCTGTTCGCCAGAAGCCCTGGGTCCCCGACCGCGACCTTGCGCTCGGACTCGATGCGACTCAACGACAGATGCCCTCGCACAGCGTAGAAGTCGAAGTCGGGGTAGCTGAAGTTCCTTTCACGGGCAGTGTCGCCGAGCATGAATCCCGAACCCCAGACCTTCAGACCTTTCCGCGCCTGCATGAGCTGGACCATTTCGAGAGTGGAACCCGCCCCGATCATGTCGCTCCGCTTCGCACGACGCCAGGAGCATTTCTGTCCGAACAGTGATCTCACCAGTCCGGGCGTCAGTTCGTCGCCGAAATTGGGTCTGACGCCGGTCAGTTTCACCTGGCGCCACCAGAAAGTCTTGATCGACGTGGCCATGCCAGTAAAATTTACTCTATGTATTAAGCAAAACAAAAGTAAATTCAGGAATACCCCGGCTGCGCGTCGGCGCATCCGCCGTTCATGACTCGCAATTCGACACCGTGATCTCCGGTATTTTCCGGGCAGATCAGGATGCAGGCTTGAGTGTCAACGAAATCGAGTTGATGCAGTACCGCTGGTCGGTCGGCGTGGGGTAGCCCTCCCCTTCGAAGACGTGGCCGAGGTGGCTGTGGCAGGTGCGGCAGATGACCTCGACGCGACGCATCCCGAGCGAGGTGTCCTCCTTCAGGATGACGGCGTCGCTGTCGGCCGGGTCGAAGAACGACGGCCAGCCGCAGTGCGACTCGAACTTCTCGGTGCTGCGGAACAGTTCGGCACCGCAGGCGCGGCATTCGTAGATGCCCTCGGTGGTGGTGTCGGTGTATTCGCCGACTCCTGGGCGCTCGGTGCCTGCCTGCCGCAGCACCGCGTACTCCTCGGGGGTCAGCTTCTCGCGCCACTGTGCATCGGTGAGCTGGACGGCCGGGGCGGAATTGTTGTCGGTAGCTGAACTCATGCTCACACGCTAATACGTTTTGTCGGGCTATGCCGTTTTCGCTGGTGGCGCGCTCGGCAGTAGGTAGCTGGGTTCTATTCCGTCCTCCAACCGCCCTTCGCTGCGTGCGGCGAACCAGCGGGCGACGAGGACCCCGAAGATGACGACGATCAGCAGTGCCCAGCCGAAGGTGGTGCGCAGGTAGTCCAAGGCCCGGCCGGTTTCGATCCAGCGCCCCGAGAGCCATCGGTCGTAGTTCATGAACCCGTAGATCGCGAGCCAGGCGGGCCAGTTCCGCAGCACCGAATTCTTCAGTACGACGGTCATCAGCAGCGGGAACAGCATCATCGAGTAGTACATCTGGCCGAGCGAGCCCAGCAGCCAGTGCGCGGTGAGGATCAACCCCGATGTGGTGGCGAAGAAGAACAGACGGTCCTCGCGGCAGTATCGGTAGAGCAGCCACAGCGAGATCAGAACCATGATTCCCAGTACCGCTCGTATTCCGAGGGTGAGGAGTTCGGGGACACCGTAGTAGCGGCCGTTGCCGACGACCGCGCTGTTGAAGTAGTCGCGAGTCTGCAGCAGGTACGGCAGCGTCCGGTCGATGAAGTTCATCGGATCCACCGACAAAGGCCAGGCGATGGCCATCATCACGACCGGAATGGCGATCGAGGTGATGAACACCTTCCATTGACGCGTCATCAGCGGGAGCAGGAGGAGCGGCGCGAGCATCGGCTTGATCGCCAGAGTCAAACCCATGGCGACGCCTGCCGACAGGTCCTTGCGCTGAAGGAGGAACCCGAGGAAGGCCACCTCGCCGAGCAGAACGAAGCCGTTGAAGTTGGTGAACACCAACGTGTTGGTGACGGTTTCGCTGACGAAGGCGGCCAGCAGGAGAGCGGGGGCCGCGACCGAATCGAGCCGGAACCCGAAGATGCGCAACAGGATGTACAACGCCAGGAGAATGGCGATCGTGCTGGCGAGGATGAACAGCCAACGAGACCGCTCGGGGTCGATGACGGCGATGGGGGACAGCAGCATCGTCGCGCTCGGTTGGTACAGGTAGTGCGGATCGACGGAGTCGAAGTTCGCGGTGTACACCGGCTGACGGTTGAGAAATGCCAGGGCAGCGCTGTACACCGGGTTGAAGTCGTTGGTGATGTCACCGTTGACCGCCTTGATCACCACGCGCTGGATGACGGTCATGATGGCGATCGGCCACAGGGCGTACTTGATTACCTCGGCGGTCGTCCGCCCCGAACGCGGCTCCAGAAAGCTAAGTGACACCCGGGAACGGTACCCGAGGCGGTGACCGTCCCGGCGAAGGACACCCCGCGACGGGTACCGACTCAGGCGGGGCAGACCGTGCCGTCGGTCGGAAGCGCGGTGTCGCGTGCGTAGTTCACCGCTGCGCTCTGCAGACACTGCGATCCGCCCAGGCTCGGATGCCCGCTGCCCTGCCATGCAGCCGAGGCGACGCCTGCACCGGTCGCACCGACCAACCCGGTGACCGAGGACAGTCCGCCGTTGCCGACGATCGGGTCGCCTGCGTTGGACAGGACCAGTACCGGAACGTCCAGAGAGGTGGGCAGGGGAGTGGACGGAGCCGTCGGCCAGGACGAGCACAGCAACGCCGTCAGTGCAGCATCGGTGCCGTAGATCGGATAGCGGTCGGTCCACTGCGAAGTCAGGTCGCGAACGCCCTGCGGTGATGGCCATTGCTGCCCGTCCGTGCACCGAGACACGAATTGCCCGTCGGTGCCGTAGGCGTTGCGGCCTCGCTCGGCGAGGGCGGACAACGCGGTGGTGTCGGACCCGGCAGCCGAGGACAGGGCGGCGGCGAGCCCGGTGGCCCGAGACGACGCGTCGCCTGCTGTCGAGGCGAGGGCGAAGGTGATGCCGTCGAGAATCTCGTGGGTGGACAGCGGCGAGAATTCGCCACCGGCGGCGCGTCGGAGCAGCTGCGCGACGGCGGCCGTCGGGTCGGGGCCGAGGGAGCAGTTCAGCGCGACGCATCGCTGCGCGAACGCACCGAACGCTGCTTCCTTGCCCTGTGTCCGCTGCTCTGCCAACGTGATCTGGTCGGCACCCACTCCGGCCGGTGAGTCCAGGATCAGGCGCGAGATGTTGGCCGGAAACTTCGCTGCGTAGGCCAACGCGGTGAGCGCGCCGTTGCCCGAGCCGATCAGGCCGATCTGTTCCACGCCCCAGAGTTGACGCAGACGGTCGAGATCGTCGGCGGCGTAAGTGGTTCCGAAGGCGAGCTCCTGCGGCTGCAACGTGTCGGTGCACTCGATCGTGGCGTCACGACCGGCGTCGACAGCGCGGTCGACGCTGTCGGCATCGGATCTGGTGAACTGCCCCAGCGCGTCGACGTCCGTTTTGGTCGTCGGGTCGATGCAGTCGACGGCGGTGGATCGGCCGATGCCGCGTCGATCCACCGCGACGATCGGATGGGCCTCGAGCAGCGTCGCGAGCGGGCCGGCGGCCATCGTCGCCAACGTGGCAATCGAGGACCGATCCGAACCGGACGTGAACACCAGCGGTCCCGCATCGGTGGGTGTTCGGTCGAGCCGAGCTCGCAGCGCGCCGACGGCGAAGGTGCCGAACATCTGCCCGCTGGCATCGACGTCGGCTTCGTACTCTGCGCATTCCAGTGTCAGCCCGGGGGTGGTGGAGGTGAGCCCGAAGGTGCCGAGTGTGGCTGTGGTGCAGTCGGTCCAGGCGAGATCGGTAGCCGGAACGGCAAGCGCGACCGGTTCCGGTGGCGCGTCCGCCGAGGTTTCCGCCGGTTGACCGGGGGATCGTTGTTCCACCGCGACGTCGGGTCGGAGCGACGGGCCGGCGCCGCAGGCCGCGCACATCGTGGCGAGGACGAGGACCGCGGCGAGCAACGTTCGTTTCTGCGTCACCGTGCGAGGCTATCGACTTTTCGATCGTTGCCGGGTGGCGCGCAGCTCATGGGCGACGAACCCAGCGCGTGAGCAGCGTTCCGTCCGCATCGCCCAGAACGTGTGCCCGGTGCATGGGCGTGTCGGACGCGACGCCTGCGTGGGCGATACGGCCCGCCTCTCCTGCGACCAACATCGGCGAGGTCGTCAGACACAATTCGTCCGCCGCCCCGTCGGAGACGAGTTGCCCGAACAGTCCCGGTCCGCCCTCGCACAGGATGCGGCGGAATCCGAGGTCGCTCAGCGTCGCAACGATGTCGCCGGTAGACACCGATTCGCCGGACACCCCGATCACCGTCGCACCCGCCGAACGAAGCGCGGCCACCGTCGAGCTGTCCGCCGCCGCGGAGGTCAGCACCACCGGCTGCACGTCGGCGTCGGTGACCAATCGAGAATCCGCATCGATGGAACCGGAGGCGGTCACCACCACGATCGTCGGAACCGGTTCGAGTCCACCGGCCACCCGCCGTGCCTTCGCTTCGGCGGACAGCGAAACGCCGCCGTAGTTCTCGGCGCGAGCGGTTCCGGCACCGACCAGTACGGCGTCGCAGAGTTCACGCAGAATGCCGAACAGTCGGGCGTCCGCGGGTGTTCCCAGGCCCGCCGACTTACCTTCAGCGGTGACCGATCCGTCGATGCTGGCGACGAAGTTCGTGCGAATCCACGGTCGGTCCGGTTGTGTGGGGTAGGAGTACAGGGCCCGGATGGCATCGTCGTCGAGGATCGAGCCGACGGCGGGCGCGGAGTCGGCTGCCTGCTCCGATGTGAAGTAGGTCCCATTATCGAGAAGCTGCATGAGAGAGATCAGACCACGTCGTTACGCTCGACAAATGCCCGCACGCCTTGTCGACCGAAATCCCGTGGTCCCCTCCGATCAGTTGATCGCGCAGATGGTCCCGCCGGCGATGTTCGACGACGTCAGTTTCTCCTCGTACATTCCCGACCCCAAGGAGCCGACGCAGGCTGCTGCGGTCGCGAAGGCCGAGGAGTTCGCGAACAAGGTGCAGAAGATCCGCGGCAAGGGCAAACGAGGTCTGTTCGGCAAGAAGACCCCGGCCATCGGTGCAGGCCTGTACCTCGACGGCGGCTTCGGTGTCGGCAAGACTCACTTGCTCGCCTCGATCTACCACAGCGTTCCCGAGCCCAAGGCGTTCGGCACGTTCGTCGAGCTGACGCACGTGGTCGGTGCTCTGGGCTTCAACAAGGCCCTCGAAGAACTCTCCAACCACAGCGTGCTGTGTATCGACGAGTTCGAGCTCGACGATCCCGGCGACACGATGTTGGTCTCTCGGTTGCTCTCCGAGCTCTCGCAGCGCGGAGTGTCCATCGTCGCGACCTCGAACACCTTGCCCGGGCAGCTCGGTGAGGGTCGCTTCGCCGCCGAGGACTTCATGCGGGAGATCAAGAAACTCGGCTCTATCTTCGAGTCCATCCGGGTCGACGGACCCGACTACCGCCATCGCGACCTGCCCCCGGCTCCCGAGCCCACGTCCGAGGCCGAGCTGATAGACCGCGCCGATACCGTCGAGGGCGCAACCCTGGACGATTTCGACGAGCTGCTGGCGCATCTGAGCACGCTGCACCCCTCGCGCTACGGCAAGTTGCTCGACGGCATTCCTGCGGTGTTCCTGAAGAACGTGCACCCGGCATCGGATCAGGCCATCGCCCTGCGCCTGGTGGTCCTCGCCGATCGCCTGTACGACGCGGGTATCCCGGTGACGGCGTCGGGCGGCAAGCTCGACGAGATCTTCACCGAGGAGATGTTGGCCGGTGGCTACCGCAAGAAGTATCTGCGCGCCACGTCGCGGCTGCTCGCGTTGTCCCGGTTCGCCGCAGTCGGCTGAGCGGCCGTCACAGCCTCACCTCCATGACGTAGTCGTCGTGTGTCTGGACGCCGACGACGAATTTCTTGGTGCCCACGATCTGGAAGCCGTGTTTGGTGTAGAACTTCTGCGCCCGTACGTTCTGTTGATTGACGCCCAACCATGCTGCCGCACAACCGGATTCGTGTGCGTGGCTCAGCGACGACGACATCAGTCGGCCCGCGGCTCCGCTGCCGTGCTGGGTCGGTTCCACGTAGAGTTTGCTGATCTCGATGGTCGGCTCGTGCGACAGGGTGGCGCGAATATCCGGGTCGGTGGGCGTCCCCGACACGAGCATCGCGTAGCCCACCACGTGAGCGTCCACAGTTTCGTCGATCAGGACGGCTCTGTTCGGATCGGCGATGTAGTTCTCGAAGTGCTCGGCCGACAGCACGTTCGAAATGAACTGCTCGATGTCGTCGGGCCGGGTTCCCGGCGGGCAGGCGAGCGGAAAGGTCGACGCGGCCACCTCGGCGACGCGATGTGCATCGCCGAGTGTTGCTACCCGCACGGTCACAGCAGATCCACTGCGTTCTTGGCATCGCGCAACGACATACCGGTCCGGTCGCGCAGCAGTTTGATGGCCGAGATCGTCTTGCCCTCCGATTTGAGGGACTGCAGTCGCGGGATCAGATCGTTCCAGGGTGTCGGACCGGATTGCGCGGCGTCGACGATGGTGGCCGAGGACGGAAGGGGCTCGCCGCGCTGGACGCTTTCGATCGCGATCTTCGCGTCGTGGAGGCCGGCACCTGTTCGTTCGCGAAAGACCTTGATCGCCTGGAGCTTCTTGTTGGCGGCCAGTAGCTGATGAATGTCTGTGCGGGCGCTCTCGTCGAGACCGACGAACATGATGTGGCGTGAGGTGTCCGAGGACGAGCCGGGCTTCTTGCGGGCCAGCAGCCACGCCGCGAGCACCGCCGCGTCGACGAGGACCAACGCCACGATGAACCATCCCCAGGTCGGCATGCCTTAGTAGACCACTTCAGCGTGACGGGTCGAAGAGCGGGACGTCAACGGACGAATCGGACGTCGGGGCAGCGAACAACGAGGTGGCACCGGCAAGGGTTTTCGTCGCCGCGTCGTACCTGACCGGAGCGAGGTCGTGGCCTGCGCCCTCGATGTCGACGAGCAGTGTGGGTGCCGGGACGAGCGTGAGCGCAGCGCTCAGCTCGGCAGTGGTGCCGAACGGGTCCTTCGTGCCGTGCACCACCACCGCCGGTGTTCGCAGTTCCGGAAGGTGTTGGGTACGAACCTTTTCCGGCTTGCCCGGCGGGTGCAACGGGTAGGACGTCAGCACGAGCCCGTCGACGAGGCCCGGTCGTTCGGCCGCGATCATCGACCCTTGCCTGCCACCGTAGGAATGCCCACCGAACGCGATGAATCCGTGTGTCTCGGCGCGGAGGCGTTCGACGGCCACGGAGATACCCAGCCGGTCCTCGGCCGAGCGGGACGGGTGCGGCGGTCCTTTGGGTTTGCGTACCCGAAAGGGAAGGTCGAACCTCAGCACCGTGAACCCGGCCGCCGTCCATACTGCGGCGATGCGCTGCAACAGCGGCGACTCGCAGTTGCCGCCCGCACCGTGGGTGAGAGCCAGGCCGCCCCGTGACGGGATCGCGGGCGTGTGCAGAAAGGCGACACCCCCGCCGAGATCGATGTCGGCGGGGGCGTCGGGACCTTCGAGTTCAGGCATCGTTCGAGGACGTTACCTTTTCCTGGTTGTCGGCGTGATCCGTGGCGGAATCGTCATCGGAACTGTCGGAGTCCCGGTCGTCGGCGTCCACCATCTCACCGTTGTCGTCGACCATGTCCGCGAACGCGGTGCCGGCGACGGTCCCGTTGGTTCCCGGAAGGGCCACGGTGGGCCGGGCACCGGGTCGATACCGGTCGTCGAGGCCCTCGACGGACTTCTTCGCTTCCTCCAGGGTGGCATCGTCGACTGTGGGTTCGCTCTGAGCTTCGTCCGACACGTGAGTGTCCTTCCGTCGAAGTGTGTGCGTCGTCTCCACTGTGCACTTCTATGGCGTGAATCACCACATTTGATTCGTCAAGCACAAAAAAGACCCCCTCGAAAGGGGGCCTTCGTTGTGTTGCTGTGGTGCGCGATACTGGGATTGAACCAGTGACCTCTTCCGTGTCAGGGAAGCGCTCTCCCGCTGAGCTAATCGCGCGTGTCCTCGCATCGGCCTTGCGACCGACGCACTAGCGAGGTGGAGACGGGAATCGAACCCGTGTGCACGGCTTTGCAGGCCGTTGCCTCACCACTCGGCCACTCCACCATGGGTCGAGACCCTCGAGCGGATGACGGGATTCGAACCCGCGACCCTCACCTTGGCAAGGTGATGCGCTACCACTGCGCCACATCCGCATACCCCGGAGCCGTTCACTGCTGGGCAGTTGCTGTCTCCGTGGTGCGGGGAAAACATTAACCCAACGGGAGTGAAACTCACAAATCTCGTGGTCAGCCGCGGAATTCGACCGATCGGCCCATGTGAACGATGTGAAAGCAGAGGCGGAACGAGTCCAGTGGAGGTAGTCCATCGTCGAATTCGATGATCGGGCAGGCGATTCGGTTCGCCGCGGCACCTCGTGTTAATGTTTTGCCTCGTTCGGTCCCGTGGCTCAGTGGGAGAGCGTCCGCTTCACACGCGGAAGGTCGCTGGTTCGATCCCAGCCGGGACCACAGAAAAGAAGGCCCGCACCGCTCGTCGGTGTGGGCCTTCTTGCGTTCGAGGCCGGTAACCTGGGTCGGTGAGCACCGAAGAGACGAAGCCGCAGGCCGTCGACGACCAGGGTCCGATGGACACAGCCAAGGTGAAGCATCGGCGCTTCCGGGCGCGCATCGCCGAGAACAAGTCGCTCGACCTCGCGTACCGGATAACGATCGGTGTCGTCGGAACGGTCGTGCTGGTGCTGGGTGTACTCGCCATTCCGTACCCGGGGCCCGGGTGGCTGATCGTGTTCGCGGGTCTGGGCATCCTGGCCTCGGAATTCGCGTGGGCCAAGAGTGCGCTGCGGTTCGTCCGCAAGAGATACGACGCATTCATGGCGTGGTTCTCCAAGCAATCGATGTTCGTCAAGGGCCTCGGCGTTCTGTTCACCACCGTGGTCGTGCTGGCCACGCTGTGGCTGCTGGGAACGTTCGCGTTGGTCGGAGGGTGGATCGGGCTCGACTGGACGTGGCTCGAAAGCCCGATCTGACGTCACGCGTCGCGCTGAGGCCAATCGAGTGGACCGATGCCGATAGGCTGTCGGAGGCCTTCCTGGCCAGAAGAACCGATCGAGGAGTACATCGCTGTGAGCATGCCCGTTGTCGCCGCTGTTTCGCCCGCCCGCATCATGGTGCCGGCCGGAACCACGGCAGGTACGGCGCTCCGCGACACCGGCCTGCCCAACAAGGGACCCGACGCGATCGTCGTCGTGCGCGATCCCGACGGCAAGCTCCGTGACCTGTCATGGGCACCGCAGGGCGACACCGAGGTCGAGCCCGTTCCGGCGAACACCGAGGACGGACGAAGCGTCATCAGGCACTCGGCTGCGCACGTGCTGGCGCAGGCCGTTCAGGATCTCTTTCCCGACGCCAAGCTGGGCATCGGACCGTTCATCAAGGATGGCTTCTACTACGACTTCGACGTTCAGCAGCCGTTCACTCCCGAGGATCTGACGGCCCTCGAGAAGAAGATGAAGCAGATCGTCAAAGCCGGACAACGTTTCTCACGTCGGGTGTACGAGTCGGTGGAGCAGGCCCGTGAGGAGTTGGCGAACGAGCCGTACAAGCTCGAGCTGATCGACGACAAATCCGGCATCGACGATCCCGAGGTCATGGAGGTCGGCGGGGGAGAGCTGACCGCCTACGACAATCTCAATCCCCGGACCGGCGAGCGCATCTGGGGCGATCTGTGCCGCGGACCCCACATCCCCACCACCAAGTACGTGCCCGCGTTCAAGCTCACCCGCAGTTCGGCCGCCTACTGGCGCGGCAATCAGGACAACGCAGGCCTGCAGCGCATCTACGGAACGGCTTGGGAGTCTGCCGAAGCGCTCGATGCGCATCTCGAACTGCTGGCCGAGGCGGAGCGTCGCGATCACCGCAAGCTCGGATCCGAGCTGGACCTGTTCAGCTTTCCCGACGAATTGGGCTCCGGTCTTCCGGTGTTCCATCCGAAGGGTGGTGTGATCCGCAACGAGCTGGAGAACTACTCCCGCCAGCGGCACATCGAAGAGGGCTACGAGTTCGTCAACACCCCGCACATCACCAAGGGCCATCTCTACGAGGTCTCGGGTCACCTCGACTGGTACCGGGACGGCATGTTCCCGGCGATGCACCTGGACGCCGAACTCGACGAGAACGGCGACGTGCGCAAGCCCGGCCAGGACTACTACCTCAAGCCGATGAACTGCCCGATGCACAACCTGATCTTCCGCTCTCGCGGCCGTTCGTACCGCGAACTGCCGTTGCGCCTGTTCGAGTTCGGCTCGGTCTACCGCTACGAGAAGTCCGGCGTCATCCACGGTCTGACCCGGGTGCGCGGGATGACCCAGGACGACGCGCACATCTTCTGCACCCGCGAGCAGATGCGCGGCGAGCTCACCAGCACCCTCGAGTTCGTTCTCGGGCTGCTCAAGGACTACGGCCTCGACGACTTCTACCTCGAACTCTCCACTCGCAACCCGGAGAAGTCGGTCGGCAGCGACGAGGTCTGGGAAGAAGCGACCAACACCCTCGCCGAGGTGGCGGCTGCGTCGGGCCTGAACCTGGTGCCCGATCCGGGTGGTGCGGCGTTCTACGGACCGAAGATCTCGGTACAGGCCAAGGATGCGCTGGGGCGTACCTGGCAGATGTCGACCATTCAGCTCGACTTCAACCTGCCCGAACGCTTCGAACTCGAATACACCGGCTCGGGCGGAACCAAGGAACGCCCGGTGATGATTCACCGCGCGCTGTTCGGATCCATCGAGCGCTTCTTCGGAGTGCTCACCGAGCATTACGCGGGCGCGTTCCCGGCCTGGCTCGCACCGGTCCAGGTCGTGGGCATCCCGGTTGCCGAGGTCTACCAGGACCACCTGTTCGCGGTGGTGAACGAGCTGAAGAAGCGTGGCGTACGCGCCGAGGTCGACGCCAGTGACGACCGGATGCAGAAGAAGATCTTCAACCAGACGGCGCAGAAGGTTCCCTTCATGCTCCTCGCCGGCGAACGCGACGTCGAAGCCGGTGCCGTGAGCTTCCGATTCCGGGACGGCACTCAGGTCAACGGCGTCCCGGTGGCGCAGGCCGTCACCGTCGTCACCGACTGGATCTCCCAGCGCAACAACGCATCACCGACCGCCGAGCTCGTGCAGACCGAACCCGCAGGAGTGAGCTGATCATGTCGGAACAGGACGAGTCGATCGTCGTCACCGGGGCCGGTGAGCCCGATCGGCTGCAGCGACTGTGGACGCCGCATCGGATGTCCTACATCGCCGAGGCTCCTCAGGGCTCGGCGAAGTCGAACGAGCCGTTCTCCGACATCCCCAAGATGAGCGACGAGGACGGTCTCGTCGTCGCACGAGGCGAATCGGTGTATGCGGTCCTCAACCTGTATCCGTACAACCCGGGCCACGCGATGATCGTGCCGTACCGTCGCGTCGCGGCACTGGAAGACCTCACGCCCGCGGAGAGCGCGGAACTGATGGCCTTCACGCAGCAGATGATTCGCGTCATCAAGCGAGTGTCACGTCCGCACGGGTTCAACGTCGGGCTCAACCTCGGAGCTGCCGCGGGCGGGTCCTTGGCCGAGCATCTGCATCAGCACATCGTGCCCCGGTGGGGCGGCGACGCGAACTTCATCACCGTGATCAGCGGCGCAAAAGTGATGCCGCAGCTGCTCCGCGACACTCGGGCCCTGCTGGCGTCGGCCTGGAACGAATGAACCACAGGCGAGAGGAGCACGCGCCGTGCTGAGCATTTTCGGCCGTGCGCCGGTCTCGAAGGTGACCGCCCCGCTCGGGCGCGCCCTCAACAGCACCGGACTGACCCCCAACTCGGTGACGATCATCGGCACCGTCGTCACCGTGACCGCGGCGGTCACGATGTACCCCGCCGGCTACCTGTGGTGGGGCTCGATCGTCATCACCCTGTTCGTCCTGTTCGACATGCTCGACGGTGCCATGGCGCGGGCTCGGGGTGGTGGTACCAAGTACGGTGCCGTCCTCGATGCGACGTGCGATCGAGTGGCCGACGGTGCGATCTTCGGCGGATTGGCCTGGTGGGCCGTCTATTCCGAGCAGGACAAGCTGCTGCTGGTGGCCACCCTGATCTGCCTGGTCACCTCGCAGGTCATCTCGTACGCCAAAGCCCGCGCCGAGGCCAGCGGCCTGTCAGCGGACGGTGGTTGGATCGAACGACCGGACCGCCTCGTCATCGTTCTGGTCGGAGCTGGGCTCACCGGTGTCGGAAGACATTTCGACATTCCGTGGCTGGACAGCCTGATCTACCCGGCCATGTGGATTCTCGCCGCCCTGAGCATCGTCACCGTGTTCCAGCGCGTTCTCGCAGTTCGTGGATCCGAGGGTGCCCGTGACATCATCGTGCCTCCGGTGGCACCGGCACCCGACGACGGCGACGTGGCCGCGTCGTGAATCTCTCCGACAGAGCGAGCGACGCCGGCTACGCGGCCGGTTGGCGCCTGGTCCGGTCTCTGCCCGAGCCGGTGGCACGACGCCTGTTCGATCGCGGCGCAGACTTCGCGTCGACGCGCAACGGCGGCCCGGATCAGTTGCGTCGCAATCTCGCTCGCGTCCTGGGAACCACTCCCGCCGAGGTACCCGACGAGCTGATTCGCGACAGCCTGCGCTCCTACGCTCGATACTGGCGCGAGGCGTTTCGGTTGCCGTCGATGGATCTGGCCGCGCAGGCCGCCGTCATCGATCGGTGCGTGAACGGCAAGGAACATCTCGAGGGTGCGCTCGCGGCCGGTAAGGGAGTGGTCCTGGCTCTGCCGCACAGTGGCAATTGGGACATGGCCGGAATGTGGCTGGTGCGCACGCACGGAGGCCTCTCCACCGTTGCCGAACGGCTGAAGCCCGAATCCCTGTACCAGCGATTCGTCGCCTATCGAGAGAGCCTGGGCTTCGAGATATTCCCGCTCAGCGGCGGCGAGCAACCGCCTCTGCTCGCACTGTCCGAGAGACTGCGCCAGAACAAGGTCGTCTGCCTGCTCGGCGAGCGGGACCTCGCCAAGCACGGGGTGCCGGTCACCTTCTTCGGTGAACCGACCCGGATGCCTGCGGGCGCGGCGAAACTCGCGATCGACACCGGGGCGACGCTGCTCCCGGTGCACGGCTACTTCGACGGCGACGGCTGGGGATTCGACATCTCGCCCGCAGTGGATGTCTCGGCCGGGGTCGGGCCTGCCACCCAGACGTTGGCCGATCATTTCGCAGCCGGAATCCGAGCCCATCCGGCGGATTGGCACATGCTGCAGCCGTTGTGGATGAGCGACTGGTCGTCCGATCGACGCGCCCGAATCGAGGGCGCGTGAAGATCGGCATGGTGTGCCCGTACTCGTTCGACGTTCCCGGTGGAGTGCAAGCACACGTTCAGCAGTTGGCCGAGGTGTTCATCGAACGCGGGCATCGCGTCAGTGTCCTGGCTCCGGCGTCCGACGATGTCGAGCTACCGGACTTCGTGGTGTCGGCGGGCGAGGCTCTCGCCATTCCGTACAACGGATCCGTCGCACGGCTGCGATTCGGACCGATCACGTATTCTCGAATCCGGAAGTGGATCTCCGACAACGACTTCGACGTGCTGCACATCCACGAACCGAACGCGCCGAGCCTGTCGATGCTGGCGCTCAAGGCCGCGGACGGCCCGATCGTGGCGACCTTCCACACCTCGACGACGAAGTCCCTGGTGCTCAGCACCTTTCAAGGAGTGCTGCGTCCGTACCACGAGAAGATCAGCGGCCGTATCGCCGTGTCGGAACTCGCCCGGCGCTGGCAGGTCGAGGCCCTCGGCTCCGACGCCGTGGAGATCCCCAACGGAGTCGACGTGCCCGCATTCGCCGATGCCCCTGTGCTGGAAGGCTATCCACGCGCCGGTCGCACGGTGCTCTTCCTCGGCCGTTTCGACGAACCGCGCAAAGGAATGGCAGTCCTGCTCGGCGCTCTGCCCACACTCGTCGAATCCCACCCCGACATCGAGATCCTGATCGTCGGCCGTGGCGACAAGGACAAGCTACGCAAGGACGCGGGCGCACTCGCGTCGCACCTGACGTTTCTGGGGCAGGTCGACGATGCGACCAAGGCATCCGCGATGCGCAGCGCCGACGTCTACTGCGCACCGAACCTCGGCGGTGAGAGCTTCGGCATCGTCCTGGTCGAGGCCATGGCCGCCGGAACACCGGTGGTGGCAAGCGAACTCGACGCCTTCCGACGGGTCCTGCGGGACGGCACGTGCGGACTCCTCGTTCCGATCGACGACTCCGCTGCCCTCGCCGTCGCCGTCTGCTCGATCCTCGGCGACGATGCCGTCCGTGCACGTCTGGTCGACGCCGCCTCCGTGGCTGTCACCACCTACGACTGGCCCGTCGTCGCCGAGCAGATCCTGCGTGTCTACGAAACCGTCACCCTCGGGGGCCAGAAGGTGCGGGCAGCGAACTGATGACCTTCTCAGCGCTCACGATTCTGGTACTCGGGCTGATCGCCGTACTGATCCTCGTCGTCGGCCTGTGGGCCTACGGAACGGCGAACCGACTCGACCGCCTACACGTGCGCACCGACCTCGCCTGGCAGGCGCTCGATGCAGCACTCGCCCGCCGTGCCGTCGTCGCGCGCGCGGTGTCCGCGGCGACCCGGGACTCGGCCCCGTCGAGCAGAGAACTCGCTGCGTTGGCCGATCGGGCCGAACGCGTCGACCGGTCACAGCGTGAAGAGGCCGAGAACGCGGTGTCCATGGCTCTGGCCGTCGTCGAACCGAACGACTTGCCCCCGCAACTGGTCGCCGAACTGGCCGACGCCGAGGCCCGCGTGTTGATCGCACGACGGTTTCACAACGACGCAGTTCGCGACACCCTTGCCCTGCGCGTCAGACGTCCCGTCCGTTGGTTGCACCTCGGCGGAACCGCGGCACTGCCGTCGTACTTCGAGATCGCCGAGCGGTCTGCTGCCGCGACGTTCGGCAGCGAGAACCGCGCCACCCCGAGAACGTCCGCGCGGGTGGTGCTGCTCGACGAGCGCGGTCGCGTACTGCTGCTGCGCGGACACGATCCGACGGTTCCCGACACCTTCTTCTGGTTCACCATCGGTGGGGCAGTGGAGAAGGGCGAATCGCTCCGCGAGGCAGCGGTGCGGGAGGTACACGAGGAGACCGGCCTGACCATTGCTCCGGCCGACCTGCGCGGTCCGCTGTGGCGTCGGGTTGCGACGTTCCCGTTCAACGGAACTCTGATCCGCTCGGAAGAATTGTTCTTCGCGACCCGGACGCAGGAGTTCGAACCGCACAGTGCTGGTTTCACCGATTTCGAACGCCGCACCGTGACCGGCCATCAATGGTGCACCGAGGCCGACATCCGTGCGCTGAGCGCGGTCGGCGAGAACGTCTATCCCCAGGACCTGGCGGAACTGCTCGACGAGGTCAACGTGGCTCTCGCTCGACGCGGTGATCCGGACGTGCGCGCTATCCGCTAGCGATCTGGACCCTTTTCGAGCAGTCCAGCAATCGTCAAGTGGTTATGGGAAACCGTCGCGTCGAGGCCTACAGTTCTGGGCGCGACTTCGCGCCGCGTGCGATCGTCCTCGATTACCGCGGCTGAGCGTGGTCGCGTGTATCAGTCCGGAGCACCGGTTCGGTGCCCAGAACACAGGAGTCGGCTTGAGTACCCCACACGCATCCACTACACCCGCTGGATCCGCCGAAGGCGGGGCGGCCGAGAACGGAATCGGCACCGCACGCGTCAAGCGAGGAATGGCCGAGATGCTCAAGGGCGGCGTCATCATGGACGTGGTCACCGCCGATCAGGCCAAGATCGCCGAGGACGCAGGAGCCGTGGCCGTCATGGCACTCGAGCGCGTCCCCGCCGACATTCGCGCGCAGGGCGGGGTGTCGCGAATGAGCGATCCCGACATGATCGACAGCATCATCTCCTCGGTCAGCATCCCGGTGATGGCGAAGGCCCGCATCGGCCACTTCGTCGAAGCACAGATCCTGCAGAGCCTCGGCGTCGACTACATCGACGAGTCCGAGGTGCTCACCCCGGCCGACTACGCGAACCACATCGACAAGTGGAACTTCACCGTTCCCTTCGTCTGTGGTGCCACCAACCTGGGTGAGGCAATGCGCCGAATCACCGAGGGCGCGGCCATGATTCGCTCCAAGGGCGAGGCCGGAACCGGCGACGTCTCGAACGCGACGACGCACATGCGCAAGATCCGTGACGAGATCCGTCGCCTCACCTCGCTTCCCGAGGACGAGCTGTACGTGGCGGCGAAAGAACTGCAGGCCCCGTACGACCTCGTCGTCGAGGTCGCCCGGGCCGGCAAGCTGCCCGTCACCCTGTTCACCGCGGGCGGCATCGCCACTCCCGCAGACGCAGCGATGATGATGCAGCTCGGTGCCGAGGGCGTGTTCGTCGGATCGGGAATCTTCAAGTCCGGCAACCCCAAGGAACGCGCCGAGGCGATCGTCAAGGCCACCACGTTCTTCGACGACCCCGATGTGCTCGCCAAGGTCTCGCGCGGTCTCGGCGAGGCGATGGTCGGAATCAACGTCGACGACCTCCCCGTCGGACACCGTCTCGCCGAGCGCGGTTGGTGACGGTTTTCGATCAGTTGCGTTCGAGGGCCGGGCGGTCGGGATGGTCCCAGCGGACCAGGAAGTCCGGCCGCCCGGCCGCGTGGTCGAGGCCGTCGTAGTACTCGAGCAGCGGGGCGCAGGTCCACTGATCGTCGGCGCTCGTTCTGCGGCGTAATGCGCTGCCGGACAGGCGTAGATGCACCGACAGATCGACGTCCAATCCGCGGCCGAGCAGCATCGGTCCCGCGATCAGGACTATCTGATTCGTTGCTGCCGAGGCGCTGCGGGCTCGCGCCGAACGATCGGTGGCCTCATCCCACAGTCGCGGCAGGAAGTGACCTCCGCCACCGGGGCGTAGTGGGGCGATGACCTCTCTGACGAGGGCGTCGTAGTCGAACCACAGTGTGCGATAGCTCAATTCGTCGGTGCGCGAGTACTCGAATCGAATGGACGCAGGTCGGACGTAGTCGTGCAGGTCGACGACGGCAGCCGGACGGCCCCGAGAGCGGGCGTGTTCGGCTGTGCGCGTTGCGAACTCGACCGGCCGCGCGGCATCCGCGCCGTCGATCACGACGATCGATCGGGCACCGTCCCGGCACGAATCGACGATCGACTCGACGAGAAGGTCGGGAAATATCGGCATCGGTTGACCCACGCCGACCATCTTGCCTGGTCCGATCATTGTTAGCCTGAGCCGTTGTCACAGAAAGGTGGACACCAGCCATGGCCAGCATCGAGGACATTCTCGAATTGGAACGGATCGAGAACGACATCTATCGGGGACGGACCTTTCCTTCTCGGCTGCCCCGTACGTTCGGCGGTCAGGTTGCGGGCCAGGCGCTCGTTGCTGCGGTGCGCACGGTGGACCCCGAGTTTCGTGTGCACTCGCTGCACGGCTACTTCCTGCGTCCGGGCAATCCGAACGAGCCGGCGGTGTTCATGGTGGACCGGATTCGCGACGGACGGTCGTTCTGCACCCGCCGCGTCACCGGCATTCAGCACGGCAAGGCGATCTTCACGATGTCCGCCTCGTTCCACGGCGACGACGACGGCATTTCGCACCAGGACGTCATGCCCGAGGTCGTCGGGCCGGACACCCTGCCCGATCCCACCACCCTCGCCGAGTACGACCACTCCTACTACAAGGAGTGGTCCGAGTGGGACATCCGTCTCATTCCCGAGGACCAGACCGTCAAGCATCCCAGTTTCGCTGCGCAACAACGTGTCTGGTTCCGCTACCGCGACACCTTGCCCGACGACCAGGTCTTCCATGTGTGTGCGCTGGCCTACATGAGCGACATGACGCTGCTCGGATCGGCCAAGGTTCCGCACCCGGACGCCGTCACTCAGACGGCCTCGCTCGATCATGCGCTGTGGTTCCTGCGGCCCTTCCGGGCCGACGAATGGTTGCTCTACGACCAGACGTCTCCGTCGGCAGATTTCGGGCGGGCGCTGACGCAGGGACGAATCTTCGATACGTCCGGCCGGTTGGTCGCCGCGGTGGTGCAAGAGGGGTTGATGCGTTACGAGCGGGACCCCGACGCGCCCCATGTCGATCCCTTCGGCCGCAAGTGAGCGCTCCGACCATCGGTGTTCTCGCCCTGCAGGGCGACGTTCGCGAACACCTGGCTGCGCTCGAATCGAGCGGTGCACGCGGTGTCACGGTGCGTCGGCCCGCCGAGCTCGCGCAGATCGACGGACTCATCGTCCCCGGCGGGGAATCGACGACCATGAGCAACCTGCTCGGCGTGTTCGACCTTCTCGATCCACTGCGTGCTCGGTTGGCCGAGGGACTGCCCGCCTACGGTTCGTGCGCGGGCATGATTCTGCTGGCCTCCGAGATCCTCGACACCAGGCCCGACGCCCGGCATCTCGATGCGCTCGACATCACCGTCCGGCGAAACGCCTTCGGGCGCCAGGTCGATTCCTTCGAGACCGATCTCGATGTCACCGGCGTCGACGGCGGACCGGTGCGGGCGGTGTTCATTCGCGCGCCCTGGGTCGAGCGGGTGGGCGAGGATGTCGAGGTGCTCGCCACCGTGCCGCACGGCCCGGCTGCCGGACGCGTGGTGGCCGTTCGCCAGAACTCCGTCATGGCGACGAGCTTCCATCCCGAGGTCACCGGGGACGATCGCGTTCACGCACTCTTCGTCGACATGGTGCGACGCCGCTAGAATCCCTCGGCGGTCGGTCGGTGCCGAGCGCGGTACCGGGCGAGTAAAGTCGACAACACTGATTTCGAGCAGGAAGGGGCCCTATCGCATGAGCGGCCACTCAAAATGGGCCACCACCAAGCACAAGAAGGCGGTGATCGACGCCCGACGCGGCAAGTCTTTCGCCAAGCTCATCAAGAATATCGAGGTGGCGGCCCGCACGGGTGGTGGTGACCCGACGGGCAATCCGACCTTGTACGACGCCATCCAGAAGGCGAAGAAGACGTCGGTCCCCAACGACAACATCGAGCGCGCGCGCAAGCGCGGAGCGGGCGAGGAAGCCGGCGGTGCCGACTGGCAGACCATCATGTACGAGGGCTACGGCCCCAACGGTGTCGCCATTCTGATCGAGTGCCTCACCGACAACCGCAACCGCGCCGCGGGCGAGGTACGCGTGGCGATGACCCGCAACGGTGGGAACATGGCCGATCCGGGATCGGTGTCCTACCTGTTCTCCCGTAAGGGCGTCGTCACCCTGGAGAAGAACGGGCAGAGCGAGGACGACGTGCTCATGGCCGTCCTCGAAGCCGGCGCCGAGGAAGTCAACGACAACGGCGATACGTTCGAGGTCGTCAGCGAGCCGACCGACCTGGTCGCGGTGCGCACCGCGTTGCAGGAGGCCGGAATCGACTACGACTCGGCCGAGGCGAGCTTCCAGGCATCGGTCAACGTCCCGGTCGATGCGGACGGTGCCCGCAAGGTGTTCAAGCTCATCGATGCCCTCGAGGACAGCGACGACGTCCAGAACGTGTGGTCCAACGTCGACCTCTCCGACGAGGTCATGGCCGAGCTCGACGACGAGGACTGACGCCCCTCGCATCCGACGACGTGTTCGACCGGGTGTCGTATCCCTGATCCAGCGGTGGGCTCCGCTACGCTATCGAACAACAGTTCGTAAGCGGAAGGTGTGGTGGCGTGCGGGTGATGGGTGTCGACCCCGGTCTCACCAGGTGTGGGCTCAGTCTGATCGAGGGTGGTGTGGGCCGAACGGTGGTCGCCCTCGATGTCGATGTGGTGCGAACGCCTGCGGACATGGATCTGGCGCAGCGGTTGCTGGCGATTTCCGAGGCCGCGGAGTACTGGCTCGACACCCACAAGCCCTCGGTGGTGGCCATCGAGCGAGTCTTCGCTCAGCACAACGTGCGTACGGCCATGGGTACGGCCCAGGCCGGTGGCGTCATCGCCCTCGCGGCGGCCAGACGCGGCATCGACGTCTGCTTTCACACTCCCAGTGAGGTCAAGGCCGCCGTCACGGGCAACGGCTCGGCCGACAAGGCTCAGGTGACCGCGATGGTCATGCGCATTCTCGGTCTGCAGACGGCACCGACTCCCGCCGACGCCGCCGACGCGCTGGCCCTCGGCATCTGTCATTGCTGGCGAGCGCCCATGATCGCCCGCATGGCCAAGGCCGAGGCCATGGCCGCCGAACAGAAACGCAAGTACGACGCTCGTCTGGCCGAGGAGCGCAAAGCTCGCGCCGTCGTGGCACGCAGGATCGAGAAAATGGCCAAGAAGGAGGCGGGCGCCCGATGATCGCGTCGATCAGGGGCTCGGTGTTCGACATCGCGCTCGATCACGCCGTGCTGGAGGCTGCGGGCGTCGGGTACCGCGTCAACGCCACGCCGGCCACGTTGGCCACTTTGCACCGGGGGAGCGAAGCGACCCTCCTGACGACCATGATCGTGCGCGAGGATTCGCAGACGCTGTACGGATTCCCCGACAAGGAGTCGCGGGAGCTGTTCGAGTTGCTCCTCACCGTGACCGGCGTCGGCCCGCGGATCGCCATGGCAACTCTTGCCGTACACGAGCCCGACGCACTGCGAACTGCGTTGGCCGACAGTGATATCGGAGCACTGACCAGGGTTCCCGGTATCGGTAAGCGCGGCGCGGAGAGAATGGTCGTCGAGCTGCGCGACAAGGTCGACGCAGTGGTCGGACGCGCAGGAAGCGCGGCCGTGCCGGGATCCGGAGTCGGCAACTCGATGCGAGACCAGATCGTCGAGGCGCTGATCGGTCTCGGATTCCCCGTGAAACAGGCCGAGGAAGCGACCGACGCGGTGCTCGCTCAGCAGCCCGAGGCCACGACGTCGACCGCGCTGAGGTCGGCGCTGGCATACCTCGGAAAGTCCAGGTAGGCCCGGGTGACCGAGGAAGATCGGTTCGCAGAATCCCAGGTCGGTGCGGACCCGATGTCCGACGACCTGGATGTCGAGACGAGTCTGCGTCCGAAGAACCTCACCGATTTCATCGGTCAACCTCGGGTGCGGGAGCAGCTGCAGCTCGTGTTGTCGGGTGCCAAGATGCGCGGCGGAACCCCCGATCACATCCTCATGTCCGGGCCGCCGGGCCTCGGCAAGACCAGTATGGCGATGATCATCGCCGCCGAGTTGGGAACCTCGCTGCGGCTCACGTCGGGTCCGGCGCTCGAGCGGGCAGGCGATCTCGCAGCGATGCTCAGCAACCTGGTCGAAGGCGACGTGCTGTTCATCGACGAGATCCATCGCATCGCTCGCCCGGCCGAGGAGATGCTGTATCTGGCGATGGAGGATTTCCGCGTCGACGTCATCGTCGGCAAGGGGCCGGGAGCGACGTCGATTCCACTCGAGGTCGCACCGTTCACCCTCGTCGGTGCCACCACCAGGTCGGGTGCGCTCACCGGACCGCTGCGCGACCGGTTCGGATTCGTGGCGCACATGGATTTCTACGAGCCGAACGAACTCGAGCGCATCCTCATGCGGTCCGCGGGAATCCTGGGTGTGCCGATCGATCGGGACGGATGCGCGGAGATCGCCGGGCGCTCGCGTGGCACCCCCCGTATCGCGAACCGATTGCTCCGCCGAGTCCGCGACTACGCGGACGTGCGCGGCGACGGCACCGTCACTCAGGACACCGCGAAGGCCGCCCTGGTGGTGTACGACGTCGACAAACTCGGGCTCGATCGACTCGACCGCGCCGTACTGAGCGCGCTCATCCGGAGCTTCGGCGGAGGGCCGGTGGGTGTGTCCACGCTGGCCGTCGCCGTCGGGGAGGAACCGTCGACGGTCGAGGAAGTGTGCGAGCCGTTCCTGGTACGTGCCGGAATGATCGCCCGTACCCCCCGCGGGCGCGTCGCGACCGCTGCTGCGTGGCAACACCTCGGTCTGACGCCGCCACCGGATCTCGCGGTGGGTGGAATTTCGGTCCGATCCTCGGAGGTCCAGCAGGGATTATTCGAATGAATCGGGCACAACAGGACACGAACGGACCGGACCGGTTCCAGGTAATGGCACACTGGGTAGCTGCGAGGCCCGCACCGGCGACGCTCTCGCACGAGACAATGACGTATTTCGAACCCGACTTCGAGGACTGACCTTCCGATGGATTTGCTGTTCCCGCTGCTGATCGTGGCACTTCTGGTACCGCTGTTTCTCAATGCGCGTCGACAGAAGAAGGTGTTGGCCAAGACAACGGAAATGCAGGACTCGCTGAAGATCGGTGACGAGGTGGTCACCACCGCAGGCCTGTACGCCCGAGTGGTCCTGGTCGAGGACGACACCATCGATCTGGAGATCGCCGACGGCGTGATCACCACCTGGTCGCGTGCAGTGGTACGTGAGGTTCTGCCCGACGACTCCGAGTTCGACGACACCGACCTCGACGCCACCACCGAGTCGGACATCACGGCGCTCGGCTCGAACGACACCGCTGGACCGTCGCTGAGCAAGGCGGACGTGAGTCGGCCGGACGAGACCATCGAGCAGACGTCGAAGAGGCTGGAAAAAGAGTGAGCAGGATGTGATCGAAACCGCTGTCGGAGACAGTATCCGGCAGCGGTTTTCTCTGCGGTGACCGATGTGGTGCACAATCGCACCGCTCATCGCCGACACATCGGGCCGCCAGGCCCTGCAGGAACCGACACTTTTCATCGCCCAGAGGAGAAACACACACCGTGGCACCTTCCAGCGGACCGGTGCAACCCGCCCGCTATCTCGCCGTTTTCGCGGTGCTGATGGCAGCGGTGTACGCCATGGTCTTCTTCACCGGAGACAAAGACCCCTCGCCGAAGTTGGGAATCGACCTGCAGGGCGGCACGCGCGTGACACTCACCGCGCGGACACCCGACGGCAACGCGCCGACGCAGGACAGCCTGAAGCAGGCGCAGCAGATCATCGAGACTCGTGTCAACGGTCTCGGTGTCTCGGGCTCCGAGGTGGTCATCGACGGCGACAATCTCGTCATCACGGTGCCCGGCGACGACAGCTCCCAGGCGCGCACTCTCGGGCAGACGGCGCGACTGTTCATTCGACCGGTTCTGAGCTCGGTAGCTCCGTCGGCAGGCGAGGGAGCAGGTTCGCAGCAGGCCCCGGTCGACCCGGCCGCGCCGGTCGATCCTGCTGCACCGGCAGACCCTGCTGCTTCGGCCGATCCGGCTGCGCCCGCAGACCCGGCCACTCCGCAGAACCGGGTGTTCCCGGCGCAGGATCCGACCACGGTCGATCCGGCTCCCGCCCCCACCACCGATGCGCCCGCCACCGACGCACCGGCGGCAGACGATCCCGCCACCGACGCGAACCTGTCCGACGCCGAGCGCGCAGCGCAGGAGATCGCCGACGCCAAGACGCTCCGACAGAGCGAGGATCCGCAGATCCAGCAGCTGGCCATGCAGTCCCTCGATTGCAACGCCGCCGACCCGCTCGCAGGCAACGACGATCCGGCGCTTCCCCTGGTGGCGTGCTCGACCGACGGAACAGCGGTCTACCTGCTGGGTCCGACGATCATCGACGGCCAGCAGATAGCCGACGCGACCTCCGGCTTCGACAGTC
Organism: Rhodococcus sp. 14-2496-1d; assembly: GCF_002259365.1. Classification (NCBI taxonomy): domain Bacteria; kingdom Bacillati; phylum Actinomycetota; class Actinomycetes; order Mycobacteriales; family Nocardiaceae; genus Rhodococcus; species Rhodococcus sp. 14-2496-1d. The sequence goes on along the minus strand of NZ_NPFV01000029.1, from coordinate 370,355 downwards.
AGCAGGCCCAGTTCCAGGTCAGCCTGACGTTCGACACGGACGGCTCGAACACCTGGGCTCAGTTCACCGCGGCCAATCTCCAGAAGCAGGCCGCGTTCGTACTGGACTCGAAGGTGATCAGTGCGCCGGTCATTCAGGGGGCCACCCCTGCAGGCAGCGCCACCTCGATCACCGGCAACTTCAACAACCAGACCGCGTCCGAGCTCGCCAACACCCTCAAGTACGGCTCCCTGCCGCTGTCCTTCGTGTCCTCCGAGGCCGAGACGGTGTCGGCAACGCTGGGCTTGGCCTCTCTGGAAGCCGGACTGCTGGCCGGTGCCATCGGACTGGCTCTGGTGTTGGTCTACTGCCTGCTCTACTACCGGGCCCTCGGGCTGCTCACTGCGCTGTCGTTGGCGCTGGCCGGTCTCGTCGTCTACGGAATCATCGTTCTGTTGGGTCGATGGATCAGCTTCACGCTCGACCTCGCCGGCATCGCCGGCCTGATCATCGGTATCGGCATGACCGCTGACTCGTTCGTTGTGTTCTTCGAGCGCATCAAGGACGAGATCCGGGAGGGCCGCAGCTTCCGATCGGCGGTTCCTCGCGGTTGGGCACGCGCACGCAAGACGATCCTGTCGGGCAATGCGGTCAGCTTCATCGCCGCCGCAGTGCTCTACGTGTTGGCCGTCGGTCAGGTCCGCGGCTTCGCGTTCACGCTCGGGCTCACGACGATCCTGGACATCATCGTCGTGGTGCTGGTGACGTGGCCGCTGGTGTACCTGGCGTCGAAATCCACGTTCTGGTCCAAGCCGTCCGTCAACGGTCTCGGTGCCGTCCAGCAGATCGCGCTCGAACGCAAGCGCGCAGCCAACAAGGCACTCGCCGTCAAGACCGGCGCTGCGCCGTCGAAGGAGGCATGACATGTCGGACACGACCACGTCGACCCCATCGCCCCTCGACGACTCGGGTGTCGATCAATCCGCCCAGCCCAAGCACAGCTGGTTGTCCAGGCTGTACACCGGTACCGGTGCCTTCGACATCGTCGGTCGTCGCCGGTTCTACTACATCCTCACCGGCGTCATCGTGCTGGTGTGCCTGCTGAGCTTCGTCGTCCGCGGCTTCACCCTCGGTATCGATTTCGAGGGCGGAACGCGGATTGCGCTGCCCGCGGCCGACAACATCACCACCGAGCAGGTCGAAACCGTGTACGACGACTCGCTCGGCATGCCGCCGGTGTCGGTGCAGACCGTCGGTTCGGGTGCCGCAGCAACGGTGCAGATTCGCTCCGAAGCACTCGACCCCGCCGAAGTGGACACCCTTCGCCAGGCGTTGTTCGAGGCATTCCAGCCGCAGGACAACTCCGGTACCGCGACCCCCAACGCCATCAGTGTGTCCGACGTCAGTGAGACGTGGGGTAGCCAGATCACCCAGAAAGCCCTGATCGCACTCGTGGTCTTCCTGGTGATCGTCAGCATCTACATCGGTGTCCGATACGAGCGAGACATGGCGTTGGCGGCGCTGGCCGCCCTGGCATTCGACCTCCTCGTGACCGCAGGCGTGTACTCGCTCGTCGGGTTCGAGGTGACGCCTGCAACCGTGATCGGCTTGTTGACGATCCTCGGTTTCTCTCTGTACGACTCGGTGGTGGTGTTCGACAAGGTCGAGGAGAACACTCGCGGCATCCTCAACCTGCATCGCAAGACGTACGCCGAACAGGCCAACCTGGCCGTCAACCAGACCCTGATGCGCTCGATCAACACCACCGTTATCGGTGTCCTCCCGGTGATCGCACTGATGATCATCGCGGTGTGGCTGCTCGGAGTGGGCACGCTGAAGGACCTGGCTCTGGTACAGCTGGTCGGCATGATCGTCGGTGCCTACTCGTCGATCTTCTTCGCCACTCCGTTGCTGGTGACGCTCAAGGAGAAGTGGGGTCCCGTCGCAGTTCACACGCGCAAGGTCCACTCCAAGCGCGCCGAAGCGGCAGCTCGTGCCGCAGGCCACGCTCCGGAACCGGTGGCCGTCGGTGTGGCCGCCCCGAAGGCGTCGGCTCCGCAGCCGGGCAACCGGCCCACCGGAAAGCGAAACAAGAAGCGACGGTAGATGTCCATCCTCGACAGGGACGGAGAGTGCACGTGAAACGACGGTGGAGCGCGGCACTGGTGGCAGCGAGTGTCGGTGCGGTGTCCATCACTGCGTGCTCGTCGCCCGAAGACAAGGTGCCCTCGATCGGCTATTCGTTCGACAATGTGGTCGACACCTACAACGCGAGAACCGTCGACGGCGCGGCGTCGGGAGCCCGGCAGGCGTTCACTCGGGTGCAGGTGGGCTTCAGCTATCTCGGGCCCGAGGGAGACGCGTTGTCGGACAACGACATCGGAACCGTGTCCGTGGTTCCCGGCGACACCCTGACCGTGCAGTACTCCATCGCCCCCGCGGCGACGTACTCGGACGGTGCGCCGATGGCCTGTGACGATCTGGTGTTGGCGTGGGCGGCGAACAGTGGAAAGTTCGCCACCGACCGCCCCCTGTTCGACGCGGCGTCGACGGCCGGGTACTCCGACATCGAGCGCATCGATTGCGTACCGGGGGCCAAGGAAGCGACGGTCGTCTTCGCGTCCGGTCGCAGCTACCAGAACTGGCGTGCCCTGTTCGGAGCCACCGACCTGCTACCGGCACATGTCGCGGCTCGCGCAGCGGGCGTGCCGAACGTCGTCGATCCCATCCTGGCCGAGGACGACGACGTGGTGACCCGTATCGCCGACTTCTGGAACACCGGCTGGACCCTGACACCGGGCTCGATCGACCTCGCGCTACTGCCCTCGGCCGGCCCCTACCGCATCGAGTCCTACACCGCCGAGGACGGTCTCGTGCTCGTGGCGAACGACGCCTGGTGGGGAAACCCACCCCAGACCCAGCAGGTGGTGGTCTGGCCCAAGGGCACCGACCTGGCCGCGAAGTCCGCGGACGGATCGTTGGACGTGATCGACCACGGTGCCGGTGCCGTCGACCTCGGGACCACCGAGGGATTCACGACGACCGAGGAACCGTCGCGGGGCGTCGAGCAGTTGACGTTCGCCACCCAGGGGGTGCTGGCCGATGCGAGTGCTCGTCGAGCCGTGGCCGCGTGCATCCCGCGGTCGGACCTGTTCGACACTCTGGGTCACCCCGGTTTCGAGGCGGAGGCGGCGGGTCTGGGTTCGGGCGTCGTCGACTCTCGTCTCGTCCAGCCCGACACGCTCGAGTATCCGTCGGTCGCAACGGTGGTGGGCGATCGATACCAGCGCTCGGACCTGGACCAGGCGAGCCGAGAACTCGAGGCTGCGGGCGTTAATGCTCTGACCGTTCGTGTCGGTTACCGGGGACCGGACGCGCGCCGCGCCCAGGTGGTGAGTCGCATGGCTGCCGATTGCGCGGCTGCGGGCATCACCGTCGAGGACGCGAGCTCACCGGACTTCACACCGTCCGCACTGCGCGCCGGGGCCGTCGACGCCGTGCTCGGTAGCAGCGGATCCCTTCCCGGACCGTCGGGTTCTGCTGCCGCGGTCACCGCACGGTATTCGTTGCGGACGGGAATCGGCCTGAACGTCGGCGGATACAGCAACGGCAGGATCGATTCCATCGTCGATCAGTTGGCGGTGACCGACGACCCCGAGCGAGTGCTGGCTCTGGCCACCGAGGGTGAGAACATCCTGTGGAACGACATGCCGTCGCTTCCCCTGTACAACGAGCCACGGACCACCGTCGTCAGCGACGGCATGCAGGACGTGGTGCCCAACCCGACGGCCGCAGGTGCCGGTTGGAACATGGATCGGTGGGTGCTTCTTCGATGAACGACGTGGACGAGCGAGCGGGTGCTGCCGCCGCGGTGACCAGGCTGACGCGGTGGGTCGACGACTTCCCCGTCGCGGGCGTTCGTTTCGGCGATCTGACGCCGGTGTTCGCGGACGGACCGGCGTTACGCAGTGTCGTGTCGGAGCTGGCGCAGGGTTTCGAGGACGTCGACCTGGTGGCGGGTATCGATGCACGGGGGTTCCTGCTCGGTGCCGGAGTTGCCCTCGAACTCGGGTGCGGTGTGCTGGCGGTGCGCAAGGCGGGCAAGCTGCCGCCTCCGGTGCATTCACGGTCGTACGAACTCGAGTACGGAACCGCCGCACTGCAGATCCCGACTGCGATCGACGTGGCCGGAAAACGAGTGCTCGTGGTCGACGACGTGCTGGCGACCGGCGGTACCGTCGATGCAACGGCTCGGTTGTTGACCGAGCAGGGAGCGGTGATCGTCGGTGCCGCTGTCGTTCTCGAGATCGCCGTTCTGGGCGGGCGCGACAAGTGCAGTGGCTACCCGCTCGGCTGCCTGGTTCGAGTATGAGGACTAAAGTCTCTGTCACAATGCGTTGACGTTTCGACGACAGCGCGGAATGTGTGGCAGGAGGTGATGAGAGTGACCCGATACATCGATCAACCCTTGCCCGACGGGCCTGCCGTCCCCGAGCGGCCCGTAGTTGCCGATCGGACCGGAGTTGCCGATCGGACCGGAGTCGACGTCGTCACGACCGACGAGTCCGCGTCCGATGGTGTCCGCCCGGCCGTCGACGCTCCGGTTCCCCACGGCCCGGTTCCCCACGACCCGGCGGCGACCGATTCGCAGGCTCCGTCCGGAACCCGTAATTCGGCACCCGTTCCCACCTCCGCGTCGAGGCGGGTCCGCGCACGCCTGGCGCGCCGCATCACCGCTGGGCGCAGCGCGGCGGTCAAACCGGTGCTCGAGCCACTCGTCAGCCTGCACCGTGAGCTCTATCCCAAGGCAGACCTGACGCTGCTGCAGCGGGCCTACGACGTTGCCGACGAGCTGCACGCCTCGCAGATGCGCAAGTCCGGCGATCCCTACATCACGCATCCGCTCGCCGTGGCCAACATTCTGGCCGAGCTGGGGATGGACACGACAACGCTGGTTGCAGCTCTGCTGCACGACACGGTCGAGGACACCGGATACTCGCTCGCCAAGCTGACCGAGGAGTTCGGCGACGAGGTGTCCCATCTCGTGGACGGGGTGACCAAACTCGACAAGGTCGTGCTCGGAACCGCAGCCGAGGGCGAAACGATCCGCAAGATGATCATCGCGATGGCGCGAGATCCGCGGGTGTTGGTCATCAAGGTCGCCGACCGGTTGCACAACATGCGCACCATGCGGTTCCTTCCCCCGGAGAAGCAGGCGCGCAAGGCCAAGGAGACGTTGGAAGTCATTGCGCCGCTTGCCCATCGGCTCGGAATGGCCACGGTCAAGTGGGAGCTCGAAGACCTGGCGTTCGCGATTCTTCATCCCAAGAAGTACGACGAGATCGTGCGGCTCGTCGCCGATCGGGCACCGTCCCGCGACACCTACCTCGAGAAGGTTCGGGCCGAGATCAACGCGACGCTCGCCGCGTCGAGAATCAGCGCGGTCGTCGAGGGTCGCCCGAAGCATTACTGGTCGATCTACCAGAAAATGATCGTCAAGGGTCGCGACTTCGACGACATCCACGACCTCGTGGGCGTCCGAATTCTGTGCGACGAGATCCGTGACTGTTACGCCGCTGTCGGCGTGGTGCATTCGCTGTGGCAGCCGATGGCGGGCCGTTTCAAGGACTACATCGCGCAGCCGCGTTACGGCGTCTACCAGTCGCTGCACACCACGGTGATCGGACCGGAGGGCAAGCCCCTCGAGGTGCAGATTCGTACGCGCGACATGCACCGCACAGCCGAGTTCGGCATCGCGGCACACTGGCGGTACAAGGAGACCAAGGGCAAGCACTCGCAGGACAACGCCGAGGTCGACGACATGGCGTGGATGCGCCAGTTGCTCGACTGGCAGCGAGAAGCCGCCGATCCGGGGGAGTTCCTCGAGTCGCTGCGCTACGACCTCGCGGTCAAGGAGATCTTCGTCTTCACCCCCAAGGGCGACGTCGTCACCCTGCCTGCCGGATCGTGCCCGGTCGACTTCGCGTACGCCGTGCACACCGAAGTGGGACATCGCTGCATCGGCGCGCGGGTCAACGGTCGACTCGTCGCCCTGGAACGAACACTCGACAACGGTGAAGTGGTCGAGGTGTTCACCTCGAAAGCCGCCACCGCAGGCCCGAGTCGGGACTGGCAGGGATTCGTCGCCTCACCGCGAGCCAAGACCAAGATTCGCCAGTGGTTCGCCAAGGAGCGTCGCGAGGAAGCCCTGGAGGCAGGCAAGGACGGCATCGCCAAGGAGGTCCGTCGAGGCGGACTTCCCCTGCAGCGCTTGATGAATGCCGAGTCCATGTCGGCGATCGCGCACGAGCTACGGTACGTCGATGTCTCCGCTCTCTACACCGCGGTCGGCGAGAATCACGTATCCGCTCGCCACGTGGTGCAGCGGTTGGTCGCCCATCTCGGTGGAGTCGGCGACGTCGAGGAAGAGCTCGCCGAGCGGTCGACACCGTCGACCATTCCCACTCGACCCCGTCAGGTCGGCGACGCGGGCGTGCTGGTCACCGGTGCCGAGGGCGTCGTCGCGAAACTCGCGAAGTGCTGTACGCCGGTGCCGGGAGACGAGATCCTCGGATTCGTCACCCGTGGTGGATCGGTGAGTGTCCACCGCACCGACTGCACCAATGCACGATCGCTGGAAGAGCAGTCCGAGCGGTTCATCGAGGTTCAGTGGGCACCGTCGGCGTCCTCGGTGTTCCTGGTCGCCATCCAGATCGAGGCACTGGACCGTCACCGACTGCTCTCCGACGTCACCAAGGCGCTCGCCGACGAGCGAGTCAACATTCTCTCGGCATCGGTTGCCACGTCCGGGGACCGGGTGGCGATCAGCAAGTTCACGTTCGAGATGGGTGACCCGAAGCACCTCGGGCACGTGCTGAACGTCGTGCGCAACGTCGAGGGCGTGTACGACGTGTACCGGCTGACGTCGGCCGCCTGAGCGGTCCGGAGAACGACGAGAGGGTGAGCAGAGAATCTCTGCTCACCCTCTCGTCGTTCGATCGGAGCTACACCGTTGCCGATTCCACGATCACCGGAGTCGCCGGTGCGCCGTCTTCCGAGCCACCGGTCACCCCGCCCGCTGCGATGGCGTCCAGGGTTTGCAGACCGGCGTCCGAGATGGTGCCGAACACCGTGTATTGCGGCGGCAGCACCGAATCGGCGTACACCAGGAAGAACTGGCTGCCGTTGGTGTCGGGGCCGGCATTGGCCATCGCCAGCGTTCCGCGGGGGTAGACCACCGGGTTCTCGGCCTGCGCCGGATCGTCCGTGTACGCGGTGGTGGGGTACTCGTTGGCGAAGGTGTATCCCGGTCCGCCTCGACCGGAACCGGACGGGTCACCGCACTGCAGTACCTCGAGGCCTGGTGACGTCGTCAGTCGATGACAGGGCGAGCCGTCGAAGTACCCCTGCTCGACGAGGCTCACGACACTGTTGACCGTGCACGGTGCTGGTGTCCGGTCCAGTGTGATGCCGATCGGACCTGCAGTGGTGGACAACGTCACATCGACGGTTCCGTACACGTCGACGTTGTCGGTAGCCGGAGCGGTGACCTGCTTGACGGCCGGAGACTGCTCCGGATACGAGCAGGAGACCGTGTCGGTCGTCGGCTGCGGCACGGGCGGCAGAGCCCCGAAACGGGACAGATCGAGTGCAGGCCGCGGCGCGGGTGCTTCGGTTGTCGTGGTGGTCGTCGACGACGGCGTGGTGGCCGGCGCTGCTGCCGGTTCGGTCGAACCGGAACACCCTGCGAGAACCAGCGCGGTGGCCGAGATCGCGATCGTCAGAGCCCAGGTGCGGTTCACAGGTCGCTCAACATGGACGTGATGTCGACCGGTTCGGCGGGGGCTCCGTCGGACGCGCCGCCTTCGACTCCCTTGGCCGCGATGGCGTCGAGGGTGGCGAGTCCGGTCTCGTCGATGGTGCCGAACGCGGTGTAGGCGGGCGGCAGTTCGGAATCGCCGTAGACGAGGAAGAACTGGCTGCCGTTGGTTCCCGGGCCCGCATTGGCCATGGCCAACGTTCCACGTGGGTAGGAGATCGGGGTCTGCGCGGCAGGGTCGCCTTCGGCGAACGTATCGGTGGGGAATTCGTCGGCGAACTGGTAGCCCGGTCCGCCGGAGCCGGTGCCGGTAGGATCGCCGCACTGGAGAACCTGCAGACCCGCGCCCGTGGTGAGTCGATGGCAGGTGGTGCCGTCGAAGTAACCCTGATTGGCGAGCGAGACGAAACTGTTGACCGTGCAGGGAGACTCGGGGTTGTTCAGCGTCAGACCGATGTTTCCCGCAGTCGTGGTCATGCTGTAGCTCAGCGGCTCGTCGCTGGTCGGCACGTTGTCGGTACGCGGGGGAGTGTTCGGCTTGGCCGCAGGCCCCGCCGCGGCGGGGTAGGAGCAGTTCACCGTCTCGGGCAACGGCTCGGTGCGTCCGGCTGCGATGATCGAATCGGCGGGTGCCGACGTCGAGGATTCCTGGGCGGTACTGGCATCGTCGTCACCGCGGGTCACCACGAACACGACCGAGACGACGGCCACCACCGCAACGACGCCGAGAATGGAACCGGCGATCGTCAATTGCTTACGACGCCGGGCTCGTTCGGCACGGCGTACGAGTTGGCGTTCGAGCTTTCGTTTGGCAGCCTCGCGCCGTTGCTCGTTGCTGGGCAATTCGTGTTCCTCCCGCTTGTCGAAAAACGACCTCGCCCGCTCGCTGCACGGACCGATCGTGTGGTAACCGGCCGAGAATCGGCCAACGCGAGTTTGCCATCACTGCCTGAGAGCATGCTGGGGGGACCCGACGGGATCGGCCCCACTAAGCTTGTTCGGTACTTCGGCCTCAGCCATTTAGGAGCGTTTGTCTTGCTCGTCACCGGATTCCCCGCAGGCATGTTTCAGACGAACTGTTACATCCTGGCCCAGGACGACGCGTCCGAGTGCGTCGTCGTCGATCCCGGTCAGGACGCCGCGGATCCGCTGATCGACTTCCTGACGCAGTCCTCGCTCACCCCCACCGCAGTACTGCTCACGCACGGCCATCTGGACCACACGTGGTCGGTGGAGCCGATCTGCACAAAGTACGGCATCCCGGCGTACATCGCACCCGAGGACCGCTACATGCTGGCCGATCCGATCAAGGGAACCGGCCCGACGTTGGCGGCGGTACTGGGCGACCTCGAGTTCCACGAACCGGCCGAGGTGATCGAGCTCACGGACGGTCGACGGCTCGAACTCGCCGGAATCGAATTCACGGTGGTACACACCCCCGGGCACACTCAGGGATCGGTGGTGTTCCTCGCTCACGCCGACGGGCCCGACGGCTCGGTTCCGTTGGCTCTGACCGGGGACACCCTCTTCGCGGGGTCGATCGGGCGCACCGATCTGCCCGGCGGCGATCACGATCAACTGCTGCGCTCCATCGCGACTCGGCTGCTCCCTCTGAGCGACGACACGGTGGTGCTCCCGGGACACGGCGGACAGAGCTCGATCGGCCAGGAGCGCGCATCCAACCCGTTCCTCGTTGGACTCACCGACCCCGGGCAAGGAAAGCTGTGAGCGTGAGCAAGCCGACCGCCTTTTCCGCGCCCAAGGGCATTCCCGATTACTTCCCGCCCAACTCGGCCGAGTTCGTCGCCGTACGCGAAGGGTTGCTCGACGCAGCCCGCACCGCCGGCTACGGCCACATCGAACTGCCGATCTTCGAAGACACCGGCCTGTTCGCCCGTGGGGTCGGGGAGTCGACCGATGTGGTGAGCAAGGAGATGTACACCTTCTCCGATCGCGGAGACCGATCGGTGACGCTGCGCCCCGAGGGCACCGCCGGAGTCATGCGCGCGGTGATCGAGCACGGACTGGATCGGGGAGCGCTACCGGTCAAGTTGGCCTACGCCGGGCCGTTCTTCCGCTACGAACGCCCGCAGGCCGGCCGCTACCGGCAGCTGCAGCAGGTGGGGGTCGAGGCGATCGGCGTCGACGACCCTGCACTGGATGCCGAGGTCATCGCCGTGGCCGACGCCGGTTTCCGGGCCCTGGGTCTGACCGGCTTCCGGCTCGAGATCACCTCGCTCGGCGACGACACCTGTCGACCGCAGTACCGAGAGCTGTTGCAGCAGTTCCTGTTCGCCCTTCCGCTCGACGAGGACACTCGCCGACGTGCCGAGATCAACCCGCTTCGTGTGCTCGACGACAAGCGGCCCGAGGTGCGCGCGATGACCGCGGACGCACCGCTGATGCTCGATCACCTCTCGGATTCGGCGAAGGAACACTTCGACGAAGTGCTGGCCTACCTGGACGTGATGAACGTCCCGTACCTGGTGAACCCGCGAATGGTGCGTGGCCTCGACTACTACACCAAGACGACGTTCGAATTCGTGCACGACGGACTCGGCGCACAATCGGGCATCGGCGGCGGCGGCCGCTACGACGGTTTGATGGAACAGCTCGGCGGGCAGGCGCTCTCCGGAATCGGGTTCGGCCTCGGGGTCGACCGCACGGTGCTGGCCCTGGCCGCCGAGGGCAAGACTGCGGGCGCGACGGCACGATGCCAGGTCTTCGGTGTTCCGATGGGTGCCGGTGCGAAGCTGGCGATCGTCGACATCGCGGCTCAGCTACGCGAACGAGGAATAGCGGTGGACATGGCTTACGGGAATCGCGGAATCAAGGGTGCCATGAAGGCCGCCGACCGATCCGGAGCACGTTTCGCGTTGGTGCTCGGGGATCAGGAACTCGCTGCCGAAGCGGTTCTGGTGAAGGACCTTTCGAACGGTGAGCAGGACACCGTTCCGATGGCCGACGTGGTCGACGCCCTCGGAGCGCGTCTTGCCCGGTGAGTCCCCGCCCGGTGACTCCCGGTCCAACGCGGGGCCGGTAGCACTGGACCTGGTCTCGGTGGAGTTCCTGAAACCGCGCCTGCGCAAGATCATGGTCGGGTCGGCGGCGATCGGGATCGTTGTCGCCGTCGTGCTGGCGCTGTTCGCGCCGGTGTGGGTCGCAGTTCTCGTCGGAGTGATCGTCGGCGGTCCCGCGGTACTGTCCGGCTGGCTCGGTCTGCGCCGCCGGATTTGGCTCGACGGTCCGCAACTGTGTGCACGAGGGTTGCGCACGCGCCGACTGAAGATGCCGGAGGTGGTGACCGCCGAACTGACCATTCGGACGGCCGGAATCGATCAGATCTCGCTACGGCTCTACGACGGGCGTACCCACGTCGTGGTTCCGCTTGCGCTCTACACCAGGGACGGGGGCCGGGAACTGCCGATTCTGTCGTTGCGCACCCTCGCCGACTCGCTGTGGACCACCGAGTTGGTGCCGGCTGCGGCGATCGCATCGGTGCTGGTCGATCAGCTGCGCGCCGAGGCACGCGACGCCGGGCTCGACCAACGGCCGCTCTACCGCGCCGTCGAACTCGTCCGTAGCAAGGGACGAACTCCGCAGGCGACTCTGACCGACCGGGAGGTCGCCCACCTGCTCGACTGAGCCGGGATCAGGTGACCAGGAATGCGTCGAGTACGACGGCTTCGGCCGAGCGAGATCCGGACGTGACGACGAGCGCACGGTTGAGATAGGTGAACTTCGGGACCGCGGTCGACACGCGAAGGGTGCCGCGGAAGTAGTACGTGGCGGGGTCCACCTCACGCTCGGGATCGTTCAGAGCGTCGATCACCTCGGCCGGCCCGAACTGAACTCCGCGGTAGTCGAGCGAGAGATAACCGCCGGTTGCCAACTCCAGGACGAGGTCGGTGCTGAACTCGGTGCATCCGTCGGGCCGCGTCACGCTGACGACGGTCGACCCGGCGGCGAGGGTGCCCTCGATGTCGGGGCCGGGAGCTGCGCCGCCGAGCACGGTGGTGACCACCCGCTCACCGGCCGGCACCGAGCCGATGTCGATTCCCGGTCCGAGGGTGAGGCCGAGACGCAGAATCGGCTCGAGGGTCGGTGTGTTCGGGGCGGTCACTTGTGGTGCACTCCTAGGATCGGCTGGGGACCTACGCTATCGCCTTCCGGTGACCATGCCCGAGCGGGGATCCGCGGGGGAGAGCCGCCCTTGACACGACATAGAACAAATGTTCGACTGTGTGCATGCGATGGGCCGGCCAGACTCTCGATGCCGCGGACGACGGGGCGCTACCGGGGCTCGAGCGATCGGGACTGGTCCGCAGCGTCCAGACGCCCGAGTTCGAGGGCATCACCTTCCACGAAGTGTTGTGCAAGAGCGCTCTGAACGAAGTGCCGAGCGAATCTCAGGTGCCCTTCTCGTGGACCGTCAATCCGATGCGCGGGTGCTCGCACGCATGTCGATACTGCTTCGCCCGCCCGACGCACGAATATCTGGATCTGAACTCCGGCAACGACTTCGACTCGCAGATCGTCGTGAAGACGAACGTTGCTGCGGTACTGCGCAAGGAACTCGCGCGCCGGTCGTGGAAACGGGAGCCGGTGGCGCTCGGGACCAACACCGACCCCTATCAGCGCGCGGAAGGGCGATATCGGTTGATGCCGGGGATCATTCGAGCATTGGCCGAATCCGGGACGCCGTTCTCCATTCTCACCAAGGGCACACTGCTGCGGCGTGATCTGCCCCTGTTGACGCTGGCTGCGCAGCAGGTGGAGGTGCAGGTGAGCATCAGCCTGGCCATTCACGATGCCGACCTGCAGAAGCAGCTCGAGCCCGGAACCCCCAGTCCACGAGCGCGATTGGATCTCGTTCGTGCGGTCCGCGACGCGGGCCTGGACTGCGGCGTTCTGGTGGCACCGGTGATTCCGTTTCTCACCGACGGGGCCAAGCAGTTGGACGGCCTCATCGGTGCCCTGGCAGAGGCGGGTGCGACAACCGTGACGGCGCTGCCGATGCATCTGCGTTCGAGCACCAAGGACTGGTACATGAGCTGGCTGGTGAAGGAGCACCCCGCGTTGGTGCGTCGATACCGTCAGCTCTACGGACACGGGGCCTATGTGACTCCGGAGTACAAGCAGTGGCTCAAAGCGAGAATCGATCCGCTGCTCGACACCTACGGGTTCGCCGCCGAGCAGACCCGCTCGCTGCCCGCCAACGAGCCCGCCGAACCCCGAGCACCGGTGACCTCGGGGCCGGCTCTCACCCTGTTCTGAGCTGGATGATCAGGGGTTGTTCAGGTCGCGTGCCGAGAACGTGTCGCAGGCCGCCACCTGTCCGGTTTCGTAGCCCGCGGTGAACCATGCCTGACGCTGCGCAGAAGAACCGTGCGTCCAACCCTCGGGGTTGACGCGGCCGGTGGATGCCTGCTGGATGCGGTCGTCGCCCACCGACGACGCCGCCGAGAGTGCGTCGTCGATGTCGGTAGCGGTCAGCGGCTCGAGGAAGGGGACTCCAGTTTTCGGGTCGACCGTCTCGGCTGCGTAGTGCGCCCAGATTCCCGCGTAGCAGTCGGCCTGCAACTCCACCTTGACGCCACCGGACTCGGGTCCTTGGGGATCGGCCTGCGCGCGTCCGATATCGCCCAGCTGATTCTGGATGTGGTGGCCGATCTCGTGCGCCACCACGTATTCCTGTGCGAGTGGTCCGCCGCTGGAGCCGAACTGGTCGACGAGTACCTGGAAGAAACTCGTGTCGAAGTAGGCGGTGGAATCGGCCGGGCAGTAGAACGGCCCGACGGCGCTGGTGGCGTTGCCGCAGCCGGTGCCGGTCGAACCGGAGAACAATCTCACGGCCGGCTGGACGTAGGCGACGCCGGTCTGCGATTGCAGCTGCGATTCCCACACGGTATCGAGGCTCGCCACCGTGAAATCCACCCGGCAGTCGACGTTGCTGTTCGCCTCTGTGACGTCACAGTCGAGCGTTCCGGACGACCCGGAGTCGTTCTGGCCGGCGGAACTGTCGCCGCCGCTGATCTGGTTCAGGATCGCGCCGGGATCGCCGCCGAACAGCAGGGCAAGGACGATGACGACCAGTCCACCCGCGCCGCCTCCGATCGCCAACTTGCCGCGTCCGCCACCCCCTCCGCTGCCACCGACGGAGACTCGGCCTGGTGTCGATTGCGAGCCTTCTCTGAACGTCATGCTGGAGTTCCCCTCCGCCGAGCGCGCATCTGTGATGCGAACCGATACCGCCACTGTCGGCCTCAGCTTCGCATGCCGCGTTGCGATCTCGTTTCCTTCTACGGCGATGTGCTCCGTAGGATCGAGGATCGAACAACACGATCAGCGGATTTTTCTCGAAAGGACACCCGTGCTGCGCACCCACCTCGCCGGCTCATTACGCCCCGAGCACGTCGACCGAACCGTGACGCTGACGGGATGGGTGGCCCGCCGACGCGATCACGGCGGCGTCATCTTCATCGATCTGCGCGACGCGTCCGGTGTGTCCCAGGTCGTCTTCCGTGAGGGCGCAGCACTCGAGCAGGCCCACCGCCTGCGCGCCGAATACGTGGTGAAGGTGACCGGCAAGGTCGAGGGTCGTCCGGAGGGCAACGCGAACTACGAGATCCCCACCGGTGCGATCGAGGTCGAGGCCTCCGAGATCGAGGTCCTGTCCGAGGCCGCGCCGCTGCCGTTCCAGCTCGACGACCAGCCGGGCGAGGAAGCGCGGCTCAAGTACCGCTACCTCGATCTGCGTCGCGAGGGACCGGGCCACGCCATTCGCCTGCGCTCGCACGTCAACGCAGCAGCCCGCTCGGTACTCGCGCACCACGAGTTCGTCGAGGTCGAGACTCCGACGCTCACGCGATCCACTCCCGAGGGCGCCCGCGACTTCCTGGTGCCGGCGAGGTTGCAGCCGGGCAGCTTCTACGCTCTGCCGCAGAGCCCGCAGCTGTTCAAGCAGTTGCTCATGGTCGGCGGTATCGAGCGCTACTACCAGATCGCCCGGTGCTACCGAGACGAGGATTTCCGCGCCGACCGTCAACCGGAGTTCACTCAGCTCGACGTCGAGATGAGCTTCGTCACCCAGGACGACGTCATCCTCCTGGCGGAGGAGATCCTGGCGTCGCTGTGGAAGCTCGTCGGCCACCACTTCACGGCTCCGATTCCACGGATCACCTACGCCGAGGCGATGCGTCGCTACGGTTCGGACAAGCCCGATCTCCGCTTCGACATCGAACTGGTCGAATGCACGGACTTCTTCTCCGACACCACGTTCCGAGTGTTCCAGGCCCCGTACGTCGGTGCCGTCGTCATGCCCGGTGGTGCATCGCAGCCCCGCAAGCAGTTGGACCGGTGGCAGGAATTCGCCAAGCAGCGTGGCCACAAAGGCCTCGCCTACGTGCTCGTCGGCGAGGACGGCACCTTGGGTGGCCCGGTTGCCAAGAATCTCACCGACGCCGAGCGTGACGGCCTCGCCGCGCACGTCGGCGCGAACAACGGTGATGCGATCTTCTTCTCCGCGGGCCCGATCAAGGCATCACGTGGCTTGCTCGGTGCCGTGCGCGGCGAGATCGCTCGCAAGCTCGACCTGATCGACCCGAAGGCATGGGCATTCGTGTGGGTCGTCGACGCTCCGCTGTTCGAGCCCACGTCCGACGCCACCGCCAGTGGTGACGTGGCCGTCGGATCCGGTGCGTGGACTGCCGTGCACCACGCCTTCACGTCGCCGAAGCCGGAGTCGATGGATACGTTCGACACCGATCCCGGATCCGCACTGGCCTACGCCTACGACATCGTCTGCAACGGCAACGAGATCGGCGGCGGCAGTATTCGTATCCACCGCAAGGACATTCAGGAACGGGTGTTCGCGATCATGGGTATCGGCAAGGAAGAAGCCCAGGAGAAGTTCGGTTTTCTCCTCGACGCCTTCTCCTACGGCGCACCGCCGCACGGCGGTATCGCGTTCGGTTGGGACCGCATCACTGCGCTGCTCGCCGGCGTCGACTCCATCCGCGAGGTCATCGCGTTCCCCAAGTCCGGTGGCGGCATCGACCCGTTGACCGACGCGCCCGCCCCGATCACCCCGCAGCAGCGTAAGGAATCGGGCGTCGACTTCAAGCCGGAGAAGAAGGAAGAACCGGCCGAGGCCTGAGAAGTTTCGAAAACGACTGTCCCCGTAGCGCTGTGCGCTACGGGGACAGTCGTCTGTTGTCGGGCAGGTCAGCGTGCGGGGGACAGCGGCCCACCGGTCAGTACGCGGTAGGCGTAGTTGGTTGCGATCACCGAGATCGGGATGGTGAACAGCAGACCGAGACCGCACAGCAGCGCACCGACGATGTTGATCGCGGCCAGCAGCAGCAGGAGCAACACCACGGGACCGAAGTTCTTCACGGTCAGGTCGACACTCGATCTGATGGATTCGATCGCCGTCTGATTGCGATCGATCAGGAACGTCAGTGCGAAATTGGCGAGGAAGCCGATCACGATCAGAACGACCGTTCCGAGGAACGGGATGAAACTGACCACCACACTCACGATCGTCCAGATCAGTGCGAGAACGGCGATCTGGCCGACGTTGGTGAGCTGGAAAAATCTACCGAACGACGGCTTCTGCGGGGCACCGGTCTCGTCCAGCGCACCTCGAACGTACGCGGCGTTGACGAAATACGACACGAACGTGATGATCGCCGTCAGCACGACGGCCACCCCGGATGTCGTGGCCGTGAATGTCGTGTCGCCGCTGTCGGCTGCCACCATTGCCGCGGTGAACGTCGACGCGAAGACCACGGCGAGACCGATAGCCGTCACGGCCCACACGATGGCGGTGATTCCGAGCCATGGGCCGACGTTGGCCTTGAATTTGTCGAACCCGTAACTCAGCGCTGCCCCGACGTCGAGCCGTCCGGGATTCGGACCCAGTGGCGTCTGCCCGTAGCCCTGGTTTCCATAGGTGCCGGGCGGCGGCGGGTACGCACCACCCTGCGGTGGATAGCCGCCGGGTGCACCACCCTGCGGTGGGTAGTTGCCGGGAGGTGGGTAGCCGCCCTGCGGTTGGTAGTTCCCCTGCGGTGGGTAGTTCCCCTGCGGTGGGTAGTTGCCGGGAGGCGGGTAGCCACCCTGCGGTGGGTAGCTGCCCTGCGGTGGGTAGTTCCCCTGCGGCGGGTAGTTGCCCTGCGGCGGGTAGCTTTCGGTCGGGGGTGGGTACTGACCGCCGGGAGTCGGCGGGGTGTTTCCCGTGCTCGGCGGGGGAGTGTTGGGCGTGTCGGTGCGGTCGGGATCGGATCCCTCGCCGGGCCGGGGTTCGCCGGTCGGATTGTCGCTCAACGTCGTTCTCCTGGTCTGTGGTCGGGAGCAATGGGGTCATTCGGGGCGTCGAGGCCCTTGAACACCCGGACGCAGACGAGCGGGCCTCCGCCGTGTGTCGGAGGTCCGCTCGTGCGTGGATGGGGTTTACGAGATGGCGACGACCTGGGTTCCGCCGGCGAACTCGTCGTGCTTGCCCTGCTTGGTCGGGCTCGAGTTGATGGTCACCGCAATGACGATGTACGCCACGATCACCAGGAAGGTGCCGAGCAGCGGTACCACGTTCAGCAGCAGGAAGGCGTTGCGCTTGGCCGCTTCGGCCTGGGTGGGCAGTCCGCCCGATGCGCCGAGGGTTCGCAGACCGAGGAGCTGCTTGCCCAGGGTCCGGCCGCGCGAGGACTCGAGCAGCGTGAAGTACGCGAAGCCGAGGAGTGCGGACGCGAGGCTCAGCAGCACAGTTCCGAAGAACCCGCTCGGGAGAATCACGTACAGGATGAACTGGACGACCGCGAGAACGAGCCCATCCAGGAAGCGGGCGGCGAACCGTGCTCCGAGGCTGCCGGGCTGCGCGCCGCCGGGCAGCGGGGAACCCATGCCGAAGGCCGCGTTGCCGCCGACCGGCGGCGGTGGATAGTTGCCCGGGGGCGGGTAGTTGCCGGGTGGCGGGTAGCCGGACGCTGGATTCGTGGGGTACTGGGGTCGGTTCGGATCGGAGCCGTAGTGCGGTCCGTCGGATGGATTGTCGCTCACGAGATTCCCTTTGATTGCAAACTGTGACGTGCGTCGAACGAGTACTCGATTCTCGCTGAGCGAACCGCACCACGAAGGGGGTGTCAAGGACTACGCGCCTGCCCGGTCGGCACATTTCGGACACGATTTCTCGCCGAGCGCACCGGGCCCGGTCCTACTAGGGTTGGGTGTTCTACCCATACCGGGACTATCACGAGGGGCTCGCCGTGGGCATCAAGGTTGCACTCGAACACCGCACCAGCTACAAATTCGACCGCACCGTCAAGATCTTTCCGCACGAGATTCGGCTGCGACCGGCACCGCATTCGCGTACTCCCATCGAGGCGTACTCGCTGAAGATCGAACCGGCGGAGCATTTCGTCAACTGGCAGCAGGACGTGTTCGGAAACTTCCTCGCTCGGGTGGTCTTCCCCGAGCGAACCGACCACCTGTCGATCACCGTCGGACTCGTCGCGGACATGGCGTCGATCAACCCCCTCGACTTCTTCGTCGAGGAATGGGCCGAGCACTTCGGGTTCGCGTACGAGGAGCACGACCTTCCCGACCTCGAGCCGTACCTGCGCCCGGTGGACGAGGGCAAGGCGGGATCAGGACCGGGCCCGGTGGTCTCGGCATGGGTGGAGAAGCTACAGGCAGCCGTCGTCGAACGCGGAGAGTCGTTGCGCACCATCGATTTTCTCGTGATGGCAAACCAAGCCGTGATGGGGGACGTCGGGTACTCGGTGCGGATGGAACCGGGAGTGCAGACCCCGGATCTGACCCTGACGTCCGCCGTCGGGTCGTGCCGCGACTCGGCGTGGTTGCTGGTGTCGGTCCTGCGTCAGATGGGTCTGGCCGCGCGCTTCGTCTCGGGTTACCTGGTTCAGTTGTCCTCCGACGTCAAGTCTTTGGACGGCCCGTCCGGGCCGGTGGAGGACTTCACCGATCTGCACGCGTGGACCGAGGTCTATCTCCCCGGTGCGGGCTGGGTCGGGATGGATCCGACCTCCGGCCTGTTCGCCGGCGAAGGTCACATTCCACTGTCGGCGACGCCACACCCGTCGACTGCCGCCGCGATCTCCGGTGCCACGAGCAAGTGCAAGGCCGAACTCGACTTCTCCAACACCGTCGTACGCGTCCACGAGGATCCGCGAACGACGTTGCCCTACACCGCCGAACAGTGGGAGTCGATCAAGGCGACAGCCGAGAAGATCGACAAGCGGATGCTCGATCAGGACATTCGACTGACCGTCGGCGGGGAGCCCACATTCGTCGCGATCGAGAATCAGGAAGCGCCCGAGTGGAACACCACGGCCGATGGCCCACACAAGCGCAAGCTGGCAAGTGTGCTCGCCGAACGGCTTCGCACCATCTATGCACCGGACGGCCTGGTGCAACGCAGTCAGGGCAAGTGGTACCCGGGTGAGCCGCTGCCACGGTGGCAAGTGGGATTGTTCTGGCGCACCGATGGTCAAGCCCTGTGGCACGACTCCGACCTGATCGCCGATCCCTGGTTGGCAGAGGATCTGCGCCCGGAACCGGTGGACAACTCGGCGTCGCAGGAATTGATCGACGAGTTGGTCAAGGCTCTCGGACTGCCTGCCTCACAAGCGCGTCCCGCCTACGAGGACCCGTTGGTGAAACTGTTGGACCTGGTTCGTCAGCCCTACGGTGACCCGCCCGCCGACGACGACGACCTCGAACCTGGAGCCGATTCCGCGGACGCCAGGAAGCGACTGCTCGAACGGCTCGATGCCAGCACCGACGAGCCGGCGGCATTCGTGCTGCCCATCTCGCGCACCGAGGACGGGTCCGGCTGGGAGAGCTCGGACTGGAAGTTGCGCCGTGGCCGAATCGTGTTGTTGGAAGGCGATTCTCCTGCGGGCCTGCGGCTGCCCCTGCGAGCGATCTCCTGGGACGGGGGACCGGTCGAGAACCCGGCCGACCCCACCGCCCCCAAGCCGGATCTGCCGACACCGCAGCTCACGCAGCAGCCGCCGCGCGCGGTGAACCCGGCCGAGTCGCGGTACGCGCAGTTGGTCGACGAGACGTCCAGGGTCGGCGGCACCGCCGTCACCGCTCTGGTCGCCGAGGTCCGTGACGGCATCCTGCACGTGTTCATGCCGCCGATGGATCGGTTGGACGATTTCGTCGACCTCGTCTCACGCGTCGAGCAGGCGGCGTCGACCATCGACACCCCCGTCGTGATCGAGGGCTACGGCCCGCCGTCGGATCCGCGTATCCAAACCCTCACTGTCACACCGGATCCCGGTGTGATCGAGGTCAACGTGCAACCGACCTCCTCGTGGGCCGAACAGAACGAACTGATGGAGCGTCTCTACCTCGAGGCTCGCCAGTCCCGGTTGAGCACCGAAGGATTCGACAACGACGGCACCACCCGCGGAACCGGCGGCGGCAACCACATCACTCTCGGCGGCGTGACGCCGGTCGATTCACCCGTTCTGCGTCGACCGGATCTGTTGGTGTCGCTGCTCACTCACTGGCAGCGGCACCCGTCGCTGTCGTACCTGTTCTCGGGCCGCTTCATCGGCACCACCTCGCAGGCACCTCGCGCCGACGAGGGTCGAGAGGAATCGCTCTACGAGCTCGAGGTCGCATTCAGCGAGATCAAGCGACTGACCGGGGCCGATCGATCGGCCTCGCCCTGGGTGGTCGACCGAGCACTGCGGCACCTGCTCACCGACATCACCGGCAACACGCACCGCGCCGAGTTCTGCATCGACAAGCTCTACAGCCCCGACTCCACCCGCGGCCGACTCGGATTGCTCGAACTGCGCGGGTTCGAGATGCCGCCGCACCATCAGATGGCGATGGTGCAGTCACTGCTCGTGCGATCGATGGTCTCGCGATTCTGGGACACCCCGCTCGAGGCTCCGCTGATCCGGCACGGTGCCAATCTGCACGGCCGATACATGCTTCCGCACTTCGTGATCAGCGACATCGGCCGCGTGGCCGAGGACCTCCGTGAGCACGGTATCGACTTCGACACCAGCTGGCTCGATCCGTTCACCGAATTCCGATTCCCGCGGATCGGCACCACCGTGGTCGGCGATGCCGAGATCGAACTACGTGGCGCGATCGAGCCCTGGAACACCCTCGGCGAGGAGTCGACGTCCTCCGGCACCGCGCGGTACGTGGACTCCTCGGTGGAGCGGATCCAGGTTCGGGTCGCCGGAGCCGACGCGGGCCGATACATGGTGACGTGCAACGGTGTGCCGGTACCGATGGTGCGCACCGAGCGTCAGGACGTTCAGGTCGCCGGTGTGCGCTACCGCGCCTGGCAGCCGCCGAGCGCTCTGCACCCGACGATCGAGGTGCAGAGTCCACTGCGTTTCGACCTGGTGGAAATGCAGACCGGACGCGCAGTCGGTGGATGCTCGTACCACGTCGTGCATCCGGGCGGGCGCTCGTACGAGGGGCCTCCCGTCAACTCGGTCGAAGCCGAGGCTCGCCGCAACGGCCGCTTCGAGGAGGGCGGGTTCACCTCGGGGAAGGTGGACGTAGCAAGATTGCTCGAGATGCACGCTCGCCAAGCGATCGATGTGTCCGCGCCCGGCATGCTCGACCTGCGCCGGACCGGAGTCATCACGTCCTGAGACGCGACTGCACAGGAGAACGAGTCGACCGGTAGCGATCTCGGTCCGACGCGTATCGGGTGGGTCCGCAGCAAGCGGAGCCGCCCGGCGGCGGAGTGTGATCGACCGACGGAAGGAACAACGGCTCGATGGTGCCCGTGGATACCACCCTGAGTGGAGCCGGCAGAAACGACGATGTCTCGAGTGGAGCCGGCAGAAACGACGATGTCTCGAGTGGAGCCGGCAGGAACGACGGTGTTTCGAGTGGTGCCGGGTCGCCGTGGCTCGCGTACCGCGGTCGGCGCGAGGCCGTGAGCGGTCGCGTCGACCGGTTCGACGAGTTGCTCGACGCCGACGACGCCGTTCGTCCGCATTGGGCGGAGTTGGTCGACGGTATGCGTGAGGCCGGCTCCGGTGCCATGCAGACGTTGCAGTCGCGGGTGAGCCGTCTGGTCGACGACCACGGCATCACGTACAACCCCATTCCGCCGTCGGGTGGCAGCGAGGCATTGCCCAGTGCTGTTCGGTGGGGGTTGGACAGTGTTCCGTTGGTGGTCGCGGCCGATGAGTGGGATCGTCTGGAAGCCGGTTTGGTTCAGCGGTCGATGCTGCTCGACGCGGTGCTCACCGATATCTACGGCGCCCAGGAAACCGTTCGTCGGGGGTTGATTCCGCCGGAGTTGGTCTTCGGTAATCCGGGTTATCTGCGCACTGCGCACGCGATCACCATTCCGGGGCCGCATCAGCTGTTCATGCATGCCGCCGATGTCGCCCGAGGTTCGGACGGTGACTTCCGAGTCGTCGCCGACCGCACGCAGGCACCGTCGGGAGTGGGGTACGCGCTCGCCGATCGACGGGTGATGTCTCGCGCGATGCCCGAGTTGTTCCAGGCGAGCAATCCGAGGCCGCTCTCGACGTTCGCACGCGCGGTGCGCCTGGCGCTTCGCGATGCTGCGCCCGCGTCGGCCGAAAATCCGGTCGTGGTGGTGCTCAGTCCTGGTTCGCACTCCGAGACGGCATTCGATCAGGCTTATCTCGCAACGGTTCTCGGTTTTCCGCTGGTGGAGAATGCCGATCTCGTGGTCCGTGACGGTTGTCTGTGGATGCGGTCGCTCGGCAAGTTGCGCCGGGTGGATGTGGTGCTGCGCCGAGTCGACGCCGAGTTTGCGGACCCACTCGATCTACGTCCGGATTCGCACCTGGGTGTCGTCGGTCTGGTCGAGGTGTTACGCCGCGGGGCCGTGAGCGTGGTGAACACCCTCGGTAGCGGTGTGCTCGAGAACCCGGCTCTGCTTCCGCTGCTTCCGGCGTTGAGCCGTGCGCTGCTGGACGAGGATCTGATTCTCGGTTCGGTACGGACCTACTGGGGCGGTGACCCGAATCAGCTCTCGCACATCGGCAGCCGGCTGCGTTCGCTGGTACTGCGGTCGACCACCTCGCGTCGCACGGTGGTGGGGCACGATCTCACCGACGTCGCAGCCAGGGAGTTGTGGGATCGAATCGTGGCCGAGCCGTGGAAGTGGACCGGGCAGGAAGTCCCCGAGTTCTCGCTGGCTCCGGTCGGTTCGTCGATCGACGGCGAGTCGGGGTCGCAGTTGGCGGTAGCCCCTGCGCAGGTGGGGATGCGGCTGTTCACGGTTGCGCAACGGGGTGGGTACACACCGATGCGCGGCGGCCTGGGGCAGGTGGTGCTCACCGCGCCGGTCACCGATCCGCTCATCACGGTGGCGTCGAAGGACGTGTGGGTCAAGTCGGTGGAACGGGTCACCCCGGCGGACTCCGCTCCGCACACCCCTCCCGCCACGGTGGAGGAGTTGCCGCAGTACGCCGCGTCCAACGTCGATGTCGTCAGCTCTCCGCGTGTGCTCGGTGATCTGTTCTGGTTCGGGCGCTACAGCGAACGTGCCGAGGACATGACTCGCTTGCTGATCGCTGCGCGCGAACGCAATCAGGACTACCGCTCGATGCCGTGGCTCGAGGGCAGCGACAGTCTGCCGATCCTGCTCGAAGCGGTCACGAAGGTCTCGCGTACCTGGCCGGGGTTCCTCGACGAGAAGAACCACGGCGACGCGACCGTGGAAATGCGTTCGCTGATGCTGTCGACGGGCCGTATGGGTTCGCTGGCGCAATCGGTGGACCGGATGCAGCAAGCGGCGCGCGCAGTACGCGACCAGCTCTCGAACGACACCTGGGCGGTTCTGAACCGCATCGACACCGCGCTGGAGGAGCTGGCCGAGTCACCAGTTCACAACGGCGCGCAACTGGCGTCGTCGCAGTCGAGTGTGCTGCGTGGTCTGCTCGCTTTGGCCGGCCTGGCGTCGGAATCGATGGTGCGAGACGCGGGCTGGTACCTGATGGACGCCGGTAAGCGGATCGAGCGTGGTCTGCAGCTGACTGCGCTGCTCTCGGCCACCCTGAGTCACGCTCTCACCCCGTCCACGGAACAGGCGGTCATCGATTCGGTGTTGTCCGCCGCCGAGTCCTCGGTGATCTACCGCAGACGCAACAGTGGGCGCGCGCGTCCGGCGGCCGTCGCGCAGCTGTTGCTGTTCGACGAAGGCAACCCGCGAGCGCTGGTCTACCAGCTCGACCGGCTTCGGGACGATCTGGGTTCGTTGCCCGATGCCTCGGGCACGTCACGGCCCGAGCAGCTCGTCGAGCAGATGCGGGTGCGATTGCGACGGGTCGACCCGGGCGATCTCGAGTCGGTCGACGCGAACGGTCGCCGGGTGGAGTTGCTCGAACTGGTGGACGGGATCCACGACTCACTCGAGGAGTTGTCTCGCGTCGTCCTCGCCACGCACATGTCGTTGCCCGGCGGCACGCAGCCGTTGTGGGGCAGCTCGAACATCCGATCTGCGAACGGGGTGCGGTGATGAGTCGTCGGTATCGAATCAAGCACATCACCACCTACACGTACTCCGACCGCGTGACCTCGTCCTACGGCCGTGGATTCCTGGCTCCGCGCGACATGGACGGGCAGCACTGCGTGGAGAAGTCGGTCACGGTGGAGCCGGCACCGACCGATCAATCCTTCGGTGTCGACGTCTACGGCAACGAGGATGTGTACTTCCACGTCACCCAGGACCACGAGAAACTGGTGGTGACGGCGGATTCTCTCGTGGAGGTGTATCCGCGCCCGGCGGACGAAACCACGTCGTGGCCGGCGACGGCGTCGTGGGAGTCAGCTCGGATGGCGCTGTTCGGTGCGAACGTGCCTGCCGATCCGGCTCGCGCGTCGGCTGTGGAGTTCGCTCTGGATCTGCCGACCCCGGAGATCACCGACGAGGTACGCGCTTACGCCGCACCCAGCTTCTGGCCGGGTCGTCCTCTGGCGGACGTCGTGGTCGATCTGACGCATCGGATCTTCACCGATTTTCGCTATCTCTCGGGCTCGACGACGGTCTCGACCACCGTGGTCGACGTGCTCGCCGCGCGATCGGGAGTGTGTCAGGACTTCGCTCGTCTCGCGATCGCGTGCTTGCGGTCCCAGGGTCTCGCGGCGAGGTACGTGTCGGGTTATCTCGCCACCGAACCTCCGCCCGGCAAGGAGCGGATGATCGGTGTCGACGCGACCCATGCGTGGGCTGCGGTGTGGATGCCGAACGATCGTTGGCTGGCCTTCGATCCCACCAACGATCAATTGGTGGACGAGCGGTACGCGACCGTGGCGTGGGGACGCGACTACGCCGATGTACCTCCACTGCGCGGGGTGATCTACACCGAGGCGGAGGAGAGCACCATCGCCGTGTCGGTGGACGTTGCACCGCTGTAGCGAACCCGGCATAATCTGATGGCTCGGGGGTAACCGACCATCTGGTCGAATCTGGGGATGTAGAACGAAAAATGCCGCAAAACGGACAATCGTGTCTCATTCGTAGTCGTCGACACAGCACAGCAGAACGCACCGAACGGGTAGCTTGGACATCGATGACCGCAACACTGGCAGACCCTGTATCAGAGGTAGTAGCAGCAGCTCAGCGACTCCTCACCAAACGCACCGGAGCTCCGGTGACGTTGATCGACCCGGTGAACCTGGGGGGTAGCGGCCAAGCGATCGTGTTGCGAGTCCGAGTCTCCGAGAACCCGTTTCAACTTCCCCGCACCCTGGTGATCAAGCAGGTCCGCGACCTGCCTGCCGAATCCGGACAGCCCGCTGAGCTCGCCGACATCTCCAGCTCGAGTGCGTTCCTGCGCGAGGCGGCCTCGTACCAGTTCGCCAACGCCCTGGCCACGGACAGCAGGCCAGGACCCGAGCTGCACGCCTACGATCTCGATGCGCGGCTGCTGGTGCTCAGCGATCTCGGCGACGCCAGTCCCATCACCACTCTGCTGCGCAATTCCGACGAAGCCGCGGTGACCAATTCTCTGATGGCCATGGCCCAGGCACTCGGCCGCATGCACGCCGCCACCGTCGGCCGCGAGGACGACTTCGCCGCTCTGTTGCGTCGGGTGGGGCAACCGGACTCGACCGACGGGATCTCCGCCCAGATACCGGGCGCGCTCGCCGAGGTTCCAGGGATGCTGACCGATCTCCTGGGCGTCGGAGCCACCCCCGATGCGATTCTCGATCGCGTCTCTCGCAGCGGACGGCTGTTCGCGCACGGAGCCTTCCGTGCCTTCAGCCCGTCCGACCTGTGCCCCGACAACATCATCGTCAACGACGAAGGCGTGCGATTCCTCGATTACGAGTGGGGCGGATTCCGTGACGCCACCCTCGACATCACCTACGCGTTGGCGTCGTTCCCCGGTTGCCTGTGCAGCTTCGAGCTCTCGCACGATCGCGAGCAGGCGATGATCGACGCCTGGCGCGCGGAAGTGGTGGGCATCTGGCCTGCGTTGGCCGACGACACCGCCCTGGCGAGCAAGATCCTCGACGCGCGTCTGATCTGGGTGTGGCTGAGCACCTACTGGTTCCTGCCCGACGACCACACTCGCATCGCAGCCGCGCGGGCGCACCACCTGTCGGTTCCGCGGTCGCAGGCACTGATCTCGCGGTGGGCGGTGCTGGCGGACAGTGCGGCGCGCGTCGGCGAAACAGGCATCGCGGAGTACGCGACGTCGGTCGGAACCGCTCTGCGGACGAAGTGGGAGCGCTGAGAAAGACGTCGTTCGCGCTCGCAGCGGTCGGATCGGTAGCGTTCGACCGGTGAGCAGCGGTTTCGGAAGTGACATCTCGGGCGGGGACATCTCGGGGAGCGACGAGTTCGGCGAGGACGGACTCTTCGACAGTCCTGCGGCACCGGAGGCGACGATCGCCGAATCCCGTCCGACGTCCGCCTATGTCAGGCCCGACGCCCCGCTGGCGGTGCGAATGCGGCCGACGACCCTCGACGAGGTGGTGGGGCAGTCTCATCTGTTGGCTCCCGGCGCACCGCTGCGGCGGCTCGTCGAGGGCTCCGGTGCGTCCTCGGTGATGCTCTACGGTCCACCGGGAACCGGCAAGACGACGCTGGCGTCGCTGATCTCTGGGGCGACCGGACGCAAGTTCGAGGCGCTGTCGGCCCTGTCGGCCGGAGTCAAGGAAGTGCGTAACGTCATCGAATTGGCGCGACGCCGACTCCTCTCGGGTGAGCAGACCGTGCTGTTCATCGACGAGGTGCACCGGTTCTCCAAGACGCAGCAGGATGCACTGCTCGCCGCCGTCGAGAATCGGATCGTGCTGTTGGTGGCTGCGACCACCGAGAACCCGTCGTTCTCGGTGGTGTCTCCGCTGCTGTCCAGGTCGTTGGTGCTGCAGTTGCAACCGCTGGGATCCGAGGACATCGAGTTGTTGCTCACTCGTGCCGCCAACGATCCGCGCGGATTGGACGGCGCGGTGACCATCGCCGAGGACGCCATGGATCACCTGGTGCGTCTCGCGGCCGGCGACGCCCGCCGAGCGCTGACGGCTCTCGAGGCGGCAGCGGGTGCCGCGACCGACGGAACGCTGGACCTCGCGACGGTCGAAGCCAGTGTCGACAAGGCCGCCGTGCGATACGACCGCGACGGGGACCAGCATTACGACGTCATCAGTGCGTTCATCAAGTCGATCAGAGGGTCCGACGTCGACGCCGCCCTGCACTATCTGGCTCGGATGATCACGGCAGGCGAGGACGCGCGGTTCATCGCGCGGCGTCTGGTGGTGCACGCCAGCGAGGACATCGGGATGGCCGATCCCACCGCCTTGCAGACCGCGACGGCCGCTGCCAGCGCGGTGCAGATGATCGGGATGCCCGAGGCGCGGTTGGCTCTGGCGCAGGCCACGATCCACCTGGCGACCGCGCCCAAGTCCGGGGCGGTGATCGGCGCACTCGGTGCGGCGATGGCCGACGTGGCGGCGGGCAAGTCGGGATCGGTGCCGCCGCATCTACGCGACGGCCACTACAAGGGAGCGCAAGGATTGGGAAACGCCGTCGGATACCGGTACCCGCACAGCAGTCCCGGCGGCGTGCTGGGGCAGCAGTACCCACCGGACGAGCTGGTGGGCGTGAACTACTACGAGCCCACCGAACACGGTGCCGAGCGAGAAATCGCGACCAGAGTGGGGAAACTGCGACGCATCATCCGAGGCCGATAGGCCCTCGAGTCGGTACACGGCCTCGGACGCTAACCTGTATCAGTGCAGACCCATGAGATCCGCAGGCGTTTCCTCGACCATTTCGTGAAGGCGGGACACACCGAAGTACCCAGTGCGTCGTTGATCCTCGACGACCCGAATCTGCTGTTCGTCAATGCGGGCATGGTCCCCTTCGTCCCGTTCTTCCTCGGTCAGCAGACGCCGCCGTACAAGACGGCGACGAGCGTTCAGAAGTGCGTGCGCACCCTCGACATCGAGAACGTCGGTATCACCACCCGCCACAACACGTTCTTCCAGATGGCAGGCAACTTCTCGTTCGGCGACTACTTCAAGCGCGACGCCATTCGGCATGCCTGGTCGCTGTTGACCGACAGTGTCGAGGACGGCGGGTACGGGTTCGACCCCGAGCGGATCTGGGCCACTGCGTATCTCGACGACGACGAGGCCATCGAGCTCTGGAAGGAGATCGCAGGCCTGCCCGACGAACGAATTCAACGTCGCGGAATGGCCGACAACTACTGGTCCATGGGCATTCCCGGGCCCTGTGGCCCGTGCTCGGAGATCTACTACGACCGCGGACCCGAGTTCGGTGCCGAGGGTGGTCCCGAGGCCGACGAGGACCGGTACATCGAGATCTGGAACCTCGTGTTCATGCAGAACGAACGCGGCAAGGGGATCAGCAAGGACGATTTCGAAATTCTCGGTCCGCTGCCTAAGCAGAACATCGACACCGGCATGGGCGTCGAGCGCGTCGCATTCCTACTGCAGGGCGTGGACAACGTCTACGAGACCGACCTCGTCCGACCGGTCATCGCCAAGGCCGAGGAGCTCTCGGGACGCGCCTACGGTGCGAATCACGAGGACGACGTCCGCTTCCGCGTCATCGCCGATCACGCGCGCACCGCCGCGCTGCTCATCTCGGACGGCGTCAACCCCGGCAACGACGGCCGCGGCTACGTGCTGCGTCGGTTGCTGCGCCGCATCGTGCGATCGGCACGGCTGCTCGGAGCACCCGACGAGACGATGGCGCAGTTCATCACCGTCGTGCGCGACACGATGGCCGAGTCCTACCCGAACCTCGTCACCGACTTCGATCGAATTCTCACCGTCGCTGTGGGGGAGGAGACCGCGTTTCTCAAGACCCTCACCTCGGGTTCACGGCTGTTCGAGGGTGCCGCCGAGGCAGTCAAGGCGTCGGGTGCGAAGAAGATCGGCGGCGCAGAAGCGTTCGCACTGCACGACACCTACGGGTTCCCGATCGATCTGACGCTCGAAATGGCCGCCGAGGCGGGGTTGTCCGTCGACGAGGACGGATTCCGGTCGCTGATGTCCGAGCAGCGCAACCGGGCCAAGGACGACGCTCGCGCCCGTAAGCACGCACACGCCGACCTGACGGTCTACAAGGACTTCGTCGACGGTTCGCCGACCGAGTTCACCGGATTCGACGAACTCGGTTCCGACGCAACGGTGTTGGCCCTGATCTCCAACGGCGTCCGGGTTCCGACCGCGGTTGCGGGAGAGCGGATCGAGATCATTCTCGACCGCAGCCCTCTCTACGCCGAGTCCGGTGGCCAGATCGCCGACATCGGCACCATCACCGCGCCCGGGCTCTCGGTCAAGGTCGACGACGTGCAGAAGATCGCCAAGAAGCTCTGGACCCACAAGTCCGTGGTCGAGTCGGGGCAGATCACCGAGGGCGACACCGTCCACGTCGACGTCGATCACGCCTGGCGCAAGGGTGCGACGCAGGGCCACTCCGGTACCCACATGGTGCACGCGGCCCTGCGACAGGTCCTCGGTCCGAACGCGACGCAGGCGGGTTCGTTGAACAAGCCCGGCTACCTTCGATTCGATTTCTCGTGGCAGGGCGCGCTCTCGGAGGCGCAGCGCGACGACATCGAGAACGTCGCCAACGACGCGGTTGGCTCGGACTTCGCGGTCAACACCCTGGTCACCGACCTCGACAGCGCCAAGAAGATGGGCGCGATGGCCCTGTTCGGCGAGAACTACGGCGACGAAGTGCGGGTGGTCGAGATCGGTGGACCGTTCTCGATGGAACTGTGCGGTGGTACGCACGTGCAGCACTCGTCGCAGATCGGACCGGTCACCATTCTCGGTGAATCGTCCGTCGGCTCCGGAGTGCGCCGAGTCGAAGCATTCGTCGGCCTCGACTCCTACCGCTACCTCGCCAAGGAACGCGCGCTGCTGGCCGGCATCGCCTCCTCGCTGAAGGTTCCGTCCGAGGAGGTCCCGGCGCGCATCGAGACCTTGGTCGAGCGACTGCGGGTGGCGGAGAAGGAACTCGACGCCGTCAAGGCCGCCGCTGTGCTGGCCTCGGCAGGTGAGTTCGTCGGCAAGGCCGAGCGATTCGGTGACGTGCGAGCGGTGGTTGCCCGAGCACCGGAGGGTGTCGGCGGTAACGATCTGCGCACCCTGGTGAGCGACATTCGAGGACGACTGGGCACCGATCCGGCCGTGGTGGTGCTGTTCGGCACCGTCAGCGGCAAGGTCCCGTTCGTGGTCTCGGCCAACAAGGCAGCTCAGGATGCAGGCGTCGCGGCAGGCGATCTGGTGGCGGCCTTCGGTCCGAGCATCGGTGGCCGAGGCGGCGGCAAGCCCGAGTTGGCCCAGGGATCGGGATCGGACGTCGCCGGAATCGACGCCGGTATCGACGCCGCTCGGGCTCGACTGACCGAACTCACGACCCACTGACGATCGTGGTGACTCAGGGGCGTGGCCCCGATCGGCCCGGTGCCGACGATCCCGGACGTGGCCGTCGTATCGGCATCGACGTCGGCAGCGTCCGCATCGGCATCGCCGCGAGCGATCCGGACGGTGTGCTGGCCACGCCGGTCGAGACCGTGCCGCGCTCGAAGATCAAGGGTCCCGACGCGCCGGACGTGGTGCGAGTGGCGGAGATCGTCGCCGAGTACGAGGCAGTCGAGATCGTGATCGGGCTTCCGCGGACGCTGCGCGGAGAACGCGGCAGCGCCGTCGAGGCAGCCGAGAGATTCGGCCGTTCCCTGTACCGGCGGTTGGGTGATGTTCCGATTCGGATGGCCGACGAGCGACTGACTACCGTGAGCGCATCGCGTGCGTTACGGGACAGTGGAGTGCGAGCCAAGAACCAACGATCGGTGATCGATCAGGCTGCGGCGGTGGCGATACTGCAGGGGTGGCTCGACGAGCGCCGCGCCGTATCGGATCGTGCAGCGACGAATTCAGGATCGACGGAGGTCGACGAGTGAACTACCAAGGGCCCGATCGGGACCGCCGAGACCCGCGCGCGGACGAGGCGCACACCGACCCGATCGGCTATTCGGTGGACGAGGGCAGCGAGTTCCACCGCAGCCTGCACGGCCATCCGCAGCGGCAGGAGCCGCACCCACGGGCCTCTCGTCACGGCGATCGCGAGCCCGATCGCGAGGCCGAGCGCCCAGCGGTGCCCCAGGAGGTCGGACGCAGCCGTGCTGCGAGCCGCAAGGACCGAGCCGCGTCCAGCCGCAAGCGTCGCGGCCGCTTGGTGGCTGCGGTGCTCGGGCTCGTGTTGATCGTGGCAGTGGCAGGCGGAGGGTATTTCGCGGTGAACAAGTTCGGCAATCGCACGACACCGAACGCGGACTTCGCCGCAGGCTCACCGGGGGACGGCGTGGTGATTCAGGTTCATCCGAACGACACCGCGCAACAGATCGGTACCCAGGCAGCGGACAAAGGTGTCGTGGCCAGCTCGGGTGCGTTCCTCGAAGCAGCGCTGTCGAACAACGCCATCACCTCGGTTCAACCCGGCTTCTATCTGCTCGCCAGCAACGTGCCTGCCTCGCAGGCCGTCTCCGAACTGGTCGACCCCGCGTCCCGAGTGGGCAACATGGTGATCTCCGAGGGCCGCCAGTTGCACGACGCTCGCGA
The DNA here is from genome assembly GCF_002259365.1 of Rhodococcus sp. 14-2496-1d. Taxonomy (NCBI): domain Bacteria; kingdom Bacillati; phylum Actinomycetota; class Actinomycetes; order Mycobacteriales; family Nocardiaceae; genus Rhodococcus; species Rhodococcus sp. 14-2496-1d. The sequence goes on along the minus strand of NZ_NPFV01000029.1, from coordinate 338,458 downwards.
CGTGAACACCGGTGCGGTCAAGAAGGGCATCTACACCCTGATCTCCGAGGCCAGCTGCGTGGACCGAACCGGCAGTGGAACCCCGACCTGCGTGAGCTACGACGACCTCAACGCGGCCGGAGCTGTGGACGACCCGGCTGCCCTGGGCGTGCCCGACTGGGCCACCGATCGCGTCGAAGGAGTCCCGGACCGCGATCGGCAGCTCGAGGGCCTGATCGCCGCGGGAACCTGGGACTTCGATCCCAGCGCGTCACCGACCGACATCCTCGAGCAGTTGGTGTCCGAGAGTGCCACCCGCTACGAGGACACCGGAATTCTCACCGCGGGCGCCAACTCCGGGCTGACTCCGTACGACACCCTCGTCGCCGCGTCGCTCGTCGAGCGTGAGTCCCTGCCCCAGGACTTCAGCAAAGTGGCCCGGGTGATTCTCAATCGCCTCGCCGTACCGCAGAAGCTCGAGTTCGACTCGACGGTCAACTACTCGCTCGACACCACCGAGGTGGCCACCACCGACGCCGACCGCGCCCGCGTCACCCCGTGGAACACCTATGCCAGCGAAGGGCTACCGGCAACCCCGATCTCCTCGCCGAGTATCGGTGCGGTGCAGGCGGTCGAGATGCCCGCCGACGGTGACTGGTTGTACTTCGTGACCATCAACCAGGCGGGCGAAACCCTGTTCACCCGCAGCTACGAGGAACACCTGGCCAACATCACCAAGGTCGAGGGTGGCTTCCTCGACAGCGGCCGCTGACGTGCGCGCCGCGGTGCTGGGTAGCCCCGTCGAACACTCGAAGTCGCCGGTGCTGCACTGCGCTGCGTACCGCGCGCTCGGCCTCACCGACTGGACCTACGAGCGCATCGACTGCACCGGTGAGCAGTTGCCCGGCCTGCTCGACGGTTTCGGCCCCGAATGGGTCGGCGTGTCGGTCACCATGCCGGGCAAGGTTGCTGCTCTGGAGTACGCGACCGAACGCACCGCGCGGGCAGTTCTGGCCGGCTCGGCGAACACCCTGGTGCGGACCGCGTCGGGCTGGCGCGCCGACTGCACGGACGTCGACGGAATCGTGGGTGCACTGCGCGACGCCGGAGTCGCGGACCTGTCCGGTAGCACCGTGACGGTGGTCGGTGCCGGGGGAACGTCGAGGCCGGCGATCGTGGCGCTGGCCGGGCTCGGAGCGGCTACGGTCACCGTGGTCGCGCGGTCGGCCGAGCGCGCCCGGGACACACTGGACTGCGCCGTCGCCGCGGGAATGCGCGCGGAGTTCGTGAACATGACAGACCCTCGTCTCGCCACTTTCGCAGCGGCCTCGGCGGTACTGGTGAGCACCGTTCCGGCGGCCGGAGCGGCCGACATCGCGTCGGATCTCGCCCATGCGCCGCTGGTACTCGACGCCATCTACGATCCCTGGCCGACGCCCCTGGCCGCTGCCGTGGAGGCGGCCGGTGGAACCGTCATCAGCGGATTGTCGATGCTGCTCAATCAGGCGTACGGGCAGGTGGAGCAATTCACCGGCAAGCCGGCACCACGAGCGATCATGCGGGACGCGCTGGCCACCGTGCGGTGAGCTTCGTCCGCCGATAGTCCACGGGCCGCGAGTTGTCCACAGGCCGTGAGTTGTACACAGGGCAATCTGCCACCTGGGCTTTCGTCACAGCCGGCCGCCACCGCGATGCAACCCTTCGATCATGACGGGTCTGTGTGTCGCGGTCGTGGTCGGCGCCGCCGCGGGGATGACGATGCGCCGCTGCCTGGTCCGATGGAATCCTCGGCTCCTGCCGCTGCTGTCTGCGATCGGGACCGGATGGGTCTGGTGGCGGTTCGGCGGCTCCGAGTACGCGTTCTCGTTGTGCATAACGATGTGGTGGTTCGCCGCCCTCAGCGCCGTCGACCTGCAGCAGCGCCGGTTGCCGAACGTCCTGACCGTCCCCGGAGCGATCGTGGTGACGATCGCGCTCGTCGTCACCGGCTCGGCGAGCGCAGTGCTCGGCGGCGCTCTGCTGTTCACGATCTACCTGGTCGTTCACCTTCTCGCGCCGGCGGCGTTCGGAGCGGGGGACGTCAAACTCGCCTGGTCGGTGGGATCGATCGCATGCGTGGGCGGCGAGGAAGGATGGGCGATCGCCGCACTGTCGGCACCGGTGGTAACTGCCGTGGTGGGGTCGGTCGTCGCGGCGTTCGGGCACGGGCGCGCGCGCATCGCGCACGGGCCGTCCATGTGCGCGGCCACCCTGCTGGCATCCGCGGCGTCCCTGGCGTGAAAAGATGTTCGAGTGCTGCGCTGGATAACTGCCGGAGAATCCCACGGACCCGCTCTCGTCGCCATCCTCGAAGGAATGGTCGCGGGAGTAGAGGTGACCTCGGACGACATTGCCTCTCAACTCGCGCGCCGTCGCCTCGGCTACGGCCGTGGTGCCCGCATGAAGTTCGAGGCCGACAAAGTGACCCTCACCGGCGGTGTTCGACACGGACGCACCATGGGCGGGCCGGTTGCGATCGAGGTCGGCAACACCGAGTGGCCCAAATGGGAGCAGGTGATGTCGGCCGACCCCGTCGACGACGCAGTGCTCGCGGATCTTGCGCGCAACTCTCCGTTGACCCGGCCGCGGCCCGGTCATGCCGACTTCTCCGGAATGCTCAAGTACGGATTCGACGACGCTCGTCCGGTGCTCGAACGCGCCAGTGCTCGTGAGACCGCCGCCCGGGTCGCCATCGGCACTGTCGCCCGTCTGTTCCTGAAGCAGGCGTTCGGCGTCGACGTCGTGTCCCATGTGATCTCCATCGGTGCGTCCGACCCCTACGTTGGACCGCCGCCCGCAGGTGCCGACCTCGACGCGATCGACGCCTCCCCGGTTCGCGCCTTCGACAAGGCCGCCGAGGAGTCGATGATCGCCGAGATCGAAGCCGCGAAGAAGGACGGCGACACCCTCGGCGGCGTCGTCGAGGTCGTCGTGCACGGCCTACCCGTCGGCCTCGGATCGTTCGTCTCCGGAGAACGCAAACTCGACGCCCGACTGGCCGCAGCACTGATGGGCATCCAGGCCATCAAGGGGGTCGAGATCGGGGACGGCTTCGAGACCGCACGTCGACGCGGAAGCGTCGCCCACGACGAGATCAAGCCCGGGCCCGACGGTGTCTTGCGCTCGACCAACCGCGCAGGCGGCATCGAGGGCGGTATGACCAACGGTGAGGCACTGCGAGTGCGGGCGGCGATGAAGCCCATCTCGACGGTTCCGCGTGCGCTGGCAACGGTCGACATGACGACCGGTGACGAGGCAGTGGCCATTCATCAGCGCTCGGACGTCTGCGCTGTTCCGGCTGCAGGCGTCGTCGCGGAGACCATGGTCGCCCTGGTGGTCGCGCAGGCAGCGTTGGAGAAGTTCGGTGGGGACTCGCTGGCGGAGACGACGAGCAACGTCGACCACTACGTGAAGGGCACCGCCGCCCGACCTCCACGATGACCCCGTACGCGGTCCTCGTCGGACCGCCGGGAGCAGGTAAGTCGACGATCGGTCGACGGCTGGCACAGGCGCTGGACCTGGACCTGTTCGACACCGACGTGGCCATCGAGCGAGACACCGGTCGCACGATCGCCGACATCTTCTCGCACGACGGCGAACCGGCGTTTCGGCAGATCGAGGAGCGGATAGTCGCCGGTGCTCTGGCCTCGCACGACGGGATCGTCTCCCTCGGCGGTGGTGCCGTGCTCTCGCCCGCGACCCGCGCCCTACTGTCCGGGCACACCGTGGTGTACCTGGAGATCAGTGTGGCCGAGGGGCTTCGGCGAACCGGTGCGAACACGGTTCGGCCGCTGCTCGCCGGCCCCGACCCGCGTGCGAAGTACCAGCAACTGATGCGTCATCGGCGACCTCTCTATCGTTCGGTGGCCACGGTGCGAGTGCGCACCGACAGTCGCAGCCCCGCTCGGGTCGTGGGCCAGTTGGTGGCGAAGCTGACGGCGATCGCCCCTGTTCCCGGGCGCGATGCGAACGAGAGAAACCCCCAGTAGATGAAGGTGATTCGATGACAGAGCCCGTGCGCGTCCAGGTCGAGACAGCCAACCCGTACCCGGTGATCATCGGCCGAGGTCTGTTGACGGACCTCGTCGACGAGCTCGCCGGAACGGCCACCGTGGCGATCTTCCACCAACCTCCGCTGGCCGAGACCGCGGAGGCTGTGCGAGCTGCGTTGGCGGACAAGGGAATCGACGCTCACCGCATCGAGATCCCGGATGCCGAGGACGGCAAGGATCTGGCGGTGGCGGGGTTCTGCTGGGAGGTTCTCGGTCGAATCGGTCTCACCCGCAGCGACGCCATCGTCAGTCTGGGCGGCGGCGCGGCAACGGACCTGGCCGGCTTCGTTGCCGCGACCTGGATGCGCGGAGTCCGTATCGTCCACGTGCCGACGACGCTGCTGGCAATGGTCGACGCGGCCGTGGGCGGCAAGACCGGCATCAACACCGATGCGGGCAAGAACCTCGTCGGCTCGTTCCACGAACCGGCCGCCGTGTTGATCGATCTGGCGACGCTCGAGACCGTGCCGAAGAACGAGATCGTCTCGGGCCTGGCCGAGGTGATCAAGACCGGGTTCATCGCCGATCCGAAGATCCTGGACATCATCGAGGCGGATCCTGCCGCAGCGCTGGATCCGACCGGCGACGTGCTGCCGGAGCTGATCAGGCGCTCGGTCGAGGTCAAGGCGAAGGTCGTGGCGGCGGATCTGCGCGAGTCGAACCTGCGCGAGATTCTGAACTACGGGCACACGCTCGCGCACGCCATCGAGCGGCGGGAGCAGTACCGATGGCGCCACGGTGCCGCCGTGTCGGTCGGTCTGGTGTTCGCGGCCGAGCTCGGACGCCTGGCCGGACGCCTGGACGACGCGACTGCCGACCGCCACCGTTCGATTCTCGAATCGGTGGGCTTGCCGGTCACGTACGACGAGCACGCGTTCTCGGATCTGCTCAAGGGCATGCAGACGGACAAGAAGAACCGGGCCGGGCTGTTGCGGTTCGTGGTTCTGGACGGTCTCGCCAAGCCCGGACGGCTCGAGGGGCCGGACCCGGCACTGCTCGTCGCCGCATTCTCCGCGGTCGGTCGCGAGGCCCCGGCCGCAGGTGGGTCGGCCATTCTGTTGTGACCTCGTGAGAGGCGACTCGGGTACGGACGAAGAACGGGCGGTGATCGACGCGAAAGCGTCGATCACCGCCCGTCGGTCGATGTGGGGGAGTCAGGAACCGTCGGCGCTGCCGTGACGTCCACGCTTGTCCAGACGCGGCTTGCCGTCTGCGTCCACCGCCGAGAACACCTCGGTGTCGGCTTCGCCGTGCTCGGAGGCCCACTGAGTTTCGGACCGCTGAGTTTCGGACCGCGCGGGTTCGGACTGCGTTGCCTCGCCCTGTCTCGACCGATTCTCCTGACCGGCGTTGACCAGCTGGCGGTCGTGCGCGCGTTCGGCGTCCGACGTGGCCAGTTTCTTCTTGGCCTCGCGGTTGACGATCTGCCTTCCCGCGAACACCGCGATGCTCGCGGCGATGAAGATGGTGAGAATGGTGAACGCGGCTCCGGACGTCAACTCGAAGACCAGACCGTTCTGCCCCAGGCTGAAGTCGACGAAGAAGTCGACTATCCAGCTCAGGAGACCTCCGAGGAGCCCGCCGACCACTGCGGCTTTGATCCAGACCATGGTCAGGTCCTCGCCGTCGTCGGGGTCGGGGTGCCTGCGTCGGTCGCGGATTCCGTCGATGCCGGCCCACACGATGATGACGAGCAGCACGAGGGCGTAGGCCACCCAGCGCAGTGCCGATCCGCTCAGCGGCCACATCGACACTGCCGCCCCCAGCAGCAGTCGAACGACGACGTTGACCAATCCCATACTTATGCCACGCACTGCCCACCCAGTCATGCGGCACAGCATATCCGCACGTCGAACTTTGTGTGTCGGGGCCCACAAGTTCGATGACCCGGTCGAGTCGAACGGAGCGTGTGCCACGCCCGGTAATGTCGAAACCATGCCTGCCGATTTCGGTGCCCGTCGTGGTGCCCTACGAGAACTGTTGGCCGCCGACGGACTCGATTCGATGTTGATCACCGATCTCCTCAACGTCCGATACCTGACCGGATTCACCGGCTCGAATGCCGCGTTGCTGGTCTCGGCGGCCGATTCGGCCGGCGACGAGGATCGGACGGTGATCTGCACCGACGGTCGGTACGTCACTCAGGTGGCCGAACAGGTCCCGGATCTGCGCGCCGAGATCGACCGGGCGTCGGCGGTGCATCTGCTTGGATCGTCGGTCGCGGGCAACACCGGTCGCGTGGGCTTCGAGAGCCACGTGGTGACAGTGGATGCACACCGAGCGTGGTCGGAGCTCGACGGTGCCGTGGAGTTGGTGCGCGCACCGGGTGTCGTGGAGTCGTTGCGCATGGTCAAGGACGAGTTCGAGGTGGGATTGCTCAGGGACGCCTGCCGCGCCGCCGACGACGCGCTGGCCGACCTGATCGGTGGGGGCGGGATCCGTGCAGGCCGGACCGAGCGTGAGGTCGCCCGCGAGCTGGAGTCGTCGATGCTCGATCACGGTGCCGATGCTGTGTCGTTCGAGACCATCGTCGCTGCCGGAGCCAATTCGGCGGTCCCGCATCACCGGCCGACCGATGCGGTGCTGGCCGACGGAGACTTCGTCAAGCTCGACTTCGGTGCACTCGTCGGCGGCTACCACTCGGACATGACTCGCACCTTCGTCATCGGGACTCCCGCGCAGTGGCAGCGCGATCTGTACGAGCTGGTGCAGCGGTCGCAGACAGCCGGTCGAGACGCTCTGGCTCCAGGGGTGACCACCGCCTCGGTCGACGCCGCGTCGCGCTCGGTGATCGAGGATGCGGGGTACGGGGAGTACTTCCTGCACGGGCTCGGCCACGGCGTCGGTCTGGAAATCCACGAAGCGCCGGGAATCGCGAAGACGAGCACCGGTACACTGCTGAGCGGTGCAGCGGTCACCGTCGAGCCGGGTGTCTACTTCTCCGGTCGCGGCGGCGTTCGGATCGAGGACACACTCGTCGTTCGCGACGGGGGTCCGGAACTGCTCACCCTGACAAGCAAGGAACTCACGTCCGTCTAGCGCGCGGGCTGGAGCGAATCCAAGCACGTGACCGACGGCGCGTCACGCGCACAAACGATTGAGGAGACGCGAAGCAAGTGGCTTCCACCAGCGATTTCAAGAACGGACTGGTTCTCAACTTGGAGAACCAGCTGTGGTCGATCATCGAATTCCAGCACGTCAAGCCGGGTAAGGGGCCCGCATTCGTGCGGACCAAGCTCAAGAACGTGCTCTCGGGCAAGGTCGTCGACAAGACGTTCAACGCCGGTGTGAAGGTCGAGACCGCAACGGTCGACCGTCGCGACATGACGTACCTCTACCACGACGGTAGCGACTACGTGTTCATGGACGCCGACACCTACGACCAGCTCTCGATCGGTGAGGCAACCGTCGGTGACGGCGCACGCTTCCTGCTCGAGAACCTGCGCGTGCAGGTCGCCATGCACGAGGGCGTTCCGCTGTACGTCGAGCTTCCCGTCACCGTCGAGCTCGAGGTCAAGCACACCGACCCCGGCCTGCAGGGTGATCGCTCCACCGGTGGCACCAAGCCGGCAACCCTCGAGACCGGAGCCGAGATCTCGGTGCCGCTGTTCATCAACACCGGCGACAAGCTCAAGGTCGACTCGCGTGACGGAAACTACCTCGGGCGTGTGAACTCCTAACGTGTCATCGAAGAAGTCGACCTCCTCCGCCTCGCAGAACGGTGCCCCCGGTGCGAAGAAGCTGGGTGCGCGCCACAAGGCCCGCAAGCGCGCGGTGGACTTTCTGTTCGAGGCGGAGGCGCGCAACGTCGATCCGGTGAACCTCACCACCGAGCGAATCGAACTCGCACGCGGCGACGACACCATCGCTCCCGTCAGCGACTACACCTCGACCCTGGTCGAGGGCGTCGCCGAGAATCTCGATCGCCTCGACGGCGTGATCGCCGATCACCTCAAGGACTGGACGCTCACCCGTCTGCCCGCAGTGGACAGGGCCATCCTGCGCGTCGCGGTGTGGGAGTTGTTCCACGCCACCGATGTTCCACCGGTCGTGGCCGTCGACGAAGCCGTCGAGCTGGCCAAGCAGTTGTCCACCGACGATTCGCCCGGCTTCGTCAACGGCGTACTGGGTCAGATCGTCCTCGTCGCGCCGCAGGTACGCGCCGCGGCCGCGGCGGTCTCGAGCCGTACACAGTCCGACGCGTCCGGTGAGGCATCGGTCGACGCCGAGCAGTGATCGACCGGTCGACGCCCGTGTGACCGAACGCTCTGCGAGCCTGCTGGTCGTGGTTCGCAGAGCGTTGCTAGGCTCTACGCAGTTGTTGTCAGACATCCTTTAACGATCCGTCCAGAGAGGCGGAGAAGGAGGTCGTAGTTTGCCTGCGCCCGAAAGCTCGTCCGCGAACCCCGCCGTTCGCGAATTGCTGTCCTCGGCCGATGTGGGGCGCACCATCTCCCGCATGGCCCACCAGATCATCGAGAAGACGGCCCTCGACGCCGCCGACTCGCCGCGCGTGGTGCTCCTCGGCATTCCCACCCGCGGGACCACGTTGGCGGAACGTCTCGCCGAACGTATCGAGGCATTCTCCGGAGTACGCCCCCCGCTGGGTTCTCTCGACATCACCCTCTACCGCGACGATCTGCGAAACAAGCCGCACCGTCCGCTCGAACGTACGTCGGTGCCCGCAGGCGGTGTCGACGACGCACTCGTGGTGCTTGTCGACGACGTGCTGTTCTCCGGCCGAACCGTGCGATCTGCGCTCGACGCCCTCCGTGACCTCGGCCGCCCCCGCGCCGTGCAGCTCGCAGTCCTGATCGACCGCGGCCACCGCGAGCTTCCGCTTCGGGCGGACTACGTCGGCAAGAACGTCCCCACAGCGCGCACCGAGGACGTGTCGGTGTTGCTCTCCGAACACGACGGCCGCGACGGGGTCAGCCTGTCCGAGGGAGGATCCGCTCGATGAAGCATCTGCTCTCGGTCGCCGACCTGACGGCCGAATCGGCCACCGAACTCCTCGACGAAGCCGAACGATTCGAGCAGGCGCTTCTCGGCCGCGAAGTCAAGAAACTCCCGACATTGCGCGGACGCACCATCATGACGGTGTTCTTCGAGAACTCGACACGTACCCGCGTCTCGTTCGAGGTCGCAGGCAAGTGGATGAGCGCCGACGTCATCAACGTCAGCGCCAGCAGCTCGTCGGTGTCGAAGGGGGAGTCGCTCCGCGACACCGCGATGACGCTGCGCGCCGCCGGAGCCGATGCACTGATCGTCAGGCACCCGGCATCCGGTGCCGCACATCAGATCGCCCAATGGACCGCCGATCAGGGCACCGGCAGCACCACCGATGGTCGTTCCGCAGGCTCCACTCCCGGCCTCGTCGGTCGTTCCGCAGGCTCCACTCCTGGCCTCGTCGGTCGTTCCGCAGGCTCCACTCCTGGAGGTGGCCCCGCGGTGATCAATGCAGGCGACGGCACGCACGAACACCCCACCCAGGCTCTGCTCGACGCCTTGACGGTGCGCCAACGACTCGGCGACATCGCCGGCCGTCGGATCGCGATCGTCGGCGACATCCTGCACAGCCGGGTGGCGCGCTCGAATGCGATCCTGCTGGCCACGCTCGGTGCCGAGGTGGTGCTGATCGCACCACCGACCCTGCTGCCCGTCGGAGTGACCGGCTGGCCGGTGCGGGTCTCGCACGACATCGACGCCGAACTTCCCGGACTGGATGCGGTGCTGATGCTCAGAGTGCAGGCCGAGCGGATGAACGGCGGATTCTTCCCCTCCGCTCGTGAGTACTCGATCACGTACGGGCTCTCGCAGCGCAGGCTCGACCTGCTGCCCGAGCATGCCGTCGTACTGCACCCCGGTCCGATGCTGCGCGGTATGGAGATCGCGTCCTCGGTGGCCGACTCTCCGAAAACTGCAGTCCTGCAACAGGTTACGAATGGAGTTCACGTGCGGATGGCGGTGCTGTTCCGATTGCTGGTCGGTTCGGACGGGGGTGCGTCGTGACCGCACCTGCGACCTCCGTTCTGCTGCGCGGCGTGCTGCTGTACGGCGAGGGCCCCGAGACCGACGTCCTGATCGCCGGTGAGGAGATCGCGGGGATCGGCTCTGACCTCGACGCCGACGGAGCCGAGGTCGTCGACGCCCGCGGCCAGATTTTGCTGCCGGGATTCGTCGACATGCACACGCACCTGCGCGAGCCCGGCCGCGAGGACACCGAAACGATCGAATCCGGTTCGGCCGCAGCAGCTCTGGGCGGCTACACCGCGGTGTTCGCGATGGCGAACACCGACCCGGTCGCCGACTCGGTGGTGGTGACCGACCACGTATGGCGTCGGGGGCAGGAAGTCGGTCTCGTCGACGTCCACCCCGTCGGAGCGATCACCGTCGGATTGAAGGGCAAGCAGCTCGCCGAGATGGCCACGATGGCCGCGGGAATCGGCCGGGTGAAGATGTTCTCCGACGACGGCCACTGCGTCGACGATCCACTGATCATGCGTCGGGCGCTGGAGTACTCGAGTTCCCTCGGTGTGCTCATCGCTCAGCACGCCGAGGAACCCCGGCTCACCGTCGGTGCCGTCGCACACGAGGGCCCGACGGCGGCGCGCCTCGGACTGGCCGGTTGGCCGCGTGCGGCCGAGGAATCGATCGTCGCTCGCGACGCCCTGCTGGCTCGTGACGCAGGTGCGCGGGTGCACATCTGTCACGCATCCACTGCAGGCACCGTCGAGTTGATGAAATGGGCACGCGGACAGGGTATTTCGATCACCGCCGAGGTCACCCCGCATCACCTGCTGCTCGACGATTCGCGGCTCGAGACGTACGACGCGATCAACAAGGTGAACCCACCACTGCGCGAGAAGTCCGACGTCGACGCCCTGCGCAAGGGCTTGGCCGACGGTGTGATCGATTGTGTGGCAACCGATCACGCGCCGCATGCCGAGCAGGACAAGTGCTGTGAGTTCTCGATCGCCCGTCCCGGAATGCTCGGGCTCGAAACCGCACTGTCCATCGTCGTCGACACGATGGTGACCCCGGGACTGCTCGATTGGCGCGGCGTGGCGCGGGTGATGAGCGAGCGTCCCGCCCAGATCGTCGGATTGGCCGATCAGGGACGGCCCATCGAGGTCGGCGAGATCGCCAACCTCACGCTGGTCGACCCGAAAGCGAGCTGGACGGTCTCCGGCAAGAAGCTGGCCAGCGTCGCACACAACACGCCGTTCGAGGACATGAGCTTCTCCTCGAAGGTGACCACGACGGTGCTGCGCGGGCGAATCACCGTCCGCGACGGAGCCGTGGCGAACAGAGCGGGAGAGTAGAGCCGTGGACAGAGTTCTCATCGTCATCGGATTCATCCTGTTCTGGGCACTGATGATCGCGCTGATCTTCTGGGGTTGGCGAGGACGGCAGAAGCGCCAGGAAGAGCGAATCGGTGACTTCCCGGCCGTGCCGGACGATCTGGGAGCAACCCTCGTCGAGCCGAGCACCGGCCTGTACGTCGGCAGCACCATCGCTCCGAGCTGGCAGGACCGCATCGCCGTCGGCGACATCGGCCACCGCGCCACCGGTGAACTGTCCCGACACGAGAAGGGCATCCTGCTCGACCGAGACGGTGAATCTCCCATCTGGATCCCGGCGGAATCGATCCGCGCGATCCGTACCGAACGCGGGTTGGCAGGCAAGGTCATGACCAAGGACGGGCTCCTGGTCATTCGCTGGGAGCTGCCGACGGGGACCGAGATAGACACCGGCTTCCGGGCCGACGACAAGCAGATCTACCCGGTGTGGACAGCGAGTTCCACCGGAGAAACCAAGGAGGAAACCGCGTGAGCAGCGCAGTTCTTGTTCTGGAGGACGGCCGGACATTCCGCGGCACCACATTCGGCGCACAGGGGCGCACCCTCGGCGAGGCCGTGTTCTGCACCGGAATGACCGGGTACCAGGAGACTCTCACCGACCCGAGCTATCACCGACAGATCGTCGTCGCGACCGCGCCGCAGATCGGTAACACCGGCTGGAACCAAGAGGACGGCGAAGCTGCAAGCGCGCAGGATCCCAACAAGATCTGGGTCGCCGGCTACGTCGTCCGAGATCCGGCACGCCGCACCTCGAGTTGGCGCTCCACCGGAACGCTGCAGGACCAGCTCGAGGCGCAGAACGTCGTCGGCATCGCCGGAATCGACACGCGCGCCCTGGTCCGGCACCTGCGCACCCGCGGGTCCATGCGTGCCGGAGTATTCTCGGGCGACGCCCTCGGCACCTCCGACGAGATGCTCGCGCAGGTGGTCGGTCAGCCGTCGATGCTCGGTGCCGACCTCGCCGGTGAAGTGACCACCGGAGCCGGCTACACCATCGAGCCGACCGGGGATGCTCGATTCACCGTCGTCGCAGTCGATCTCGGTATCAAGACCAACACCCCGCGGATGTTCGCCGAGCGCGGTATCCGCGTGCACGTGGTGCCGTCGAACACCACCATCGAGCAGGTTCTGGAACTGAACCCCGACGGCGTCTTCCTGTCGAACGGACCGGGCGACCCGGCCACGGCCGACACCAGCGTTGCACTGACCAGGCAAGTGCTCGAGCGTGAGCTGCCGCTGTTCGGTATCTGCTTCGGAAACCAGATCTTCGGGCGCGCACTCGGCCGTGGCACCTACAAGATGAAGTTCGGCCACCGCGGTATGAACATCCCGGTCATCGAGCACACCACCGGCCGCATCGCGATCACCGCGCAGAACCACGGATTCGCACTCGAAGGCGAAGCGGGCGAGGAGTTCGACACCGACTTCGGCCGAGCCCGGATCAGTCACACCTGCGCCAACGACGGCACCGTCGAGGGCGTCGAGCTGATCGGCGGTAGCGCCTTCTCCGTGCAGTACCACCCCGAGGCCGCGGCCGGTCCACACGACGCCGCCTACCTCTTCGACCGTTTCACCAGCGTCCTTCAGGAGAAGAAGTAATGCCACGCCGCACAGACCTGAACCACGTCCTGGTCATCGGATCCGGCCCGATCGTCATCGGTCAGGCCTGCGAGTTCGACTACTCCGGCACCCAGGCCTGCCGAGTGCTGCGCGAGGAAGGACTGCGGGTCAGCCTCGTCAACTCCAACCCCGCGACGATCATGACCGACCCCGAGTTCGCCGACGCCACCTACGTCGAGCCGATCACGGCGGAGTTCATCGAGAAGATCTTCGCCCGCGAAGCCGAGCAGGGTCACCCCATTCAGGCAGTGCTCGCCACTCTGGGTGGACAGACGGCGCTCAATGCCGCTGTTGCGCTGCACGATCAGGGCATTCTCACCAAGTACGGCGTCGAGCTGATCGGTGCCGACTTCGACGCCATCCAGCGCGGCGAGGATCGGCAGAAGTTCAAGGACATCGTGGCCAAGGTCGGTGGCGAGTCCGCCAAGTCGGCCGTCTGCTACACGATGGACGAGGTCCGCGAGACCGTCGCCGAGCTCGGCTTCCCGGTGGTCGTACGTCCGTCGTTCACGATGGGCGGTCTCGGTTCGGGGTTGGCGTACAACGACGAGGACCTGACCCGGATCGCCGGCGGCGGACTTGCGGCCTCGCCCACGGCGAACGTCCTCATCGAGGAGTCCATCCTCGGCTGGAAGGAATACGAGCTCGAGCTGATGCGCGACGGCCGCGACAACGTGGTCATCGTGTGTTCCATCGAGAACGTGGACCCCGTCGGCGTGCACACCGGCGACTCGGTGACCGTCGCCCCGGCCATGACGCTGACCGACCGCGAATACCAGAAGATGCGCGACCTCTCCATCGACATCCTGCGCGAGGTGGGCGTCGACACCGGCGGCTGCAACATCCAGTTCGCGATGGACCCAGCGGACGGTCGCCTCGTCGTCATCGAGATGAACCCGCGTGTGTCACGCTCGTCGGCGCTGGCGTCCAAGGCAACCGGTTACCCGATCGCGAAGATGGCGGCCAAGCTGGCCATCGGCTACACCCTCGACGAGATCGTCAACGACATCACCCGCGAGACCCCGGCCTGCTTCGAGCCGACCCTGGACTACGTGGTCGTCAAGGCACCGCGGTTCGCGTTCGAGAAGTTTCCCGGTGCCGACGGCACGCTGACCACGACGATGAAGTCCGTCGGCGAGGCGATGTCGATCGGCCGCAACTTCACCGAGGCCTTCGGCAAGGTGATGCGCTCGCTCGAAACCAAGCGCGCAGGCTACTGGACCGGCCCCGAGGTCGAGGCAGAGAGCCTGGAGGCGTTGCTCGAGGACCTGTCCGTTCCTCAGGACGGTCGGATGTACGGGATCGAGAAGGCCTTCGCAATGGGTGCCACCCTCGAGCAGCTGTTCGAGGCGACCAAGATCGACCCGTGGTTCCTCGACCAGTTTCAACAGATCCACGAACTCGGCGTTCAGGTTCGCGAGGCGGCCGAATTCGACGAGGCGCTGCTGCGCCAGGCGAAGTATCACGGTCTGTCCGACCGCCAGATCGCGGCTCTGCGCCCCGAACTCGACGGTGAGGACGGTGTGCGGGCGCTCCGTACCGAGCTCGGTGTGCATCCGGTCTACAAGACGGTCGACACCTGCGCCGCCGAGTTCGAGGCCAAGACGCCGTACCACTACGGCACCTACGAGCTCGACCCCGAAGCCGAATCCGAGGTCGCCCCGCAGCCGGACCGCCCCAAGGTGCTCATCCTCGGCTCGGGTCCCAACCGCATCGGCCAGGGCATCGAATTCGACTACAGCTGTGTGCACGCGGCGCAGACCCTGTCCGAGGCCGGTTACGAGACGGTGATGGTCAACTGCAACCCCGAAACCGTCTCCACCGACTACGACACCGCGGACCGCCTGTACTTCGAGCCACTGACCTTCGAGGACGTCCTCGAGGTGTACCGGGCCGAGGCGGCGTCGGGCACGGTGCGGGGCGTCATCGTCCAGCTCGGCGGGCAGACCCCGCTCGGACTCGCCAAGCGACTGAAGGCCGCAGGCGTCCCGATCGTCGGAACATCGCCCGAGGCCATCGACCTCGCCGAGGATCGTGGCGAATTCGGCAAGGTGCTCGACGCAGCCGGACTGCCGGCAGCGAAGTACGGCACCGCGACGACGTTCGACGGAGCCCGTGAGATCGCCGCAGGAATCGGGTACCCGGTCCTGGTGCGTCCGTCCTACGTTCTCGGCGGACGCGGCATGGAGATCGTGTACGACGAGGCCTCGCTCGCGACGTACATCTCCAACGCGACGGAGATCTCGGACGACCGGCCGGTGCTGGTCGACCGGTTCCTCGAAGACGCGGTCGAAATCGACGTCGACGCACTGTGCGACGGCACCGAGGTCTACATCGGCGGCATCATGGAGCACATCGAGGAGGCCGGTATCCACTCCGGCGACTCGGCGTGCGCGTTGCCGCCGATCACACTCGGCAAGACCGACATCGAGAACGTCCGGCGGTCCACCGAGGCTCTCGCGAAGGGCATCGGCGTGCGCGGCCTGCTCAACGTGCAGTACGCACTCAAGGACGACATCCTGTACGTTCTCGAGGCCAACCCGCGTGCGAGCCGTACGGTTCCGTTCGTCTCCAAGGCGACTGCGGTACAGCTCGCGAAGGCCTGCGCCCGAGTGATGCTGGGGGAGACCATCGCCGAGCTGCGGACCGCAGGCATCCTGCCCGAGACCGGAGACGGTGGCACCGTACCGGCCGGCGCCCCGATCGCGGTTAAGGAAGCGGTGTTGCCGTTCAACCGGTTCCGTCGTGCGGACGGAACCGGAGTGGACACTCTGCTCAGCCCGGAGATGAAGTCCACCGGTGAGGTGATGGGAATCGACTTCGATTTCGGTACCGCCTTCGCCAAGAGTCAGACCGCCGCCTACGGCTCGTTGCCTGCGGGCGGCGCGGTGTTCGTGTCGGTGGCCAACAAGGACAAGCGATCACTGATCTTCCCGGTGAAGCGACTCGCGGATCTGGGCTTCACGATTCTGGCGACCGAAGGCACTGCAGATGTGTTGCGGCGCAACGGAATCAAGTGTGAGCAGGTGTACAAGCAGTCCGGCGAGGACGTGCCGGAGGGGGAGCGGACCATCGTCGACCGGATACTCGCAGGTGACATCGCCATGGTGATCAACACCCCGTACGGCAACTCGGGCCCCCGCGTCGACGGGTACGAGATCCGTAGCGCCGCAGTGGCGCAGAACATTCCGTGCATCACCACGGTGCAGGGCGCGTCGGCAGCCGTGCAGGGCATCGAAGCCGGTATCGCCGGCGGAATCGGTGTTCGCTCGTTGCAGGATCTGCATGCGGGTCTGAAGCAGGGGCTGGGAGTGGAATGACGCACGATCGGAGTTGGTCGGATCGTCTGCGTTCGGCAGTCGCGGCGCGCGGTCGACTGTGTGTCGGTATCGATCCGCATCCGGCTCTGCTCGAGGCATGGGACCTACCACGCTCGGCGGACGGTCTCGAGGTGTTCGCCGAGCTGTGTGTCGAAGCGTTCGTCGGTGAGGTGGCGATCGTCAAGCCTCAGGTGGCGTTCTTCGAGGCCTATGGATCGGCCGGGTACGCGGTGCTCGAACGCACTGTCAGTGTGCTCAGGGACGCGGGCACCCTGGTGATCGCCGATGCGAAGCGCGGCGACATCGGCACCACGATGGATGCGTACGCGCAGGCCTGGCTCGAACCCGATTCGCCGTTGTCCTCCGATGCCGTCACGGTCTCGCCGTACCTGGGCTTCGATTCGCTGGGGGAGACCGTCGATCGAGCGGTGCTATACCGGCGCGGGCTGTTCGTGCTGGCCCGCACCTCGAATGCGGAGGGCTCGGCCCTGCAGCAGGCCACGACGTCGAACGGTGGGTCGGTGGCTCAGTCGATCGTCGACGCCGCAGCCGCGCGCAATCGCGTCGATGCCGACACGGTGGGGATAGTCGTCGGTGCCACTCGTGATCACGGTCTCGACCTGTCGAACTACACCGGTCCGATTCTCGCGCCTGGTCTGGGAGCGCAGGGAGCAACGGTTGCCGATCTCGCGGAGATCTTCCGCGATTCGCGTGAGCTGTTGCTGCCCAACTCCTCTCGCGGTGTCCTGGCCGCTGGCCCGTCGGTGACGGCCTTGCGTGATGCGGCGACACGATTGCGCGACGAGATCGAAGCCGGTCTCGCATAGTCGATGCTGCGGCGCATCGGCGCTCGGGGGCGAGTTAGCGGTTCACGCGGGTCGTCGGTACGGTCGCTAACGCTGCCGACGAACAGTGCTGATCGCCAGTGCGCAGCGCTGATGACCGCGATCGGTGGCAGTGGAAGACCGATGGTCGACGTGCCGACAGCGATCGTGTGCGTCGTATCGCCCAGAAACGAGAAGACGGAGGAACCGACAGTGGCCCTTCCCCAGTTGACCCCCGAGCAGCGCGCCGCTGCCCTCGAGAAGGCTGCGATCGCCCGGAAAGCGCGCGCCGAACTCAAGGAGCGCCTCAAGCGCGGCGGCACCGACCTCAAGCAGGTGCTCGAAGACGCCGAGACGGACGAGATCCTCGGAAAGATGAAGGTCTCCGCGCTGCTCGAGGCCCTGCCGAAGGTGGGCAAGGTCAAGGCCGCGGAGTTGATGACGGAATTGGAGATCGCGCCAACCCGTCGACTGCGCGGTCTCGGTGATCGGCAGCGCAAGGCGCTGTTGACGAAGTTCGATTTCGAGGCCTGACGACGGTGAGTGACACTGCGGCGACATCGGTCCCGGAGAACGAGCGCGGCCGGTTGGTGGTGCTGTCCGGCCCCTCCGGCGTCGGCAAGTCCAGTGTCGTTCGGCTCGTGCGTGCGGCGCTGCCCGAGCTGGTCTTCAGCGTGTCGGTCACGACGCGATCGCCGCGGCCGGGCGAGGTGGACGGGCAGGATTACCACTTCGTCTCCGCCGGCGAGTTCGATCGAATGATCGCCGACGACGAGCTGCTCGAGTGGGCGAGCATTCACGGTGGTCTGCAGCGGTCGGGAACTCCGGCCGCACCCGTCGAGGCCGCGCTGGAGGCGGGCAGCCCGGTGCTGCTCGAGCTCGATCTGGCCGGTGCGCGTGCCGTGCGGGTGTCCAAGCCCGAGGCCTTGTTGGTGTTCATGGCGCCACCGACATGGGACGACCTGGTCTCCCGACTGGTCGGGCGCGCGACCGAGGAGAGCGCGGCCACCGAGCGGAGGTTGGAGACCGCACGGGTGGAATTGGCCGCACAGGACGAGTTCGACACCGTGGTCGTCAATACCGATGTCGACCATTCGTGCGAACAGTTGGTATCCTTGTTGGTCGGTAGGTCGTCGGTCGGCAACAGCTGACCAGTTTCACGGCGCACGAGGCCCCGACCAGCTAGTTCGTAGCACCAACGATGCAATTTCAGGAGATCATCAGTGAGCAGCATTTCAGCGGCCGTTTCCGACTTCGACGGACGCAGCGCTCTGCCGGCCTACGACACGCCGCTCGGCATCACCAATCCACCCATCGACGAGCTGCTCGCCCGCACCTCGTCCAAGTACGCCCTCGTGATCTACGCAGCCAAGCGTGCACGTCAGATCAACGACTACTACAACCAGCTCGGTGACGGCATCCTCGAGTACGTCGGACCTCTCGTCGAGCCGGGTCTGCAGGAGAAGCCGCTGTCGATCGCTCTCCGCGAGATCCACGCGGATCTGCTCGAGCACACCGAAGGCGAATAAGAACCTCACAGAGGACATCTGACTTGCGCGTTGTCGTCGGAGTCGGCGGAGGTATCGCCGCCTACAAGAGTTGTTCGCTCATTCGCAGCTTCACCGAGAGCGGACACGAGGTACGGGTGATCCCGACCGCGTCCGCTCTGGAGTTCGTCGGGCGTGCGACGTTCGAGGCGCTGTCCGGCCAACCGGTGCACACCGGAGTCTTCGCGGACGTGCCGGAGGTCCCGCACGTGCGCCTGGGTCAGGAGGCGGACCTCGTCGTCGTGGCCCCCGCCACCGCAGATCTGATGGCGCGCATCGCCGGGGGACGCGCCGACGATCTTCTGACGGCCACCCTGCTCACCGCGCGGTGCCCGGTGGTCCTGGCTCCCGCGATGCACACGGAGATGTGGGAGCACCCGGCCACGGTCGCCAACGTCGCGACGCTTCGTTCGCGCGGTACACACGTGATCGAACCTGCGTCTGGTCGTCTGACCGGACGTGACACCGGGTCGGGTCGGCTGCCGGAGCCGGACGAGATCTTCGCACTGTCGATGCTCGTGACCGAGCGAGCGGATGCGCTTCCTCGTGACCTCGAAGGACGGCATGTTCTGGTGTCTGCCGGCGGCACTCGTGAGCCTCTCGATCCGGTCCGTTTTCTGGGCAATCGAAGCTCGGGCAAGCAGGGATATGCACTGGCCCGCGTGGCAGCGCAACGCGGAGCCCAGGTGACGTTGGTCGCCGGGTACACCAGCGACCTCGACGATCCGGCCGCGGTCGACGTGGTGCACGTCAAGACGGCGTCGGACATGCAGGATGCGGTTCGTAAACTCGCCGTCGGTGTCGATGCAGTGGTGATGGCGGCCGCGGTCGCCGACTTCCGCCCGGAGTCCATCGCGGGCAGCAAGATCAAGAAGGGGGCGAACGAGCCGTCGTCGATCCCGTTGGTCCGCAACGACGACATACTCGCAGGCCTCGTCTCGGCTCGCCGCGACGGTGAGCTCGAATCGTCCACTGTCATCGTCGGATTCGCGGCGGAGACCGGTGACGCGGACGGAGACGTACTGACGTACGCGCGGGCCAAGCTCGAACGCAAGGGCTGCGACCTGCTCGTGGTCAACGCTGTCGGTGACGGTAAGGCCTTCGAGGTCGACCACAACGACGGATGGTTGCTCGGTTCCGACGGTTCCGAGGATGCGCTCGGCGAGGGCTCCAAAGCGCTTCTCGCGAGCCGCGTACTGGATTCTGTGGCGCAGATGCTCGACGCACGTAGTCCCCGAACGAGGTCGACACAGTGACGACGGTGAGGGTGCACGAGCGATGTCGCACCGGCTGCCGTGCTGAGCACCACGTGTGAGGCCGTAGAGGTTTGCCTGGCTCCGGCAGGGGCGATAACACCGAGGGAACGTCAAATTTTCATGGAGTGCCCGACCGGCGCGCGGCGTCGGGTCGGACAGGAACATGCGTCGAGAGGAAGTCCGTGAGCAAGTCCGGTAGTCGGCTTTTCACCAGCGAGTCCGTCACAGAGGGTCATCCCGACAAGATCTGTGACGCCATCAGCGATTCGATTCTCGATGCTCTGTTGACGGAGGATCCGCGTGCTCGGGTGGCCGTGGAGACCCTCGTCACCACCGGCCAGGTCCACGTTGCGGGTGAGGTCAATACCACCGCTTACGCCGACATCCCCAAGATCGTGCGCGAGAAGGTGCTCGAGATCGGGTACGACTCGTCGGCCAAGGGATTCGACGGAAATTCGTGCGGTGTGAACGTCGCGATCGGCGCGCAGTCTCCCGAGATCGCGCAGGGCGTCGATCATTCGCACGAGGCCCGAGTCGAAGGACTGTCCGACGACGAGATCGACCGTCAGGGCGCGGGGGATCAGGGGTTGATGTTCGGCTACGCCAACACCGACACTCCCGAATTGATGCCGTTGCCGATCGCGTTGGCGCACCGTCTTTCTCGGCGGCTGACCGAGGTCCGCAAGAGTGGGGTTCTGCCCTACCTGCGTCCGGACGGCAAGACACAGGTGACGATCGAATACGACGGTGACAACGCCGTTCGCCTCGACACCGTGGTGATCTCGACTCAGCACGCGGCCGACATCGATCTCGACAACCTGCTCACCCCCGATATCAGGGAGAAGGTACTGGGGTCGGTACTCGCCGAGTTGGACGTGCCGACGCTGGACACGTCCGATGTACGTCTGTTGGTCAATCCCACCGGAAAGTTCGTGCTCGGTGGTCCGATGGGTGACGCCGGGCTGACCGGTCGCAAGATCATCGTCGACACCTACGGCGGCATGGCACGGCACGGCGGCGGCGCATTCTCCGGCAAGGACCCGTCCAAGGTCGACCGCAGCGCTGCATACGCGATGCGTTGGGTCGCGAAGAACGCTGTCGCGGCTGGGCTCGCCGATCGCATCGAGGTCCAGGTGGCGTACGCCATCGGCAAGGCCGCGCCGGTCGGGTTGTTCGTCGAGACGTTCGGCACCGAGAAGACCGATCCCGCGCGCATTCAGGCGGCGATCAGCGAGGTGTTCGACTTGCGCCCCGGTGCCATCATTCGCGATCTGGATCTGCTGCGACCGATTTACGCGCCCACTGCGGCGTACGGGCACTTCGGCCGCACCGACATCGATCTCCCGTGGGAGTCCACCGATCGCGCAGGCAAGCTCCGCGAGGCTGCCGGACTCTGAGTTCGGCGTCGACCGTTCGGCACGTACCCTGCTCGCACCGGCTCGGTGCTCCGTCATCGAGTGTGGGGTGAGAATCGAGGAGGAGGTGCGGTGGCGGGCGTAGCGCGGGTGGCGGCGTCGGATCTCCCGATCGCGCGCATTCTCCCGATGTTGCCGCTGCCGCATCTCGACCGAGAGTTCGACTACCTCGTACCCGAGGAGATGAGCAGCGATGCTCGGCCCGGTGTGCGAGTTCGGATTCGGTTCGCGGGCCGACTGGTCGACGGCTTCGTGCTGGCCAGACTGGCCGAGACCGAGCACTCCGGCAAGCTCGGCTGGCTCGATCGGGTGGTGTCGGCAGAGCAAGTTCTGACTCCCGAGATCGCGGAACTGGCCGAGGCGGTGGCCGATCGGTACGCCGGGACCAGAGCGGACGTACTGCGTCTGGCGATCCCGGCTCGCCACGCCCGAGTCGAGGCGGAACCGACACCCGTCGTCGAGCCCCCGGTCGAGCCTGCCGTCGACAGGTCGGCATGGTCGGCCTACACCCACGGCTCGAACTTCCTCGACGCGTTGGCATCGGGACGCGTACCCCGCGCGGTGTGGCAGGCATTGCCCGGTGAGCGGTGGCCGGTGCGGCTGGCGGAGGCCGCTGCCGTGACCGTCGCCGCCGGTCGATCCGCCGTGGTGGTGGTACCCGATCAGCGTGATCTCGATCGACTGGAAACGGCCTGCACGGCTCTGCTCGGAGCCGACCGGGTGGTGACGTTGTCGGCCGGACTGGGTCCGGCGAAGCGGTATCGGCAATGGTTGCGCGGTCTGCGATCGGGCCCGGTCGTTGTGGTGGGGACGCGCAGCGCCGTGTTCGCTCCGGTGTCCACTCTGGGCATGATCGCCGTCTGGGACGACGGTGACGACAGCTTCGCCGAGCCCCGTTCGCCGTATCCGCACGCCAGAGAAGTCGCGTTGCTCCGAGCGCACGTATCCGGGGCGGCGGTGGTGGTCGGCGGACATTCGCGGACGGCGGAGGCGGAAGCTCTCGTCGATTCCGGTTGGGCACACGATCTGGTGGCTCCTCGTGAGCTGGTCCGTGAGCGTCAACCCCATGTGGTGGCCTTGGCGGACTCGGACCATGCGCTCGCGCGGGACCCGGCAGCCCGTGTCGCCCGGCTTCCCGCCATCGCGTTCGAGGCGGCGCGAGCCGCACTGAAAGCCGATTCGCCTGTGCTGGTTCAGGTTCCGCGCGGCGGATACGTGCCGTCACTGGCGTGTGCGAAGTGTCGGCACCCGGCTCGGTGTCGCCGGTGCAACGGGCCGTTGGCCCTGCCGTCGGCCCCTGGAAGCGACGGAGCCGGCAGTCCGACCTGCTCGTGGTGTGGAATCGCCGACACCGCGCATCGCTGCACCGTATGCGGATCACGCAACCTGCGGGCGGTCGTGATCGGAGCGGGCCGCACCGCCGAGGAACTCGGACGGGCATTTCCCGGCGTACCGATACACAACTCGGGAGGTGCCGCCGTGCTCGACTCCGTCCGACCCGGTGCCGGTCTGGTCGTGTCGACCGTCGGTGCCGAGCCGACGGTCGACGGTGGGTACGGCGCAGCTCTTCTGCTGGACGGCTGGGCCCTGCTCGGCCGGGCAGACCTGCGCGCGGCAGAGGAGACACTGCGTCGGTGGATGACGGCCGCCGCGTTGGTCCGGCCCGGCTCTGCGGGAGGTCGCGTTGTCGTCGTCGCCGAGTCCGAGATACCGACAGTGCAGGCGCTGGTTCGCTGGGATCCTCTGTGGCACGCCAGAAGTCAGTTGGACGAACGAGTGGAGGTACGGTTCCCGCCCGCCGTACACGTCGCGGCGATCGACGGAACCACCGATGCGATCACGGCGCTGGTGGAGGGTGCAGATCTGCCCGAGGCAGTGGAGATACTCGGACCGGTCGATCTGCCGGACGGCCAACGCGCACCCGCGGGCGGCGGTGAGGACGTGCTTCCCGGTGATGTGCAGCGGCTGTTGATACGCGTGCCGCGCAGCACCGGGGCGGCCTTGGCGCGGGCGCTGGCCGCCGCTCAGGCATCTCGTAGCGCCAAGAAGCTCGGCGGCGGAGTGCGGGTTCAGATAGACCCGATTCGAATCGGCTGACACTGCCGTCCGGGGCAGCCGTGGCCTAAGGTTGCGTCGGGGCGGCGCACGGGGCGCCGATGAGAGGTGGGTCGGGGACATGAAGAGAAGGCAGCTCTTTCGCCGTGCGACAACAGGTTTGGCAGTGGTGATCGGAGCCCGGCTCGTGGCACCTGCCTCCGCCGACGCCCTGCCCGGTACCGGCTCGGCGCAGCCGCCGACACCGGCCGTTCCGTTGTATCGACTGCTACGGATCGTGTCTCTGTCGCACGTCAACGATCCGGCGCTCACCCCGATTTTTCCCGGCGATCCCGAATTCTCGCTCGAGACGGCGTTCACCGTCGCGGACGACGGTTTCTACCTCCAGTACGTCAAGGAAGGCGAGCACACCGGCACGCACTGGGGAGCGCCCGCACACTTCCAGGAAGGTGGGCTGACCGCCGACCAGCTCGATCCGGAGGATCTGTTTCTGCCCGCGGTGAAGATCGACATTCGTGATCGGGCGGCAGCCGACGCCGACTACGCCGTGACCGTGGCCGACCTGCAGAACTGGGAAGCAGTCAACGGAGCCATTCCGCACGGCGCGGCCGTAATTCTGTGGACCGGATGGGCGTCACGCTGGGGTACCGACGCCTACGCGAACGCGGACGCGGACGGCGTGACGCACCAACCCGGCTTCTCGGCGGAGGCGGCGCAGTGGTTGATCGACACGGGCAGGCTCGCCGACAGAGGTGCCCTCGGAACCGACACCTTCGGACCCGACTTGGGCAACGACGAAACCTATCCGGTATCGGTCAAGCTCTACGACCGGCGTCGGATCAGTCTCGAGAACCTGACCAATCTGGAGTCGATACCGACCACGGGTGCCTACGTTCTGGTCGGCGGACCGATCAACCGGGCCGGATCCGGTTCGCCTGCAACCATTTTCGGATTGATTCCCAAGCTTGCCTGATCGGAACCGCTCGGGACCATGCTGAGTGTTCCTGCGGTGTCGTAGGCGTAGACGCCGGCCTTGCCCGAGCGCTTGGCCTTGTACATCGCGCGATCGGCGAGGCGCATCAGCTCGTCCTCGTCGACGTCGGAGGTGTCGGTGCCGGCCACGGTCGTCGTCGCGTCGGCGGTGCGGTCGGGACGACCGATCTGCACCACACCCACGCACGCGCCGACCGACACCGAATGGCCGTCGATCTCGTGCGCGGTCCGCATGGCCTCGGCGATGCGGACCGCCGTGGTACGGCCGGTTCGCAGATCCGCGTTCACCAGGGCGGTGAACTCGTCGCCGCCGAAGCGCGCAACCACTCCGTCGACCACGCATCGGTCGAGGCGGCGGGCGAGTTCGACGAGTAGTCGATCGCCGCCGCCGTGGCCGAATCTGTCGTTGACGCTCTTGAAGTCGTCGAGGTCGATCAGCAGCAGGACGGCGCGGCCCCGGCCCGCCCTGGCGTCGTTCACCGCCGCTCGAAGGTGTTCGTCGAACGACGACCGGTTGAGCAGCCCGGTGAGTCCGTCGTGGTGCGCGCGATACGTCAGCTCGGCCTGGGCCAGAGACAGGCTCCGAAGCAGATTGTCGTTCTGAACCAGGGTGATCACCTGGCGCACGAGCGAGAGCAGCACCACCGCCACCCCGAGTACCACCACCGTCGAATCCAGGTCCCCGGTCTGCACGCGCAGTATCGCCAGCACGATCCCTATCGCGCCCATCAGCCCGTACGGCAACAACAGTTGTGTTCTCTCACCGGTGACGGTCTCGGTGTACACCCGCGCAGCTGTCGCCGATCCGTGCAGTGACGAGCCGTGTATCGGCGGACCAGGCGGATCGTCCTCGACGGTCCTCGGGGCGGCGGCCGCGAGAGCGATGAGTGCAGTGCCTGCGATGAATCCGCCGTCGGTCAGAACCGGCATGAAGTCCGCACCGGTGGCGACGAGGTACGCGTAGATGCTGTCGGACATCGCCATCATGAGGATTCCGGCACCGAGCAGGGTGAGTTGCGTTCGGTAACGCGACGCGATCTTCGGGATCACGGCGAGCAGCACGATCATGGCCACGAGAACGAGGTCGGTGATGGGATACATGATCGCCACGAGGAATGCGATGGACTCCGATTCCGACGAGTGCACGACCGCCCCGAGGACGGTGGCCCAGGACAGAACGAAGAGGGACCCGACGACCACGGCCCCGTCGAGCAACGACATCACCCAGACATGGCGTGTACCTGCGGCCGCCCGCCGGGGCGACGGGCCGACGAAGGCGAGCAGCGCGGGCACGGCGAAGATCGGGAAGAGAAAGAACCCCACGTCGGCGACCGATGGATTCGGCAGTGGCATGTCGAGAGCGGATCGATAGAAAGCCCACACGGCCATGCCTGCGCTCCAACACGCCATTCCCGCGGCCATCAGAACGCGCCACTGCCGTTCGGAGCCCGTCCGTCTCGACGCCGTTCGCCAGCAGACGACCGTTGCGGTGATGCCACCTGCGAGCTGTGCGACGTCGTCGATCAGTACCGAGATTCTCTGGCCGAGAACGTTGGAGCCGGCGAGCAGAACGATGGCCAGGACGCAGCCGAGAACGACAGTCACGCGTCGCCTCGTCGATCCGGCCACACGGCCCCCCTCGTTCGTGAGCGATCGCTGTCGAGCCGGCCGCTGTACACGGTTCGTTGGACGTGAGCTCGCACCGACCGCGCCATTCTAACGAGCGGAAGCGATCCACGACGTGTTCCTCGGATCCGGAAAACGTAGAGGTTGCCTCTGGGTATTGTCAAAGTTCTATTGACGATATATCGTCGACTTGCAATCGATACAAAGGAGAACGACATGAATCACGCATTCGAGGGATTCGCTCACGAATTCGGACGCCGCGCAGTACGTCGCCAGATGCGAGGCGCGCCCTTTCAGATGTGGGTCGCGCAGAGCGACGATCGAGGCCCGTCGGACGATCACGGTCCGCGAGAACGAGGCCGTGGAAGGAGAGCTCATGGTGAACGGAACAGGCACGGTGAGGGTGGCCCTTTCGGACGGGGACGGGAAGGCATGCGCCCCGGCTTCGGTCCCGGCGGTTTCGGGCCGAACGGAGACTTCGGTCGAGGCCGGGGTCGGGGAGGACGCGGACGACGCGGGGACGTGCGCGCTGCGATCCTGCTACTGCTAGAGGAACGTCCGATGCACGGATACGAACTGATCCAGCAGATCGCCGCGAAGAGCAACGGAACCTGGAAGCCGAGTCCGGGTTCCATCTATCCGGCCCTGTCCCAACTCGAAGACGAGGGCTTGGTCCTGATCGACAAGGTGGCCGGCCGCAAGACGGCTGCGCTGACCGACGAGGGGCGAACGCACGTCGACGCTCATCGCGGCGATCTGGGCAGCCCATGGGACGACGTGGCAGAGTCCGTCGGTGTCGACGCTCGCGATCTTCGGGCCCTGATCGGCCAGTTGATGGGCGCAGCCGGTCAGGTCGCCGGAGTCGGCACACCGGCACAGGTGGAGCAGGCCGCCGAGATCCTCACCGAAGCACGCAGGTCGCTGTATCGGATCCTCGCCGACGACGGTCCGACCGATCGAGATCCCGACGACACGGTCGACGCCCCCGACGCGACGTGATCGGCACCTGCGGAATCGTCCGCGGCGCTCGCGACTCCCTAGGATGAACACCCGAGATCCTTTCGTCCATCCAGGGAGTTGCTCGAGTGCGCGTCGTCTTTGCCGGTACACCGGAGCCCGCAGTCCCGTCGCTGCAGCGACTGTTGGAGTCCGAACGCCACGAGGTGATCGCGGTGGTGACCCGGCCCGACGCCGCAGCCGGTAGGGGCCGCAAGACGATGCGCTCACCGGTCGGCCTGCTGGCCGACGAGCACGGAATCCCCGTGTTCGCACCCGCGAAGCCCTCGGATCCGGATTTCGTCGCACAGCTCACCGAACTCGCGCCCGACGTGTGTCCGGTCGTCGCATACGGGGCACTGCTGCCGCAGCCGGTGCTCGACATCCCTCGCTTCGGCTGGATCAATCTGCACTTCTCGCTGCTGCCCGCGTGGCGAGGTGCCGCGCCGGTACAGGCCGCCATCGCCGCGGGCGACGAGATCACCGGCGCCTCCACCTTCCTGCTCGACGCAGGAATGGATACCGGCCCGGTACTCGGCGTCGTCACCGAGCGGGTGCGCGCAACCGATACGACGGGGGACCTGCTCACCCGACTGGCGTCGAGCGGAGCAGACCTACTGGCTGCCACCCTCGACGCGATCGAGGACGGGACGGCATCCGCGCATCCACAGCCCGAGGACGGGATCTCCTACGCGAGCAAGGTGAGCGTCGACGCCGCGCGCATCGACTGGACTCGGTCTGCGGCATTCGTCGACCGGCACATCAGATCGGTCACCCCCGCACCGGGCGCATGGACCACGATCGGTGAACTTCGCGTCAAGATCGCTCCGACAACGCCCTCGGAGGACACGTTGGCCCCGGGCGAGATATCGGTGCGAAAGTCCGGCGTACACATCGGAACAGGCACGACGGCAGTGGTTCTCGGCGAAGTTCAGCCGCAGGGCAAGAAGCTCATGAAGGCACTCGACTGGGCGCGCGGCGCTCGGCTGGACGATACGGCGGTAGCACGATGACAGAACCCGACAGGCCCCGAAAGCGCGAGTCCAGTCCAGCTCGCAAGCACGTCAAGAAGTCGCCCGGAGCCCGCGGGCCGAAGGGAAACCGGCCCCCGCAAGGCGCGGGACCGCGTGCCGTCGACGCGATCGACCCTGCCCGCCGGGCTGCCCGGGACGTCCTCAAGGCGGTACGCGAGCGGGATGCCTACGCCAATCTGGTGCTTCCGGGCCTGCTACGAGAGCGCAAACTGGACTCGCGCGACGCGGCACTGGCCACCGAACTCGCCTACGGCGCGTCCCGCGCGCGTGGTGTGCTCGACGCGGTGATCGCCCATGCAGCCGGTCGGCCTGCCGCCGAGATCGACGGGCCGCTGCTCGACATTCTGCGACTCGGCTCCTACCAACTGCTCCGGACCCGAGTGGCACCGCACGCGGCCGTCGCCACGTCGGTGGACCTGGCTCGGGCCGAATTCGGCACCGGCAAAGCAGGTTTCGTCAACGCGGTACTGCGCCGCGTGTCCGAGCGGACGGCTGCCCAGTGGGTCGACGAGCTCGCGCCCGCTGCGGCAACCGATCCCGTCGGCCACCTCGCGTTCGAGTACGCCCATCCCAAGTGGATCGCGCAGGCCTTCGCCGATGCACTCGGTGCCGACGCCGGTGAACTCGCCGCGGTGCTCGAGGCCGACGACGCCCGTCCCTCGGTCCACCTGGTGGCTCGGCCCGGTGAGATCTCCGCCGAGGAACTGGCGCTGATCACCGGGGGAGAAGAGGGACCCTATTCGCCGTACGCAGTGCACCTCGACGGCGGAGATCCCGGCAAGCTCGACGCCGTCCGGGACGGACTGGCCGGGGTGCAGGACGAAGGAAGTCAACTCGTCGGCCGAGCGCTCACCTTGGCGCCGCTCGTCGGCGAGGACGGTGGCCGGTGGCTGGACCTGTGCGCCGGACCGGGCGGTAAAGCTGCCCTCCTCGGTGCCATCGCCGAGATCGACGGTGCCACGGTCGACGCCGTCGAACCGACGCCGCACCGAGCCGATCTGGTGTCCAAGACGACGAAGGACCTTCCGGTGACGGTGCACACCGTCGACGGCAGGCAGTCCGGACTCGATGGCGGCTACGATCGCGTGCTCGTGGACGCGCCCTGCACCGGGCTCGGTGCCCTGCGCCGCAGGCCCGAGGCCCGGTGGCGACGACTGCCCTCCGATGTGGCGGCACTGGTGACATTGCAGAAGGAACTGCTGGCCGCGGCAATCGAGCTGGTCCGCCCGGGCGGAGTGGTGCTGTATTCGACGTGTTCGCCGCACCTGTCCGAAACCACCGCCGTCGTCGCCGACGCGGTCCGCCGCTACGGCGTCGAACAGCTCGACACCCGCGAGCTGGTCCCAGGAGTGCCGCAACTCGGCGACGGTACATCGGTGCAATTGTGGCCGCATCGACACGGCACGGACGCAATGTTCATGGCGGCGCTGCGTAAGCCGATGTGACCGGTGAGCCGTCGTGACCGGGAAGCGGTGTGATCAGTTGCCGGCCAGGAACGTCTCGGCCACGTCTGTCGGGGCGTGGACCAGCCACCCGTCGATGATCAGTTCACGCAGTTCGTCGTCCTCGGTGTTGTCGAGGTCGACCAGAACGGCAGCGAACCCGTCGAAATGCGAGATGGTGAAACACGCCCGCGGGTGTGCGGCGAGAATCGCTTCCTTCTCGTTGAGATCCGCGGTGCGGACGGCGAGAATCGGTCCGCTGGGCGGGATCTCGCTGCCGAACCGCTTCAGATCGGCTTTGCTGAACGGGCGGACCCACGCGAACACGTTCTTGCCCACCGACCACGCCGGACGGCCGTACCGGACACTCTCGGTGACCTCGGGCAACTCGGCGATCACCGCTGTCACGGAATCCATGGTGGTCATGGGCGAACGATACCGGCTGGGCTAGGCTCGTCAATCGTGGTTTCCCCGATGATCGCCCCCTCCATTCTGTCCGCCGATTTCGCCCGGCTCGCCGCCGAAGCCGAGGCGGTGTCCGGAGCCGACTGGTTGCACGTCGACGTCATGGACGCGCACTTCGTACCCAACCTCACCCTGGGGCTGCCGGTCGTGGAGAGCTTGCTGAAGGCGACGAACATTCCGCTCGACTGCCACCTGATGATCGAGGACCCGGCCCGCTGGGCACCGCCGTACGCCGAGGCGGGTGCGTACAACGTCACCTTCCACGCCGAAGCGACCGACGACCCGTCCGCGGTTGCGCGCGACATCCGGGCGGCGGGAGCCAAAGCCGGACTGTCCGTCAAGCCGGGAACACCCATCGAGCCGTACCTCGAGATCCTGCGCGACTTCGACACGCTGCTGGTGATGAGCGTCGAGCCGGGCTTCGGTGGGCAGTCGTTCATGCCGGAGGTACTCGCGAAGGCGAAAGCCGTTCGAGCACTTGTCGATTCCGGGGATCTGCGACTGGTCGTGGAAATCGACGGTGGCATCAACTCCGACACGATCGAGCAGGCCGCGGAGGCCGGAATCGACTGCTTCGTCGCCGGATCGGCCGTCTACAACACCGCCGACCCCGCAGCCGCAGTGCGCGACCTACGCGACCGAGCCGCCCGCGCATCACACCACCTGTCGTAATGAACGGCCAGGGCGCAGCACTGTCCGTCGCGGACGCCATGGCCCTCGCCGTCGAGGCATCCGAGTCCGCCCGAGGCATCAGCAGTCCCAATCCCGCGGTCGGTGCGGTGATTCTCGATGCCGGTGGCGTCGTCGTCGGCATCGGCTCGACGCGTCCGCCCGGCGGTCCGCACGCCGAGATCGTCGCGCTGGCCGAGGCCGGTGACCGAGCGCGCGGCGGCACCGCGGTGGTGACCCTCGAACCCTGCAACCACACCGGCCGCACCGGACCGTGCTCGCAGGCCCTGATCGACGCGGGCATCGCGGCGGTCGTGCACGCCGTCGCCGATCCGAATCCGCTCGCATCGGGCGGCGCGGCAGCCCTGCGCGCGGCGGGCATTCGCGTCGAACAGGGGATCGGTGAGATCGCGGTGCGGCAGGGGCCGCTGCGCGCCTGGTTGCACAAGCAACGCACCGGTCGGCCGCACGTGACGTGGAAATATGCCGCCACCCTCGACGGACGCAGCGCCGCGGCGGACGGCACGAGCCAGTGGATCACCGGACCGCAGGCCCGGGCGCACGTCCATGCCGAGCGGGCCAAGCTCGACGCCATCGTCGTCGGAACCGGCACCGTGCTGGCCGACGACCCGCGACTGACCGCACGACGTCCGGACGGGACCCTCGCGCCGCACCAACCCGTGCGCGTCGTCGTCGGATCGCGGTCGATACCGTCGACCGCAGCGATACGTGGGACGGACGCCCCCACGGTGTTCCTCGACACACACGACCCCGCGGCCGTGATCGACGCCCTCAGCGAGCACACCGACATCCAGATCGAAGGCGGCCCGACGTTGGCCGGGGCATTCCTCGCTGCGGGCCTGGTGGACCGCGTCGTGGCGTACGTCGCACCGGCGGTGTTGGGCAGCGGGCCCACAGCGGTGGAGAATGCGGGCATCGGAACAATTGCCGACGCAATTCGGTTCCGCACGGAGACAGTCACCATGATCGGCAACGACATTCTGATCGGCGTCGTGCCCGAAGGAGCGAAGTAGATGTTCACCGGAATTGTCGAAGAGCTCGGCGAGATCGTCGCCAAGGACGAACTGCCCGACGCCGCCCGGTTCACCGTTCGGGGCCCGGTGGTGACCTCCGATGCAGGCCACGGCGACTCCATCGCGGTGAACGGGGTGTGCCTGACCGTCGTCGAGGTGCTGCCCGACGGCGGATTCACCGCCGACGTGATGCAGGAAACGCTGAACCGCTCGAGCCTCGGTGCCCTCGACGTGGGCAGCCGCGTCAACCTCGAACGTGCGGCCGCGCTCGGCAGCCGTCTCGGCGGACACCTCGTACAGGGTCACGTGGACGGCACCGGAACGATCATCGGCCGATCGCCGTCCGAGAACTGGACCGTCGTGCGCATCGCACTGCCCACCTCGGTCGCGCGCTACGTCGTGGAGAAGGGCTCGATCACCGTCGACGGCGTCTCGCTCACCGTCTCCGGACTCGGCGTCGACGACGGAGCGCACTGGTTCGAGATCTCCCTGATCCCCACCACCCTCGACTTGACCACTCTCGGCACGGCCGAGGTCGGATCGCCGGTCAACCTCGAAGTCGACGTCATCGCCAAGTACGTGGAGCGGCTGCAGACGATCGACGCACAGTAAGTACTGTTGACATGCACGCAATCGATGGTGCATCGGAGAATTTCCAGGGCGCTGAGCCAGGCCCGAGACGTATGGAGCACACCGTGGTGACCAGGTTCGACAGTATCGAGCGCGCAGTTGCGGACATCGCTGCGGGCAAAGCAGTGGTGGTCGTCGACGACGAGGACCGCGAGAACGAAGGCGACCTCATCTTCGCCGCCGAGAAGGCCACCCCGGAACTGGTCGCCTTCATGGTCCGCTACACCTCCGGTTATCTCTGCGTTCCACTCTCCGGTGAGGACTGCGACCGGCTGGGCCTGCCGCCGATGTTCGCCACCAATCAGGACAAGCACGGAACCGCGTACACCGTCACCGTCGACGCCCGCGAGGGCATCGGCACCGGAATCTCCGCCTCCGACCGGGCGGCCACGATGCGACTGCTCGCAGACCCCGACACCGGGGCCAACGACTTCACCCGTCCGGGCCACGTCGTACCGCTGCGCGCCAAGGACGGCGGAGTGCTGCGTCGCCCCGGCCACACCGAAGCCGCCGTCGACCTCGCCCGCATGGCAGACCTGCGGCCTGCAGGCGTCATCTGCGAAATCGTCAGCCAGAAGGACGAGGGCGCGATGGCCCAGACCGACGAACTGCGCGTCTTCGCCGACGAGCACGACCTCGCCCTCATCTCCATCGCCGACCTCATCGCCTGGCGTCGCAAGCACGAGAAGCACGTCGTCCGCGTCGCCGACGCCCGGATCCCCACCGGCCACGGCACCTTCCGCGCCGTCGGCTACCAGAGCATCTACGACGAGGTCGAGCACGTCGCGCTCGTCCGCGGCGACATCGCGGGCCCCGACGGAGACGGCAACGACGTCCTCGTTCGAGTGCACTCCGAATGCCTCACCGGCGACGTGTTCGGATCACTCCGCTGCGACTGCGGACCACAGTTGGACGCGGCCCTGGAGATGGTCGCCGCCGAGGAACGCGGCATCGTGTTGTACATGCGCGGACACGAAGGTCGCGGAATCGGTCTGCTGCACAAGCTCCAGGCCTACCAGCTGCAGGACGCAGGCTCCGACACCGTCGACGCCAACCTGCAACTGGGCCTGCCGGCCGACTCCCGTGACTACGGAATCGGTGCTCAGATCCTCGTCGACCTCGGCGTCTCGTCGATGCGGCTGCTGACCAACAACCCCGCCAAGCGAGTGGGACTCGACGGCTACGGTCTGCACGTCACCGAACGAGTGCCGATGCCGTTGCGCGCCAACGCCGAGAACCTCACCTACCTGCGCACCAAACGCGACCGGATGGGCCACGACCTCACCGGGTTGGACGAGTACGAGAACGGTCGTTCCGCAGGCTCCACTCCCGCATCCGAGAACGGGGCCACCTCATGAGCGGCGAAGGCGAACCCACCCTGCAGCTCGCAGGCGCCAGTGATCTCAAACTGGCGATCGTCGCCGGTCAGTGGCACCAGAAGATCTCTCAGGCATTGCTCGACGGTGCACTTCGCAAAGCCGAGTCGGCCGGGATCGAGGACGTCACGGTCATCCGTGTGGCCGGAGCCATCGAACTGCCCGTCGTCGCGCAGGCGTTGGCCCGCAACCACGACGCCGTCGTCGCACTCGGCGTCGTCATCCGCGGTGGCACACCGCATTTCGAGTACGTATGCGACGCCGTCACGGCCGGGCTGACGCGCGTCTCGCTCGACGAGGGCACTCCGGTCACCAACGGCGTGCTCACCACCAACGACGAGCAGCAGGCGCTCGATCGCGCAGGGTTGCCCGGTTCGTTCGAGGACAAGGGCGCGCAGGCCACGGCGGCCGCGATCGACACAGCGCTGACTCTCAAACACCTACGCCAACCCTGGACGAATCAGGAGTTCACGTGACCGGCAGCGCACCGTCCGCCGAGTGGGACATGGTGGTGAAGTCGCGCAAGTCGGCTCGCTACGCCGTCGCGACGGCGGTGTTGCTCGTGGTGGCGCATTCGACCGTGGCCGTCCTGCTGAGGGTCTCGCCGACCGGGGTGTACTTCAGAACCGCGGACCAACTGGCGATGGCAGGTATCGGACTTCTTCTGGGAGGCCTGGCGCTCGTGCTGACGCGCCCGCGCATTCGCGTCGGGCCTGCAGGTGTCGCGGTGCGGAACCTGTTGTCGGAGCGTCTGATCGAATGGGATCTGGTGCGTGGTCTGTCCTTCCCCGAAGGAGCCATGTGGGCCAGGATCGACATTCCCGACGACGAGTTCATCAATGTGATGGCCATCCAGTCCAACGATCGTGACCATGCGGTCGCGGCCGTACGAAAGTTCCGCACTCTCGAACGCACCTACGCGCCCGCCGCCTCCGTTCCGGACATCCCGGTCGATCGGGACTGACGTCCTACCTCCGCACCGCGGCTGAGCTGCGGATGCGGAGAACGTCGGACCCGACGGCTAACGTGGATGCCGTGTCCGACCCCGCTACCTACCGCCCGGCCACCGGAACCATCCCGGTGGAGCCGGGGGTGTACAAATTTCGCGATCCGCACGGCCGCGTCGTCTACGTGGGAAAGGCCAAGAGCCTCCGCAGTCGACTCAATTCCTACTTCGCAGACATAGCCTCGCTGCATCCACGTACTCGCCAGATGGTCACGACCGCGGCATCGGTGGAGTGGACCGTGGTGACCACCGAAGTCGAGGCCCTCCAGCTCGAGTACAACTGGATCAAGGAATTCGATCCACGGTTCAACGTCCGCTACCGCGACGACAAGAGCTATCCGATGCTCGCGGTGACGATGAACGAGGAGTTTCCTCGGTTGTTCGTCTACCGCGGACCCCGGCGCAAGGGTGTCCGCTACTTCGGCCCCTACGCGCACGCGTGGGCCATTCGCGAGACGCTGGATCTGTTGCTGCGAGTATTTCCCGCGCGCACGTGCTCGACCGGAGTGTTCAAGCGCCACAATCAGATCGGCCGGCCCTGCCTGCTGGGCTACATCGACAAGTGCTCGGCACCGTGCGTCGGACGGGTCAGCGCCGAGGAGCATCGGGCGACCGTCGAGGATTTCTGTGACTTCTTGGCCGGAAAGACGGACAAGCTGGTTCGTCAGCTCGAGAAGAAGATGCAGGCTGCATCCGAGGACCTCGATTTCGAGACCGCCGCACGTCTGCGAGACGACGTCGGTGCGCTGCGTCGGGCATTGGAGAAGCAGGCGGTGGTGCTCGGCGACGGCACCGACGCCGATCTCGTCGCCTTCGCCACCGACGCCCTCGAAGCTGCCGTTCAGGTCTTCCACGTCCGAGGCGGCCGCGTGCGCGGGCAGCGCGGCTGGGTGGTGGAGAAGGCAGGAGAGGTGATCGAACGCCAGGACGAGGCCGATCTGCCCGCTCTGGTCGAGCAGTTCCTGACGCAGTTCTACGGCGAGCAGGCCGCCCTGTCCGCACAGGCACCGGGCGGTGACGACGGTGGTTCCAACGCCGTCCCGAGGGAAGTGCTGGTTCCGGTCCTGCCGGACAACGCCGACGAGGTTCAGGCCTGGCTCAGTGAACTTCGGGGCTCGAACGTGACTCTGCGTGTTCCCCAGCGCGGCGACAAGAAGGCGTTGGCCGAGACCGTCGAACGCAACGCCAAGGAAGCCCTGCAGCAGCACAAGCTCAAGCGCGCGGGCGACTTCACATCGAGATCGGCTGCGCTGCAGGGTATTCAGGAGGCACTCGATCTGGACTCGGCACCGCTGCGCATCGAGTGCATCGATATCTCCCACGTGCAGGGAACCGATGTGGTGGCCTCGCTCGTCGTCTTCGAGGACGGATTGCCCCGCAAGAGCGACTACCGCCACTACGCGATCAAGGAAGCGGCAGGCGACGGGCACTCCGACGACGTGGCGAGCATCGCCGAGGTGACCCGTCGCCGGTTCCTACGGCACTCCGCGGACGGTTCGGCCGAGGGGACCGGAGGCGATCTCGCCCCCGAAGCGGCGTTGGATCCACAGACCGGCAGACCGCGCAAATTCGCGTATCCACCCAATCTGTTCGTCGTCGACGGCGGTGCCCCTCAGGTGGCCGCTGCCGCGGCCGTGCTGGACGAGCTCGGCGTGACCGACGTGGCCGTGGTCGGTCTGGCGAAGCGGCTGGAGGAGGTATGGGTTCCGGGGGAGGAGGATCCGGTGATCCTTCCGCGTACGAGCGAGTCGCTCTACCTGCTCCAACGGGTCCGCGACGAAGCGCACCGGTTCGCGATCACGTTCCATCGCAGCAAGCGATCGCGACGCATGACGGCCTCGGCTCTGGATTCGGTTCGCGGACTCGGCGAGTCGCGTCGAACGGCGCTGGTGGCACACTTCGGTTCCGTCGCCAACCTCAAACGCGCGACGGTCGCGGAGATCGTCGAGGTGCCCGGGATCGGAGAGACCACAGCCAAGTCGGTGCTGGCCGCACTGGGTTCCGACACGGACGACGCCGATGTAGGCGATGATGGCAGCGCAACTGCAACGACATCGGGCGAGAACACGGCGGAACATGCGATCGCACCGCGCGTGGAATCGGCGGGACAGGCTTCGTAGTGAGCGAACACCAGACACAGAGACACCCACCGTCCGAAGACCATCTCGAACAGCCCTCCGCGGGGGAGTCGCGGCACGACGAGATCGAAGTGGCGTTGGTCACCGGGGTTTCCGGAGCAGGATTGCGCACGGCGGCCAAGATTCTCGAGGATCTCGGCTGGTACGTCGCCGACAACCTACCGCCGGAGCTCATCTCCAAGATGGTCGATCTCGGCCGCGAGTCCAAGCCCAGAATCGAGCGACTGGCGCTGGTGATGGACGTTCGAAGTCGCCTGTTCACCGGCGATCTGGGCTGGGTGGTCAAAGAACTCGATTCCAAGGGCGTGCGCAACAGAGTGCTCTTCCTCGACGCGTCCGACGCCGTGTTGATCCGTCGATTCGAGTCCAACCGGCGCAGCCATCCTCTGCAGAACGACGGTCAGGACGGAACCTTGACCGAGGGCATCACCGCCGAACGGTTGCGACTCGCCCAGGTCAAGGCGGCCGCGGATCTGACCGTGGACACCACATCCCTGTCGGTGCATCAACTGCGGGGCAAGATCGAGACGGTGTTCGGCGAGTCCGACACCACCGGCGTCGGGGTCACCGTGCAGTCGTTCGGCTTCAAGTACGGCCTGCCGATGGACGCCGACCTGGTCTGCGACGTGCGCTTTCTGCCCAATCCCCATTGGGTTTCGGAGCTGCGCGAACACACCGGCCAGGACGCGGACGTTCGGGATTACGTGCTGGGGCAGGACGGGGCACGCGACTACCTGCAGACGTACACGCATCTGCTGAATCTAACGATCGAGGGATACGTGCGGGAAGGCAAGAGATACATGACGGTGGCCGTGGGCTGCACCGGAGGGAAGCATCGAAGTGTTGCGATGACCGAGGCACTGGCCGCGATTCTCGCCGATCAGGGTGATGTGTCGGTGCGGGTGCTGCATCGGGATCTGGGTCGCGAATGAGCGAGGTCGACACCGAAGTACCGGTATCGGGCCCCAGGATCGTCGCACTCGGAGGCGGTCACGGCCTGTACGCAACGCTGTCGGCGGCCCGGTTGCTCGGTCACGACGTCACCGCCATCGTCACGGTCGCCGACGACGGGGGATCCTCGGGACGTCTGCGGGCCGAGCTCGGCGTCATTCCGCCCGGGGATCTGCGCATGGCGCTGGCCGCGCTGGCACGCTCGGACGAGCGAACACAGCTGTGGACCGACGTCCTCCAGCACCGCTTCGGTGGCACGGGCGCGCTGGCCGGGCACTCGGTGGGCAACCTCATCCTCGCCGGCCTCACCGAGGTACTGGGCGACCCGATCGCCGCACTGGACGAGATGGTGCGGATGCTCGGAATCGACGGACGAGTGCTTCCGATGTCGCCGATCGCACTCGACATCGAGGCCGACGTCTCCGGTCTCGAGGACGATCCGCGCGTGAGCCGCGTCATTCGCGGACAGGTGGCGGTGGCGACGACTCCCGGCAAGGTTCGCCGCGTTCGGCTGCTTCCCCCCGAACCGCCGGCGTCCGCGGATGCACTCGCTGCGATCGAGAAGGCAGACCTCGTGGTGCTCGGACCGGGATCGTGGTTCTCCAGCGTGATCCCGCACGTACTGGTGCCGGATCAGCTCACCGCGCTGGCTCGTACGAGCGCGCCGAAGGTACTGGTGCTGAACCTGGCCCCCGAACTCGGTGAGACCACCGGATTCTCCGCCGAGCGCCATGTCCACGTACTCTCCCAACACGCACCGGATTTGGGAATCGACTACGTGTTGGTCGATTCCGCCTCGGTCCCGGAAGGCAGCAACCGCGAGCACGTGGCGCGGGCTGCGGCCCGGCTCGGTGCCGAGGTCGTCTACGTCGACGTTGCCGAAAACGGCACCCACGCACATCATTACGGCAAGCTTGCCGCGGCTCTCGGCTCCATCGTGTCGCCCACCGGCGGCACCGCACCGACTGCCGCACGCAGAGAGGGGATCACTTCGTGGCCATGACAGCGGAGGTCAAGGACGAGCTGAGCAGGCTGACCGTCAGCCAGGTCAGTTGCCGCAAGGCCGAGGTGTCCGCACTGCTGCGATTCGCCGGTGGACTGCACATCGTGGCGGGCCGGGTGGTGGTCGAAGCCGAGGTGGACCTCGGGTCCATTGCGAGACGGCTGCGGCGGGAGATCTTCGAGCTGTACGGCTACTCCTCCGACGTGCACATGCTCGGCGCAGGCGGGCTACGCAAGACCTCGCGGTACGTGGTCCGAGTGGCCAAGGACGGCGAAGCGCTGGCCCGCCAGACCGGCCTGCTGGATCTGCGGGGACGCCCGGTTCGCGGCCTCCCCGCACAGGTCGTCGGCGGCACGGTGGGGGATTCCGAGGCGGCATGGCGGGGCGCATTTCTGGCGCACGGCTCCCTCACCGAACCGGGTAGGTCCTCGGCCCTGGAGATCAGCTGCCCCGGACCGGAGGCGGCGCTCGCGCTCGTCGGAGCCGCCCGCCGCCTCGGAGTGGCCGCGAAGGCTCGTGAGGTCCGCGGCACCGATCGAGTGGTCGTCCGCGACGGCGAGGCCATCGGAGCCCT
Organism: Rhodococcus sp. 14-2496-1d; assembly: GCF_002259365.1. Taxonomy (NCBI): domain Bacteria; kingdom Bacillati; phylum Actinomycetota; class Actinomycetes; order Mycobacteriales; family Nocardiaceae; genus Rhodococcus; species Rhodococcus sp. 14-2496-1d. The sequence goes on along the minus strand of NZ_NPFV01000029.1, from coordinate 299,050 downwards.
GCTCACCCGCATGGGAGCACAGGACACCCGGTTGATCTGGGAAGAACGACGCATGCGACGCGAGGTCAGAGCCACTGCGAACCGGCTCGCCAACTTCGACGACGCCAACCTGCGCCGCTCGGCCAGGGCCGCCGTCGCCGCCGCAGCGAGAGTCGAGCGCGCCCTGCACATCCTCGGCGACGACGTGCCGGACCATCTGGCCGCAGCCGGATCGCTCCGAGTCCAGCATCGGCAGGCGTCACTCGAGGAACTGGGCCAGTTGGCCGACCCTCCGATGACCAAGGACGCCGTGGCCGGCCGAATTCGACGCCTGCTGTCCATGGCCGATCGCAAGGCCAAGGAAACCGGAATTCCCGACACCGAGTCCGCGGTCACCGCCGAGCTGCTCGACGAGGCGTGATCGGCCCGATCACGTGATGCGCGCGCTCTGCCTGCGCGCACACTAGGGTGGGAACCGCGTGTGGCACCCCGCACGCAGGCACAATCAGACATCTGTTTTCACAACTTTTAGGAGCGAACAGTGACGATCCGGGTAGGCGTCAACGGCTTCGGCCGCATCGGGCGTAACTTCTTCAGGGCTGTCGACGCGCAGAAGGCGCTCGGTACCACCGACATCGAAATCGTTGCTGTCAACGACCTGACCGACAACGCATCGCTCGCACACCTGCTCAAGTACGACTCGATCCTGGGCCGTTTGCCGCACGATGTCTCGCTCGAGGGCGAAGACACCATCGTCGTCGGTGGCCAGAAGATCAAGGCACTGTCGCTGCGCGAGGGCCCGTCCGCACTTCCGTGGGGTGACCTGGGTGTCGACGTCGTCGTCGAGTCCACCGGCATCTTCACCGACGCTGCGAAGGCCCAGGGTCACATCGACGCCGGTGCGAAGAAGGTCATCATCTCCGCGCCCGCCAAGGGCGAGGACATCACCATCGTGATGGGCGTCAACGACGACAAGTACGACGGCAGCCAGAACATCATCTCCAACGCGTCGTGCACCACCAACTGCCTCGGCCCCATCGCCAAGGTTCTCGACGACGAGTTCGGCATCGTCTCGGGACTGATGACCACGATCCACGCGTACACACAGGATCAGAACCTGCAGGACGGCCCGCACAGCGATCTGCGTCGCGCTCGCGCTGCGGCTCTGAACGTCGTGCCGACCGGCACCGGCGCAGCCAAGGCCATCGGCCTGGTGCTCCCGCAGCTGCTGGGCAAGCTCGACGGCTACGCGCTCCGGGTTCCGATCCCCACCGGCTCGGTCACCGACCTCACCGCGCTGCTGAAGAAGTCGGCCTCCGCCGACGACATCAACGCTGCGATGAAGGCTGCTGCCGAGGGACCGTTGAAGGGCATCCTGAAGTACAACACCGATCCCATCGTGTCCTCGGACATCGTCACCGACCCGCACTCGTCGATCTTCGACGCGCCGCTGACGAAGGTCATCGACGACCAGGTCAAGATCGTCTCCTGGTACGACAACGAGTGGGGCTACTCCAACCGCCTCGCCGACCTCATCGGTCTCGTCGGCAAGTCCCTCTGACACCGATGGCTGTCAAGACACTGCAGGATCTGCTCGATGCCGGTGTCGAAGGCCGTGGCGTCCTCGTGCGATCGGACTTCAATGTCCCGCTCGAGGACGGCACGATCACCGATCCCGGCCGTATCCAGGCGTCGATCCCGACTCTCGAGGCTCTGGTCGAGGCCGGTGCCAAGGTCATCGTCACCGCGCATCTCGGTCGTCCCGACGGTAAGCCCGACGCGAAGTACAGCCTGGCTCCGGTCGCCGCGAAACTCGGCGAGCTGCTCGGACGCCATGTTCAGCTCGCGGGCGACGTCGTGGGTCAGGACGCCGAGGCTCGCGCCGAGGGTCTGACGGACGGCGACGTGCTGCTGCTCGAGAACATTCGCTTCGATCCGCGCGAGACCAGCAAGGACGAGTCCGAGCGAGCTGCCCTGGCTCGCGAGCTGGTGGCTCTGGCCGGCGACGACGCGGCGTTCGTTTCCGACGGATTCGGCGTCGTGCACCGCAAGCAGGCGTCGGTCTACGACGTGGCGCAGCTGCTGCCCCATTACGCGGGCACCCTCGTCGCTGCCGAGGTCGAGGTGCTGGCGAAGCTCACCGAGGACGCTGCGCGTCCGTACGCGGTTGTGCTCGGCGGCTCCAAGGTCTCGGACAAGCTCGGCGTCATCGAGGCGTTGGCCCCCAAGGTCGACACCCTCGTGATCGGCGGCGGCATGGCGTTCACCTTCCTTGCTGCGCAGGGATATTCGGTCGGCAACTCGTTGCTGCAGGAGGATCAGATCGGGGTCTGCAAGGACCTGCTCGAGCGCTTCGGCGACGTGATCCACCTGCCCGTCGACATCGTCGTCGGAGACAAGTTCGCGGCGGACGCCGAGGCGAAGACCGTCAAGGCGTCCGAAATTCCGGACGGCTGGATGGGCCTGGACATCGGACCCGACTCGGTCAGTCGTTTCGCTGTCGTGCTCTCGAATGCGAAGACCGTCTTCTGGAACGGACCGGCAGGAGTGTTCGAGTTCGACAAGTTCTCGGCCGGCACCAAGGGCATCGCGGAAGCGATCATCAAAGCCACCGAGAAGGGCGCGTTCAGCGTCGTCGGTGGCGGCGACTCCGCGGCTGCGGTGCGCACCCTCGGACTGCCCGACGACGGCTTCTCGCACATCTCCACCGGCGGCGGTGCATCCCTCGAATACCTCGAAGGCAAGCAGCTCCCCGGCCTATCCGTCCTGGAGGCGTAACGCATGGCACGTAAGCCGCTCATCGCGGGCAACTGGAAGATGAATCTCAACCACCTCGAGGCCATCTCGCTGGTGCAGAAGATCGCATTCTCGTTGCCCGAGAAGTATTTCGACAAGGTCGACGTCACGGTGATCCCGCCGTTCACCGACATCCGGAGCGTCCAGACTCTGGTCGAGGGCGACAAGCTCCTGCTCACCTACGGTGCACAGGACGTCTCGTCCGAGGACAAGGGTGCGTTCACCGGCGAGATCAGCGGATCGATGCTGGCCAAGCTGGGGTGCACCTTCGTCGTCGTCGGTCACTCCGAACGACGCACGTTGCACAACGAGGACGACGCCGTCGTTCTCGCCAAGACGAAGGCGGCGCTGAAGAACGGACTGACTCCGATCGTGTGCATCGGCGAGGGTCTGAACATCCGCGAGGCGGGCGAGCACGTGGCCTACAACGTCGCGCAGCTCCGCGGGTCACTCGACGGACTGTCGGCCGAGGACATCTCGAAGGTCGTCATCGCCTACGAGCCGGTGTGGGCGATCGGAACCGGCCGGGTCGCGTCCGCGTCGGACGCTCAGGAAGTGTGCGGTGCCATCCGCGAGGAGTTGAAGTCGCTCTCCTCGGGCGAGGTCGCCGCAGGCGTACGCGTGCTCTACGGCGGATCGGTCAACGCCAAGAACGTCGGCGAGATCGTCGGTCAGCCCGATGTCGACGGCGCACTGGTCGGTGGCGCTTCGCTCAAGGCCGACGAGTTCGCCACGTTGTCGGCCATCGCTGCAGGAGGACCCCTGCCCTGATCGGCAACGCTACGACGAACGGTTTTCGGGCACCTCGCTTCGGCGGGGTGTCCGAAGCCGTTCACGGGGCCAGGTAGGCTGCTGAAGGCATCGAATCGAGTTTGAGGTGGACATGGATCTGTTTCTGGATATTCTGCTGGTCATCACCAGCCTGGCACTGATCTTGCTGATCCTGCTGCATCGCGGCAAGGGCGGCGGATTGTCCAGCCTGTTCGGTGGCGGAGTGCAGTCCAGCCTCTCCGGTTCGACCGTCGTCGAGAAGAATCTCGATCGCCTCACGGTCTTCACCGGCATCATCTGGCTCATCGCCATCCTCGGTATCGGTCTGGAGATCAAGTACACCTGATCGAATTCGGCTCCGAGTGCGAGTTGGTGACGGAGCGACGATACTGGGTGGATGAGCGAATCCTCCTACGAGTCAGTCGGTTCCCCAGCCTTCGTCCCACCGACAGCTCAGGGTCGAGAGTTGACAGAGCCTCTCCGTGAGGACATCCGCTATCTCGGCGGTATCTTGGGCGAGATCATTCGCGAGCACGAGGGCGAGGACGTCTTCGACCTGATCGAGGCAGCGCGCGTCGAATCATTCGCGGTACGCAGATCCGAGATCGAGCGTGACGATTCGGTCGGACGTTACACCGATGTGGAAGTGGCACAGGCAGTTCCACTGATTCGCGCGTTCAGTCACTTCTCGCTGCTGGCCAATCTCGCCGAGGACCTGCACCGCGAACGTCGCCGCGCGATTCACCTCGACCGCCAGGATCCGCCGCAGGACAGCAGCCTCGACGCCACCTGGCTCAAGATCGATGCCGCGGCACCGTCGCGCGAGCAGGTGGCAGCCGCTCTCACCGATGCGTTGGTCGCCCCGGTGATCACAGCGCACCCCACCGAGACACGTCGACGGACCATCTTCGACGTGCAATCGAAGATCACCGAGCTGATGCGTCGCCGCGATGTCGCCGTTGCGGCGGTCGAGGGCAAGGCCGCCCGCGCGGCCAAGGAACTGGCCGCCATCGACGTGCAGATCCGCAGGCAGGTACTGACCCTGTGGGAGACAGCTCTGATTCGGTTGTCGCGGTTGCGAATTCAGGACGAGATCGAGGTCGGCCTCCGTTACTTCGAGTCGTCTCTGTTCGACGTCATGCCTGCCCTCAATGCGGATGTGCGTGCCGCGCTGCGCGCACGGTGGCCCGAGGACGATCTTCTGCCGCGCCCCATCCTTCGCCCCGGTTCCTGGATCGGCGGCGACCGCGACGGCAATCCGAACGTCACCGCCGACGTGGTGCACACTGCGACACATCAGGCGGGTTACGTCGCGTTCGAGCACTACCTGGACGAGCTGGTCGCGCTGGAGAAGGAACTGTCGATGTCCGCGCGCCTGGTGGATGTCACCGAGGAGCTCGCGGCTCTGGCCGGCGCATCGGCCGAACCGGACGACCGCCGATCGGACGAGCCGTATCGGGTCGCGGTGGTCGGCATCCGGGCTCGGCTCACCGCCACCGCCGAGGCGGTGCTCGACGCCGTACCGGTCTCCGGCATCGACCTCGGAGCGCAGAAGTACGACGGCCCGCAGGACATCCTCGACGACCTCGACGTCATCGACCGGGCACTTCGTGCGGACGGTGACGCGTTGATCGCCGACGATCGACTGCTCCGGCTTCGACAGTCGGTCGAGACGTTCGGATTCCATCTGCAGGCGTTGGACATGCGGCAGAACTCGGAGACCCACGAAGAGGTGGTCGCCGAGCTGCTGGCCTGGGCCGGTGTTCACCCCGACTACGTGTCCCTCGGCGAGGACGAGCGGGTGTCGGTGCTGTCGCGGGAACTCGCGACCAGGCGGCCGCTCGTCGGCCCCAACGCGCAGCTCAGTGAGCTCGCGACGAAGGAACTGGGCATCGTCAGGGCGGCCAAGGAGGCCATCGACCACTTGGGCCCCGACACCATCCAGAACTACATCATCAGCATGTGCCAGTCGGTCAGCGACATGCTCGAAGCGGCGTTGCTGCTCAAGGAGGCCGGCATCTTCGACCCCGGCACCGACGGTTCGGCACCGACCTCGACCGTCGGTGTCGTTCCGCTGTTCGAGACCATCGAGGACCTCCAGCAGGGCGCGGCGACTCTGCTGGCCACGCTCGACGTTCCGATCTACCGCGCGCTGGTCGCCGGTCGCGGCATGAACCAGGAAGTCATGCTCGGGTACTCCGACTCGAACAAGGACGGTGGATACCTCGCGGCCAACTGGGCGCTGTATCGCGCCGAGTTGGATCTACTCGAGGCATCGCGCAAGACGGGGATCCGGTTGCGGCTCTTCCACGGTCGCGGTGGCACGGTCGGCCGCGGCGGCGGTCCGAGCTACGACGCGATCCTGGCGCAGCCGCCCGGTGTGGTGCAGGGATCCCTGCGTCTGACCGAGCAGGGCGAGATCATCGCAGCGAAGTACGCGGAGCCGTCCTTGGCGCGACGAAACCTCGAGTCCCTGGTTGCCGGAACTCTCGAATCGACTCTGCTCGACGTCGAGGGCCTCGGTGACGGTGCCGAAGCCGCGTACGACATTCTGGACGATCTGGCCGCCAAGGCACGCGCAGCGTACGGCCGTCTGGTGCACGAGGAGCCAGGTTTCGTCGAGTACTTCCGAACGTCGACTCCCGTTGCGGAGGTAGGGGAGCTGAACATCGGCTCCCGTCCGGCATCGCGGAAGCCGACCAACTCGGTGTACGACCTGCGTGCCATTCCCTGGGTGATGTCGTGGAGTCAGTGCCGCGTGATGTTGCCCGGGTGGTACGGAACGGGATCGGCGTTCGAGGAGTGGGTCGGCGACGACGATTCCAGGCTCGAGGTGCTGACCGACCTCTACCGGAAGTGGCCGTTCTTCCAGACGGTTCTGTCCAACCTCGCGCAGGTCATGGCCAAGTCCGATCTGGGCATCGCGGCTCGCTACGCCGAGTTGGTTCCCGACGCCGATCTCCGGGCTCGTATCTTCGGCATGATCGAGGCCGAGCACGCCACGACGGTGCGGATGTACCTGAAGATCACCGGTCACAGTCGACTGCTCGAAGACAATCCGTCTCTCGAACGCTCCGTGCACAACCGATTCCCGTACCTCGAGCCGCTCAATCAGATGCAGGTGGAGATGCTCCGGCGCTACCGAAACGGGGACGACGACGAACGCGTCAAGCGAGGAATCCTGCTGACGATGAACGGTCTCGCGACGGCACTGCGTAACAGCGGCTGACCCGCACGGGGGGCGTGGAACCGGTCGGCGGCGAGAAGCGTCCAACGAGGTATGAGGCAGTGCAGCAACGACACCGATGCCTGGCGCGAGGGATCCGCCTACCGTGCGAACGGTAGGCGGATAGATCGCTCGACATCAGGACGTGTTCGGTGCGTCGGCGGTTACGACGATGCGTGGCCGGGACGTGACCCCGACGCAGTCGAACCGGACTAGCTCCGGGCTCTCACACCGTGTCCAGCTTGGACGCTGCGCCGGTATCGAGGAACCAGACCGTCGATTCGGTGCCCAGTGCTCCGGCCGACGGGACGTCGTCGGGATCGGCCCCGCCCACCGCAGCAGCGACGGCATCGGCCTTGTTCGCTCCCGAGACGAGCAACCACACGTGCTGCGCGCGGCGGACCGCAGGCAGCGTCAGTGTGATGCGCACCGGTGGGGGCTTGGGGGAGTCCTCGACCGCCACGACGAAGCGATGCTGTTCGCGCACTGCATCGGTGTGGGGGAAGAGTGAATTGATATGGCCTTCGCCGCCCATGCCGAGCAGATGGACGTCGAACCGAGGCGTCGGCTCGCCTTCGGATCCGGAATGCAGGATCTGTGCGTACGTTGCCGCGGCAACTTCGGGGTCGCTTCCGTGTGGTCCGTCGGATGCGGCCATCCGGAACACCCGATCCGGATGGACATCGACGTGATCGAGCAGCGCATCCGAGGCCTGAACTTCGTTGCGCTCGGGATCGCCCGAGGGCAGGAAGCGTTCGTCACCGAAGTAGACGTCCACTCTGCCCCAGTCGATCGAGCCGGAGTCCGTGCGCAGCGCCTCCAGCAATGCGATTCCTGTGCCACCGCCGGTCAGCACCACCGACGCAGATCCTCGCTCGGCCTGCGCGGCGGTGATCACGTCGACGAAGCGCGATCGCGCTGCGTCGACAAGGGCTTGTGCGTCCAGGTACTGGAGTACCGATGTCTTACTCATAGCTCACTTTCGACAGTCCGTTCAAGGCGAGTTCGTAGATCTCGTCCGTGTCGAGTCTGCGCAGTTCCTCGGCGAGGCACTCGCGCGTGTTGCGCCGCGCCAGTGCGACTTCGGCGTCGGGCTGACCGGTACGCCGCAGGGTTGCGGTCTTACCGGTCTGCGGTCGCGTCAGCGAGATGCTGCTGTTCTCCCGGATCAGCTCGACTTTCAGCTCACCCGCACGGCGGTGGACCGGCACGTCCAGCTTCGCGGCCAGCCAACCGGCAAGGATGTCGAGTGCGGGCTCCTCGGCCAGTCCCGACACCGTGGCCGAGACGACAGCCTCGAACGGAGCCTGGTCGAGCGCGGTGGCCAACAGGCCACGCCAGTACGTGATGCGACTCCAGGACAGATCGGTGTCGCCCTCGGTGTAGCTGCTGAGCCGTCCCTTGATCGTCGCGGTGGTGTCGGGGGAGTTCGTGGCATCGGTGATGCGTCGAATCGCCAAGCGCCCCAACGGATCCTTCGCCGGAACGGTCGGTGCCTCGTCCGGCCACCAGGCCACGATCGGGGTATCGGGCAGCAGGAACGGGATGACGACACTGTGTTCGTGGTCGGCGAGTTCGCCGTTCAGGCGCAACACGACGACCTCCGATGCACCGGCGTCGCCGCCCACCCGGATCTGCGCGTCGAGGCTCGACTCGGCCGACCGATCTCCGTGGATGAGCACGATGACGCGGCACGGATGCTCACGGCTCGCCTCGTTCGCCGCGTCGATCGCTCGTTCGGCCTTGGCCGGATCACGGCTGGCCACGATCAGAGTCAGCACTCGGCCGATGGTCACCGCACCGCCTGCTTCGCGCACCTCCACCAACTTCTTGCCGACCTCGGCCGTCGTCGTGGCGGGGATGTCGACAATCACGGTCTTCTCCATTCGCGTCCGGTGCGGTGCATCATCTCGTCACCCGAGGAGGGCCCCCAGGTACCGGCTTCGTACGGTTCCGCGGTGCCGCCGGAGGCCCAGAACTCCAAGATCGGATCGAGGATCTTCCACGACAGTTCCACCTCGGCATTGACCGGGAACAACGACGGCTCGCCGAGCAGCACGTCGAGGATGAGTCGTTCGTAGGCCTCGGGGGAGGATTCGGTGAACGCCTGGCCGTAGCTGAAGTCCATGCTGACGTCGCGCACCTGCATGCTCGAACCCGGCACCTTGGAGCCGAACCGCATCGTCACGCCCTCGTCGGGCTGGACTCGGATCACCAACGCATTCTGACCGAGTTCCTCGGTCATCGTGGCGTCGAACGGCAGGTGCGGGGCGCGTTTGAACACCATCGCGATCTCGGTGACTCGGCGCCCGAGTGCCTTGCCGGTACGGAGATAGAAGGGCACCCCACCCCATCGCCGCGTATCCACCTCGAGGGTGATGGCGGCGTAGGTTTCGGTGTTCGACTCGGAGTCGAACCCTTCTTCCTCCTTGAGCCCCTTCACTTTCTGGCTGCCCTGCCACCCCGCGGTGTACTGACCGCGCGCCGAGGTTCGATCGAGTGGCTCGGCGAGTTTTGTCGCCGAGAGCACCTTGATCTTCTCCGACTGCAGCTCCTTGGGGTTGAAGCTGACCGGCTCCTCCATCGCGGTGATGGCGAGGAGCTGTAGAAGGTGGTTCTGGATGACGTCGCGGGCGGCACCGATTCCGTCGTAATACCCTGCGCGACCACCCAATCCGATGTCCTCGGCCATCGTGATCTGAACGTGGTCGACGTAGTGCGCATTCCAGATCGGATCGAACAACTGGTTCGCGAAGCGCAGTGCGAGGATGTTCTGCACCGTCTCCTTGCCCAGGTAGTGATCGATGCGAAACACGGTGTCCTCGGGGAACACTCGGTTGACGACGGCATTGAGCTCTTTCGCGCTCTGCAGGTCGTGGCCGAACGGCTTCTCGATCACCACACGTCGCCAATTACCGTCCTCGCCCTGCGCCAGACCGGACCGAGACAGCTGCTCGAGAACGACGGGAAAGGCGCTGGGCGGAATGGACAGGTAGAAGGCATGATTGCCGCCGGTGCCGCGGGTCTCGTCGAGTTCGGTCAGTGTCCGCGACAACTCGTCGAACGCTGCGTCGTCGTCGAACGTGCCCTGGACGAACCGGAATCCTTCGGCGAGGGTGTTCCAGACCTCCTCGCTGAACGGAGTGCGCGCGTGATCGCGCACGGAATCGTGCACGATCTTCGCGAAGTCCTGGTTCTGCCATTCCCGACGGGCGAAGCCGACCAAGGCGAAACCGGGGGGTAGAAGCCCCCGGTTCGCCAGGTCGTACACCGCAGGCATGAGCTTCTTACGCGCGAGATCGCCGGTCACTCCGAAGATGACCATGCTGCACGGGCCCGCTATGCGGGGGAGCCGCTTGTCCCGCGCGTCGCGGAGTGGGTTGACCCAGTCCGCGGAGTGGAGAGGTTCGGTTTCTGCGGTGGGCACAGTCGGTCAGCTCTTCTGACCTGCTTGGCGAAGCTGCTCGCCGGTGGCTTCGAGCAACTCGTTCCAGGCCGCCTCGAACTTCTGGACGCCTTCGTTCTCCAACGTCAGGAAGACGTCGGTGATGTCGATCCCGAGCGCCGAGATGCGGTCGAAGATCTCCTGCGATTCCGGTCCCTTGCCCGAGACGGTGTCGCCGACGATCTCGCCGTGATCGGCAACCGCGTCCATGGTCTTCTCCGGCATCGTGTTCACCGTGTTCGGTGAGACGAGCTCGGTGACGTACATGGTGTCGGGGTAGGCGTCGGACTTCACACCGGTCGACGCCCACAACGGACGCTGCGGGCGTGCGCCACTGCCGACGAGCTCGCGGAACCGAGGGGCCACCTCGAAGATCTGCTGGTACGCCACGTACGCCAGACGAGCGTTGGCCAGAGCGGCCTTGCCCTTGAGTGCCTCGGCATCGGGGGTACCGATTGCATCGAGACGGGAATCAATCTCGCTGTCGACGCGGGAGACGAAGAACGACGCGACCGAGTGGATCTTGTCGAGGTCGTGGCCGGCCGCACGCGCCTTCTCCAGACCGTCGAGGTAGGCGTTCATCACCAGCTCGTAGCGTTCGACGGAGAAGATGAGCGTGACGTTGACGCTGATGCCCTCGCCGATCACCTTGGCGATAGCGGGAATCCCCTCCTCGGTCGCCGGGATCTTGATCAGCAGATTCGGACGGTCGACGATCTTCCACAGTTCGACGGCCTGCTCGTACGTCTTGTCGGCGTCGTGTGCCACGCGCGGATCGACCTCGATGGACACGCGGCCGTCGACGCCTGCACTTGCCTCGTATTGAGGCATCAGGATGTCGCAGGCCTCGCGAACGTCGTCCGTGGTGACCGTGCGGATGGTGGTCTCGACGTCGGCACCTTCACCGGCGAGCTTGTTCACCTGCTCGTCGTACGCCTCGCCCTTGCTCAGGGCCGCCTGGAAGATCGACGGGTTGGTGGTCACTCCGACGACACTTTTCGTGTCGATGAGGTCCTGGAGGTTGCCCGAGCGGATGCGATCACGGGAGAGGTCGTCCAGCCATACCGAGATTCCGGCGGCGGAGAGTTCTGCAAGATTCTTGTTCTGGGTCATGAATTATCCCTTCACATTGGTGATGGAGCGCTGTGCGGCTGCCGTGACGGCCTCGGCCGTGAAGCCGAACTCGCGGAAAAGTGTTGCAGCGTCGGCAGATTCGCCGTAGTGCTCGAGCGAGATGATCTCGCCGAAGCCGCCGACGATCTTCCACCACGGCATCGCGATGCCGGCTTCGATCGACACCCGGGCCTTGACGGTGGGCGGGATCACCTGGTCGCGGTAGTTCTGATCCTGGCTCTCGAACCACTCGACGCACGGCATCGAGACGACGCGGGCGGCGATGCCCTGCGCCTCGAGCTGCTTCTGTGCCTCCACGGCGTACTGCAGCTCGGAACCGGTACCGATCAGCACGACGTCGGGGGTCGCCTTGGACGACTCGACGAGGATGTATCCGCCCTTCGAGACGCCCTCGTAGCTGGTGCCCTCGAGAATCGGGATGCCCTGACGCGTCAGCGCAAGGCCGACGGGTCCGCTGCTGCTGGACCTGGCCAGCACTGCCTGCCATGCGAACGCGGTTTCGTTGGCGTCGCCGGGGCGTACCACCGAGAGGTTGGGGATGGCCCGCAGCGCGGCGAGATGCTCGACCGGCTGGTGCGTCGGGCCGTCCTCACCGAGGCCGATGGAATCGTGGGTCCACACGTAGATGGGGTCGATGTCCATGAGTGACGCGAGCCGGACCGCAGGCCGCATGTAATCGCTGAACTGCATGAACGTTCCGCCGTATGCACGGGTCGGGCCGTGCATCACGATGCCCGACAGAATCGCGCCCATCGCATGCTCACGGATACCGAAGTGCAGGGTGCGGCCGTACGGCTCGGCGTCCCAGTCGTCGGTGGAGATGGACGTGGGGCCGAAGGACTTCGCACCCTTGATCGTCGTGTTGTTGCTGCCTGCGAGGTCGGCCGAGCCGCCCCACAGTTCCGGGAGAACAGGTCCGACGGCGTTGAGAACCTCACCGGACGCGGCACGCGTGGCGACGGCCTTGCTGCCGGGCTCCCAGGTGGGCAGAACGTCGGTCCAGTTCTCGGGCAACGTGCCCTGGGTGAGGCGATCGAGCAGCTTCTTGCGCTCGGGCTCGCGGGCGGCCCAGGCGTCGAACTGGACGGTCCACTCGGCGTGGGCCTTGCGGCCGCGCTCCTGCAGCTTGCGGGTGTGGCCGATGACCTCGTCGGTGACCTCGAACGTCTTGGCCGGGTCGAAATCGAGGGCCTGCTTGACCTTCGCGATCTCCTCGTCGCCCAGTGCGGCACCGTGGACTGCGCCGGTGTTCATCATGGTGGGGGCCGGGAAGCCGATGATGGTACGCAGCACGATGATCGACGGCTTGTCGGTGACGGCCTTGGCAGCCTCGACGGCTTCTTCGATCGCGGTGACGTTCTCGCCGCCTTCGACCACCTGTACGTGCCAGCCGTAGGCCTCGTAGCGCGCGGCCGTGTTCTCGGAGAGAGCGATGTCGGTGGAGTGCTCGATGGAGATCTTGTTGTCGTCGTAGAACAGGATCAGGTTGCCGAGCTGCTGAGTGCCGGCCAGAGACGACGCCTCGGACGTCACGCCTTCTTCGATGTCTCCGTCGGAGGCGATCACGTAGATGTAGTGATCGAACGGGCTCTCACCGAGTGCGGGCTCGGGATCGAACAGACCGCGCTCGCGCCGCGCCGCCATGGCCATGCCCACGGCGGAGGCGAGTCCCTGACCGAGCGGGCCGGTGGTGATCTCGACGCCGTCGGTGTGGCGGAACTCGGGGTGTCCGGGAGTCTTCGACTTGTAGGTGCGCAGTGCCTCGATGTCGGCGAGCTCGAGACCGAAGCCGCCCAAGTACAGCTGCAGGTAGAGAGTCAGGCTCGAGTGCCCGCACGAGAGCACGAACCGGTCGCGGCCGATCCAGTGCGTGTCGGTGGGGTCGTGACGCATGGTGCGCTGAAAGAGGGTGTAGGCGAGGGGAGCCAGGCTCATCGCGGTTCCGGGGTGGCCGTTGCCGACCTTCTGCACTGCGTCCGCTGCCAGAACACGAACGGTGTCGACCGCTCGGGTGTCCAGGTCCGTCCAGTCGCTCGGGTGGTGCGCCGTGGTGAGGACGTCAATATCGTCTGTGATCGACACGAGCAGAAATCTCCTGACATTCGTTCGAGTTGTGGCTCCGGGGAATCGTCGCCCGGCGGCGACTGCAATGCGCCTGGGTGGAGCACGCATGTGGTCGGTGCCGAAGGACGTCCTCCACCAGCCTAGTTCTGTCCGACCCTACTGTCGTGCCTTCCCCCGGGCGATTGCGCGCGGGTTACTCGTAGGCGACGTATTCCTCACTTTGGGTGCCCTGCGAATTGGAGGTGCAAACCCCGCCGTCTACCATCGGTCGTAGTAGGCGCACGGTCGTCGGCTCCCGCGGTTGTGGTCGCGGAGTTGCCCGTGCGCGCAGGCGCCGAAGTGTCGCCGTCGAGAGACAACCCGCGTGCCGGTGGCGCGTGAGCAAGTGGCCGAGCGCCAGAGAACGACAGTCGTGCGAGGAGACGCAGTGCGAATTGGGCAGCAGCCGGGCGGACACGGTTTCGCCGGCGGCCCCGGATTCGGAGCAGACGAGACAGGTGAGCCGACGCAGGCCGCGCCGGCGACGTCCGCCCCACGTAGAGCATTCGCACTCTTTCTTGCGTATGTCGCGCTCACGAAGCCCCGGGTCATCGAACTCCTCCTCGTCACGACCATTCCGGCGATGTTGCTGGCCGACCGGGGAAACGTCGATCCGTGGCTGATCCTCACCACCCTCTTCGGCGGAATGCTGGCCGCGGCCAGTGCCAACACGCTGAACATGGTGGTCGACGCAGACATCGACAAGGTGATGAAGCGCACCGAGAAGCGCCCGCTCGCCCGCGGTGCCATGCCCGTCTCGCACGCGCTGATCTTCGGGCTCGTACTCGGTGTGTTCTCGTTCTTCTGGCTGTGGGCCACCACGAATCTGCTCAGCGGTGTGCTCGCCGTCGTCACCATCTGCTTCTACATTTTCGTCTACACGCTGGTGCTCAAGCGGCGCACCTCGCAGAACGTGGTGTGGGGTGGCGCGGCCGGTTGCATGCCGGTGATGATCGGCTGGTCCGCTGTGACCGGCACGATCGGGTGGCAAGCGCTGGTGATGTTCCTGGTCATCTTCCTGTGGACGCCGCCGCACACCTGGGCGCTCATGCTCCGCTACAAGGAGGACTACCAGGCGGCCAACGTACCGATGCTGCCTGCGGTCGCGTCGGAGACGAAGGTCACCAAGCACATCGTGCTGTATGCGTGGGCCACCGTTGCCGCAACACTTGCGTTGGCACCGGGCTCGGGCATCGTCTACGCGGCCGTCGCCGTGGCGTCGGGAGTGTGGTTTCTCGTCGTCGCACACCGCCTGTACGCAGGCGTGCGAGCGGGAACTCCGGTCAAGCCACTGAAGCTGTTCATCCTCTCCAACGAATACCTGGCACTGGTGTTCTGCGGCCTGGCCGTCGACTCGGTCCTCGGCTGGCAGACGCTCGCCCAGCTTCTCTCCTGAGCGAGCGTCACCCGACGGATCGGTCAGGGAACGAGCACGATCGATCCCGTCGTTCGGCGTGACTCCAGATCGATGTGGGCCTGCGCGGCGTCCTCCAGCGCGTATCGAGCGCCGACCTCGACCGTGAGCGCGCCACGCGATATCGCCCCGAACACATCTCCGGCCCGCCACTCGAGCTCGGCCCGGTCCCGTATGTGGTGGGCGAGTGTCGGCCTGGTGAGGAACAGCGATCCTGCGCCGTTCAACCTCTGCGGGTCCAGGGGCGGGACCGGACCGCTCGCCGCTCCGAACAGGGCCAACGTCCCTCTGATCCGTAACGACGCCAGACTTGCCTCGAAAGTGTCGGCACCGACGCCGTCGTACACCGCATGGACACCCTCGCCGTCGGTGATCTCGCGCACGCGAGCAGCGATGTCCTCTTCGTAGCGCAACACGTGGGCGGCACCGGCCTGCGCGGACCGCTCGGCCTTCGCATCCGTGGAGACCGTGGTGATGACGTTCACTCCCTTCGCCACCGCCATCTGCGTCAGCAACAGTCCGACGCCACCTGCGCCGGCGTGCACGAGGACGGTGTCACCCTGCTGGGCCGGGTAGGTGGATTCGATCAGGTAGTGCGCCGTCATACCCTGCAGCAATGCCGAGGCGGCCTGATCGGCAGGAACGCCCTCGGGAACCGCGATGGCCGACGAGGCGTCGACCAGTACGTATTCCGCGTAGCTGCCCGGCGCTGCGGCCCAGGCGACGCGCTGTCCCGGTGCGAAGTCGGTGACGTCCGTTCCGACCTGTTCGATCACCCCGGATCCCTCGTCGCCGGGAACGTACGGCAGCGCGCGTGGATACAGACCGCGTCGAAAATACGTGTCGATGTAGTTGATGCCGACGGCCTCGATCCGGACCAGTAGTTGAGCCGGTCCCGGCGTCGGTATCGGAATGTCGACGACGTTCATGACCTCGGGTCCGCCGGTGTTGTCTATTCGAATGGCACGCATGAGACCGTTCTACACGGGCGCGTCACACTCGGGTACACGGATCCGGGTAACACACGCACGCGGCCGAAGTTACCGATCAGTAACGACTCGACGGGTGGATGCGGGCGACGCGGACGGCCTCGGTATCGTGTCGGCATGGCTACCGAAATCGACAGCGCGGGCATCGAGAAGAACGAGTCGAACGAGGTTCCGAAGGGAACACTCGCGGCCGTGAAGAGCTTTCTCGCCGACCACGGCAACTCCGCCAACGTGGTGATCCAGCCGATCGGTCGAGCAGGAACTCGGCTCACCATGGTCGGTGCCGACGGCGTACTGGGCGACCAGGTGGTGGCGACGACCGCCATCGCCCGCGCGATCGTCGACGGTCTCGACCAGTTGACCGAGGCCGAATGGGACCGCGAGCTGGTCAGTTCGGTCAATCCGGCCCCCGGACACTACGAGAAGATGGCCGGGTGGGTGGCCGGTCAGAAGAAGTTCCCGAAGGCGCGCAACCAGGCGATCGTCTGAGCGGAGAAAACTGCGGAAATTCCTTCGATCCGGCGGGAACCATCTCGGTACCCGATGCGTCGAAGTCAGTGGAGGGGCAGTCGGCCATCTGAGGGGGAGGCCGGCTGCCCCTCCACCCTGTTCGAAGCTCGACCGATCGTCACGAGCGAACTGCGACGTCCTCGGTGGTCTCGACCGTCTCGGTCGCCACCGGACCGCGAGTGCGGCAGGCCGCCCAGACTGCAGCGGTGGCGGCGGTACATGCGCCCGCACCGGCCACGTGGAAGGCGACGAGCACGGCCGGAACCCCGGTGAAGTACTGCACCAGTCCGATCAGAGACTGCGCCAGCACCAGGCCGATCAGGACGTTGAGTCGGAACGTGACCGCCTTCGGCGCACGAACCGCATACAGCGCGAATGCCAATCCGACGAGCAGGGCCAGGTAGCCGACCAGGAACTGCGAGTGTGCGTGCACCAGCGTCACGATCTCGATACCGAGACGCGGTACCGGTTCCTCGATGCTCTTGTCGCCCGCGTGCGGGCCGGCTCCGGTCACCATGGTGCCCGCGATCAGCACGCCCGTCAGAGCGATCCCGGACAGCCCCGTCAGCGCTCGCAGAGCACCCGGCACCGTCGGCGTGGACTCGGCCGGCGCATCGCTCTCGCCGACCTTGGCGTACAGCAACGTGGCCAGCCACACCATGGCCATCGAGACGACGAGGTGAACGGCTACCGTCCACCACAGCAGTCCGGTCAGCACCGTGAATCCGCCGATGACGGCCTGTACGACGGTACCGAGCGGCATCAGCCACGCGAAGAACAGCACTTCCCGACGCCGCCGTGCCCTGGTGACGGCGATGACGACCGCGGCGGCCGCGAGAACCACCACGAATGTGAGCAGACGGTTGCCGAACTCCACGGCCTGGTGCAGAACGGGGACCTCTGACACCCCGACGGGAGTGAAGCTACCGGGAAAGCACTGCGGCCACGTGGGGCACCCGAGTCCGGAACCGGTGACACGAACGACGGCGCCGGTGACAGCGATGCCACCCTGCGTCAGGATCGCAATGAATGCCAGCACCCGCTGCACTCGAAGCGAGGGCACGGGCAGGATATCGACGACGCGCAAGAACGCTCTGTACAGCACCCCTCGATGGTAAACGCCGATCAACTACACAGCGTCGTTGGGTGGCGAGCGTCGTTGGGTGGCGAGCCCCGCTCAGGTGAACTTGAACGTGCGTACCGCGAGGGTGCCGCACACCGCAGCCCACACCAGCAGTACGACCACACCGAAGATGTCGAAGGACGAGGACACACCTCTGCTCAGTGCCTCACCGAGCGCGCCGGACGGCACGATGCGTGCGACGTTCTGCAGTCCCTGGGGGATCTGGTCGTCCACGAACACCGCGCTGCCGATGCCGAGCATCACGAACCAGGCGATGTTCGCCAGCGCCAACACGATCTCGGCGCGCAGGGTGCCGCCGAGCAGCAGTCCCATCGACGCGAAGGTGACGGTTCCCAGAGCGATGATGACGGCCCCGAGCAACAGACCCGTCGCGCTCGGGCGCCATCCGAGAGCGACGCCGATCGAGCCGAGCAGAATCGATTGCAGAATGACCACGATCACCACGGCGGCGGATTTGCCGCCGATGATGCCCCACCGCGGAAGGGGTGTCGCCCCGAGCCTCTTGAGCGCGCCGTAGCGGCGATCGAAGCCGACAGCGATCGCCTGGCCGGTGAACGCCGTCGACATGATGGCCACCATCATCACGGCCGGGACGACGCGGGCCACTCGGTCGGCACCGAGTTCGCCGAAGGGCAGCAGGGTCAATCCGATCAGCAGGGTGATCGGAATGAACATCGTCAGCAGCAACTGTTCACCGTTGCGCAGCAACAACTTCAGTTCGAGACGGGTCTGTGCGAGCAGCATCCGCGCAGCCGAGGCGGGCTGCGGGCGAGGCGCGAACAGGCCTGTCTCGAATCGGTTGTCGGCGAGCCGGGCTTCTCTGCGCACGGTCACTTCCTCAATTCTCTGCCGGTCAGTTCGAGGAACACGTCCTCGAGGCGGCGCTGGTCGACCTGCAATTCGGTGGCCAACACGTCCTGCTGTGCGCACCAGGACGTGACGATCACCAGAATCTGCGGCTCGATCACACCGGAGACCACATAGGAGCCGGGCGTCGGTTCCGACGGTACGTAACCCGGGGGGAGTGCCGCGTCGAGCATGGACAGTTCGAGTCCCGGGGGTGCGGTGAAGCGCAGTTGGCCCTCGGCACCCTGCTTGGTCAGCTCGGAGGGTGTGCCCGAGGCGACTACGCGGCCGTTGTCGATGATCGTCAGCCGATCCGCGAGCTGCTCGGCCTCGTCCATCAGATGTGTCGTGAGCAATACGCCGACACCGTCGCGGCGCAGGGCGTCGATCAATTCCCACACCAGCAGCCGGGCCTGGGCGTCGAGCCCGGCGGTCGGTTCGTCGAGGAACACCAGTTCGGGCCGCCCTACGATGGCGCAGGCCAGAGCCAGCCGCTGCTGTTGCCCACCGGAGAGCCGCCGGTACGGGGTGCGGACTGCAGAGGTCAGGCCGAGGCAGTCGAGCAGCCATGCCGGGTCGAGGGGGTCGGCCGAGTACGAGGCGACGAGTTGGAGCATCTCGCCTGCCTTGGAACCGGGGTACGCACCTCCGCCCTGGAGCATGACGCCGATGCGTGGCCTCAGCTGCGCCGACTGCGCCACGGGGTCCAGTCCGAGGACCCGGACCGAGCCGCTGTCCGGCACGACGAACCCCTCGCACATCTCGACGGTGGTGGTCTTTCCTGCTCCGTTGGGGCCCAGCAGCGCGAGAACCTCGCCGGGGCCGATGTTCAGGCTCAGTCCGTCGACGGCACTGACACCGTCGTACGACTTGCGTACGTCGGTCAGCTGTACGACAGGTTGCGCCGCGTCGGACGTCCCGGAGATCACGAGGACTCAGCGTATTCGTCGGTGCTGAGGTCGCGTTCCGGTGGTCCGGTGCGGATGGGCCACGGCATCCGGTTTCGCGTGAGCAGATAGAGCACCGCGATCGTCAGGATGGTCACGACGGCGGCCTGCACGATCTGGAACGGTTGGTACTCACTGCCGTTCGGCATGAGGATCACGCTCACCAACGACGAGAAGGCGATGGCCGGACGCCTGAACGAGGGAGTCGTGGCCCACGCCGCCAGCGGAATGACCGCCCACAGCAGGTACCAGGGTTGCACCACGGGGAACAGCAGGACGACGGCTCCGAGTGCGACGCCGAGTGCGCCGACCGGATGCAGGCGGCCACGCAGGACGGCGATGAGCATGCGGACGACGATGATGCCCGCGACGACGGCTGCGATCGGGCGAGTGAGACCTAACACAGCGGTGGTGTGGTCGCCGAGGCCCAGGAGCACACCGACGAATCCGGTGCCGAGACCGAGGATCGTGGGGATCGACATCCAGCTGCGCACCACTCCGGCAGTTCCCAGAGTGTTGATCCAGCCGAAGCCGAGACCGCTGCCCAGGCTCACCGCCACCTGGACCGCGATGGCGATCGAGCCGAGCAGGAGCGCCGCGTGGATCACGGATCGCAGGGTCCCGCCCCACCGCCTCGACAGCGCCATTCCCACGAAGCCGAGCGCGATGAGCGAGGGAATCTTGATCGCGGACGACAGTGCGATCAGGCCTGCTCCGCCGACGAGGAACGCGATGTCGGTACCGCGTAGCGCTCCGGAGTGCTCGATCGCGCGAAGTGCCAGTTCGGTACCCGCCAGCATGAGCCCGATCATCAGGGCTTCGTTGTGGATACCGGCCACCAGGTGGAACAGCACCAACGGGTTCGCGGCGCCGAGCCACAGTGCCGTGACCGACGCGACCCCGCAGCGCCGAGCCAGACGTGGCAGCGACCAGACGATCAGCGCTACTCCCGCCAGAGCGAGCAGGCGATGGAGGAAAATGCCGGCGACGATGTTCTCGCCGGTCAGGTACGTGATTCCACGGCCCATCCACAGGAACAGCGGACCGTAGGGTGCCGGGGTCTCCCGCCAGATGTTCGGAACCGTTCGGGTCAGTACGTTGTCGGCCCCGAGCGCGTCGACCGGACCGACCTCGTACGGGTCGAGTCCGCGCGCGGTGATCTCGCTCTGTGCCAGGTAGGAGTAGACGTCACGCGAGAACATGGGCGGTGCCACGGACAACGGCAGGATCCACAGCAGCAGCGTGCGGTCCATCTGGGAACGAGTGAGTCGACGCGGAGTGGTTCCCGATCGCGTTCGTCCCAACGCAAATCTTCCCAACAGCAACCACGCGAGCACCACGATGACGGTTCCGGTCATCGTGACGGCCAGTGCGGTGGTCGCCATTCGGGACGGCAAGCTCAGCAGTCGGACACCCGCGATCGGGTTCTGCAGCACCGGCTGCGCGCCCGCGCCGAGGGCACCGATCGCCATCAGCAGCGCACCCGCGGCACCGAAACGACGGATGTTCCTGAGTTGGTTCGTCTCCGAGGGGTTCAGCCCCGGTGCCTCCTGCTCGTCTCCGTGCAGGGTGGCGACCGCCCCGCCGGGAGGCGTCGGTTCCAGGCCGATGACTCGACGGGCGGGGACCACGACGAACCGCTGGACGAGCGCGCCCGGGGTGGACTTCGATGTGCCGGACGCCGAGGAGGACTCGGAACCGCTCGCGGAAGGTGAGCTCTCGGAACTGGGCTCACTGTCGGTCGATGGCACAGTGGGAGCGTAGCTGTGCACTCGCGCACGGCCTGCACCGTGCTCCATCCGCAGGCACGGCATCGGCCACGTCGTCGGACGAGCGCCCTGCATAGGGCACCCTTGCTGGACCGGGTACCGCAATTCCGTCACACTGGTGTTGTGAAAACAACCGAGAGCTCGCTCGTGCGTCCGGGAAGTGTCGAGTCTTCGGCGTCCGGCGCAGGCGTTTCGTCGGTGCGACCCACGTCGGCCCCCGAGGGGCAGACGCGGAGCGCTGTGGTCACTCTACTGCTGGAAGAGGGCCCCATCACCGCCTCCGACATCGGTACTCGGCTGGGGTTGAGCGCTGCGGGTGTCCGACGTCACCTGGACGCACTCATCGACGCGGGCGAGGCCCGCATCACCACCCCCGCAGGTGCTCGGCAACGTGGCCGGGGCCGACCGGCCAAGCATTTCCAGCTCACCGCAGCCGGGCGCAACCGTCTCGGCCACACCTACGACGATCTTGCCGGTGCCGCCATGCGGCAGCTGCGCAAGATCGGGGGAGACGCGGCAATCGAGACATTCGCTCGGCAACGCGTCAACACCATCGTGGCCGACGTGGAGCCTGCGGCGGGATCCGATGCGCATGCCGTGGAGGACGCCGCCGACCGAATCGCCGACGCGTTCAGCGCGGCCGGATTCTCGGCCACCACCCGTCAGGTGGGCAACGGTGTGCAGATCTGCCAGCACCACTGCCCGGTGTCGCACGTCGCCTCCGAGTTTCCGGAGCTGTGCGAGGCCGAGCAGACCGCGTTCGCCGAGATCCTCGGCACGCACGTGCAGCGTTTGGCGACCATCGCCAACGGTAATTGCGCGTGTACGACGCACGTACCGCTGTCATCGACGCGGTACTCGAACACCGATAGTTCCGACAAGAAGACTCCCGACGCGCAGCCCCGTGTCGGAGAACGCCCACGCCTCCGGAAGGAGCCCGCATGACCGTCACACCAGACCAGGTGACACCCACCGCGCCGCTGACCCAGGACGAGACCATCGCCTCGCTCGGCACCTACGGATACGGCTGGGCCGACTCGGACGTAGCAGGTGAAAGCGCCAAGCGCGGTCTCTCCGAGGCCGTCGTCCGCGACATCTCGCAGAAGAAGAGCGAGCCCGAGTGGATGCTCGAGGCGCGTCTCAAGGCGCTCAAGACGTTCGAGCGCAAGCCGATGCCGAACTGGGGTTCCGACCTCGACGGCATCGATTTCGACAACATCAAGTACTTCGTGCGGTCCAGCGAGAAGCAGGCTGCAACGTGGGAAGACCTGCCCGAGGACATCAAGAACACGTACGACAAGCTCGGCATCCCCGAGGCGGAGAAGCAGCGCCTCGTCTCCGGTGTCGCCGCCCAGTACGAGTCCGAGGTCGTCTACCACTCGATCCGTGAGGACCTCGAGGCTCAGGGAGTGTTGTTCCTCGACACCGACACCGCCCTCAAGGAGCAGCCGGAGCTGTTCCGCGAGTACTTCGGAACCGTCATCCCCGCAGGCGACAACAAGTTCTCCGCACTGAACACCGCGGTGTGGTCCGGTGGATCGTTCATCTACATCCCGCCGGGCGTCCACGTGGACATCCCGCTGCAGGCCTACTTCCGGATCAACACCGAGAACATGGGTCAGTTCGAGCGCACGCTGATCATCGTCGACGAGGGTGCCTACGTGCACTACGTCGAAGGTTGCACCGCGCCGATCTACAAGTCGGACTCGCTGCACTCCGCCGTGGTGGAGATCATCGTCAAGAAGGGTGGTCGTTGCCGCTACACGACCATCCAGAACTGGTCGAACAACGTCTACAACCTCGTCACCAAGCGCGCCAAGGCCGAGGCAGGCGCAACGATGGAGTGGGTCGACGGCAACATCGGCTCCAAGGTCACCATGAAGTACCCGGCCGTCTGGATGACCGGTGAGTACGCCAAGGGCGAGGTTCTCTCGGTCGCGTTCGCAGGCCCGGACCAGCACCAGGACACCGGCTCGAAGATGTTGCACCTGGCACCGCACACGTCGTCGAACATCGTCAGCAAGTCCGTCGCTCGCGGCGGCGGCCGGACGTCGTACCGCGGTCTGATCCAGATCAACAAGGGTGCGCACGGTTCGCGTTCGACGGTCAAGTGCGACGCGTTGCTCGTCGACACGATCAGTCGTTCCGACACCTACCCGTACGTCGACATCCGCGAGGACGACGTCTCGATGGGCCACGAGGCCACCGTCTCGAAGGTCAGCGACGATCAGTTGTTCTACCTGATGAGCCGCGGCATGACCGAGGACGAGGCGATGGCGATGGTCGTGCGCGGCTTCGTCGAGCCGATCGCTCGCGAACTGCCGATGGAATACGCGCTCGAGCTCAACCGGCTCATCGAGCTGCAGATGGAAGGGTCGGTCGGATAAGTGAACAACCCCCTCACCGGAGTGATGGGTGCCGTGGCATCCGAAAACCCCGAGTCGGCCAAGGAAGACAAGTCGAAGCTCGTCGTGAACAAGGGCGCTCAGTTCACGTCCTACGACGTGAATGCGTTCGAGATCCCGTCGGGTCGTGACGAGCTGTGGCGTTTCACGCCGCTGCGTCGGCTGCGCGGCCTGCACGACGGTTCCGCCGTCGCCGACGGGGCCGCTCAGGTCACCGTCGGCGCCCCGGAATCGGTGACCGTGGAGACCGTCGGGCGCGAGGACGAGCGACTGGGCAAGGCCGGCGTTCCTGCCGATCGTATTGCCGCTCAGGCATTCTCGGCGTTCACCGAGGCCACGATCGTCTCCGTGCCGAACGAAGTCGAGGTGGCCGATCCGATCGAGATCACCGTCGACGGTCCCGGTGTCGACCACGTCGCCTACGGTCACCTCCAGATCCGACTCGGCACGTTCGCTCGCGCCACCGTCGTGATCGACCAGCGAGGTAGTGGCACGTACGCCGAGAACATCGAGTTCGTTCTCGGTGACAGCTCGCAGTTGCACGTCGTGCTGATCCAGGACTGGCAGTCCGACGCCGTGCACGTGGCGGCACACCATGCACTCCTGGGACGCGACGCCGTGCTGCGGCACTACAACGTCAGTCTCGGCGGCGACCTGGTGCGCATCAGCCCGACCGTGCGCTACAGCGCGCCCGGTGGTGACGCCGACATGCTGGGTCTGTACTTCGCCGACGCGGGCCAGCACCTCGAGCAGCGTCTGCTCGTCGACCACTCGGCTCCGCACTGCAAGTCCAACGTCATGTACAAGGGCGCATTGCAGGGCGAAGTGGGCCCGGGCAAGCACGACGCGCACACCGTCTGGATCGGCGACGTTCTCATCCGCGCCGAGGCCGAGGGAACCGAGACCTACGAGCTCAACCGGAACCTGGTTCTCACCGACGGCGCGCGCGCCGATTCGGTACCGAACCTCGAGATCGAGACCGGGGAGATCGTCGGAGCAGGCCACGCCAGTGCCACCGGCCGTTTCGACGACGAGCAGCTGTTCTACCTGCGCGCTCGTGGGATCTCCGAGGAGGTCGCTCGCCGACTCGTCGTCCGCGGCTTCTTCCACGAGGTCATCGACAAGATTCCGGTCCCCGCCGTGCGCGAGCGCCTGGACGCTGCCATCGAGACCGAACTCGCCGTCGTCGGCGCGTAGGTCACACCCGAACCTTTCTCGACTGCACAAAGGAACTTTTTGATGTCCACACTCGAAATCCGCGATCTGCACGTCAGCGTCGCCAACTCCGACGCCACTGCGGAGCCCATCAACATCCTCAAGGGTGTCGACCTCACCGTGAAGTCGGGTGAGACGCACGCGATCATGGGTCCCAACGGTTCCGGCAAGTCGACCCTGTCCTACGCCATCGCCGGCCACCCGAAGTACACGGTGACCTCGGGCACCATCACCCTCGACGGTGAAGACGTGCTCGAGATGAGCGTCGACGAGCGTGCGCGCGCCGGCCTCTTCCTGGCGATGCAGTACCCGGTCGAGGTGCCGGGCGTGTCGATGTCGAACTTCCTCCGCACCGCCGCCACCGCCGTGCGGGGTGAGGCTCCGAAGCTGCGGCACTGGGTCAAGGAAGCCAAGACCGCGATGAGCGAGCTCGAGATCGAGGCGAACTTCCTCGAGCGCAACGTCAACGAGGGATTCTCCGGCGGCGAGAAGAAGCGTCACGAAATTCTTCAGCTGGGACTGCTCAAGCCCAAGATCGCCATCCTCGACGAGACCGACTCCGGCCTCGACGTCGACGCTCTGCGCGTGGTGTCCGAGGGTGTCAACAAGTACAAGGAGCGCGAAGACGGTGGAGTGCTGCTGATCACGCACTACACCCGCATTCTGCGCTACATCAAGCCCGACTTCGTCCACGTCTTCGTCAACGGTGAAATCGTGAAGTCCGGCGGTGCAGAGCTGGCCGACGAGCTCGAGGCCAACGGATACGCCGGCTACACGCAGGCCGCGACCACCGGAGCATGAGTATGGCTGCACCCGCAGCTGCGGCGGTGGCGGCATCGTTCGATGTCGCCACGGTTCGCCGCGACTTCCCCATCCTCTCGCGTACCGTGCGAGACGGTAAGCCGTTGGTGTATCTGGACTCCGGTGCCACCTCTCAGCGGCCCGTGCAGGTACTCGACGCCGAGCGTGAATTTCTGACCACGTGCAACGCCGCCGTACACCGCGGGGCGCATCAGTTGGCCGAAGAGGCCACCGATGCCTACGAGGGTGCGCGCGCCGCCATCGCGTCGTTCGTCGGTGCCGACGTCGACGAGATCGTGTTCACCAAGAACGCGACCGAGTCACTCAACCTCGTGACGTACGTGCTTGCCGATCAGCGATTCGATCGCCACCTCGGTCCCGGCGACGAGATCGTCGTCACCGAACTCGAACACCACGCCAACCTCGTTCCGTGGCAGGAACTGGCAGCTCGAACCGGTGCCACGCTGCGCTGGTACGGCGTCACCGACGACGGCCGAATCGACCTCGACTCGCTCGAATTGTCCTCTGCCGTAAAGGTTCTCGCGTTCACGCATCAGTCCAACGTGACCGGCGCGGTCGCTCCGGTCGAGGAATTGGTGCGTCGGGCCAGGGCGGTGGGCGCACTCGTCGTCCTCGACGCATGCCAGTCGGTGCCGCACATGAAGGTCGATTTCCACGCGCTCGACGTCGACTACGCCGCGTTCTCCGGTCACAAGATGCTCGGTCCATCGGGGGTCGGCGTGTTGTACGCCAAGGCTGCACTCCTCGAAGCGATGCCTCCGTTCATCACCGGCGGTTCGATGATCGAGACCGTCACCATGGAGAAGACGACGTTCGCCGCGCCGCCGCAACGGTTCGAGGCCGGGGTTCCGATGACCTCGCAGGTCGTCGGACTCGGCGCAGCTGTGCAATACCTGGAGAACATCGGCATCGATGTCATCGCCGCGCACGAAAAGGCCTTGGTCGCAGCAACTCTCGCCGAGTTCGCGAAGATCGACGGTGTTCGCGTGATCGGACCGACGGAGAACGTCGACCGCGGTTCGGCGGTGTCGTTCGTGGTCGACGGCATTCATGCCCACGACCTCGGACAGATCCTGGACGACGAGGGGGTCGCCATCCGCGTCGGACA
Organism: Rhodococcus sp. 14-2496-1d; assembly: GCF_002259365.1. Classification (NCBI taxonomy): domain Bacteria; kingdom Bacillati; phylum Actinomycetota; class Actinomycetes; order Mycobacteriales; family Nocardiaceae; genus Rhodococcus; species Rhodococcus sp. 14-2496-1d. The sequence continues at coordinate 272,427 of NZ_NPFV01000029.1, read as the reverse complement.
TCACTGCGCGTGGCCCCTGCATCGTCGGTTCGGTGTGGCTGCGACAGCGCGCGCCTCGTTCGCGCTCTACAACACGGTCGAGGAAGTGCAGGTTCTGGCACAGGCGATTCGCCGCGCACAGTCGTTCTTCGGCACCACCGACAACGGCGGGGGAGGTCAGCGGTAGATGCGCATGGAACAGATGTACCAGGAAGTGATCCTCGATCACTACAAGCACCCGCACGGCCGTGGACTGCGCGAGCCCTTCGGTGCCGAGGTACACCACGTCAACCCCACCTGCGGCGACGAGGTGACACTGCGCGTGCAGATCGAGAACGGCACCGTCGCCGACGTCTCGTACGACGGCCAGGGCTGCTCGATCAGCCAGGCGGCGACATCGGTGCTCACCGACCAGGTTGTCGGACTGAGCGTCGCCGATGCGTTGAAGACGGTCGACGCGTTCAGCGACATGGTCGGCAGCAGAGGTACCGTCGAAGGCGACGAAGACGTCATCGGTGACGGAATCGCGTTCGTCGGTGTGGCCAAATACCCGGCCCGTGTCAAGTGCGCCCTGCTGGGATGGATGGCTTTCAAGGACGCGGTTGTTCAGGTAGTGGACGCAGATTCGACAGTCACGACGGGCGAGACCGCCCAGTCGGCATTTTCCGGAGGACAGTGATCATGACGGATACAACAGATACGACCCAGTCAGCGTCGGAGACATCGGAGACCACTCCTGTGGCTCTGACCGCCGACGAGATCAAGGTGCTCGAGGACCTCGAAGAAGCGATGCGCGACGTCGTCGACCCCGAACTCGGGATCAACGTCGTCGACCTGGGACTGGTGTACGACATCAAGATCGACGCCGACGACATCGTCACGGTCGACATGACGCTGACGTCGGCGGCATGCCCGTTGACCGATGTCATCGAGGATCAGGCTCGCGGCGCGCTCGTGCGCAGCGGTCTGGCCGCCGACCTCAAGATCAACTGGGTCTGGATGCCGCCGTGGGGTCCGGACAAGATCACCGACGACGGTCGCGAGCAGCTCAGGGCCCTCGGCTTCACCGTCTGACGTACGGCCGAGTCGGCCCCCTCACGCACCCTTGGCTTCGTCGGCTTTGGAGTCGGCGGTCTTGGCGGGGGTCGACTTCTTCGCTGCCGTCTTCTTGGCGGCCGCCTTCTTCGCCGGGGCTTTCTTCGCGGGTGTCTTCTTCGCCGAAGCGGATGTGGAGGACCCCGACTTCGTGTTCTTGCCTGCCGCCTCGACGCTGCGTTGCAAAGCCGCCACGAGATCGACGACCTCGGCATCCTCTCCGTCGTCGTCCTTCTCCGTCTCGGTGTGGATGACCTTCTCACCGCCGTTGGCGAGCGTCTCGTCGATCAGCTTGCGCAGTTCGATCTGGTAGTCGTCGGTGTACTCGGTGGGATCGAATTCCGAGGACATGCTTTCGACCAGGGACGTCGCCATCTTCACTTCCTGCGGGCGCGCGGACGGCGCGTCTTCGAGCGAAGGAAACTCTGCGGCCCTGACTTCGTCCGGCCACAGCAGTGTCTGGATCACCAGTACGTCGTCGCGCACGCGTAGTGCGGCCAGGCGGGTCTTCTGTCGCAGAGTGAAATGCACCAGCGCGGTGCGTTCGGTTTCCTCCAGCGTCTCCCGAAGCAGCACGTAGGCCTTGGGTGACGCGGAGTCCGGCTCGAGGAAGTAACTCTTGTCGTAGAGGATCGGATCGATCTGCTCGGTCGGCACGAATTCGAGAACCGGAATTTCGTGCTTCTCCGCCGCAGGCAGCTTGTCGAAGTCGTCGTCGGTGAGAATGACGCGTTCCCCGTCGGGGGAGTCGTACGCCTTGTCGATATCGGCGAACTGCACCGACTTGCCGCATTCCTGACAGATGCGGTCGTACTTGATGCGCCCGCCGTCCTTCGCGTGCACTTGATGAAACCGAATGTCGTGCTGCTCGGTGGCCGAGTAGACCTTCACCGGAACATTGACGAGTCCGAAGGCGATCGAGCCCTTCCAAATGCTGCGCATCTGTCCATGATCGCCGACCGGGCGCCCGCGTGTCGACCGTTGACGGGAAACTCAGCCGCGGCCCGGAGTGCGCACTATCGTGCGCGCGATCGCGAGCCTGGCCGATCCCGGGAGCGTCGGAAACATCTTCAGCATCGCGGTCATCGTTCCGAGGGCGTCGTCGTACCCGGACAGGTACGAGCGCTGCAGTTCGACCGGGAGCGAGAAGAAGCTGGAGAAGAACTGGGGGACCATCTCGGGTTCGAGAGCCAGTGCCGTGCGCAGCCCGAGGTTGCGAAGCTTCTGAACCGTCCAGACGTGCACCGGGCGCATCGGGCGCGAACGTCCACCGCCTCGGAATCTCTCGACGAGGTGATCCGTCGTCGCCAGCGACGCCGCAACGCTGTACCCCGTGGCCGGATGCATCAGATTGGAGCGGGAACCGAAGAGCACCGGTCCGCCTCGCCCGGTGTGCAGCCGCGACCGAGGCGGCGGTTCGACCGAGAACCGCACTCGCTCGACGTCCTCGTCGCCGGTCGGTTCCAGGTTCCGACGGGTGAGCCGGTGGTGCAGCCGCGATCGAAGCAGTGCGAGTTCCAGCGGTGGCCGGCCGACCAGACACGTCTCCTCGAGCAGGATCCGATCCTCGTCGAGCGCCACGGCGTAGAGAAAACTCGGGGCCTCACCGGGCCGAGCTCCGTTGTCGGTGCGCCAGTCCATGAACCAGGCGTCCGACCCTTCGAGGATCGGCTCGGCGCGGTCCCGGTCGACGACGATGCCGTACGCCGTCTGCTGTGCGAGGTCCCGAGAATCGAGCGTGCCGCGGGCGTCGACGACGTGACGAGCGTCGACGATGGTGCCGTCGGCGGTCGTCACCCGGGAACCGGTGACGTCGACGGCTGTCCCCGCCAGCACTCGGACCCGGTCGAGGGACAGGGTCGCTTGCAGGGCAGGTGTGTCCAGCACGCAGTACGTCCGGTCGATGATCCGATGACGGTCGGTCCATACCGCCGGCTTCTGTGCAGTCGAGGCGACGGCGGTCGGAGGCAACCACGACGGCAACTCGTCGGCCCAAGCGGAATACGTCGGTGTCCAGGTGCGCGACGGGTGTGGATCGAGTGCGAGCACATCGAGTCCGGCCTCGGCGCACCGATGGGCGACGGCCCGCCCCGCGGGACCGAGTCCGACCACCGCGACGTCGGCCGAGAAATCGTTCACATTCCGCCGGTGGCGAGCAAACCACCGTCCACGCGCACGGTCTCGCCCGTGATCCAGGAGGACGCGTCCGACACCAGGAAGGCCACCAGGGCCGCTACGTCCTCAGGATTGCCGAGACGCTTCATCGGATAGCCGGCCGCTGCCGCGTCTTCGCCGTTGGCGACGAGAGCCTCGGCGAATTTCGTCTTCACCACGCCCGGAGCCACCGCATTGACGCGAATCTTCGGACCGAGCTGCCAGGCGAGCTCCTCGGTGAGGCGGATCAGAGCGGCTTTGGATGCGCCGTACGCGGCGATCACGCCGGTGGAGCGGATGCCGGCCACGCTGGCGACGTTGACGATCGCGCCGCCGTGCTCGCCCATCCAGGCATGGAACGCCTGCTGGACGAATCCGAGGGTACCCACGACGTTCGTGTCGAAGATCTTGCTCACGCCGGCCAGGTCGGCGTCCATGAGTGAGCCGTAGACGGGGTTGATGCCGGTGTTGTTGACCAGGATGTCCAGTGAACCGAAGGTCTCCACGGTGCTCGCGACCGCGTTGCGTCGGTGCTCCGGGTCGCCCGCATTACCGTCGATCGCGAGCACGGAATCGCCGAGTTCCGCTGCCGCCGCAACGAGAGGTTCGCGCTTGCGAGCGGTGATGGCGACGTTCGCGCCGCGGGCGAGCAGTTCCGCGGCGATGGCCTTGCCTATGCCTCGGCTGCCGCCGGTGACGAGTGCGGTGCGCCCGGCGAGATCGAGGGTCGGCGCGCTGGAAGAGCTGACTGTTTCGGAGGCGTCGGTCATCGATCAGACGTTACCGGTGTCACCGTCGTTCCTGGGTGAGGGCACGTGAATGCTGAGCTAAAATGGGGGTTTGCTGTGCTGTTCGGCGGCATGGTTCGCCCGTCGGTCGACGGGCGACGATCTTGTTCGGCAATCGCTAGGAGCTCACGCGTGATCACCGCCACCGACCTGGAAGTTCGTGCCGGTGTGCGGACCCTTCTGTCCACCGAGGGGCCCGCGCTCCGGGTACAGGCGGGCGACCGCATCGGGTTGGTCGGTCGCAACGGTGCAGGAAAGACCACCACGTTGCGCATCCTGGCGGGCGAAGGCGAGCCCTACGCGGGCGAGGTCGTGCGCACCGGCGAACTCGGTTACCTGCCGCAGGATCCCAAAGAAGGCGACCTCGACGTGCTGGCCAAGGATCGCGTGCTCTCGGCCCGTGGCCTGGACACCCTCCTGCACAAGATGGAAAAGCAGCAAGCGCTGATGGCCGAGGTCGCCGACGAGGCGCTGCTCGACAAAGCCGTCCGTAAATACGGCGAACTCGAAGAGCGTTTCGCCTCCCTCGGCGGTTACGAAGCCGAGAGCGAAGCGGCCCGCATCTGCAACAGCCTCGGCCTGGCCGACCGCATCCTCGGCCAACCGCTACGGACCCTGTCCGGTGGACAGCGTCGACGCGTCGAGCTGGCTCGCATTCTGTTCGCCGCGTCCGACGGCAGTGGTGGACGATCGAACACCACCTTGCTGCTCGACGAGCCGACCAACCACCTCGACGCCGATTCCATCACCTGGCTGCGCGGATTCCTCCAGAACCACGAGGGCGGACTCATCGTGATCAGCCACGACGTCGAACTGCTCGGAGACGTGGTGAACAGGGTGTGGTTCCTCGACGCCGTCCGCGGCGAAGCCGACATCTACAACATGAACTGGAAGAAGTACCTCGACGCCCGCGCCACGGACGAGCAGCGTCGCCGTCGTGAGCGCGCCAACGCGGAGAAGAAAGCCGGGGCACTGCGCGTGCAGGCCGCCAAGATGGGGGCCAAGGCGACGAAAGCCGTTGCAGCACAGAACATGGCGAAGCGCGCCGACAAGCTGCTCGCCAACCTCGATGCCGAACGGGTGTCCGACAAGGTGGCGCACATTCGTTTCCCCGAGCCGGCACCGTGCGGCAAGACGCCGCTGATGGCGAAGAACCTGACCAAGATGTACGGATCGCTGGAGATCTTCGCCGGCGTCGACCTCGCCATCGACCGGGGCAGCCGTGTCGTAGTGCTCGGGCTCAACGGTGCAGGCAAGACGACGCTGCTGCGGATCCTCGCCGGAACCGAGAAGGCGGATACCGGTGAGATCGAACCCGGCCACGGCATGCGCGTCGGATACTTCGCACAGGAACACGACACCCTCGACGACCACGCGTCGGTCTGGGAGAACATCCGGCACGCGGCACCCGACACCGGCGAACAGGAACTGCGGTCGCTGCTCGGAGCCTTCATGTTCACCGGGCCCCAGCTCGACCAGCCGGCAGGAACACTGTCCGGTGGCGAGAAGACCCGTTTGGCTCTCGCCGGGTTGGTGTCCTCCGCGGCGAACGTTCTCCTGCTCGACGAACCGACCAACAACCTCGACCCGATCTCCCGTGAGCAGGTGCTCGACGCGCTCCGCAGCTACAAGGGCGCTGTCGTACTGGTGACCCACGATCCCGGTGCCGCCGAAGCGCTCTCACCCGAACGAGTGATTCTGCTTCCCGACGGCACCGAGGACCACTGGTCGCAGGAATACCTGGAACTGATCCAGCTCGCGTAACAATGCTCAGTCCTGCCTGCGGACCGACTCCTCGACCAGGTCCAGGATCGCGGCGAGGTTCGAGCCGCCGTGGCCGGACGCAATGCGAGCCACCAGGCCGTCGAGTACGAGATCGAGGTAGTCGGCGAGGACGTCGTTGGGTACGTCGTCGCGCAGTCGTCCTGCGGTCTTCTGACGCTCGAGTCGTCCGAGTGTGGCGTCGGTCAGCTCGGCCGACCTCTCGGCCCAGCTGGACCGGAAGTCCGCGTCCGTGCGCAATCGTCGGGTGATCTCGAGCCGCGTGCCGAGCCATTCGAATTGTTCGGGTTGCGCCAGCATGTCTCGCATCACCTGCACCAGACCCTGAGTGGCCGCGACCTCGGCCATGCGTCGGGCATCTTCCTGAGCCAGCGCGAGGAAGAGCCCGTCCTTGTCCTTGAAGTGGTGGAATATGGCTCCGCGCGACAGGCCGGTGGCTTCTTCGAGACGCCGTACTGTCGCGCCCTCGTAACCGAACTCGCCGAAGCACTTACGCGCGCCGTCGAGAATCTCGCTTCGACGGGCAGCCAGGTGGTCTTCGCTGACCTTGGGCACGTGTGGGTTTCCTACTTTCGATGAGGGCCTCGACCGAGACGGCGATGGGCCCGGAAACACGTTGTCGGTTCCGGGCCCATCGCCGTTCGAGGCGTACGTCAGACGACGCGCACTCAGCCTCTGATCATGTTGCGCAGCACGTACTGCAGGATGCCGCCGTTGCGGTAGTAGTCCGCTTCACCCGGGGTGTCGATGCGAACCACTGCCTCGAATTCGACCTTCGAGCCGTCTTCCTTGGTGGCGATGACGGTCATCGTCTTCGGGGTGGTGCCCTCGTTCAGCTTCGCGACTCCGACGATGTCGAAGGTCTCGGTGCCGTCCAGCTTGAGCGACGATGCGCTCTCACCGGCCGGGAACTGCAGGGGAACGACGCCCATGCCGATGAGGTTGGAGCGGTGGATGCGCTCGAACGACTCGGTGATGACGGCCTTGACGCCCAGGAGCGAGGTGCCCTTGGCGGCCCAGTCACGTGAGGAGCCGCTGCCGTACTCCTTGCCGCCCAGCACGACCAGCGGGATGCCGGCCTTCTGGTAGTTCTGCGACGCGTCGTAGATGAAGGACTGCGGTCCGCCGTCCTGCGTGAAGTCGCGGGTGTAGCCACCCGAGACGTCGTCGAGGAGCTGGTTCTTCAGGCGGATGTTCGCGAACGTTCCGCGAATCATGACCTCGTGGTTTCCGCGGCGCGAACCGAGCGAGTTGTAGTCCTTGCGCTCGACGCCGTGCGAATCCAGGTACTGCGCGGCAGGTGTACCCGCCTTGATGGGACCGGCCGGGCTGATGTGGTCGGTGGTGACCGAATCGCCGAGCAGCGCCAGCACGCGTGCACCCTTGATGTCCTCGACGGGAGCCGGGTCCATCGTCATGCCGTCGAAGTACGGAGGCTTGCGCACGTACGTCGACTTGGGATCCCACTCGAACGTGTCGCCCTCGGGGGTCGACAGGTTCTGCCAGCGGCTGTCACCGGCGAAGATGGTCTCGTAGGACTTGCTGAACATGTCCCGGCTGATCGAGGACTGGATGGTCTCCTCGATCTCCTGCGAGGACGGCCAGATGTCCTTGAGGAACACCGGATTGCCCTCGTGATCCTCGCCGAGAGCGTCGGTCTCGAAGTCGAAGTCCATCGTGCCCGCCAGGCCGTAGGCGATGACCAGCGGCGGCGAAGCCAGGTAGTTCATCTTCACGTCGGGGGAGATGCGGCCTTCGAAGTTGCGGTTGCCCGACAGGACTGCGGTGACCGAGAGGTCGTTGTCGTTGATCGCCTTCGAGATCGGCTCGAGCAGCGGACCGGTGTTACCGATGCACGTGGTGCAGCCGTAACCACCGAGGTAGTAGCCGAGCTTCTCGAGGTACGGCCACAGGCCGGCCTTCTCGTAGTAGTCGGTGACGACCTGCGAACCGGGTGCCATGTTGGTCTTGACCCACGGCTTGGTGGACAGCCCCTTCTCGACGGCATTGCGGGCGAGCAGTGCTGCGCCGAGCATGACCGACGGGTTCGAGGTGTTGGTGCACGAGGTGATGCCTGCGACGACGACGGCACCGTGGTCGAGGACGAATTCGCCGGCCTCGTCGGTGGTGACCCGAATCGGCTTGCTCGGGCGGCCCTCGGAACCGTATGCGGCAGAACGTACGTCGACGGAGTCCTCTTCGGCGAAGCTCAGCGAAGCGGAATCACTGGCCGGGAACGACTCGTCGAGTGCCTCGTCGAGCTTGCTGTCACCCTCGTGCGCCGGGTGGTTCTCCTCGACGTAGTTGTGGATGTCCTTGCGGAAGGCAACCTTGGACTCGGACAACAGGATTCGGTCCTGCGGGCGCTTCGGTCCTGCGATGGACGGAACGACCGTGTTGAGGTCGAGTTCGATGTACTCGGAGTACACGGCCTCGTTCTTCGGGTCGTGCCACATGCCCTGTTCCTTGGCGTACGCCTCGACGAGCGCGAGCTGCTCGTCGCTGCGGCCGGTGAGGCGCAGGTAGTTGATGGTTTCCTCGTCGATCGGGAAGATCGCTGCGGTGGAACCGAACTCGGGGCTCATGTTGCCCAGGGTGGCGCGGTTCGCGAGCGGAACCTCGGCCACGCCCTCGCCGTAGAACTCGACGAACTTGCCGACGACGCCGTGCTTGCGCAGCATCTCGGTGGCGGTCAGCACCACGTCGGTCGCGGTGACGCCGGGCTGGATCTCACCCGAGAGCTTGAAACCGACGACGCGGGGGATCAGCATCGAGACGGGCTGGCCGAGCATGGCCGCCTCGGCTTCGATACCGCCGACGCCCCAGCCCAACACACCGAGGCCGTTGACCATCGTGGTGTGCGAGTCGGTGCCGACGCAGGTGTCGGGGTAGGCCTGGCCCTTGCGGGTCATGATCGTCGGTGCGAGGTATTCGATGTTGACCTGGTGCACGATGCCCATGCCCGGAGGGACGACCTTGAAGTCGTCGAACGCGCCCTGTCCCCAACGCAGGAACTGGTAGCGCTCACCGTTGCGCTCGTACTCGAGGTCGACGTTGCGCTCGAGAGCATCGGCGCGGCCGAAGACGTCGAGGATGACCGAGTGGTCGATGACCATGTCGGCGGGGGAGAGGGGGTTGACCTTGTTGGGGTCGCCACCCAGGGTGGTGACGGCTTCACGCATCGTGGCGAGGTCGACGATGCAGGGAACGCCGGTGAAGTCCTGCATGATGACGCGTGCAGGGGTGAACTGGATCTCGAAGCTCGGTTCCGCGGACGGATCCCACGAGGCGATCGAACGAATGTGGTCGGCGGTGATGTTTGCACCGTCCTCGGTGCGAAGGAGGTTCTCCGCGAGGACCTTCAGTGCGTAGGGCAACTTCTCGGCACCGGGCAAGGCCGACAGTCGGAAGATCTCGTACGAGTTCTCTCCGACTTCGAGGGTGCCCTTTGCACCGAATGAATCTTTACTTGCGGTCACTTCAGCTCCACTCGTCTATGAGGCACACCGCCGACGGGGCTGTGTCGACGGTTGAAGCGAGGCGCCGACTGCGGGCCTCGGCCTCGAATCTCGGTAGCGAGAGTTCGGGGCGGACGCACGGTCGGTGTCTCGATGGAAGTCTAACAGTACGCTTGTCCTGTGAAAACCTGCGGTCGGGTCCTCGGTGGGTCTGGAGGCACCGAACCACACGACGATCCTCACGCAGTGCTCCCGGCTGCGCAATGAAGGGCGACCTCAGTAGTGAAGCCGGACCTGCGGGGCAACCAGGTTCGCACGTGGCGGTGACGTAGGGTTCGAGCCGACTGGTTCCTACCGACTGGACGAGAGATGCCTGAGCCGATTCACGCCGTTTCCCCACTTGCCACCGATATACCGGCAGGTCTGGACGTCGACAGCATCGTCGCCACGGTCCGCGAGTCCGGCGTCAGTGCCCCCGCCGACGAGGAGGCCGGTTTGTCCGCGGCCGTCGCGCGCGCCGAGGACCACGGCATCGATCTGAGCATCGTCATCGTGCCGACCGAACCTCGCCACGACTCGCAACTTCGAGACCTCGCAACCGCTGTCGGAGCACGCGAGGGCGGGACTGTTCTCGTGCTCAGCCCAGGGCAGGTGGGTACGTTCAGCGACTCGATCAGCCGGGTGACCCTCGAAGCAGGCCAGGACCGTACCTACACCGGGAACCACGTCGTGGCGGCCGACAACTTCGTCGACACCCTCGTCGAGGATCAGACACCGTGGGGTCTGCTCACGGGCGGCCTGGTCGTCGTGGTCGCCGCGGTTGCGGCACTGACCGCCGTCGTGAAGGTCCGCAGATATCGCTCGCGTTCGGAGTCGAACGACCGCGCGCACAGCGAGTCCGTCGCCGACTGAACACGCGCGTCGGAGTGTCGTTCGACCGACCGACGCTCGCCCCGTTCGACCCCGCCCCGATGGTGACCGTCGGGTCGTCCGAAAAAGTCGGAAAAATTGTTTTCGGTAAACCCCGAGTTCACGGCGTTGTGCCTGGTGAAATTACCAATGTGTCATTTGTGACTGGAGTTTCTTTAGGGTGCGAAGTGTCGTACGGTGCCATTGGCACTGCTGGGGAAGGAGTGTCGCAGAAGGCGGTTGTCATCCGTGGGGAACTCGGGAGGCCACTGCTTCGGGTGTGACTGACGTGGTTCGCACCTGTCGTATCGCTGCGTGTTTCTTTCCTGCCCGGCGAGAGCGCTCACCGTCACCTGCGATCGGGGTGGAGGACGGAGAGCTTCCCGACGGCACGACGGTTCGACGCGAACCCGAGTGAATGCCGGACCCGAGGGAGACATTTGTGAGCCGACGTCAAGTCCGCGGAACTCACCGCCGTGCACTCGTCCGTACCCGATTCGTGCTGGTAGGCGCAGGCCTCGTTCTCGCGTTGACGGCGACCCTTCCCGGGGTTGCCGCCGCGGTACCACCGCCACCGCCCAACCCCTCGGACACCGACATCGCCGCCGCGGGCAGCGCCGTCGATTCGAGCCTCGGCCGAGTCGGCCAACTGATCGACGCGATCGCCTCGGCCAACCAGCAGCTCGCCCAACTCGACGACGAGGTCGCGTCGAAGCGCGAAGGCGTAAACAAGGCCCTGGTCGATCTGCAGAATGCGCGCGACGCGGCCGACGTGGCCGCCGCGGTCGTCGGTGCCGCACAGCAGGCTCTCGCCGACGCAGGCACCCAGATCCAGGCGGCCCAGGCCAAGTTCGACGAGTTCGCCAAATCGAGCTACACCCAGGGCTCGGGCGTCGCCTCGATGGCGTCGTTCCTGGGATCCAGCGGACCGGACGACGTCCTGGACCGCGCCCAGGTCCTGAAGATTCTCTCCAACAGTCAGAACGCAGTACTCGACGGCCTACAGCGAGCCCGTACCGAGCAGGCGAACCGCGACTCGGCAGCGCGTGAGTCCAAGCAGCAGGCCGACGCCGCTGCCTCGGAAGCAGAGGCGAAGAAGGCGGAGGCCGAGCAGGCCATCGCCGAGGCGCAGGCCGCGCTGCAGGCAGAGGCCGACCGGAAGGCCACGATCGAATCGGAGCGCGACTCGGCGCAGACCGAACTCGATGCCGCCCGCAGCAACGTCGCCGGTCTGCAAGACCAGCGAGCCGCATACGGCGACTGGGAGGCGCAGAAGGCGGCCGAGGACGCGGCCATCGCCGCCGCCACGGCCGCAGCGAAGGAAGCTGCTGTGCAGGCAGCTGCCCGAGTGTCGGCCAACCTGGCGGCGCAGCAACGCGCGGCCGCCATCGCCGAGGGCCAGCGTTCGCACGTGGACGTGGACGACGATTCGAGCGCGTCGACCGACTCGGACAGCTCGACCACGACCACGCCCACCACCCCCACCAAGCCCAAGACGCCCACCAAACCGAAGACCTCCACGACCCCGTCCGTCACCGGCAGCGCAGCTGTCGAGTTGGCGATCGACCGCGGAATGAGCCAGCTCGGTGTGCCGTACTCCTGGGGCGGCGGCGACGAGAACGGACCGACCAAGGGCATCAGGGACGGCGGAGTCGCCGACACCTACGGCGACTACAACAAGGTCGGCTTCGATTGCTCGGGGCTGATGATCTACGCCTTCGCAGGACTGGGTATCTCGCTACCGCACTACACCGGCTACCAATACACCGCCGGTAAGCAGGTACCGTCCTCGGAGATGAAGCGCGGCGACATGATCTTCTACGGACCCAACGCCAGCCAACACGTCGCGCTCTACCTCGGCGACGGCAAGATGCTCGAAGCCCCGCAATCGGGTTCGGTGGTGAAGGTGTCCGACGTTCGCTACAGCGGAATGACGCCGTACGCCGTGCGCATGGTGTCCTGACCGCGATCCGCAGACTCCACTCCGGCTTCTCGAGTCGTTCCGCAGGCTCCACTCCGGCTTCTCGAGTCGTTCCGCAGGCTCCACTCCGGCTTCTCGAGTCGTTCCGCAGGCTCCACTCCGGCTTCCCGTCGGGGGTGCCTTTCGGCGCACACACCGATCACCTGGAATAGTTGATTGCGGCGGTACGAAACGAGCCCGACGACGATCGACTGAAAGCGGTGAATTCTTGGTGACATCACGTGACGGCCGGATTTCGAACGACGAGGGGTCGACGCGAGTCGAGTCTGCGACTCCGAATCCACCGAGTGCGGAGCCGAAGCGGGTGGACAGTCCGGCCCTGGCCGAGGACGTCCAACTTCTCGAGAAGGCCGTGTACGAGGTCAAGCGCGTGATCGTCGGTCAGGACCGACTGGTGGAGCGCATTCTGGTGGGGTTGCTCGCACGCGGACACGTGTTGCTCGAGGGCGTCCCCGGTGTCGCCAAGACCCTCGCCGTCGAGACCTTCGCACGGGTGGTGGGTGGTTCGTTCTCACGAGTTCAGTTCACTCCCGACCTGGTGCCCACCGACCTCGTCGGCACCCGGATCTACCGTCAGGGCCGTGAGGAGTTCGACACCGAACTGGGACCCGTCGTGGCCAACTTCGTGCTGGCCGACGAGATCAACCGTGCACCGGCCAAGGTTCAGTCCGCACTGCTCGAGGTCATGGCGGAGCGGCACGTGACCATCGGCGGCAAGACGTTCCCGATGCCCGACCCGTTCCTGGTGATGGCCACGCAGAACCCCATCGAGAACGAGGGTGTGTACCCCCTTCCCGAAGCTCAGCGAGACAGGTTCCTGTTCAAGATCGTCGTCGACTACCCGACGGTCGAAGAGGAACGCGAGATCGTCTACCGCATGGGCATCAAGGCCCCCGAGCCCAAGCAGATCCTCGACCCGGCCGAGTTGGTTCGGCTGCAGAATCTGGCCAGCTCGGTGTTCGTGCACCACGCGCTCGTCGACTACGTGGTGCGGGTCATCGCCGCTACCCGAACGCCCGAGCAGTTCGGGATGGACGACGTGGCGAGCTGGATCGCCTACGGTGCATCGCCACGTGCGACACTCGGCATCATCGCGGCCTCCCGCGCACTGGCTCTGCTCCGTGGTCGCGACTACGTCGTTCCTCAGGACGTTCTCGAAGTCATTCCCGACGTGCTCCGGCACCGTCTCGTGCTCTCCTACGACGCTCTGGCCGACGAGGTGACCCCCGAGACGGTCATCTCCCGGGTGCTGCAGACCGTCGGTCTACCGCAGGTGTCGCCGCAGGCGGTACCGGTGCCGCAGAGCAACGGAGGGGGTCCGGCCGGGCAGCACTTCGACGGACGTCAGCCGCAGGGGCCCTACCCGCCGCAGGGGCAGTACCCGGCACCCGGTCAGTTTCCCGGCCAGGGCCAACCGCCTGCGCCCCAGCAGCCGGGTCCCCAGCAGCCAGGGCCCCAGAGCCATCCGCAAGCCGGGCAGTACGGCCAGCCCGCACCGTCTCTGCAGAAGCCGTCCGGTGACGGATCATCGATCGGTACGCCGGGGCAGTGAGCGGACCCGACACCGCCTCCGCGGGCCGAGCCGTCGTTTCCCGGCCACCGTCGTTCCGCTCGGGTGAGCTGCGTGATCCGAAGCTGGCCGCAGCGCTGCGGACCCTGGAACTGACCGTGCGTCGACGGCTGGACGGGGTGTTGCACGGTGACCATCTCGGATTGATACCCGGTCCGGGGTCCGAGCCGGGCGATGCCAGGGAGTACCAGCCGGGTGACGACGTTCGCCAGATGGACTGGTCGGTCACCGCGCGTACGACGCATCCGCACGTGCGGCAGTCCGTCGCCGACCGCGAGCTGGAGACCTGGCTCGTGGTCGATCTGTCGGCCAGCCTGGACTTCGGCACCACCGGGTGCGAGAAGCGCGACCTCGCGGTCGCGGCCTCGGCTGCCATCACGCACCTGTCCGGCGGTGGCGGAAATCGAATCGGCGCGGTGGTGGCAACAGGTTCGGACACCAACCGCATTCCGGCACGGGGCGGCCGCGTGCACACGCAGTCGATGCTTCGCGCCATTGCCACCACTCCTGCTGCAGCCGACGGTGTGCGCGGCGACCTGCGCGCGGCCATCGAAGCGTTGCGACGCCCCGAACGACGCCGTGGAATGGCAGTGGTGATCAGCGACTTTCTCGGGCCGATCGACTGGGAGCGCTCGCTCCGGGCCATCTCCGCGCGGCACGACGTCTTGGCCGTCGAGGTCCTCGACCCACGTGATCTCGAACTGCCCGACGTCGGTGACGTCGTTCTCCACGATCCGGAATCCGGTCGTACTCGCGAATTCAGTACGACACCGCGGTTGCGGGCAGATTTCGCGCGCGCAGCCGCGGCACACCGCGACGACGTGGAGAAAGCGCTGCGGCGGTGCGGCGCACCTCGATTGACGCTCCGTACCGACGGTGACTGGATCGCCGACGTCGTACGGTTCGTGACCGCACGCAGGCACACCATCGGGGCCGGGTTCACCAACACCGCGCGGGCGCCGCGATGAGCCTGACCGATTTCGCCTCGCCGTGGTGGCTGGGCTTTCTCGTCGTCGTCGTCGCACTGACGGTCGGCTACGTCTGGGTCCAGCGGCGCAAGCAGAAGCACGTACTGCGGTTCTCCAACATGGAACTGCTCGAGTCCGTCGCACCCGATCGGCCCAATCGGCTGCGGCACCTGCCGACGGCTCTCGTTCTGGTCGGCCTGATGTTCCTCACCGTCGCGTTGGCCGGCCCCACCGCCGATCAACGCGTGCCCCGGAACCGGGCAACGGTCATGCTGGTGATCGACGTGTCACTGTCCATGGAGGCCACGGACGTCGAGCCGACTCGGTTGGCCGCCGCGCAGGAAGCAGCGAAATCCTTCGCCGACGGTCTGACACCCGGCATCAATCTCGGACTGGTCGCGTTCGCCGGTACGGCCTCGGTTCTGGTCTCGCCAACGGCCAACCGCGAGGCCACCAAGTCCGCCATCGACAAGTTGCAGCTCAGCGAGCGAACGGCCACAGGCGAGGCGATCTTCACCTCGCTCCAGTCCATCGACACTCTCGGTGCCATCCTCGGCGGCGGCGACGCGGCACCGCCTGCGCGCATCGTGCTGCTCTCGGACGGTAAGCAGACCGTCCCGCAGAACCTCGACGACCCACGCGGCGGGTACACCGCGGCGCGTGCCGCCAAGGACAAGAACGTGCCCATTTCCACGATCTCGTTCGGCACCAGCTACGGCTCGGTCGAGATCGAGGACGAGAACGGCGTCGAACGCGTCCCCGTACCGGTCGACGATCCGTCGTTGCGAGAGATCGCGAACCTGTCCGGCGGCAGCTTCTTCTCCGCGTCGTCGCTCGAGGGTCTCCGAGACGTCTACGACACCCTCGAAGAACAGATCGGGTTCGAGATCACCCGCGGCGACGCGTCGCGTCCGTGGCTGATACTCGGTGTTCTCTGCATATCGGTCGGCCTCGGTTCGGCGTTGGTGATGCGGCAACGTCTGCCGTGATCTTTGTTCTTACTCACCAGTAAGTTTCGCTTTGTCATTCCAGGACGAACAGATAGGTTGCTAGGCATGTCCACACCTGACTTCATCGCGCGATCGGTACTCGTCACCGGAGGTAACCGAGGTATCGGTCTCGCCATTGCCCAGCGGCTCCTAGCCGACGGACACAAGGTGGCCGTCACCCACCGCGGCTCCGGCGCCCCCGACGGGCTGTTGGGAGTCGTCTGCGACGTCACCGACTCCGCCTCGGTGGACGCGGCCTTCAAGGAGGTCGAGGAGAAGCAGGGTCCGGTCGAGGTGCTCGTGGCCAACGCCGGAATCACCGACGACACGTTGCTGATGCGCATGACCGAGGAGCAGTTCCAGCGCGTGATCGACGCGAACCTGACCGGGGCCTTTCGGGTCGCCAAGCGCGCCAACCGTGCCATGCTGCGCGCGCGTTGGGGCCGGATGATCTTCCTGAGTTCGGTCGTGGCCATGGCCGGCGGACCGGGGCAGATCAACTATGCCGCCTCGAAAGCCGGTGTCATCGGCATGGCGAGGTCGATCACTCGTGAGCTCGGATCACGCTCGATCACCGCGAACGTGGTGTCCCCGGGATTCATCGAAACCGACATGACCGCAGAACTCTCCGACGAATTACGCGGCAAGGCCAAGGAATTCATCCCGCTTCAGCGTCTGGGGCAGCCCGAGGACGTCGCGGCGGTCGTGAGCTTCCTGGCCGGCCCCGACTCCTCCTACGTGTCCGGTGCCGTCATCCCCGTCGACGGCGGCATGGGCATGGGTCACTGAGAGCCGTTCTTGCACAGTATTTTTCAGTTCGACGTCATCGATTTCATCTTCGAAAGCTAAGGAACACAGCACTATGGGCGGATTGCTCGAAGGCAAGACCATTCTCGTCACCGGCATCATCACCGATGCCTCGATCGCGTTCCACGCCGCGGCCATGGCGCAGGAGCAGGGTGCCAAGGTGATCATCACCGGGTTCGATCGGCTCCGGCTCATCGACCGCATCGCACAGCGTCTACCCAAGGAGGTGCCGCCGGCGATCGAGCTCGACGCCACCAACGAGGAGCACCTGGCGGCGTTGGCCGACCGCGTTCGCGAGGTCGCGCCCGAAGGTATCGACGGGGTTCTGCACTCGATCGCATTCGCGCCCCGCACCCTGATGGGCCCCGACGCCAAGCCGTTCCTCGACGGCCCCGGCCCCGACGCCGCGAAGGCATTCGAGATCTCGGCGTGGAGCTACGCATCGCTTGCGCGTGCAGTTCTGCCGGTCATGAACGAGGGTGGCTCCATCGTCGGAATGGACTTCGATCCTCGTACGTCGATGCCGTACTACAACTGGATGGGCGTGGCCAAGGCTGCTCTCGAATCGGTCAACCGCTACGTGGCCCGGGAAGTGGGCGCCGCCAAGCGCATTCGCTCCAACCTCGTCGCTGCCGGCCCCATCAAGACCCTCGCCGCCAAGGCCATCGCGGGTACGGCCACGGACGACGCGGCAAAGATGAACCAGCTCAACGTCTACTGGGACGGTGCTGCCCCGATCGGTTGGGATGTCAACGACCCCACCGTCGTCGCCAAGTCCATCGTCGCGTTGCTCTCGGATTGGCTGCCCGGCACCACCGGATCCATCGTGTACGTCGACGGCGGAGCCAGCCACAACACGTACCTGCCCGAGAACATGTGATGCCGCGGTGGGCGCACCCGCACGTGCGCCCGCCGAGAGGTTTGGTTCGCCGATCGGACCCCCGCAGGGGCCGGTCGGCGACGGGGGCACAATGGAAAACATGACCACCCCTGGAGACTTCGACGCATTGTTGGTGCTCTCGTTCGGCGGGCCGGAACAGCCCGCCGACGTACGCCCGTTCCTGGAGAACGTCACTCGCGGTCGTGGAGTGCCGCCCGAGCGGCTCGACGCCGTCGTCGAGCACTACATGCACTTCGGCGGAGTCTCGCCGATCAACCGACTCAACAGAGACATCATCGAGGCGCTCCGCAGCGAATTCGATTCCGCCGGAGTCGATCTGCCGATCTATTTCGGAAACCGCAACTGGCATCCGATGATCGAGGACACCGTCGCGACCATGAAGTCGGACGGAATCAGGAACGCGCTCGTTTTCCCGACCTCCGCGTGGGGCGGATACTCCGGATGCAGGCAGTACCACGAGGACATCGCCCGGGCCCGCGCCGCCGTCGGTGACGATGCACCGCATCTGCTCAAGATCCGGCAGTACTACGACCACCCGCTGATGGTCGACGCGTTCGGCGACGCCGTCGCATCGGCGCGAGCCTCGCTGCCCGAGCAGCACCGCGCCGGTGCACGTCTGGTGTTCACCGCACACTCCATCCCCTCGGCCGCCGACGCCAATGCGGGCCCGCCCCAGGACGGCGGTCACCTCTACAGCCGTCAGGTGGCCGAGGCATCGAGGCTCGTCGCAGCCGCGTCGGGCGTCGACGATTACGACCTGGTGTGGCAATCCCGCTCCGGCCCTCCGCAGGTGCCGTGGCTCGACCCCGACATCTGTGATCACCTCGAAGCGCTGTCGGAGAAGTCCGTCGACGCCGTCATCGTGTGTCCGATCGGATTCGTGTCCGACCACCTCGAGGTCGTGTGGGATCTGGACACCGAAGCGGAGGAGAAAGCCCGTGAACTGGGAATGGCCTTCGCCCGTGCAGGTACTCCCGGATCCGATGCGCGTTTTCCGCAGATGATTCGCGAGCTCGTGGACGAATACCGAGTCGGTGGACGGTGCCGCGGCCTCGGCAGTGTGCCCGGCTACGGTTCGACGCTGGACGGCAGTCGCTGCGCCGTCGGCTGTTGTGAGCAGCCCACCCGGCCCTCCAGGCCCGCAGCCACGTCGTGAACGCGTCCGCCCGGCACCTGCGTCCGACGGGGTGTCAGGCGGAGTGCATCGCCGCTTCGATGCTCGTCGCGACCGCAATGGTGCGCGCGGTGCGCACCGCAGCCCACAGCGGTCGAACGAGTTCTTCACGGGCCGCGGCTGCCGACGCGGTCGGTGCCTCCGACGGAGCCGATCCCGCCGCGACCGTCAGAATGGCGGCGACCCGATCTGCCGATTCGAGGACGCGGAACGCTCTGTCGGACATCTCTGCCGGGTAGCGATGCCGTGCCGCGTCGGCGATCAGTGCGGCGATACGGGTGCGCGGATCGGTGTCGAGGGTGCGGGTGGGTAGCGACTGCATCTGCGCGAGAGCGTCCGCTGCGCCGCGCACGGCCTCACGCATTTCGTACTCGGCCTCACCCAACCCCTGATCTCGATGACCGTGCTCGGGGACGACGATCGAGTAGACGGTCCAGCGCAACACATCCGGTCCCTCCACGACGGGCACCACACCGATGCCGGCGTTGCCCGAGGTCCCGACGATCACGGCCTGCCCCGCGTTCAGGGCGGCACGCGAGAAATCCGTGTTCGCGGGCAGTCCAGTCACTGCGCCGGGGGCAGGCAGAACGAGTTTGACTCGATCGTCGCCGGCCTCGGGAGTCGACGCTGTTGCAGCCGCCCTGATCGCGTGCAGCAGGCCCGCGATTCCATCGGCGTAGCCGGGATGCTCGAGCCCGAAATTCACTGCCGCGTCCGCATCGCCTGCACCCACCAGATGCATAGGTGCCCACTCGTACATGGCGTCGATGACGTCGTCGGGCGAGCTGGCACCGGCCAGCCAGGAACCGGCCCACAGGGCGAGACTTGCGCTTGAGGAACACACGACTCACGAGCATAGGTCGGCGTGGCGAACCGTGCTCGGGACGCCGGTGTCGCTAGCGTTGGTCGCCGTGAACGACATGTACGGCGGAGACATTCTCAGAGGGCACAGTCGCATGCGCAAGGTTCCGGCACCGGAGGTGTCGGCCGAGCGCGGATTGGTCGTCGAAGATGCAGGCACCGGGTACTGCGGTGCCGTGGTCGGCTTCGAGCGCACCTACGACGGAGATTTCGTCCGGCTCGAGGACGGTGCCCGCACGACGCGGCTGTTCGCCCTGCGCGAGGCGGCGTTCCTGATCGACGGACGTCGGGTCACCCTGGTTCGGCCCAAGCCTGCGGCGGCTGCGGCGGCACCGACGCGCTCCGCATCCGGTTCGACCAAGGTCGAGGGCCTGCGCGCGCGCACCGCCCGCGCCAGTCGCATCTGGGTCGAGGGCGTGCACGACGCGGCCCTGGTGGAAAGTGTGTGGGGACACGATCTTCGGGTGGAGGGCGTGGTCGTCGAGCATCTGGAAGGTCTGGACAATCTGGGGGAGCGGTTGGCGGAATTCGGTCCCGGACCGGGCCGCCGTGTGGGAGTTCTGGTGGACCACTTGGTGACCGGTTCCAAGGAGTCGAAGTTGACGAGGTCGCTGGGCGAACACGTTCTGGTCACCGGTCATCCGTTCATCGACGTCTGGGAGGCGGTCAAGCCCGCTGCTGTCGGCATCGACGCTTGGCCGAAGATCCCGCGGGGTGAGGATTGGAAAACCGGAATCTGTCGAGAGTTGGGGTGGGGCAGTCCGCGGGAGGGGTGGCGTCGGGTGTATTCGTCGGTGTCGAGCTTCCGTGATCTCGAAGCACCGTTGATCGGAGCCGTCGAGCAATTGGTCGACTTCGTCACCGAGTAGGGCTGTGTCCAGCAACGCACCGGCAATTGTCCGATTCGTGCTTGGATGGAGGCTGTGGCAGCGATCATTTGGCTCATAGCGGCAGTGGTTCTCGCCGGTGCCGAGGCACTGACGGGCGACTTCTTTCTTCTCATGATCGCCGGCGGCGCGCTCGGCACCGCAGGCGTATCGGCTCTGACCGACTTCCCGGTGTGGGCCGATGCGATCGTCTTCGGCGTCCTGTCGCTGGCATTGGTGCTCGGTCTGAGACCGATACTGTTGCGTCGCTTCGCGACTCCGCCCGAAACCCCGATGGGGATGGCTGCGCTCACCGGCAAGAGTGCGATCGTTCTCGAGCAGGTCACTGCCCACGAAGGCCAGATCAAGCTCGGTGGGGAGGTGTGGACCGCTCGTCCACTCGACGAGACCGAGGTCTATGCCCCGGGTACCACCGTGACCGTGATGGAAATAGACGGCGCAACCGCCGTCGTATGGAAGGGACCGTAGCCACGTGGAAGCACTCATCGCACTGGCTGTCATCGTCGCATTCGTCGCGGTGTTGATGGCCAAGTCCATCTCGATCGTCCCGCAGGCCGAGGCCGCCGTGATCGAGCGGCTCGGCCGCTACACGCGCACCGTGTCCGGTCAGCTCACGTTTCTCGTGCCGTTCGTCGACCGTATCCGTGCCAAGGTCGACCTGCGTGAGCGAGTCGTGTCGTTTCCGCCGCAGCCGGTGATCACCAAGGACAACCTGACCGTGTCCATCGACACCGTCGTCTACTTCCAGGTCACCAACCCGCAATCGGCCGTGTACGAGATCAACAACTACATCGTCGGTGTCGAGCAGTTGACCACCACCACTCTGCGCAACGTCGTCGGTGGAATGACGCTGGAGGAAACTCTCACCTCGCGTGATTCGATCAACGGGCAGCTGCGGGTCGTACTGGACGAGGCCACCGGCCGTTGGGGCCTGCGCGTGGCCCGAGTCGAGCTCAAGAGCATCGACCCGCCGCCCTCGATCCAGGAGTCGATGGAGAAGCAGATGAAGGCCGATCGCGAGAAGCGAGCGACCATCCTCACCGCCGAAGGCCATCGCGAATCGGCGATCAAGACGGCCGAGGGAGACAAGCAGAGCCGGATTCTCGCGGCCGAGGGCGGCAAGCAGGCAGCCATCCTCACCGCCGAGGGCGAGCGCCAGTCCCGCATCCTGCGGGCGCAGGGTGACCGCGCCGCGAAGTACCTCGAAGCTCAGGGTCAGGCCAAGGCGATCGAGAAGGTGTTCGGCGCCATCAAGGCAGGCAAGCCGACGCCCGAGTTGCTCGCGTACCAGTACATGCAGACGCTGCCGCAGATGGCTCAGGGCGATGCGAACAAGGTGTGGATGATCCCGAGCGATTTCGGTGACGCTCTCAAGGGGTTCGCCAAGACACTCGGTGCGCCCGGCGAAGACGGTGTGTTCCGGTACGAGCCCAACGAGTCGGCCGGCAACGAGCCCAAGCCGGAGGACGATTCGGACGAGGTTGCCGAATGGTTCGAGACCAAGACCGATCCGGCGGTCGCCGAGGCGGTCAAGGCTGCAGAAGCGGTGGCGCGCAAGCCGGTCGACACGTCGCTGGCGTCCGCGCCCGAGCTGTCGAAGGGGTTCGACGTCGGTGCCCTGGCGGCGTCGCCGGAGGCGGAGCCGGAGCCGGAGCCGGAACAGCGTTGAGGGACGGCCCCGATCAGCTGATCAGGGCCGTGCCGACCCCGGCAGCGGCCAGAGCCCACAGGACGCTGGCGAAGGTACCGATGATGAACTGTTCGGAGGCATGGGATTCGCGCAGTTCTGGATAGCGCGCGAGGCCCTTGACTGCCAGCACGATCGCGATGCCCTCCGGCCATCCGGCGAGAATCGACACGGCGACGGCCACGCGTTCGAGGACGCCTATGGTCAGTCCACCACGCAGCGGCTCGACCGGATCGTCTCCGGTCGAGTCGCTGCGTCGTCGTGCGATGCGAAACACGGTGGGTACCGCCGCCGTTCCACCCAGGGCTGCTGCGACGACGCTCAGGACGACTCCGACGGCATGGCCGAGACCGTAGGCCGGTCCGGCCACCGTGGCCAGGACTGCCGCTGCCACGAGGAGACTCGACGCGGCGACGGTGGGCAGCCATCGGCGAATCCCGGTGCCGGTGGGGACGATAGCGGCGATTGCGGTCAGTGCCAGTAGCACCAGGGTGGCAACGATCATGGCCTGTGGTTTCCCGTCGTGTTCGCGGTGTCTAGCAGTCGAGTCGCCAGGGTGCGACCTGCGTTCTCGACGTGCCAGCCGGCTACCGAGAGTCGTTGCGACATGGCTTGTTTGCTGATCTTCAACCGTTCGGCCGCCTCGGTTTGCGAGAACCCGCGGGCCATGAGTTCCACCGCTTCTCGCCCCTGGTCCGATCGTCTGATCACGAGCAGCGCAACCAGGGTCGATGCCGTCTCCGCGTCCTCGGCGGCAGCGTCGTCGGGACCGCTGACGGCGAGCGCAGCCGGGGCGTTCTTGGCTCGGGTCACGGCGTCTCTGGCTGCTTCGAACGCCGGTCCGCGTCCGGCGCGAGTCGTCTCGGGTAGCGGGAGTTCGACGGAACCGATGCCGATGCCGACGCTCCAGTGCGGGGTGGCGACCAGTTCGAGAGCGATCGAGACGACGGTAGCGGCGTCCTCGCAGACGGCTTGCACTTCGTCTCCTGCGGTGCGCTCGAAGGGCCGGATCAGTTCGTGGTCGCGATAGCGTTCGAGCAGTTCGGGCACGCGATCGATATCGCGTCTACTGCGTCGTTGGTCCACGGTCAGCACGAACATCGGACAAGGCTAGATCGTTGATGTGGTCCAGTCAAGCTTCAAGGCTTGATTCGTCGGAATCAAGGTTCCCGGCCTGTCGACCGCCCGCAGGCGCAGGCACGGATCGCGAACCTCGCGAGAGCCGCCAATCCACCACCAGCCCACTCAGACCGATCGCGATACAGACCGCAGACAACACCAGCAGCGCCGGATGTGTCTGGCCTCCGATCGCTCCGCCGATCAGGACGATTCCGAGCGTGCCCGGCAGCATCCCGACGGCCGTCGCCAGGGCGAACGGGACGAGCCGAACCGCCGACACCCCACACGCGTAGTTCACCAACGAGAACGGCACCGGCGCGATCAGGCGCAGGGAGCCGACGGCCAGCCATCCTCGTCGACGCAGACTCTCGTCCACCGAATCGAGAGCCGAGTGCGACATCCGCGCTGCCACGGCGTCGCGACCGATGGCACGGACCAACAGCAGCGCCAGCATCGCACTGACGGTCGACGCGCCGATGGTGACCGCCAGACCGGTCAGGGGCCCGAACAACACTCCTGCACTGAGCGTGAACAGCGTTCTCGGGACAGGCGCAACGGTCACGATCGCGTGCACACCGAAGAACACGAGCGGGAATGCCGGACCGACGGACGCACCCCAATCACGAATCTGTTCGACACTCGGATGGGGTGCGAACACCGCTACCAGAGCGAAGACGGCAATCACCGCCAGCAGCGCGATCAGTCGAACGTCACGCAGGTGCCGGGTCACGAGAGGCCAGCGTACCGGCGTGAGACGACACCTCGTCGCCTCCCGAGTCCGAGAGCCGCGCTGCACGATCGAACGTGAGGTGATCCTCACGATAATGTGCAACTCGGTGGGGTTAGCATCACTTCACGTCGGGCGAAGGACTACCCGGCCGAACCGAGGGAGCAGCACACGTGTCCATCGCGTCGCACGAAGATGCCGCACGCAGCGCTCATGCGGCCTGGCAGAAGGCAGTGGCAGGTGTCCTGGCCAAATCGCGTCGGGTCGAGGTGTCCGATCTGCCGGCCGATGCCGAACACCTACTCGATTCCACGACGTACGACGGGATCACCGTGTCCCCGTTGTACACCGCCTTCGACGAACGACCGGAAGGTCCGCTGCCCGGGCAGTTCCCCTACCTGCGGGGACGCGACCCCCACCGCGACGTCAACGCGGGCTGGAAGGTGTGCACCCGCCACGGCTCGGTCCGGGGCGACGGTGCCGACGACGCGGCGACTGCGAACACCCAGATTCTCGATTCGCTCTCCAACGGCACCAGCGCCCTGTGGTTGACGGTCGGCGACGGTGGCGTCGACCCGACCGCTCTGCCGGAGGTTCTGCGTGGGGTGTTTCTCGAGCTCGCACCGCTGACGATCGATGCGCGCGGGGACGTGTCCGCAGCGGCAGCGGCGGTGTTCGAGGTGCTCGACTCCGCCGATATCGACGAGCGCGCCGCAGTCGACATCCGGCTGGGCGTGTCCACTCTCACAGCCGGGTTGAGCGGAACCGAGTCGATCGAGATGACCGAGGCGCTCGAGCTGGCTCGCAAGTCGATCGGTCGTGCCGAGACGATTCGTGCGATCACGGTCGACGGCACCGTGTTCCACAATCTCGGTGGCAGCGACGCACAGGAGCTCGGTGCGGCGATCGCCGCAGGGCTCGAGTACCTCCGGTCCATGACCGATGCCGGTATCGGCATCGCCGATGCCCTGCGGCAGATCGAGTTCCGGTTCTCGGCCACCGACGACCAGTTCCAGACCATCGCCAAGTTCCGGGCCGCTCGCACGCTGTGGGCGCGCATCGCGCAGGTGTGCGGAGTCCCCGACGCCGGCGACGCTCCTCAGCATGCGGTGACCTCGGAAGCGATGATGTCGCAGCGGGATCCGTGGGTGAACATGCTGCGGACCACGCTGGCGTCGTTCGGAGCGGGAGTGGGCGGTGCCGATTCGGTGACCGTGCTCCCGTTCGATGCGGCACTCGCCGGGGGCGCAGCCGGGGTGTCGAAGACATTCGCGGCCCGTATCGCCCGAAACACCCAGCTGCTGCTGCTCGAAGAAGCGCATCTCGGACGGGTCCTGGATCCCGGTGCCGGGTCCTGGTACATCGAGGAGCTGACGGCAGCGGTCGCGGCGAAGGCCTGGGAGTTCTTCCAGACCATCGAAACGTCCGGAGGTTTCCGCGCCGCCGTCGACGACGGTTCGCTGATGACTGCGATCGAGAAGACCCGCGCCGAACGCGATTCCGACATCGCTCACCGAGTCACCCCGCTGACGGGCGTCAACGAATTTCCCAACCTGGCCGAGGCTCCGCTCGATCCCCAACGAACCGCGCCGCAGGGCTCGACAACGGTGTATCGGTACGGCCGGGCATTCGAGTCGCTGCGAGACCGGTCTGATGCCTATCTGGCCGAGCACGATTCGCGCCCGACGGTGCTCCTGGTGCCGCTGGGCAGCGTCGCCGAACACAATGTCCGAACGACGTTCGCGTCGAACCTGCTGGCGTCGGGCGGAATCGAGGCCGTCGATCCCGGCCCCCTGACCGTCGACGGAATCGCCGGATCGGTAGAGACGTCCGGAGCTCGGATAGCGGTGGTGTGCGGAACCGACAAGCGGTACGCCGACGAGGCCGCCACTGCCGTGGATGCATTGCGGGCCGCAGGCGTCACCCAGGTGCTGCTTGCCGGCCCCGAGAAGATCTTCACCGGCACCGAGGGCACCTCGCGTCCCGACGGATTTCTGACCGCGAAGATCGACGCCGTGGCAGTGCTGACCGAACTTCTCGACACCCTGGGAGCCTCGAAGTGACGACCGACGAGAACCGAATCTCGCACACCATCGGCAGTTTCGCCGACGTGCCACTGGTCGACCCCGACGAGCCGACGCCGACGCCGCCGTCGGCCCAGGACGTCGACGCCCATGTACGGCAGGGCGCGAAGGCCAACTTCTACACGCCCGAGCAGGTGGTGTGGTCCACCCCCGAGGGCATCGACGTCAAGCCGGTGTTCACCGAGGCAGACCGTGCAGCCGCCGAGGCCGAGGGCTACCCGCTGCACAGCTACCCGGGTGCTCCGCCGTTTCTCCGCGGGCCGTACCCGACGATGTACGTCAACCAGCCGTGGACCATCCGCCAGTACGCAGGTTTCTCCACGGCGGCGGAGTCCAACGCGTTCTACCGCCGTAACCTGGCGGCCGGCCAGAAGGGTCTGTCGGTCGCGTTCGACCTGGCCACCCACCGCGGCTACGACTCCGATCACCCCCGAGTGCAAGGTGACGTCGGAATGGCAGGCGTCGCCATCGATTCCATCTACGACATGCGGCAACTGTTCGACGGCATCGACCTCGGTAGCGTGTCGGTCTCGATGACCATGAACGGCGCTGTGCTGCCGATCCTGGCGCTGTACGTCGCGGCCGCCGAGGAGCAGGGCGTCGGGCCGGAGAAACTCGCCGGCACCATCCAGAACGACATTCTCAAAGAGTTCATGGTGCGCAACACCTACATCTATCCGCCGAAACCGTCGATGCGCATCATCTCGGACATCTTCGCGTACACCAGCGAGAAGATGCCCAAGTACAACTCGATCTCCATCTCCGGCTACCACATCCAAGAAGCCGGAGCCACAGCCGATCTCGAACTCGCCTACACCCTCGCGGACGGTGTCGAGTACATCCGGGCCGGTCTGGATGCAGGCATGGACATAGATACCTTCGCACCGCGACTGTCGTTCTTCTGGGCCATCGGAATGAACTTCTTCATGGAGGTCGCCAAGCTGCGTGCCGGGCGTCTGCTGTGGGCCGAGCTCGTGCAGCAGTTCGAGCCCAAGAGCGCCAAATCCCGTTCGCTGCGCACTCATTCGCAGACGTCGGGCTGGTCGTTGACGGCACAGGACGTGTTCAACAACGTTGCCCGCACCTGTGTGGAGGCGATGGCGGCCACCCAGGGGCACACCCAGTCGCTGCACACCAACGCCCTCGACGAGGCACTCGCCCTGCCGACGGACTTCTCGGCGCGCATCGCCCGCAACACCCAGCTGCTCATCGCGCAGGAGTCCAACACCGTGCGCCCGATCGATCCGTGGGGCGGCTCGCATTACGTCGAATGGCTCACCCACCAGCTCGCGAATCGGGCTCGGGCACACATCGCCGAGGTCGAGGAAGCAGGCGGCATGGCTCAGGCCATCGGCGAGGGCATCCCCAAGTTGCGCATCGAGGAGGCTGCGGCCCGCACCCAGGCGCGGATCGACTCCGGCCGTCAACCCCTGGTTGGCGTCAACAAGTACGTTCCCGACGAGCCCGACACCATCGAGGTGCTCAAGGTCGAGAACTCCAAGGTTCGGCGCGAGCAGATAGAGAAGCTCGAGCGGCTGCGGGCCGAACGGGACACCGCCGAGGTCGAGGCAGCCCTGGCGAACCTGACCAGAGCGGCGGCCTCGGACCAGCCGGGGATGGAGAACAACCTGCTGGCTCTCGCCATCGACGCGGCACGCAAGATGGCCACCGTCGGCGAGATCTCCGATGCACTGGAGAAGGTCTACGGGCGCCATCAGGCCGAAATCCGGACAATCAGTGGTGTGTACCGCGACGAGGCAGGCAAATCCGAGAACATCACCCGCGCCACCGCGCTGGTCGAGCAGTTCGCCGAGGACGAGGGCCGTCGGCCTCGCGTCCTGGTGTGCAAGATGGGTCAGGACGGGCACGATCGAGGTCAGAAGGTGATTGCCACGGCGTTCGCGGACATCGGCTTCGACGTCGACGTCGGCCCGCTGTTCCAGACCCCCGAGGAGGTGGCCCGGCAGGCCGCCGACAACGACGTGCACGTCGTCGGGGTGTCGTCGCTGGCCGCAGGCCATCTGACGCTGGTGCCCGCCTTGCGACAGGCCTTGGCCGAAGTCGGCCGTGAGGACATCATGATCGTCGTCGGTGGCGTCATCCCGCCCGGTGATTTCGACGAGCTCTACGCGGCGGGCGCTGCGGCGATCTTCCCTCCGGGCACCGTCATCGCCGACGCGGCGATCGGGCTGGTGGAGAAGCTGTCCGTTGCGCTGGGGCACGCACCACGCGAGGCCAACGCCTGAGTATGGGTTCTCCGAACGACAAGACGGGTTCTCCGACCGGTGCACCGTCGCCGAGAGGCCGAACCATCGATATCGACGCGGTGGCCGATTCGGTCCGTGCGAACGAGCGATCCGGGCTGGCGCGTGCCATCACGCTGGTCGAGTCCACTCGCTCGGATCATCGTGATCTGGCTCAGCAGTTGCTTCTTCGGGTTCTGCCCGATGCGGGTGGTTCCCATCGCGTCGGTATCACCGGCGTGCCGGGGGTCGGCAAGTCGACCTTCATCGACGCGCTGGGGATGCGCTTGATCGAGAAGGGGCACCGGGTCGCGGTGCTCGCCGTCGATCCGTCGTCGACGCGTACCGGTGGTTCGATCCTGGGTGACAAGACCCGGATGTCGCGTCTCGCGGTGCAGGAGAACGCATACATTCGGCCGTCTCCGACCTCGGGAACCCTGGGTGGTGTCGCACGTGCGACGAGGGAGACGATCGTGCTCCTCGAAGCGGCAGGCTTCGACGTCATTCTGGTGGAGACGGTGGGCGTCGGGCAGTCCGAGGTGACGGTCGCGAACATGGTCGACTGCTTCACGTTCCTGACGCTCGCGCGTACCGGAGATCAGTTGCAGGGCATCAAGAAGGGCGTTCTCGAACTCGCCGATCTGGTTGCCGTCAACAAGGCCGACGGCAAGCACGCGACCGACGCGAAGAACGCGGCGCGGGAATTGGCGGGCGCGCTGCGGCTGATCTATCCGCACGATGCGATCTGGAAGCCCCCGGTGTTGACCATGAGCGCCATCGAGGGCACCGGACTCGACGAGTACTGGGACACCGTGCTGCGCCATCAGCAAGTGCTCAGTGACGCAGGCGAATTCGCGGAGAAGCGTCGCAAGCAGCAGGTCGATTGGACGTGGACGATGGTCAACGACCAACTGCTGCGCCGGCTGGCGCAGAACCCGTCCGTCAAGGCCATCCGCGGCGACGTCGAAGCCCGGGTACGCGACGGTTCTCTGACGGCCGCGCTGGCCGCCCAGGAGCTACTCGACGCGTTCGACTCCTGAATCTGCCCCGGCGGCCGGGAGCGCGGGATAGAGCCGGTCGGCAAGAGCTCCGACGCGTTCGATGAGTCGATCGAAGAATGCCTCGGGATCGGTGTGTGTTGCGATCGCCGCATTGGGGGCCTTGCCCCACATACCGCGCCAGTCCGCGACCGTCGTTCCGCGCGTGAGGGTTCCGACGAGTTCGACGTCGACGGTCGCATGACGGTAGGTGGCGATATCGGCATCCAGTGCGACGGCCGCCGCGAAGGGGTCGTGCATGTGCGCCAAGAATCCCTGATCGTGATCGCGATGGAATTCCATGTAGAACCGCACCGCATCGGAGAAGTGCCGCACGATCGGGTTCGACGCCGTCGATCGAACACCCGGTGCGTCGTCGGGCGAGATCACCTCGGGCGGAAGGCTCCGCGCTCGCGCTGCCAGCCGTCGGATGTGATCGGGGGTCATTTCGATGGTCTCGGTGATGTCGAGCGCGCAGACGATGGGATGTCGTTCCGGCGGTAGTCCGGAGAAGGCTGCGAACACTTCCGCTGCGGCCTCGGGGTCGACGGCGATGTTCCATTCGGTAGTCGGTGTCGTGTTGCCCTGGTGCTGAAATGCGCCGCCCATCAACACCAGTCGCTTCAGCAGTCGAGGTAGCTCGGGATCCCGACGGATCGCCAGCGCGAGATTGGTCAGCGGACCGGTGACCAGTCCGGTGATCTCACCCGGTCGCGAACGAACCAGCTCCACCCACATCGTGGTGGCGTCCCGGCCGGACAGCGACCGCGTGGACACCGGAAGCTCCGCGTACCCGATGCCTTGCGGGCCGTGGGTGTCCTCGGTGGTCATCAGCGGCGCCACGAGGGGTACCTGTGCGCCGAGCGAGACCTCGACGTCACCCGCGCGGCACAGGTCGAGCCAGGCGAGATTGTTCGCAGCAACCTGGTTCACCGGCACATTGCCCGCGGTGGATGCGATACCGAGGATCTCGGCATCGTCGCTGGCCAGCAGGTACAGCAAGGCGAGAGAATCGTCGATTCCGGTGTCGACGTCGACGATCATGGGGACGGTCACGATGCGACCTCGGTCGTCGGGGTGTGCCGCACCGGGAAGTTGACCGATCGCGCGATGAAGCACTTCGACGACGCAGACGCGTGCAGTTTCTCGGCGCGCGGCACCATCGACGGGTCGACAACGGTCACGACCGGAGCCAGGGTGACCTCGACGAACTGACCCGAACCATCGGATTGTTCGGTCATCACTCCGGTGGGGGAGTCGGTGTATTCGGTGACCACCACTCCGGATGCGGCCGCGAGTCCGAGGTACCAGAGCATGTGGCAACTGGACAGCGAGGCGACGAGCATCTCCTCGGGATTCCAGCGTTCGGGATTGCCGCGGAAGCTCGGATCGGAGCTCGCGTGCAGGTCGGGTTTCCCGGGTGCCGACACGATGTGATCGCGGTCGTAGGCTTCGGCACCGGTGGTCCCAGCACCGCGGTTGCCCGTCCAGTTCAGCGTGAGTCCGTAATCGTGGTTCGGCACTGGTCCATCGTGCCAGTACCCGCCCGTTCGGTGACAATCCGCCGCGGAAACCGTTGTCCGCATTGACCGTAATGCCTCGATTGCCAAAGCGGTGTGGCACATTCGTCGTTGCGCGCGTTCACCTGGGCATTCGCCCGAGTGTGTGCGTCGATCTGCACAGCGGTCGTTTGAAAACGAATCGTTTGTCTGGCTAACGTTGAACGAATGACATCAGTGCCCAGTCTCGAACCCGGCCGAGAGCAGGCCACATGGGGACGCCGCCACGTCCAGCATCTTCGCCGCGTTGCGTTCTCGAAACGGATGCGCACGAAGCCGGCCCTCTCGGAGGAGGGCATCACTGTGGTCGATCAGCCGATGCTCAAGCGCGCCGTCTCGGCAGCTGCTCTCGGCAACACGATGGAGTGGTTCGACTTCGGTGTGTACGGCTATCTGGCGGCAACGTTGGGCAAGGTGTTCTATCCCGATGCCACGCCTGCGGTGCAACTCATCTCGACGTTCGCCACGTTCGCGGCAGCGTTCGTCGTTCGTCCGCTCGGCGGCCTGTTCTTCGGGCCGCTCGGTGACCGGATCGGTCGGCAGAAGGTATTGGCCGCCACCATGATCATGATGGCGATCGGCACTCTGGCTGTCGGCCTCATCCCCAGTTACGCGACCATCGGCATCTGGGCACCGATTCTGCTGCTCGTCGCCCGCTTGGTCCAAGGCTTCTCCACCGGTGGTGAATACGGCGGTGCAACGACGTTCATCGCAGAATATTCACCCGACAAGCGGCGCGGGTTCCTCGGAAGTTGGCTCGACTTCGGCACCTTCGTCGGTTACGCGATGGGCTCGGGCCTGGTGACGATCCTCAACGCGGTGTTGGGCGACGCCACCATGATCGAATGGGGTTGGCGCATACCGTTCTTCGTCGCGGGTCCGATGGGGCTGATCGGGCTGTACCTGCGGCTCAAGCTGGAAGATACGCCCGCGTTCCGCAAGCAACTCGACGAACACGACAACAAGGTCAAGGCGCAGGAGAGCGGCCGGAGGTCGATCGGGAAGATCTTCACCGATCATTGGCGGGCGCTGTTGATCTGCATGGGAATCGTGTTGTTGTACAACGTGACCAACTACATGGTGACGTCATATCTACCCACGTACTTCACCGAGGTCGTCGGTCGAAGTCAGCTCAGTGCGGACTTGCTCGTCCTGTCGGCGATGGTCGTCGTGGTGAGCGTCATCGTGGGTGTCGGCAGGCTCACCGACCGAATCGGCCGCAAACCGGTGTTCGTCTTCGGTGCCGTCGGGCAGATCGTTCTCGCGGTGCCCTGCTTCTTGCTGCTGCGCAGTAGCGGGTGGTTGGGTCCGCTGATCGCGTGCTTGCTCCTCGGCCTCGTTCTGGCCTGTTTCGCGGCGCCGAGCGCATCGACGCTACCGGCCCTGTTTCCCACCCGGATTCGTTACGCGGCGCTGTCGATCGGCTTCAACCTGTCCGTGTCGATCTTCGGGGGTACGACGCCGTTGGTGACCTCGGCGTTGGTCAGCTCGACCGGTAGCCCGATGATCCCTGCGTACTACCTCGTCGTGAGCGGTCTCGTCGGCCTCGTCGCCGTCGGATTCCTGCGCGAGTCCGCCACCCAACCTCTGGAAGGCTCACCGCCTCAGGTCGACTCGACCGAGGAAGCCAAGGAGCTCTATTCCGAGGCAGCGGCGACCGCCGGACGCCACTGATCCGGCCTCGGCTCGCCTTCACCCCCAGGTTGCCTCATCGGTGCCCCACGGGCGTGCGGGAAACGGGTAGTCGGCATGATCGTCGAAAACCGGCCGTGCTGTCGTGACACGCCCGTGGGTCACGACACAGTCGGGCGGCGGCGTCGCCCGAGGGCCGTGATGCGGATCCCGCCCTGGTAGTTGCAGTAGCCATGCGGCCGTCCGGGCCAACGACACCTCGACGGAGGCGGTCGAACCCGTTCTGTTCGCGCGATCGGCCAGCTCGCCGACGATCCCTGCGGCCAGTAGATACCCGCTGGCGTGGTCCAGCGCCTGGGCCGGCAGGTGCCCGGGTTCTCCACCACTGCCTTCGAGTACCGAGATGCCGGTGGCAGCCTGGACGAGACTGTCGAAGCCCCGCCGATCCGACCATGGTCCGTGGGTACTCCACGCACTGACCCGTCCATGCAGGACGTCCGCTCGGTGTTCTAGTCCGAACCGTGCGAGAGCGCCCGGGCGGTACCCGGTGACCAAGACATCGGCGGACTCGAGCAGTCGGTTCATCACTGCACGCCCTTCACGCGTGTTCAGGTCCACCGTCGCCGAACGCTTCCCCTGACCGTTTTCCATGTGCTGCCAGCTGATCTCGGGGCGGTGGGGCGGATCCACGCGGAGCACCTCGGCACCGAACAGGGCGAGCGCGCGGGTGGCCACCGGTCCGGCGATGACGCGGGTCAGGTCCAACACCCGGACCCCGGCCAGCGGAGCAGCGGTAGTCCCTCGGAATCGGGGAACTCGACATGTGTCGGAGCCCGTGTCGTTCGAGCGTGCAATCACCGGACCGGACTCGGCTGCACCACCTGCGGGCTCGGCGGGCCACTGGTCTTCGGTGCGGACCCGCACTGCGAGAGCGCCGTTCTGTGCGCACGACCATTCGAGCTCGACAGCGGTGATCCCCGCCACCCGCTCCGCGAATTCTTCAGTGCCGCAATCTTCGTCGAGACCGACCGTCTCGAGCAGCGCAGTCCGGTGGTGCGGATAGTTCGCGTGAGTTCTCACCCAGCCGTCGGACACGCGGAAGAAGCCGGACAGATCTGCGAACGGCTGCACCGGTGCACCGTCGAGGCGCACCATCGAGTCCCCCATGAACGATGCTGCTATCCGCTCCGCCGATGCCGTCGGGACCGCGCCGGTCGAAGACGGTTCGAGAACACCCCTCAGCCTGCCGACTGCGGTACCCAGGGCACCGACCGATTCGGCAGCGATGGTCGCCACCGGCAGTGTCGCCGCGAGCCAAGCACTCACGGGTGCGGGCACCGCGCCGAGGGGACTGCCGTTCCCGACATCAACTGCGCTTGGCCCAGATCTCCATACCGGCAGCATTGAGACGGTCCACGAGGACGTCGCCGATCGCAGTGGCCGGAGTGAGGACTCCGCTGGCCTTCGGCAGGGCGTCACCGCCGTGCACGAGTGCGAGTGCCGACTCGGCCAGCATGACTGCGGTGGCCTTGTAGCCGGGATCTCCCGAGGCCTTGACCCGGGCCCGGTAGCGAGCCCCCGATGTGGTGAGGGTGTACAGGTCGACCGTGAAATGTCCCTTCTCGCGGGCTTTTTCACTGGGGCCGGTGCCCGGCTTGGGCAGAATGCGATCGAGCACCTTGCTCGGAAGCACAGTCATCGCGGACACGCCGACGAAAAGCCCAGCCGACAGAGCACCGGCGAGGACGGGGCTGGCGAACGACGAGCCGACACTCATCACCTCGCTGTAGCGGAACTGCTTTCCGTAGGCCCAGTCGCGAAGTGCGTTGGTCCGCCGGACGACTCGCGTGTTGTACGAGGCCATCACGAACGGTGCTTTCCAACCGCGCAGGCTCGGGTCGATCTTCTTGCCGTCGATCAGTACGGTGTCGAGTTGGCGACCGAGTTGCGGCTCGAGGCCGCGATCGGGACTGAGCGAGTACGGCCGCGCGGCGATGCGTCGGGCCCGCTTGTCCTTCTTCATCGCCTCGATCTGCCCTCGCAGCGAGTCGATGGTGCCACCGCTGACCCCACCGGACATCGACGTGACCACCAGGGTCGTGTCGGTCAGCTCCCCGGCGTTGTCCGCGGTGACGGCCTCGTACAGGGCGTGTACGCCGATGTCGGACGGGATGGAATCGAAGCCGCACGAGTGGACGATGCGGGCCCCGGTGCGCTGAGCGATCTCGTGATTGGTGTCGATGCTCTCGCGAGCGAACAGCACCTCGCCGGTGAGGTCGACGTAATCCGTCCCGGCCTCGGCGCACGCCGTCGCCAATTCCAGGCCGTACTTGGCGTAGGGGCCGACCGTGGTGATGACGACGCGGGTCGATCGGGCCATGGCCTCGAGCGATGCGACGTCGGTGGCGTCGGCCTCGAGAACGGACCACTGCTGAGCCCTGGAGCCCAGGTCCTTCCTGGCGGCCTCCACCCGCGCCGTCGAGCGCCCGGCGAGGGCGATCCGGGTGTCGGCCGGTGCATGCTCGGCGAGGTATTTCGCCGTCAGTTTCCCGACGAAGCCGGTGACGCCGTAGACGACGATGTCGTGAGTGCGATCGGGGCCGACGGTCGAGTCGGATGCTGGCGAGTTCATACCAGCGACACTAACGCGGGTCACCCCCGTGAGTCGACGCGCCGTCAGTTCGTCCAGGTGTGCACGGGTTCTCCGGCGTTCATGAGGGTGACGTAGTCGCCGAGCATTCCGGCGAGGGCGCGATCGCGCTTCTCACCGGCGCGTTCACGGGCGACGACGGCGTTGCGCTGCCACACCGAGCCGGACTGCTTGGCCAGGCACCGCGCTTCGATCACCCCGAGATAGCGGTCGCGGACCGGCGCGTCGACGCCGTAGGCGGCCAGGCCGGCGTCGGCCAGTGGCAGCAGCCGGCGCAACACCAGTTCCTGCGGACTCACCCAGCCCACCTCGGGCCAGTAGAGCATCGAATCGAACCCGCCGCGGGCAGCGGAGTGCACGTTCTCCTCGGCCGCGTCGAACGACATCTGGGACCACAGCGGGCGGTCTGCATCGGCCAGTGCGCGGACGGTTCCGTAGTAGAACGCCGCGTCGGCGAGGGTGTCCACCACCGACGGGCCGGCCGGGAGGACACGATTCTCGAGCCGAATGTGGTGGCCGTCGCCGGACCGGTCGTAGATCGGTCGGTTCCACCGGTAGACGGTTCCGTTGTGCATGCGCAGTTCGGACAGTGACGGTGTCTTGCCCTCGGCCAGCGCAGCTTTGGGGTCCTCTTCGCTGCAGACGGGAAGCAACGCAGGGAAGTAGCGCGAATTCTCCTCGAACAGATCGAAGATCGAGGTGATCCACCGTTCGCCGAACCACACCCGTGGTCGGACTCCCTGATTCTTGAGCTCCTGCGGCCTGGTGTCGGTGGCCTGCTCGAACAACGGGATACGAGTCTCGTGCCACAGCGCGCGACCGGCGAAGAACGGCGAGTTGGCGGCGAGCGCCACCTGTACGCCCGAAAGAGCTTGCGCTGCATTCCAATACGATGCGAACTCGTCCGGAGCCACCTGCAGGTGGAGCTGAACCGACGTGCAGGCTGCCTCGGGCAGGATCGTGTCTGTCACGATGTCGAGGTCCTCGGCGGCAGCGGCACCGGGCAGCCGCACTCCACCGATCTTCAGTTCGATGTCTTCACCGCGCGCGGCGAAGATCTGTTGATTGAGCAGGTCGTAGCGCGGATTCGCCGAGAGCCACCGGTGCTCGAAGTGTTCCTCGTCCAGAGTCGGGAGCATGCCGATCATGGCCAGACGGCTACCGGAGGTGCGGGCGCGTTCGTCCGCCGCATTCAGCGATCTGCGCAGGTCCGTCTCCAACTCGGCGATCGACGCACCGCGCAGTGGCCGAGGGTCGACGTTGATCTCGATGTTGAACTGTCCGAGCTCGGTTTGATAGTCGGGGTCGGCGATGGCGTCGAGCACGGCGGCGTTGGCCATCGACGGCTCCATGTCGTCGTCGACGAGATTGAGCTCGATCTCCATGCCGATCTGCGGTTCACCGACGTGGAAGGTCTCGTCGGCCAACATGACCGCCAGGGCATCGAGACAGTCCTGGACCTTCTGGCGGAACTCGTGCCGATCCTGCCTGGTGAACTTACGGCGCTCGACGTCCTCGCCCATGGTGACCGCCTATCGGTGCGTGAAGATGGGCCGTTCGCTCACGCGCAACGACTTCGAGTTACGAGTATCGCAGTACGCGTTCGCCGAGGGGGACGCACGCGAAAATCACCAGGGTGAGGGCTGATAATCCTTGAGGAACGAGCCGTACAGGTCGTTTCCGAGCTCTCCCTGCACGATCGGGTCGTACACCCGCGCGGCCCCGTCCACCAGGTCGAGTGGAGCATGGAAACCCTCGTCGGCGAGCCGCATCTTGGTGGGGTGCGGCCGTTCGTCGGTGATCCAGCCGGTGTCGACGGCGGTCATCAGGATTCCGCTGTCGAGCATCTCCTTCGCGCTGGTGCGCGTCAGCATGTTCAGCGCGGCCTTGGCCATGTTGGTGTGGGGATGGCCCGGCCCCTTGTATGCGCGGCCGAACTGGCCCTCCATGGCGGAGACGTTGACGACGTACTTTCGTCGAGCGTCGGAGGCCTCCATCGCGGTGCGGAGCCGCGAGACCAGGATGAAGGGTGCGACGGAATTGCAGAGCTGCACCTCGAGCAGTTCCACCGGGTCGACCTGCTCGACGGTGTGGATCCAGCTGTTGGTCTCGGCGAGATCGGGTACCAGACCCCCGGCGTCGATGGCGAGCCCGCTCTCGATCCTCTCGGCCGTGACCGAGCCGGCGACCATGGCGAGGGAGGCCACGTCGTCCGCGCTCAGGGCAGCAGTCGATCGGCCGCCGATCGCCGTGGCGGGCAACGAACTCGCCAGTGACGCGGGGTGCGCATCGCTGGTCTTGCCGAACGTGATTCGCTGCGGTCCTGCCCCCTCGGTCAGGGCGGCGGGCAATGGTTCGGCTTCCGCATCGGCCAGTGCACTGTAGGAACCGGGGGAGCGTTTGACGGTCTGTGCGGCGTTGTTGATCAGGATGTCCAGAGGCCCCTCGGCGGCGACGGAGTCGGCAAGTGCCACCACCTGAGCCGGATCGCGAAGATCGATACCGACGACGCGCAGACGGTGCAGCCACTGATCGCTGTCGTCCATCGCTGCGAAGCGACGTACG
This sequence comes from Rhodococcus sp. 14-2496-1d, assembly GCF_002259365.1. NCBI lineage: Bacteria > Bacillati > Actinomycetota > Actinomycetes > Mycobacteriales > Nocardiaceae > Rhodococcus > Rhodococcus sp. 14-2496-1d. The sequence goes on along the minus strand of NZ_NPFV01000029.1, from coordinate 234,821 downwards.
GCATCGTTGGGGAAGCGAGTGGTGATCGTGGTGTGAGCACCGTCGCGGAGCAGTCGAAGAGCGATGTACATGCCGATCTTCGCTCGCCCGCCGGTCAGCAACGCCCGACGTCCGGACAGGTCGGTTCGAGCGTTGCGCTTGCCGCGATTGAGCGTCGCGCACTCCGGGCACAGCTGGTGATAGAACGAGTCGACGTGGGTGTAGCGCTGCTTGCAGATGTAGCAGGGGCGGGCCTTGATCAGCGTGCCCGCGATGTCTCCCTCGGCGCGGGAGGTGAGGGAGAGGCCTGCTGTCTCGTCGTCGATCCGGTCCGGGGATCCTGTTGCGGTGGCGGCGACGACGGCGCGGTCGGCCGCGTTGACAGCGTTGCGTGCCGCGACGCGTCGAGCACGCTTGAGGTCCTTGAACATGGCACCGGAGGCGCGCTGGACAGCGATCGAATCGGGATGGTTCTTGTCCAGCTCGGCCGCCTGCTTCAGCACGCGCAGGCACGTCTCGAGATCGGTCGGGTCGATCGCGTTCATCGTCGGTCTCCTAGCATCGGCCCCTTCGAGCCGAAGGGAGCGAGTGCAGAACGAAAAAGACCCCGATTCCGAAGAATCAGGGTCCGTTTCGTCTGTCTCAACTCAGATCTGTGAAAATTTCTGTCTGGCTACATCTTTCAGACGGTGTCCGAGGGGGGACTTGAACCCCCACGTCCGTTAATAGGACACTAGCACCTCAAGCTAGCGCGTCTGCCATTCCGCCACTCGGACAAGTGCGACCGCTGCCGCATATTCTTTTGTTGCTTTCACAGCCGGCCGCTGTGTGCTGCGTAAGATTATCCGACGGGTTCCCGATAACCCAAATCCCCACGTCAGTTCGTCCTCGAGGCCGTTTCTCATGGTGCCCGGAGCGGATTCTGGTGGTAGGAACGACGTGTGCCCAACGATGTGAGCAATCCCGGAAACCCAACCGATATCGACGCCACCGTTGCCCTCGACGAGGTCGTGGATCTCGTCAGTTCCCTCATCCGGTTCGACACCTCGAACACGGGGGAGCTCGACACCACGGTCGGCGAGAAGGAATGTGCCGAGTGGGTGGCGAGCAAACTCGAGGAAGTGGGCTACGAGACGGAGTACGTCGAGTCCGGGGCCCCCGGTCGAGGAAACGTGTTCGCCTGGCTGCGCGGATCGGACTCCTCTCGCGGCGCGCTGCTGCTCCACGGACACCTGGACGTCGTGCCGGCCGAGCCCGCCGACTGGAGCGTGCATCCGTTCTCCGGGGCCGTCGAGGACGGGTACGTGTGGGGCCGGGGCGCGGTGGACATGAAGGACATGGTCGGCATGGCCCTGGCGCTGGCCCGACAGTTCAAGTCCAACGGAACCGTCCCACCCCGCGACATCCTGTTCGCGTTCTTGGCAGACGAGGAGGCAGGCGGCAAGTACGGATCCCACTGGTTGGTCGACAACCGACCGGACCTGTTCGAGGGCGTCACCGAGGCAGTCGGCGAGGTCGGCGGTTTCTCCCTGACCGTCCCCCGCCCGGACGGCACCGAGAAGCGGCTCTACATGGTCGAGACGGCGGAGAAGAGCCTGGCGTGGATGCGGCTGACGGCGAAGGCGCGAGCCGGGCACGGATCGTTTCTGCACGACGACAACGCCGTGACGTACCTGGCCGAAGCAGTGGCGAAACTGGGCAATCACACGTTCCCGCTGGTGCTCACCGAGTCGGTCTCGCAGTTTCTGCAGGCGGTCTCGGAGGAATCCGGGCTCGATTTCGATCCGACGTCACCGGACATCGACGGCACCCTGCTCAAGCTCGGCAGCATCGCCCGCATCGTCGGAGCGACCCTGCGCGACACAGCGAACCCGACGATGCTCTCGGCCGGCTACAAGGCCAACGTGATTCCGCAGACGGCGACGGCAGTGGTGGACTGCCGAGTGCTGCCGGGGCGGCAGGCGGCCTTCGAGAAGGAGGTCGACGAGTTGATCGGCCCGAACGTCGAACGCGAGTGGATCACGAAACTGGAACCGTACGAGACCACTTTCGACGGTGATCTCGTCGATGCGATGAACGACGCAGTGTTGGCACACGACCCGAACGGTCGAACCGTTCCCTACATGCTCTCCGGTGGAACCGACGCAAAAGCATTCGCGCGCATCGGTATTCGCTGTTTCGGCTTCGCTCCGCTGAAGTTGCCGCCGGAATTGGATTTCGCGGCGTTGTTTCACGGCATCGACGAACGAGTACCCGTGGAATCGTTGGAGTTCGGTACACAGGTACTCGAACACTTCTTGCTGCACAGCTGATACGAAAGGAACCATCGTGGCGTACAACCCATACGACTCGCTTCCGGACCTACCGTCCTTCGAGTTGACGTCCGAGGACGTCGAAGACGGCAAGACACTGGCCGCTCAGCAGGTCAGTGGAATCATGGGAGCCGGTGGGCACGACAACTCCCCGCAGCTGTCCTGGTCCGGATTCCCCGAGGGCACCAAGAGCTTCGCTGTCACCGTCTACGATCCCGACGCGCCGACGGCATCCGGCTTCTGGCACTGGGCAGTGGCGAACATCCCCGTCGAGACGACATCGCTGGTGTCCGGCGCGGGCGACGACGGCGGGACCGGGGTGCCCAGCACCGCGGTGACGCTCAAGAACGATGCGGGCCTGTTCCGCTACATCGGTGCTGCACCGCCGGCAGGCCACGGCCCGCACCGCTACTTCATCGTGGTTCACGCGGTGGACGTGGAACGGCTCGAAGTGGACGAGACGGCCACCCCGGCCTACCTCGGTTTCAATCTGTTCTCGCACGCCATCGGTCGTGCGGTCCTCACCGGCATCTACGAGGCCTGAGCTCGGTCGTCGGGTGCCGGATTTATGTTCCGGCACCCGGCGGTTCAGGGCTTGTTCGCCGAGCCCACCGCATCGGCGATCGTGGCGAATCCGTGTTGCTCGAGCCGAGCGGCCAGTCCGCGGTGAATGTTCTCGATCCACAGCGGGCCGCCGTAGACGAACCCGGTGTAGCCCTGCACCAGCGACGCGCCCGCGGTGATGCGTTCCCATGCCTGCGCCTCGGTCTCGATTCCGCCGACGGAGATCAGCGCCAGATGCGTACCCACTCGGCGGTACAGGCGTCGCAGTACCTCGAGCGAGCGGTCGGCCAACGGAGCACCGGACAGGCCGCCGGCTCCCATTCCTGCAACCAGTTCTGCGTCGGTGCGCAGACCGGCGCGGGAGATCGTCGTGTTGGTGGCCACGATCCCGTCGAGACCGAGTTCGACGGCCAGATCGGCCACGGCGTCGATGTCCTCGTCGGACAGGTCGGGGGCGATCTTGACCAGTACCGGGACCGTCACCACCGACTGCACCGCCACCAGGATCGGTCGCAGCGATTCCACGGCCTGCAGGTCACGCAGTCCAGGGGTGTTGGGGGAGCTGACGTTGACGACGACGAAGTCCGCCAACGGGCCCAGAAGTTGGGCGCTGGCCGTGTAGTCCGCGGCGGCACCGTCCGGCTCGACGAGCTTGGTCTTGCCGATGTTGGCGCCGATCGGGATACCGGTGCGCCTGGCACGGACGCGCTGGGCCGCGTGCTCGGCACCGTGGTTGTTGAAGCCCATGCGGTTGACGATGGCCCGGTCGAGAGGCAACCGGAACAGTCTCGGAGTCGGATTGCCCGGCTGGCTCTGCGCAGTCACGGTGCCGATCTCGGCGAAACCGAATCCGATCGGCCCCCACGCATCGATTCCGTCGGCATTCTTGTCGAAACCGGCCGCGAGACCGAGCGGAGCCGGGAAGTCGACGCCGAACACCGTCGAGCGCAGTCGTGGATCGTCGACCACGAACATCTTCTCGGCCAGAAAGCGGAGCGGAGGCACCGCGGCGACAGCGCGAAGCACACCGAACGCCAGATGGTGAATCCTCTCCGGTGGCACGAGGAACATCAGGCGCAACAGGACGCGGTACAGGCGGTCTCCCACGGTCTTCTCTCCGGTCGATCTGGCAGGGTAGAACTCGTGCTGTGATTCAGCGATCGTGCGGTCGAACAGTACTGCGAGGCGCTCAGATTCCGGGCTCGGGGATGTGATGCGCGGTCTTCTTGCGTTTGAGCAGCACACGCCTGCTGCCGTCGGTGTAGAGGCGAACCCGCGACAGTTCCCAGCCACCGAACTCCGCCTGAATCGCCAGACGCATCGAGGCCGTCACACGGGTCACGTCCGGTGGCAACCGCAACGGCACGTACTCCCAGTCGTCGGACGGCGACACTTCCCATCCGACGGGCATCTTCGCGCGGCCAGGTGCCGAACTCTCGTGTGCGTTCACATGCCTCCTCCGTCCTTATCGGTCGTTCCTGCAGGCTCCACTCCTGCTTCGAGCTCAGCGACCCGCAGCGGGGATACGCTGCAGCCCGTCACCGGTTGCCGATCCCACGTACAAGTCGCCCGTGTCGGCGTCGACGGCAACCGAATTCGGCTGCCGCACAGTGGCCAACCTCGTGACCTCGACCGGAATTCCGGTGTCGAGTGTGTACCCGACCACCTCGTTGGACGCGGGAAGCGTCACCCATGCGACACCGGACTGCTCATCGTAGGCGATCGCCCACGGCTGCGACCCGACCGGAAACCGTTGCCGCATCAGCAGGTCGTGTGAGGTGAAGACGAGCAACTCGGTACCGGTCGAATCGGTGACCAGAAGGCGGCCGAACTCGTCGCTCGTCATCTCCGCGGCACCTTCGCCTGCGCGCAAGGCCACTCCGAGGGTGCCGTCGTCCAGATTCAGGTCGGTCACCGACGTCTGGCGACGATCGAGGACCGAGACACCGTTCGGTGTACTGGCCAGAGCATCGGCTGAGGTCACGCTGCCGCCGGAGATCGTGGTGGTGACCTGACCGTTCGGATCGAGCACGCGCACCGCGCCGGTGTCGTCGCCGACGGCCGTCGTGCCGTCGGGCAGGTCTGCTGCGGACAGCGCGTCGGCGTCGACCGTCAGGTCGGTGCGCTGTCCGTCCGCGACGGCGATCCTCGCGACGGCGCCGTCCATCGGGACGAGCACTGTCGAGTCCCGTCCGGCGACGAGTTCTGCTGCCGTCGAGCCCAGGTCGACCACGCGGGTCTCGGCTGCGGTGCCGTCGCGGACGAGGGTCACCGTCGTCGATGCGTCGGTCAGCGCCACCAGGGTTCGCGTGACGGGGTCGAAACTGAGGGCGTCCACGGGCGCGAACGCGCCGACGGTACCGGCGGGGGTCACGGTCGGTTCGGGGGACTCCGCCGGCGGTAGGGGCTCGACGGAGATGTCGTCGGCGTTCTCGTCGTCGCTGGAGCAGCCGCCGACCGACAGGACTGTGACGACGGCGAGCGCGGACGCGACTGCCGCCCGAATCGAACGGGTCGACGGTGTTCGCATGAGGCCGAACCTACTTCCTCGAGAAGATGCTGCCGGTGGAGGCGCTGCCACATCTGTACCAGCGTGCGGCGATCTCGGCGAAATCCACCACAGCGGATTTGGTTGCCGACCGGTCGCGGCGGAGGACGCGGTAGCGTGATCGTCCGAGGTCAGTGCACGACATGGGAGTGGACGTGGGAACCGAGGAAACACACTTCGTTGTCGAGGAAGTGAACGCGGGAACGCATCCGAACGGCTTCGGGCGCACCGACGACGGCCGGGCGTTCGCGTTTCGGGTGCACAGGAGCACCCTGTACGTGGAGATATACCGCGCCGATGTGCAATCCCCGGTACCGGACCGGTCCGAGGTCGAAGCGGTGGCCGAGCATTCGGTCACCGAAGTCGATCTGACGGACGAGCGCAGCATCGTCGGAGTGGTGCGTGATGCGGTCGCCCACGCGCAGCAGCTGTCCGATGCGTCACAGCGCGACACCACGGCAGTGCGGTCCTTCTTCAACCGGGTCAATTCCGTGTTGGAAGGTTTCTGACACGGTGGGGAACCACCAGCTGTTCGCCGGTGTCGGGATGATCGAACACGTCGACGGGGTGTCGATAGACCCGGGCCAGCGTTGCGGCGGTGAGCACCTCCCGCGGCGGACCGGTTGCGATCAGTTCACCCGAGTCCAGGATCGCGACGCGATCGGCGTAGGCCGCCGCGAGGCCCAGATCGTGCAGCACGACGACCACGGCGCGGCCTGCGGCGGCGAGTGAACGCACCACGGCCATCACCGACTCCTGATGTCCCAGGTCGAGTGCTGCGGTGGGCTCGTCCAGCATGATCGTCGCCGTGTCCTGGGCGATGACGCGGGCCAGTGCGACCCGGGCCTGCTCGCCGCCGGAGAGCGATGCGAACGGTCGATGCGAGAAGGCCGTCACCTCGCATGCAGTCATGGCCGCTTCGATGCGGTCGTCGTCGTGGCGTGCCGCCGAGGTACCGGCCCAGGGGGCTCGGCCCATCCGGACGATCTGGCCGGCCGTGAACGCGAATCCGACGCTGTGCTGCTGAGGCAGCACAGCGCGTCGCCTCGCCACGTCCACCGAGCGGATGCGGGACAGCGGTTCGTCGCCCAGCAGCACCGATCCGGCGCTGGGCTCGGTGTCTCCCGCCAGGACCGACAGCAGCGTCGATTTGCCTGCGCCGTTGGGTCCCACCAGCGCCAGTATCTCGCCGGCCACCACGTCGAGGTGGACCCCGGACAACACCGTCGCGTCCCCACGTCGTGCGGAGACTCCGCGGGCGACCAGGGCGTTCGAACCCGGTTCAGGGATGACCGGGATGTCGCGGCGTGCTGTGCGTCCCATCATGCCCAACCCCCCTGGCGAGCCCGGGTACGGCGAAGCAGCCAGAAGAAGAACGGGGCACCCGCCAGCGACGTCACCATGCCGAGTGGCAGGTCGACGTTCGCGACGAGAGTCCGCGTCACGAGGTCTGCAGCAAGAAGCACGACCGCCCCGGCGAGGGCGCTGGCCGGAATGAGGAGTCGATGCGCGGGGCCGAGCACCATCCGCATGGCATGCGGAACCACCAGACCCACGAACAGGATGATTCCGGTGAAAGCCACCCCGGACGCAACGAGCAGGGCGACGACGACGATCGCGAACTGTCTGAGTCGTTCGACGTTCACGCCCAGATGGCGTGCCACGTTCTCACCGAGCGCAAGCAGGTCGAGTCGGCGGGCGATCGCCAGGGAGGTGCCGATTCCGAGCAGCGCGAGCGGGCCGACCACCGCCACCGACTCCCAGGTTGCGCCCGCGAGCGACCCCAGTTGCCAGAACACGATCCGATCGCGGGCGGCGGGACTGGCGACGAAGGTGAAGAACGCGATGACACCGCCGGCGAAGGCGTTGACTGCAACACCGGTGAGGATGAGCGTCACCACTTCGGTGCGGCCTGCGTTGCGAGCGAGAAAGTACACGGCGACCGTGGTGACGAGCCCGCCGACGAAGGCGGCGAACGCCACGCTCCACACTCCCGCGAAGCTGCCGCCGAGCACGACGACCGAGCTGGCCCCGACAGCAGCGCCCGAGGAGACCCCGACCACACCCGGCTCGGCCAGTGGATTGGCGAACACCCCCTGGAGCAGCGCACCCGCGCAGCCCAGACACGCGCCGACGAGAATTGCCAGCGTCAGCCGTGGGAATCGGACCTGCCACAGCGTCACCTCGCCGCTGGGATGTGCAGGCATCGGGCCGATCTCGAGTCCCACCCGATGCGCGAGGCTGCCCAACACTTCCAGCGGAGTCGTCGGCACCTGCCCCACAACGGCCGAGATCAACGCCAGGCCGACCAGCGCCACAACCAGGGCTCCGAAAATGGCAAGAACCCGTCCTCGGCCCGTGCGGCGTTCGGCGAGTGTGCGGTTCGTCATGACGCCGGGTCGTACACGGCCTTCGACAGTGCGACCAACACCTTTCCGGTGTTCGGGCCGAAACTGAGGATGGTCCCGTCGTCCATGTCCACCACCCGGCGTTCTCGGCCTGCGGGGGTCTGGGCGATTCCGGGGATCTGCTCCAGACCCTCGATTCCACCGATCGATTCCAGGCCCTTGGTCATCATCAGAATCACGTCGGGTGCTGCGGCGATCAGGGCTTCGCTGGTGATCGGCACGAATTGCTCGGTCAGACCCGATTCGACACCGGCGTCCCTGGCTCCGAGAGCCTCGATCAGTGCATCCGCTCCCGAGCCGGGCCCGGCGAGCATCGTGATCGCAGGCCCGCGCATGTACAGAAACGCGATCTTCGGCGGTTCGGTGGACTCGGGTGGCTCGTTCGCCGCTGCCGAAATCTCGGCGTTCGTTCGTTCGGCGAGGGCAGCCCCGGCGTCGGGCACACCGAGGGCGGCCGCCACGGCCTCGATCTGGGTGGCGACGCCTGCCAGAGTGCGGGTGGGATCGAAGTACACGACGGGAATGCCGGCGGCTCGGATCTGATCCTGCACGGCGCGTGGACCGATGCTGGTATCGGTCAGGACGACGGTCGGCGACAGCGCCAGAATCCCCTCGGCACTCAGAGAATGGCCGGTCGGGGTGACATCGGGCACGTTCTCGGCCGCGGGAAATGCGGCCGAGGTGTCGCGCCCGACGAGGTTCTCACCGAGCCCGAGCGCGAAGACGGTCTCGGCCAGCGTGCCGTACTGGTCGGCGGCGACGATGCGGCTGTTGTCGGTGACCGTGACGGCGACGCCGTCGAATCCGGTCACGGTGACGGGCAGTACCTCGGCCGGATCGTCGGCGATCGGTTCCGGATTCGGATCGTCGACGACGGCGGTGCGGGGGCCGATCGAGTCCGCGGGTCCTGCGGCGGGGGTGTTCGCCGAGCAGCCGACCAGGAGTCCGGCGACGAGGAGCACGGCGGCGAGACGGTTGACGGTCACCACCGAAGGTTAGCCTGTCCGATGTTCGCAGGCGATCAGGCGCTGACGTCGTCCAAGGCCGACGCGATCGCGGGCGGCAGCTCGAGTTCCTCGGCCATCAACGCGCCCATCAACTGAGCCAGATCGCGAGCCCCCACGATCGCGCTGCTCACACCCGGCCTGTCCCGAGCCCACGCGAGCGCGACGACCAGGGGAGAGGTCGCCAGCCCGTCGGCGGCGGTGACGGCGGCGTCGACGATGCTGACGGCAGAGTCGATCAGGTACGTCAGCACGGACTCTGCGTGCACCTCGTCGGCACCGCGTGAGTCCGCCGGTATTCCGCTGCGGTACTTGCCTGTCAGCACGCCGCCCGCGAGGGGAATCGCGGCGAGGACACCGATGCCGTGGTGGTCTGCGGCGGGGATCAATTCGTCCTCGATCCCGCGGGCCAGCAGCGAGTACTCCGCCTGTGTGGCCACGATCCGTCCGGTGCCTGCTGCTCCTGCCGCCGTCGCCAGTTGCCACCCGAGGTAGCCACGGGCTCCGGTGTAGCGGACCCGTCCACTGGTGACGGCGTAGTCGAGTGTGGCGGCGACCTCGTCGACTGGAGTCATCGGGTCCCAGGTGGCCACCTGCCACAGATCGAGGTAGTCGGTTCCCAGTTCGCGCAGCGTGGCGTCGAGTTGGCCGAGCAGTCCGCGCCGCGAGCAGTCCACGTGATAGCGGCCGTAGCGCGAACTGAGACCCGCTGCGCTGCTGATCACCAATTCGTGCCGCGGTACCACGTCGTCGAGCAACTCGGCCAGCACTCGTTGCGCGCGTCCGTCCCCGTATGCCGGAGACGTGTCGACGAGCGTGCCACCGGCCTCGGCGAACGCCGACAACTGCGCCGCGGCGTCGTCACCGTCGGTTCCGCTACCCCATCCGAGGGTGCCGAGGCCGAGTCTGGAGACTCGAAGTCCGCTGGTGCCGACCGATCTCTGCTTCATATGTGCCGAATGTCCTTTTACGTGTAATCGTCGGTGTCGAACTGCACTGCCGCCAGTGCACAGTAGTGCGCCGCGCCGCCCGGTGCGTACGTGCCGCGCCGGGTACGGTCGTGCCCGTGAATCGCGAACTCAGGGGGCGGGCCGGCGGCCGCGCATCGACAGTGATCAGTCCATCGACACCGATCTCGGAGGGTGACGCCGCATGATCGACATGACGTGGCTGCAGGCGATCGTCCTCGGTGCGGTGCAGGGCCTGACCGAATTCCTGCCGATCTCCTCGTCCGGGCACCTGCGCATCGTGTCCAGTGTGTTCTGGAACGAGGACGCAGGTGCCTCCTTCACCGCGGTGACCCAGCTGGGCACCGAAGCCGCTGTGCTGCTGTTCTTCTGGCGAGACATCGTCAGGATCGTGAAAGCGTGGTTCGTCGGTCTGACGAAGAAGGACGAACGCGGGCTCGACTACCGCATGGGGTGGTACGTGATCATCGCCACCATTCCCATCGGCGTTCTCGGACTGCTGTTCAAGGACCAGATCCGAACCGGTGCCCGAAACCTGTACCTCATCGCGTTCATGTTGATCGCGTTCGCCGTCGTCATCGCAGTCGCCGAGAAGGTCGGCCGGAAGGAACGCCCGATCGAGAAGTTGACCACCCGGGACGGCATCGTCATGGGTCTGGCGCAGTGTCTCGCTCTGATCCCGGGTGTGTCCCGTTCCGGGGCGACGACCAGCGCCGGCCTGTTTCTCGGACTCGAACGCGAGGCAGCGGTGCGATTCTCGTTCCTGCTCGCCATTCCGGCGGTCACGGCCTCCGGTCTCTTCTCGCTGCCCGACGCCTTCGAGCCGGTCGGCTCGGGACTGGCCGCGTCGGGTCCGCAGCTGCTGGTGGCCACGATCATCGCCTTTGCCCTCGGCTACGCCTCGATCGCCTGGCTGCTCAAGTTCGTCGCGAACCACTCGCTGTACTGGTTCGTCGGGTACCGCATCGTGCTGGGTGTCGTGGTGCTCGGTCTGTTGGCCGGCGGGGTCGTGTCCGCCACCTAGTCGTTCGGCACAGTGGCCTCCGGAGCGGAGTCGGAAGACCCCGGTCGTTAGGCTCGGTGCAATGACAGTCATCTTGCTTCGGCACGGCCGCTCGACGTCGAACACCGCAGGCACGCTCGCGGGTCGGAGCGCGGGAGTCGAGCTCGACGATCGTGGTCGTGAACAGGCGCAGGCGGTCGCCGACCGTCTCGGCGACCTGCCGGTCGCGGAGATCGTTCGTTCGCCGCTGCTGCGGTGCGAGCAGACCGTCGAGCCGTTGGCTGCCAGGCTCGGGCTCACGCCGCTGGTCGAGGACCGGTTGGTCGAGGTCGACTACGGGCAGTGGACCGGTCGAACGATCAAGGAATTGCTGGCCGAGCCGCTGTGGAAGGTGGTGCAGCAGCATCCGTCGGCCGCGGTGTTTCCCGAGGGTGAAGGACTGGCCACGGTGCAGCAACGGGCCGTGCAGGCCGTGCGCGAACACGACGCCCGGCTGGCCGCCCATCACGGCCGTGACGTGTTGTGGGTGGCGTGCTCGCACGGGGACGTCATCAAGTCGGTGCTGTCGGACGCGATGGGTGCCCACCTCGATTCGTTCCAGCGCATCGTCGCCGATCCGGCATCGATCAGTGTCGTTCGCTACACCTCGACGCGACCCTTCGTACTGCGGACCAACGACACCGGGTCCGACCTGAGCGTGTTCGTACCCAAAGCCGAGGAGCCCAGCACGCCGGAAGCGGGCAACGCGGACTCTTCGGACGCGGTAGTCGGTGGTGGGGCAGGCACCTAGAGCTCCGATTCGGCGCTGACACCCCGATCGGTGGCAGGCTGGAGGGCAAGCAATACCGTCCACGGTCGATCCGTGGCCGATAATGAAAGTTCCGCGAATCGCTTCGCGGAGCTGTTCGAGTCGTTAGGAGGTGCAATGCCGCGCGCCATACACGTTTTTCGCACCCCTGATCGTTTCGTTGCCGGGACCGTTGGTGAACCGGGCGACCGAACGTTCTTCCTGCAAGCGGTGCACGACGCCCGCGTGGTGTCGGTTGCGCTGGAGAAGCAGCAGGTCCAGGTACTGGCCGACCGGATGGGGCTTCTCCTCGAAGAGGTGCACCGTCGTTTCGGGGCAGAGGTACCGGCCGAGGAGGCCGATACGGTCGACACGAGTCCGCTGCTGACTCCGATCGACACCGAGTTCCGTGTCGGCACGATGGGGCTCGGCTGGGACGCCGATGCCAACGCCGTCGTGGTGGAGCTGTTGGCCGTCAGCGAGGTCGAGGTGGACGAATCGGTCGTTCTCGACGACACCGACGAGGGCCCCGATGCCGTTCGGGTGTTCCTCACCCCGGTACAGGCCCGCGAATTCGCGGTGCGGTCCGAACGCGTCATCGCGGCGGGCCGTGCTCCGTGCCCGCTGTGCGGACAGCCGTTGGCTCCCGAGGGACACGTCTGCATCAGAACCAACGGTTACCGACGCGGCGCGACGTTCGGTCCGGTGACCGAGGTCGACGAGTCTTGACCGTCGAACTGCCGCCGTTCGAGGGCCGCGAAACCATGGAGACCGGCGACCTGACCGTCGTCGGTCGGGTGGTGTCGGCCAGCAACGCCACGCTGGTGTGCGAGGCGGGCGAGGGCGAGAAGGCCGTCCGGTGCGTGTACAAACCGGTTCGCGGGGAAGTCCCGCTGTGGGATTTTCCGGACGGCACTCTTGCGGGCCGGGAAGTGGCGTCGTACGAAATCTCCGAGGCCCTCGGTTGGGGCGTCATCCCGCCGACGGTGCTGCGCGACGGCCCGTTCGGTCCCGGCATGGTGCAGAAGTGGATCGACACGCCCGACGATCACGCCGAGGGACGCGTCGACCTGGTCGATATCTGCCGTCCCGATCTCGTACCTGCGGGCTGGATTCCGGTACTGCAGGCGTACGACGGCGAGGGCGAGGAGATCGCGCTCATCCACGCCGACGATCCACGGCTGCAGCGGATGGCGGTGCTCGACGTGATCCTCAACAACGCCGATCGCAAGGGCGGGCACGCGCTCGAAGGTCTCGACGGCTACGTGTACGGGGTCGATCACGGCATCTGCCTGCACGCCGAGAACAAGTTGCGCACGGTGCTGTGGGGCTGGGCGGGCCAGGCGGTGGACGATGCGTTGATGACCGACGTGGTGCGATTCGTCGAGACGTTCGACACGGTCACCGCTCCTCGATTGGTCGACAAGATCACCCTGACCGAAACGGTCGCGGTTCTCGACCGGGCGCAGGAGTTGATCGCCCGCCCGATCATGCCGGAACCTCGCTCGAGCAGACCCATACCCTGGCCCGCCTTCTGATCGGGCTCGGATAGGCTCGACCGCATGCATTCTTGGTCGAGCCCGGAGATCCCGACAATTCCCGGACAGGGTCCAGCGCTTCGATTGTTCGACACCGCCGACCGCCAGGTCCGTCCCGTCACCCCCGGTTCGACGGCTCGGATGTACGTCTGCGGAATAACCCCGTACGACGCCACCCACCTCGGGCACGCGGCGACGTACCTGACGTTCGACCTGATCAACCGGCTGTGGCGGGATGCGGGCACGGACGTGCACTACGTGCAGAACGTCACCGATGTCGACGATCCACTGTTCGAGCGCGCCGACCGCGACGGCGAGGACTGGCGCGATCTGGGAACCCGTGAGATCGAACTCTTCCGCGCCGACATGGAAGCGCTCCGGGTACTCCCTCCGCGCGACTACATCGGTGCCGTCGAGTCCGTCGACGAGGTCGTCGAACTGGTGGAGAAGCTGGTCGCGTCCGGTGCGGCGTATGTCGTCGACGACGCCCAATACCCGGATGTGTACTTCCGTGCCGATGCCACCGAGCAGTTCGGCTACGAGTCCGGATACGACCGAGCCACGATGGATACGTTCTTCGCCGAACGCGGGGGCGACCCCGATCGGGTCGGTAAGCGGGATCCACTCGATGCGTTGCTCTGGCGCGCAGTACGGCCGGGCGAGCCGTCGTGGCCGTCGCCGTGGGGTCCGGGGCGGCCCGGGTGGCACATCGAATGCGCAGCCATCGCGCTCAACCGCATCGGTACCGGCTTCGACATTCAGGGCGGCGGAAGCGATCTGATCTTCCCGCACCACGAGTTCTCGGCCGCGCACGCCGAGGCGGCGACCGGTGATCCGCGCTTCGCCCGGCACTACGTGCACACCGGGATGATCGGGCTCGACGGCGAGAAGATGTCCAAGAGCCGCGGCAATCTGGTGTTCGTATCCAAGCTCCGCGCCGAGAACGTCGACCCCGCAGCTGTCCGACTCGGTCTGCTCGCCGGGCACTACCGCCAGGATCGACCGTGGTCCGACGAGGTTCTCGAACGCGCTCACACTCGGCTCGCACTGTGGCGTCGGGCCGCGGCGCTCGACAGCGCTGCATCGGCCGACGACGTGATCAACCGGTTGCGGCAGCACCTGGCCGACGATCTGGACACCCCCAAGGCCCTCGATGCGCTCGACGCGTGGGCGAGTTTCGCAGTCGAACGCGGCGGATCGGATGCGGGCGCGCCCGGTGCCTTCGCCGATGCGGTCGATGCTCTGCTCGGGGTTGCGCTGCGCTGATCTCGTCCCGAACTAGGTCGCAGGTCCCAGCCGCAGATCCGTCAGCAGATCCGGGATCAGTCGATCCTCCGTGACTGCTCGGCCCGAGTCGCGGAGGGCGGCAGCGAGTTCCGGATCCCACGGGCTGTCCGTTCGATGGCCCTTCAGCGGTTCGGAATTGCGTGCATCGAGTGCGCGTCGGTAGGAATCGACGTCCATCCGCCACGGCACCGCGTCGTATCGGGAGATGGCTCGGGTCACCATCTGCACTCCGGCCCAGTCGAAGTCGGCTCGCCACCGAATCGTGGTGCCGGGCGCTCGGGAGGCGAGCAGCCGGTGCACCGCTGCCGAGGGTTGACCGTCGGTGCAGATCAGGCTCGCGCAGTTCGAGCCGAGGGTGCGGGCTGCGGCGGCGAGCACGGCGACGTTCTCGCAGACGAACACTGTGGACGAGCTGTTGGTGAGCGGGCCGCGCGAGAGCATGTCCACGGTGACGGGGAAGGGGATGCCCACGTCCGCCGCGTCGTTCAGCCAACGAGCCACCGTGTGGGCCTCATCGACGCGGTAGCCGAGCACCAGCACCCGGCTGGACACCGAGTCGACCGACACGCCCGCGGTCTCCCACAATGCCCTTGTTCCCACCGGATCGACGGGCCGAGGCACGTTCTCGCGCAACGACAGAGCGTCGAGGACGAGCTTCGGGGCACCGCCGCCCGAGAGCGCCTTCGTATCACCGCAGGCCAGTTCCGCGAGTTCGGTCAGCGACATCCCGTCGACCGGAAGCAGCGCCAGGACCTGTGTCGCCACCGCGAGCGCATCGACGGCGACGCGGCCCCCGAGAGTGCCGTCCTGATTGAGCAAGGAGGCGATCCAGTACTCGACCCACTCCCTATCGGTCCCGCCACCGAGAACCTCCCTGGCCCGATCGAGTGCCTCGGCACGTACCCGAGCCTTGTCGGCTGCGATCTGCTTCTTGTCCTGCAACGGAGCCTGCTGAGAGAGGGTGTCGATCAGTCCGAGGCCACCGTTGAGCGGATGGCTCAGCCACGCGTCGAACCGCTCGAGGTCGAGTCTGGCGCTACGCGCTCGCGAATGCAGACTGGAATTGGACCGAGAGATCGCGCTGCACAGACGCCACAGTTCCGGGGCCTCGCTCAGGTCGACGGTGATGTTGCCACCGACGCGAAGCCAGTTGGACTCCAACTTCTTTCGTGCCGCATCGAGCAGTGCAGCCAATTCGGCGCTGCCTCGCCATTCGCTGTTACCGGTCAAACTCCAGCCCACCTTCGGTTCGGGTCGGCACACGGCGTGTCAGCGGTGACCCGAGTGCGGCCGCGAGGTCGGTGCCGTCGTGCTCGGCGAACAGTTCGCCGTTCTCCCACACCAGAAGAGCTGCGCTGACGGTGTTCTCGGCTGCCGAATGCGCCAGGTCGTAGTGCGCGCAACCGGGCACATCACCGTAAGTGATCCACAGGTCGTATCCGGTCATGAACAGATCGAGATCGAATTGCACACTCAGGCCGAGCAATTCGCTGCGGCCGTTGTCGTCGACTCCGGCGAAGGCCTCGTCCAGCGCCAGCAGCCGAGGTGAATGTGGATCGGCGGACGAGAGCATCACGTGCGCAGCGGCAAACAGGGGCAGATGCAGCGACACCGACTGCTCACCGCCCGAGAGCGCACTGTGGCGTGCGACGGTGAGACGATCCTCGTTGCCGTCACCGCTGATGAGGGTGAAGGCGAACACGCGCCAGCGGCGATAGTCCAGTGTCGTGGACAGGATCTCGGGGTAGGACCGTTCCGGATGCGCCGCGCGAGCGATCCTGATCTCCGACGCGAAGTGCGCGCGCATCGCGGCCAGATCGTCCTGGTTCAACGCCGAGGCGTCGCGGTCGAGCAGTTTGGACACCGCCCTGGCACCGTCGTCGAGGTTGTCCGCGAGCACCCAGTGCACACCGATCGTGTTGCCCGAGGACATGCGGCGCTGCTTCATCTCGGCGGACATCTGCGCGATCAGCTCGCGTGCGTCGACGGTGCGCTCGTGAATCTGCTGCGCCAGGCCGGTCAGCAACGCATCTTCGAGAATTCGGCGCTCCTGCTCGGTCAGCAACAACTCCTGATCGGCTCTCGCCGCACCGATTCGGTCGGCGAAATCTCCGACCGACGAGTAGCCCTGCTCGTCCTGAACACGGACGACGGTCAAACCGTCCGGCGCATCCCACTGCAGTCGATAGTCCTGACCCGACGCAGCGAGTTGCGAGTCGAACTCCTGCAGCGCACTCGTCAGGGCTGTCCGGGTCGACTTTCGGCTCGAGTCACTGACCTTCACCGACGCCGTCGCCGCATCGAGCGCCGAATGCAGAGCGCGCACGACGGGCGGAAGTACCGGAACCTCGTCGTCGGGACCCTCGGCCTGCTGCACCCGATACAGAATCTGCTCCACGCTCAACCACGCCGAGTCGCTCGCCGGCCAGGTGTACGCCTCGTGGACGCCGAGAATGCCGAGAAGGTCCTTGCGAGCGTAGGGCGCGAGCCGCACGGCGTCACCCAGGGTTTCGGTGACGGCACCGCGCAGGCTTTCCAGTGCTGTGTTGCAGGCCCCCTCGGCCTTGCCGATCGCTTCGCCTGCTTCCTTGTCCGCTTTGCGTGCGGCCCGCTGCTCGGCGCGGCACTTCTCGATGCGTTCGCGTGCGTTCTCGAGATCGGTGTCGATCTGTTCTGCGGTGGCACCGAGCTTCTCGCTGAGTAGCTCGAGGCGTTGCACCTGCTGTCGGTAGTTCTCGTCGGCGATCGCGGCTTCCTCGGCGAGCTCCTCGGCCAGGCCACTCGCTTCTTCGAGTCGGTTGGTTGCTTCGCGGGCGCGTTCTGCTTCGCGCGTGTGATCGCCGCGCTTGCGGATCACCACCGAGCCCTGGTGCTCGAAATGCCTGATCGCCGCGGCGAGGGCATCGATGTCTCGACCGATGTGTGGGGTGCGGTGAGCCACGGCGACGGTACGCAGCTGCTTCTCCTTCGCGGACAGGTCTGCGATCGCCTGGTCGAACTCTCGGTCCGCTGCAGCCGAACTCTGCGTCGACGTGCGCAGCGCCCCTGCGGCGGCGGTGACGGCGCGTTGCGCTTTCACGATGGCCGAGACACGAGGCAGTTGCTTGGCCGCCGCGGCCAGTGCCTGCACCGATTCGCGGGCAGTTCGCTCGTCGGCCGCCGCGGCCTCCAGTGCGGCTGTCGCGGCATCGATCGCGGCACCGAGTTCGGTGATCCGTTGCTCTCGGCGCCGTGCACGGGCCGTCGCGCCGATGTACTCGGCATCGGTCTTGATGTGTCGGCCCTGCTGCACCCCCTGCCGGTACCGACCGTCGACGCTCATCGAGACGGCACCACCCGAGTCGGCACCTCGATCCTGCTGCAGTGCAACCGAATTCAGAACGTCCAGGATCCGCGATTCGGATACGGCGGTGCCGGGCTCGGGTTCGAGGACGGACGCCAGCGTGGTTCCGGTCGGCCTCGAGGCCTCCGGCAGCGGCGACAGATACTGCTCCGAGCTCGAGTCGACGGGGAAGTCCGCGATCGGGTGGACCCAGCCGTCGAGCAGATTCGCAGCCTGCAGTGCGGATTCGATCCCTGCCGCATCGGCGGGGGAGACCGAATCGGGAAACCGAACCAGCTGCCACAGTGGCGCACCGGACAGTTCGGCACGAGAGTCGGTTCGTGCCGCGAACGGCGGCGGCGCGTCGTCGTGTTCGGCCCGAACCAGAGACAGTTCGTCACGCAGCGAGTTCAGCTCGGCCGTGCGGGTCGAAACGTCCACGTGCGCCTGGGCCTGGCGGGCACGAAGTGCGTCGACCGCGTCTGCGGTCTGGTCGGCCAGCACCGATTCCAGGCTCGGGGCATCGTCGTCGCCGATGCCCGCCAACGCGGCATCGAGGGCCTCGAACGCTGCGGAGGTGATACCCGCCGAGGAGTACAGCGCCGAATTGTTCGACCACCAGGCCCGCAGTCCCGACGCGAACTGCGCCTTCTCCAGGTCGACGGTCGCCTCGGCCTCGGTGACCGCAGCCGACGCCGCCTCGAGCATCTCGCGAGCCTTCGATGCGGCCTTCTCCGCACGGGCGCGCTCGGTCGACGCCTTCTCGACGGTTCCCAGCGCCTCGCGAACCGCCCGCACGTCGCCGTCGCGTTCCTCGGCATGGCCGCGCAGAGCAGTGCCGATCTGATCGCTGCGGGCTGTTCCGGGCAGTGGTGTCCAGGCGATGCCCGCGTCCTCGGCGGCGGTCTGCAGTTCCTCTTCGGCACGGGTAACCGCGGCGACGGAGTCCCGGAGTGCGGCGTCGGCACGCGCCGCCTCGGTGGTGCGCTGTTCCAGTTCGGCGTGCGCCTTGCGGGCGCGGTCGGCCTGCTGGGCGGTCGAGATCTCCAGCTTCGCGGCGGATTCGGCCAGGTCGTCCAGTTGCTGCTTGCCCTCGTATGCGCTCGAGCGCTGCAGAGTCTCGCGGTCCGCAACGGCCTGATCCAGTGCGCGTTCGGCCTCGTCGAATCGGGTTTCCGCAGCCGCCCGTTCCAGCAGGCGCCGGTCCTTCAGGGCGGCAGCGGCGAAGTGTGCGGTGGTCGCGTGAGTCACCGCCTCCAGCCGGCGCGAGACCTGCTCGACATCCGATCGAGTCTGCACCCGAAGGTATTTGGAGTACACCGAAACGAAGTTCCTGGCGGCGTGATCGGCCTGCGCCAATCCTTCGAGCGCCCGGCCCACCTCCTCCATGTCGCTGAAGGAGCGAGCAGCCTCGAGTACCAGCTGCTCGTCCAACGGTCGCAGTCCGTCGGTCAACGCCTGCGAGAGTCCCTTGGGGTCGAGGTTCTTCGCCAATTGCGGGCGGCGAAGCGTCAGAATGAGATTGATCAGCTGGTCGTATCGCTGCGCGCCCAGCCCGAACATGCGGGCATCGATCGCGGCGCGATAGTCCACCGGGCGATCGGTCAAGGCGTCGGTGCCCAGCTGCTCACCGAGCTGCTTCTTCGTCAACGGTCGGTCGTCGGAACCCAACAACGAGAAGTCCACGCCCACTCGGCCGTCGGCCACGAAGTACCAGCGGGTCACCTTGTCGTTGTGGCGGCTCGCCCGCATTCCAATTCCGACCGTCACCGATTCGGGATCCTGACGAGATCCGCGGCCGAACTCCATCCACACGTAAGAATGCGCGCTTTCCTGCCCCCGGTAGAGCAGGTTGGACTTCATCGTCCGCTCCTCTCCCGCAAAGGGATTGAGCCGGCGTGGTTCGATGCGGCCGTCCAGGACGAAGGGAAACAGCACTTCGAGTGCCTTGGTCTTGCCGGATCCGTTGGGGCCGCGCAGTACCAGGCGACCGTCGGCGAACGAGAACTCCTGATCGCGGTAGTCCCACAGGTTGACGATCCCTGCTCGTGTCGGCCGAAAGCGTGTCGAGTGTGCGGTCATCTACTCAGGCCTCTACTTCGGACGATTCGTTACTGATGGACTGTGCGGTTCTGGGTGCTTCTGCGGTGCTGGTGGTTCGTGCGGTGCCGAACAGTGAGTCCTGTGGAGTTCGATCACGCACGCTGACCATCACGTCGCGGTAGCGCGCGATCACCGGCAGCACCAGTACGCCGCCGGAAACGCTGTGTATCAGTCGAAGTCGGTGCAGCAGCGCGATCGCCCGCACTCGCAGTCCATCCCGATCGGTCTGCCACTGAGCTGCGAAGGTGCGGCCGAAGCGTTCGACGAGATCGTCGACGACCGTTGTCAGCCAACTGTCCTCGATCAACGGATACAGCTTCTTCTCGTCCGCATCTTCCGATGCCGTTGCATCGGAACCGAACCCGAATTCGGCGAGATCGCCGAAGATCCCGCCGTCGGGTATGGCGCCGTCCAGCTGCTCGATCAGGGCGTCGCCGTCGGGTAGGGGGTGGGTTGCCAGCGCGGGTGCTTCGGGATCGATCACTCGGTCCGAGATCTCGCCCGCAATCAGCAGTGCGACCTGGGCAATGGTTCCGGTGCTGGGGAACCGGTGGTCCGACAGTCGTCCCGAGGTGTCGATGAGGGCGACTCCCTCGGCGCGACGCTCGGCAACGAGGCCGGTCAGCAACTCGACGTCCGCAACGGTGCGCGACGCGGCCATGGCGGCTCGGCCGTTCCGGTCGAGATCGTCGTGATAGACGACCGGTTGCTCGACCAACGCTCGGCGGACCGCGCGCAGCGTTTCCTTCGGATCTGCCTCACGCCCGGAGTCGGTCTGTCCCGGGTCCGAATCCTCGGGATCGATCGGGGAGTCCGAGCCGGCCAGTAGACCACGAATCGATCGCAGGTGCTGCACGGCGCGCGGCGGCCGGAACATGGCGACGACGACGGGACGGTCGATGTCGTAGAGGGCCTCGCCTGCGGACGGGTTGTTCGCCCAGCCGGTCGCATCACCGTCGGCCAACGCGATGGCTCCGCGTGTAGCGAGCCACCCGATCGCGTCGACGAACGCGTCTCGGTCGCTTGCTCGGTCGGTCGTCAGCTCTACTCCGTCTACTTGACTTGCTTCTGCCGCAACATGATCGGCCAGCTCGGAGAGGGTGATCTGGTTGCCCGCCCGGCCGAGGGCCGCCAGTGCCAGTGCCAGATACGCGTATCTGCGGCGGTCGAAGATTCGGTCGGTGGACGTTCGCGCGGGCTGGCTGTCGTCGAGCCGATCGATCACCGGGTACAGACGTGCCGTGGTCTCGGTGACCTCGAGGCGATATCCGAACAGTTCGAGCAGGTCCTCGCGCAGTTCGGTCGCCCATCGACGCAGCAGAGGCAGCGCAATCCTATCGGGATACGTCGTGGTCACCAGGTGGTTCGACAGCGCGACTCGGGCGGCCCGCTGGTAGGAATCCAGTGCGAGGGTGGAGATCTCACGAGCTCTCATCGGCGTGCCACCTCGCTGACCTCGAGCGCGAGGCGGTCCAGATGCAATCGGCCTCTGCTGGTCCGCACGATCGTCGAACGGTCGCTGTCGCTGAGCGTCAGGCGCACGCCGCTGTCCGATCCGGACGAGTCGGAGGTGCGACCGCTCACGCGCACCCGCGCGGTCAACGCAGCGTTGAGCAGGCTCAAGAGCACCTCGGTTTCCTGCTCGTTCAGAATTCGGTCGTGGATTCCGGTCGACGCGAGCGACTGCGCTGCGGCACTTCGTGATCGCTGCGATTCGAGCTGCTGTTCCCTGAGCCGTCTGATGCCGCCGTCGTTGCGCTGTACCCGACCCGGAACGCCGGGGGTGGGGGTGCGCCCGGTTTCGGCCAGGGTGCGCGAGATCTCGACCGGCGGTGCCTCCCACCACGATCGGGACGTGGAGATGATGTCGGCGTCGGGATGCACCATCGACAGGTGCCTGGGCCTGCCGAGACCGAACACGGCATGGAACAGGGCGTGCGCGCTGTCCTCGGTAGGCGTGGCAGCGAACCAGCCGGCCAGATGCCGCAGTTGGCTTTCCCTGCTCACACCACCCCTGCGGGTTTCGGTGACGCGGCGCAGCAGCGACAGCACGGCGGCAATCGCGCTCATCGTGCCCTCGCGGAGTCGCTCGGACTCGCTGAGTTCGGACTCGGCCGAGACGAACCAGTGCGACAGGCCCGCCCAGCGATCGGTCCAGTCGGCGCGGCGTTCGGCGACGGTGAGGAAGACTCGTTCGTCGCTGATCGCGGCTCGCTCGACCAGTTCCTCGATCCCGGTGCTCTCGACGAGTGCGATCGCCTCGGCGAGCTTCGGTGCGTAGCGGGTCAGATCGGAGCTGAATTCACGCATGTGCGTCAGCAGGGCGTCCTTGTGGACCAGAAACGACTCCGGCGTGATCTCCGTGGTGCGCACGAGGTCACCGAGGACGAGATAGAAGTGGGCGGCGCGGGTCGCCATCTCCGACAGCGTCGAATCGAGTCGGCTGAGCTTGCGGTAGATGCGATCGCCGTCGGCCTGACGGTTCGCCTCGGCCAGCTCGTGCATGTCGGCCAGCAGCTCGGGCAGCACCAGCCGCGACAGCGCGGCGTCGTCCAGGCGGGCTCCGAGCACATCCTCGACCGCGCGGTAGGCCTTGTAGCCGGCTTGACCGAACTGGTAGACGAAGTGACGGTTGCGGTACTCGGCGAGTGTCGCGGCGCGGGTGCCGTCGTAGCTGCGTTCGAGCAGACCCCAGGCGTGGAGCTGATCGAGCAGGGGTGCGATGTCGAGGGTGGTCAGTGCGTCGTGCCGACCCGGGCTGCGTGCGATGAGGTCGGCCACGTCTCCTGAGTGCAGCAGGACGACGTAGTTGGCTCGTGCGGTGTCGAATGCCCGGAGAACGGCCAGGTACTCGGATCGCTTCTCGGCAACGGCGAAGGAGAACAGACCGAGACGATCTTCCACCACGAACGCGTTCGCGACTCCCCGCCGCGCGTCCTCACCTGAATCGCTCACTGGAACAGGGTAGGGGGTAGGAGTGGAGCCTGTGAAACGCCCAGGGGGCGCAGGGTCTCGGTCGTTGAACCGTGCCGGTTACAGCTCCACGGTCACTTTTCCGTCCACCACTGCGGCGGGGTAGGTGCGCACGGAGCCTATGCCGCTGGGGCAGGTGCCGTCGTCGAGCGAGAACGTGTACTGATGCAGTGGGCAGACGACGATGGATCCGTCGATCTGACCGTCTGCCAGTGGCCCACCCTTGTGCGGGCACACGGCATCCATCGCCCGCACCGAGCCGTCGCTGAGCAGGAACACGGCAACCTGCTTGCCGTCCACCACGTAGGCGCGTCCCTCGCCGGGTGTCATGTCCTCCACGGCCCCGACCGGCACACTCATCGGACCGGTACCTGTGGGAGCGGAAGCAGGGGCAGCGACGGGGTGAACTGGGCCGGTGACTTCGGTGCCGCGCGGTCCTGCCAGGGGTCGACGTACCCGTCCACCGATGCCTGCACCCGCTCGTCGAGTCCGGCGACGATGCCGTCCCGGTCGTCGATCAGCACGGCCTGCAGTTCTTCCAGGCCGACACGGGGAACCCATGCGTACGTTCGCTCGAGCCACTGAGCGTTCTCGCGGTAGTGCTGGATGAACCTGCCTGCCACGGTGAGAACCTCCTCGGCCCCTGTCACGGTGGCCAGTAGATCACCCTTGCGGATGTGTGCGCCTGCCGCGCCACCGACGTAGATCTCCCATTTGTCCTCGCCGACCGAGACGACGCCGAAGTCCTTGCACAGTGCCTCCGAGCAGTTGCGCGGGCAGCCCGCGACCGCAAGCTTCAACTTCGCGGGGGTCTCCAGGCCCTGGAACCGCTCTTCGAGGGCGATGCCCAGGGCTGTCGAGTCGCCGAGGCCGAAGCGACAGAAGTCGCTGCCGACGCAGGTTTTCACCGTGCGCATGCTCTTGCCGTAGGCGAAGCCGGAGGGCATGTCCAGATCGCCCCACACCTTCGGTAGATCCTCCTTCTTGATGCCGAGAAGGTCGATCCGCTGTCCGCCGGTGACTTTGACCAGCGGAACGTGGTACTTGTCCGCGACGTCGGCGATCCTGCGCAACTGATCCGGGGTGGTGACGCCACCCTTCATCTGCGGCACCACCGAGAACGTGCCGTCGCGCTGGATGTTGGCGTGGACGCGGTCGTTGATGAACAGTGCGCCGCGCTCGTCGACCCAGTCCGGGCCCCACACCGTCCGCAGCAACGATGCCAACGGCATCTTGGCGGCGGCGTCCTCCGTTCCCTCGGTCGCCAGCGCCGCGAACACCGCGGACACCGCCCGAAGATCCTGCGCCCGAACGGCGTCGATCAGCTCGGGCTTCGTCATGGGGATGCAGGGCACATACCAGTCGGCGGTGGGATCGGCCTCGACCGCACCGCCCGCAGCGCACGCGATGATGTCCTGGACCAGACCCTTGCAGGATCCGCACCCTTTGCCCGCACGGGTCTTCGCGGTCACGTCGCTCAGGTTCTTCGCGCCCGCGTGCACGCAGGCCACGATGGCACCCTTGGTGACACCGTTGCAGTTGCACACCTGCACGTCGTCGGCCAGTTCGGCGGCTCCCGTTGCCGCGGAGGGAGTTCCCATGTCGAAGAGCATGCTGATGCGCTCGTCGGGCAACGGCACTTTCTCGTCGAACGCCTGCGTCAGGAAGTTGGCCTTGGAGATGTCGCCGAGCAGGGTGGCACCGACCAGCTTGTTGTTCCGGACGATCACCGATTTGTAGGTGCCACTGCGCGGCTCGTAGAACTGGACGAACTCGTCGTCGTCGCGTTCGGGCGCGGTGATCCCCATCGAGGCGACGTCCACGCCGGCCACCTTGAGCTTGGTGGTCAGCCGCGAACCGTGATACGCCGCAGTGGGATCGGCTCCGGTGAGCACATCGGCCAACACGACGGCCTGCTCCCACAGCGGCGCGACGAGACCGTAGACCTCGCCGCGATGCTGACAGCATTCACCCACGGCATAGATGGAACCCTCGTCCTCGCAACGCAATTGGTCATCGACGACGATTCCTCGTTCGATCACCAGACCTCCGGCGCGAGCGAAATCGACACTGGGACGAATACCCGCGGTGACCACGACCATGTCCGCGTCGAGTGAGGTGCCGTCGTTGAACCCGACGCCCGTGACGACGCCGTCCTCGGATCGCAACACCGACGTGGTCCGCTTGGAGGTGTGCACGCCCACGCCGAGGGACTCGATCTTGTTGCGCAGCACCCGTCCGCCGCGCTCGTCGAGCTGTTGGTTCATCAGGTGACCGGGGGAGTGCACCACGTTCACCTCCAGACCCTGCGTGCGCAAGCCGTAGGCGGCTTCGAGTCCGAGGAGTCCGCCGCCGATGACGACCGCCGAGACGTCGTCACGCGACTGCGCCATCTGCAGCATGCCGTTGGTGTCGGCGATGGTGCGGAAGCCGAACACGCCGCGCGCCAGCCTGCCGTCGGACTCGCGCAGGCCGTCCATGTTCGGGAAGAACGTGTTGCTGCCGGTGGCGATGATCAGCACGTCGTAGTCGACGGACCGCCCGCTCTCGCAGACGACGGTCTTGGAGAACCGGTCGAGCGTGACCGCGCGGTCCCCGGCGTGCAACGTAACGCCGTTCTCGCTGTACCAGCTCATCGGGTTGAGGATCAGATCCTCGTCGTCGACGGTGGCCTCGCCGGACAGCACGTGCGAGAGCATGATTCGGTTGTAGTTGCCGTACGGCTCGTCGCCGATCATGGTGATCTCGAACAGCGAACTGCCGTCGCGTTTGATGATTTCTTCGACGGCCCTGGCACCGGCCATCCCGTTACCGACCACCAACAGTCGCTGCTTGCCTGCGGTCATCAGATCAGCACCAGACCGAAATCGACGACGACCTCTCCGCTGGTTCCGGCAGGGGCGGCAATCACCAGTTCGAGCACCGTGTCCGGATCCACGTCCTCGACCACGCGCAGCGGAATGTTCACTCCGCTCTTGGCGCCCATCGGGAACATGCGCATCGGGCTGCCGTCGCGTAGCAGGGTCACGACCACCAGCTCGTCGCTCGAGTTTCCGCCGCGAAAGTACAGGGGCTGAGCAGTCGCACCCTCGGGGACGACGAAGCTCAGGCTGGGATCGATCAGCTCTGGCTTGTCCAGACCGTTCCCGGTGAAGGAGAAGATGCCGTGCAGGAATCGCGGTGTGCTGGCCATACCCACGAGGTTGCGGGGTCGGGGTGACGTCACCGCTGCGGTGACGTTACGTCGGGATCAGAAAGACCTCACCGGCTCCCGGTCCCTCGTGTGCGGTCGGTCAGAGTCCGAAGTTGCCCGGACCGCGTCGCCTCAGGTATTTCTCGAACTCGGCCGCGATGGCGTCGCCGTCGATCTTGGCGATCGCATCGGACATGTCCACCTCGGCGTCGCCGCGCTCCTCGAGGCTGCGGACGTATTCGCTGATCTCCTCGTCTTCCTTCGTCATCTCGGTCACCGCCTCTTCCCATTCCTCGGCCTGGGTCGGCAGTTCGCCGAGAGGTACCTCGATGTCGAGCACGTCCTCGACCCGCTGCAGCAGCGCCACGGTCGCCTTCGGGTTGGGCGGCTGAGAGACGTAGTGGGGAACAGCAGCCCAGAAGGAGACCGCGGGCACCCCGGCCTTGACGCACTCGTCCTGCAGCACGCCGGTGATTCCGGTCGGTCCCTCGTAGCGGGTCTGTTCGAGGTTGAACTGTTCGGCCGACTCGGTGCTGTAGGCGGTACCGGTCACCGGAACGGGCCTGGTGTGTGGGGTGTCGGCCAGCAGGGCTCCCAGGATCACCACGGTCTCGACGCCGAGCTGTTCGACGAATTCGAGCAGGTCGTCGCAGAAGCTGCGCCAGCGCATGTTCGGCTCGATTCCGCGCAGCAGCACCACATCGCGTGAGCTGCCGGGAGGCGAACACACCGACAGCCGCGTCGACGGCCACTCGATCTCGCGAGTGACGCCGTCCACCTGGCGGACGGTCGGGCGGTTGACCTGGTAGTCGTAGTAGTCCTCGGAGTCCAGCTCGGCCAACGGGCTGGCGTCCCAGATCAGCTCCAGATGTTCGATCGCACCGCTGGCCGCATCGCCTGCGTCGTTCCACCCCTCGAAGGCAGCCACCAGGATCGGGGAGCGCAACTCGGGAATGTCGTCGTCGAGATCATCGAGATCGTCGGGATCTGTGGCGTTGGCCACAGCGTCGTGGACGGCCTCGATCAATGCAGCATCGAGAGGCACATCCGATCCGGCACCTGAAATGTCCGTATTTTCGGTACCGTCGTCGATCGGGGACTGGCCATCGAGGTTTCGGGGACTCACCACGACAGCCTACGACCCGACGTAACATCGGTGCCCACTACTCTGTAGTGATGCCCGCTGAACACAAGCCCAGTCTGCTCGATGCGATTTCACGTCGCGTTGTCATCGGCGACGGCGCGATGGGCACGATGCTCCAGGATGCCGAGCTGACTCTCGACGACTTCATCGGTCTCGAAGGCTGCAACGAAATCCTCAACGACACCCGGCCGGATGTCCTGCGGGAGATCCACCGCGAGTACTTCGCGGCAGGCGCGGACGCCGTCGAGACCAACACCTTCGGGTGCAACCTGCCGAACCTCGCCGACTACGACATCGAGGACCGCATCCGTGAACTCGCGGAGAAGGGCACCCGTCTCGCGCGCGAGACCGCCGACGAGATGGGCCCCGGCCGCGATGGAATGGGCCGCTACGTGCTGGGCTCGATGGGCCCGGGCACCAAGCTCCCCACCCTCGGACACGCTCCCTTCGCCCGACTGCGCGACGCGTACACCGAGGCCGCCCTCGGCATGATCGACGGCGGTGCCGATGCCATCCTGGTCGAGACCTGCCAGGATCTACTGCAGGTCAAGGCTGCGATCATCGGCAGTCAGCATGCGATGGACCGCCTCGGCGTCCGCATCCCGATCATCACCCACGTCACCGTCGAGACGACGGGCGCGATGCTCGTCGGCAGCGAGATCGGTGCCGCACTGACCGCACTCGAACCCCTCGGTATCGACATGATCGGGCTCAATTGTGCGACCGGTCCGGCCGAGATGAGCGAGCATCTGCGGCATCTGTCCAAGCATTCACGACTTCCGGTGTCGGTCATGCCCAACGCCGGCCTGCCGACGCTGGGCGCGAAGGGTGCCGAGTACCCCCTGACCGCCCCCGAACTGGCCGAGGCTCTGAGCGGTTTCGTCAACGAGTACGGGTTGGCTCTGGTCGGCGGTTGCTGTGGCACCACGCCCGAACACATCCGCCAGGTTGCCGACATGGTCCACGGGGCAACGAAACTGGAACGTCGGCCTGCACCCGAGCCGGGCGTGTCCTCGCTGTACACCGCCGTTCCGTTCGAACAGGATGCGAGCATCCTGATGATCGGTGAGCGCACCAACTCCAACGGGTCCAAGGCATTTCGCGACGCGATGCTCGCCGAGGACTACGAGAAGTGCCTCGACATCGCCAAGGATCAGACGCGCGACGGTGCCCACATGCTCGATCTCAACGTCGACTACGTCGGTCGCGACGGTGCCGCAGACATGGCCGCGTTGGCCAGCCGCCTGGCGACCGCGTCGACCCTGCCGATCATGCTCGACTCCACCGAACCTGCCGTCCTGGAAGCAGGGTTGGAGCACCTCGGTGGCCGCAGCGCGGTCAACTCGGTCAACTACGAGGACGGCGACGGGCCCGACTCGCGGTTCCAGAAGATCATGCGTCTGGTCAAGGAGCACGGTGCCGCTGTCGTCGCTCTGACCATCGACGAAGAAGGACAGGCACGTACGGCCGAGTGGAAGGTGCGAGTCGCGGACCGGTTGATCACCGACATCACCGAGAACTGGGGCCTGCGCCACGAGGACATCATCGTCGACACCCTCACCTTCCCGATCTCGACGGGCCAGGAAGAGGTGCGACGCGACGGCATCGAGACCATCGAGGCGATCCGGCAGCTCAAGGAGAAGTACCCGAAGGTGCACACCACCCTCGGGCTGTCGAACATCTCGTTCGGCCTCAATCCCGCTGCACGCCAGGTGCTCAACTCGGTGTTCCTGCACGAATGCACGCAGGCCGGTCTCGATACCGCCATCGTGCACGCGTCGAAGATCTTGCCGATGAACAAGATTCCCGACGAGCAGCGCGAGACGGCACTCGACCTGGTGTACGACCGCCGCAGTGAGGGCTACGACCCGCTGCAGAAGCTCATGCAGCTCTTCGAGGGCGTCTCCGCGGCCTCCGCTCGCGAATCCCGCGCCGAGGAACTCGGCCGACTGCCGCTGTTCGAGCGACTCGAACGGCGCATCGTCGACGGTGAACGCAACGGCCTCGACGCCGATCTCGACACCGCGATGACCGAGAAGCCGCCGCTCGAGATCATCAACGAGACGTTGCTCTCGGGGATGAAGACCGTGGGCGAGCTGTTCGGCTCCGGGCAGATGCAGCTGCCGTTCGTGCTCGCCTCCGCCGAGGTGATGAAAGCTGCTGTGGCGTATCTCGAGCCGCACATGGAGGCGACCGACGACGACGGCAAGGGCCGCATCGTGCTCGGTACCGTCAAGGGCGACGTGCACGACATCGGCAAGAACCTCGTCGACATCATATTGAGCAACAACGGCTACGAGGTGGTCAATCTCGGTATCAAGCAACCGATTTCGACCATTCTGGAAGCCGCGATCGACAAGCGCGCCGACGTGATCGGCATGTCCGGGCTGCTGGTGAAGTCGACGGTGGTCATGAAGGACAACCTGATCGAACTCAACTCGCGCGGTGTCGCCGAGCAATTCCCGGTGCTCCTCGGCGGAGCCGCGCTGACGCGGTCCTATGTCGAGAACGATCTGCAGGACGTCTACGAAGGCGACGTGCACTATGCGCGAGACGCGTTCGAAGGTCTTCGGTTGATGGACACCATCATGACCACCAAGCGTGGCGGCGGTCCGGCTCCGGACAGCCCCGAGGCACTCGCCGCGAAGGCCAAGGCGGCCGAGCGCAAGGAACGTCACGAGCGCTCCAAGCGAATCGCCGAGAAGCGCAAGGCCGCCGAGGCACCGGTGGTCGTGCCCGAGCGATCCGATGTCGCTGCCGATATCGACATCCCGGTGCCACCCTTCTGGGGCACGCGCATCGTCAAGGGCGTGTCGCTGTCGGAGTACTCGGGGCTGCTCGACGAGCGGGCTCTGTTCCTGGGGCAGTGGGGTCTGCGCGGTGCACGTAAGGGCGAAGGTGCCACGTACGAGGATCTGGTGGAATCGGAAGGCAAACCGCGCCTGCGTTATTGGCTGGATCGCCTGAGCACCGACGGCATCCTCGCGCATGCGGCGTTGGTGTACGGATACTTCCCGGCGGTGTCCGAGGGCGACGACGTCGTCGTGCTCACCGAACCCGAACCCGACGCGCCCGAACGCTTCCGATTCACGTTCCCGCGTCAGCACCGCGACCGGTTCCTGTGCATCGCGGACTTCGTTCGATCGCGTTCGGCTGCACGGGAATCGGGCCAGGTCGATGTTCTGCCGATGAACCTGGTGACGATGGGTCAGCCCATCGCGGACTTCGCCAACGAGCTGTTCGCTGCCGACTCGTACCGCGACTACCTCGAGGTCCACGGAATCGGAGTTCAGCTCACCGAGGCCTTGGCCGAGTACTGGCATCGCCGGGTACGCGAGGAACTGAAACTGTCCGACGGCAATTCCGTTGCCTCGGAGGATCCCACCGAGGCCGAAGGCTTCTTCAAACTCGAATATCGCGGTGCGCGTTACTCGTTCGGTTACGGAGCCTGCCCGGATCTCGAGGACCGCATCAAGCTCGCCGCGCTTCTCGAACCCGAGCGGATCGGCGTGAAGCTCTCCGAGGAACTGCAGCTGCACCCCGAACAGTCGACCGATGCATTCGTGCTTCATCACCCGGAGGCCAAGTACTTCAATGTCTAGTCCAACTCACCTGCACGGTGTCCTGTGGGACATGGACGGCACACTGCTCGACTCGGAGAAGATCTGGGACGTCGCTATCGGTGAGTACTCCCGCTCCCTGGGAACCGAACTCAGCGCGGAAGTACGCGAGAGCACCCTCGGTAACTCGATGCGGGACGCGCTGAGCAAGGTGCTGGCCAACGCCTCGGTGGAGGTCACCGACGATCATCTGGCCGAGGGGCGCGAATGGCTGACCGCCCGCGTCGGAGACCTGTTCGCCGAGGGGATTCCGTGGCGACCAGGTGCCAAGGACGCCCTTGCGCTCGTGCGCGAGATGGGCCTGTCCACTGGGCTGGTCACCAACACCGAACGCGGTCTGGTCGAGCGGGCACTGGACACCCTGGGCCGCGAGTACTTCGATATCACCGTCACCGGCGACGAGGTCGAGGCAGGCAAACCGCACCCGGCACCGTACCTGCGCGGTGCTGCGTTGCTCGGACTCGAGGCCGCGTCGTGCCTTGCGGTCGAGGATTCGCCCACCGGATCGCTCTCTGCCCACACGGCGGGGTGTCCGGTGTTGGTGGTTCCCTCCGAGATCGCAGTGCAGGCGGCACCCGGATACACGATTCGCGACGGTCTCGTCGGACTCACTGCCGAGGACGTTCGCCGGGCCTGGTCGGGCCGAACGCCCTAATCTCGACCGTATTCGTGTACCCGAGTGACGACGTGAAAGAATATCCAGTCGTGAAGACTTTCGATTCGCTGTTCGCCGAGCTCACCGATCGCTCGAAGACCCGTCCTGAGGGTTCGGGCACCGTCGCAGCGTTGGACGCTGGAGTTCATTTCCAGGGCAAGAAGGTCCTCGAAGAAGCAGGTGAAGTGTGGATCGCTGCCGAGCACGAGAGCGACGAGGCGCTCGCCGAGGAGATTTCGCAGCTTCTCTACTGGGTCCAGGTGATGATGGTGGGCAGAGGCCTCGAACTCGAGGACGTCTACAAACATCTGTGAGTTCGATCCGCTTGTCGCTCACGAACTCGTCGAACAAGGACACTCCATGCTGCGCGTAGCCGTACCCAACAAGGGCGCTCTCTCCGAGTCCGCCGCCGAAATTCTCAGTGAAGCCGGCTACCGACGCCGAAGCGACTCGAAGGACCTGACGGTTCTCGATCCGGCGAACGGCGTCGAGTTCTTCTTTCTCCGCCCCAAGGACATCGCGATCTACGTCGGATCCGGGCAATTGGATCTGGGTATCACCGGACGCGACCTGGCGCTCGATTCCGGTGCCGCGGTCGAGGAACGGCTGGCACTCGGGTTCGGCCGATCGACCTTCCGCTACGCCGCACCCGCGGGCAAGCAGTGGGCACCCGAGGACCTGGGCGGACTGCGCATCGCCACGTCCTATCCCAACCTGGTGCGTAAGGATCTGGCCGCCAGAGGACTCGAGGCTACGGTCATCCGCCTCGACGGTGCGGTCGAGATCTCCATCCAGCTCGGTGTGGCCGACGCGATCGCCGACGTGGTGGAGTCGGGACGGTCGTTGCGTCAGAACAACCTCGTGGCCTTCGGCGAATCTCTCTGCGATTCGGAGGGTGTGTTGATCGAACGAGCAGGCGCTCCGGGCACCGACTCCGCACGCAAGCAACTCATCGCCCGTGTCCAGGGCGTCGTCTTCGCGCAGCAGTACCTGATGCTCGATTACGACTGCCCCAAGGCGATCCTCGACGAGGCCGTGAAGATCACCCCGGGAATCGAATCGCCGACCCTCGCCCCGATGGTCGACGACAACTGGGTTGCCGTGCGCGCCATGGTTTCTCGCAAGGTTCACAACAACGTCATGGATCAGCTCGCCGAGCTGGGTGCCAAGGCGATCCTCGCTTCCGACATCAGGTCCTGCCGAGCATTCTGAGTCCGGTCAGCCGACGGGTCGTTTCGCGCGTTGCGTGCGCGCCGCGGGTGCCCCCGATCGTTCTCGCTCGTCAGGTGCGACGCCGAACCAATACCGTCTGCGCGATGCGCCCGACCGGTCCCAGTTCATCGCTGAGCGTGCCTGCACACATGGCGATACCGTCGGGACCGGTGGAGGTCTCCGCCGAGACTCCTACCCATTCACCCTGCGGCACCCTGAATACGTGCACCGTCAGGTCGGTGTTCAAGAACGTCCATTCGTCGATCGGCAGTTTCGCGCCGATGCCGTTGGCGATATCCGCAATCGAGAAGAGTCGTTCCAGGGGCGTCATCGATTCACCCTGCACGAGAACGGGTGTGGGCCTGGCCCAGATCTCACCCGGTCCGTCGGCTCCGAGTCCGGTGAGGATCTTGAACTCGACGGCGTCGAGATAACCCGACGACCAGGTGCCACCGAAGGTGTAGTCGACACCGTCGCTCACCGGTCGCATCACCGGATCGCCCGAGTGAGCCACGTCGTCCGTCGGCGTGGTGCGCATACGCCATGCGCTGCCCCGGGCGACAGCGCGCGCAGTTCCCGAGGCACCGGCCGCCCAGAGTTCCGCCACGACGAGCTCGATGTTGGTACCGGGACGCTCCGTCCATGCTCGGATCTCGATGTCGCCGACCGGAACCGGTCCGAGGATGTCCACGGCCACCCGACTGATCCGGGTGTCCTCGCGCGCGTCGACGCGCTCGAGTGCACGGACCAACAGGGCGGACGGCGGTGCCCCGTGCTGCATCGTCGGTGCCCACAGGCTGACGGTGTGCTCGGTGGCGGTGACCCTCTCGTGGCCTTCACTGCCGACACCGGCGGGGACGAAGAAGGCGTTCGGAATCGTCACTGCTCGGCCACCGCAGAAGCCTGGGCCGTCTGCGGCCAACCCGGATACGGCGGGGGAGTGCCGCCGAACTCGGGGCACAGGGCCTGGTGGTCGCACCACTTGCACAGTGCGCCCTTCTTGGCGCGGAAGTCACCGGTCTCGCCTGCAGCCAGAATCGCTTTCCAGATGGCAGACAGCATGCGCTCGAACCTGCGCAGCTCGTCTTCGTCCGGAGCGTAGGTCAGTTCCTGCTTGTCGGCCAGATACATCAATTTCAGTTGCGCCGGAACGACGCCGCGCATGCGCATGATCATCAGGGCGTAGAACTTCATCTGGAACAGCGCCTTGGACTCGGTGAACTCCCGCGGTGCCCGACCGGTTTTGTAGTCGACGACGCGAATCATGCCGTTGGGTGCGACGTCGATTCGATCGATGAATCCCCGAAGCGGCGTGCCGTCGTCCAGATCGATCTCCACCCGTTGCTCGCAGGACTCGGGCTCGAAGTGAGTGGGGTCCTCGAGTTCGTAGTATCCGGCGACCAGAGCCCGAGCGCGATCGAGAAAAGCCGTCCGCTCGTCGGCCGGAACCAACGACTCGATGGCAGGCGACTGGGCAACCACTCGCTCCCACGCCGGATCCACCAGGTCGCGCGCAGTCGCCGGCACTCGGTCCTGCGCAGGCAACGCGTAGAGAGCCTCCAGTGCGGCATGCACCACAGTTCCCTTGACCTGAGCTTCGGTGGAGACCTCCGGAATGCGGTCGACCGCGCGAAAGCGGTAGAGGAGAGGACACTGCTTGAAATCGCCTGCGCGGGAGGGCGACAACGCCGGCGTGCTGCGGGGGCTCGGCACCGCCAGCGGCGGTCGCGCGCTGTCGCCGAGGTCGAGTAGAGGCAAGTCGATGGGCGTCGACACGGAAATACTCACGACTGCGAGACTATGCCGTTGGTCCGACATCTTCGGTCAAGGCCGTAGTCTGGCACGTCGAGTCGTCCCAGGTGTCGGACCAACAGGTCGGGCGTCGAACAGAGCAACGAAAGCAGGTTCCGCTGTGCCGTCCGATGATGCTGTGTCCTTCGGTGATTCCGCGTCCGCGGCGAGCGACGGTTCCGAGGTCGACGCGATCGTCGACGTTCCGGCTCCAGGTGCAGACGAGGTGGTCACCGCGACCGTCGACGAGATCGAACTCGACGACGCTACGACGATCGACGACCGGATGCCCGTCGAGCCGGTACCGACCGGACCCGCCCGCAGCGGTCCGTTCCGCGTCGGAGACCGAGTCCAGCTCACCGACGGCAAGGGCCGTCACTACACGGTGGTGCTCGAGGCGGGCAAGGAATTCCACACGCACCGGGGCGGGATCACCCACGACAAACTGCTCGGGGCCGACGAGGGCAGCGTCGTCACGTCCGTCAACGGCACCCCCTACCTCGCGCTTCGGCCGCTGTTGACCGACTACGTGCTGTCGATGCCGCGTGGCGCGCAGGTCATCTACCCCAAGGACGCAGCCCAGATCGTCCACGAGGGCGACATGTTCCCCGGAGCCCGCGTACTCGAGGCCGGTGCCGGATCGGGCGCTCTGACGTGCTCGCTGCTGCGTGCGGTGGGTACGGAAGGAACGGTCATCTCCTACGAGATCCGCCAGGACCATGCCGACTACGCGATCAAGAACGTCGAGACGTTCTTCGGCGAGCGGCCGTCCAACTGGCACCTGACGGTGGCCGACGTGGATCGGTTCGGTGTCGATCGACCGGGGGAGCAGGTGGATCGGGTGGTTCTCGACATGCTGGCCCCCTGGGACGCACTGCCCGCCGTATCGAAAGCTCTCGTTCCGGGCGGAGTGCTGTTGGTCTACGTCGCGACGGTGACGCAGCTGTCCAAGGTCGTCGAAGCCCTACGCGCACAGGAATGCTGGACCGAACCCCGTTCGTGGGAGTCGATGGTGCGCGGTTGGCACGTCGTGGGACTGGCGGTTCGGCCCGAGCATCGGATGCAGGGGCATACCGCATTCCTCGTGAGTGTTCGACGCCTCGCCGAGGGCACTGTCACGCCGAAGCCGCAGCGTCGATCCGGCAAGGGCTGACGATCGGCGTCGGCGGGGATTCCGACCTCTCGGTCTAGGCGCAGGGAGCCTGTCCCATTGCGAGAATCCGGCAGGTGCTGGCATCGGAGAGCTTCCAGTCGCCATCGATCAGCACCCAGGTCTGAGGGGCCGGAGCTGCCGTTCCCCGAGGGGTGGCGATCGCGACGTCGGCGGTCGACGTCTCGCCCTCGACCGTCGGTTCGGCGACCTCGAACGTGATCGCGCCGTAGTTCGCCAGGGCCGCGGTCATCGTTTCGAGGTTGGTCAGGCGTGCCTGCCCGTTCTCGACCGACGCCGCCTTCGTCGCCGCGTCGACGTTCGGGGCCACCAATTGCAGCAGAGATGCTTCGAGTTCACCGGATGTCGGCGGCGCGACGGCGGGCGCATCGGCTGCCGGAACGCTGCTCTCGGCGACCGACGTCGAATTGTGATCGGTCTGATCGGATTCATCGGCCGAGCTGCACCCGGCTACCGACATCACCGCCGTCGCGAGCGCGACAGCTACCGAGAAATTACGCATCTTCACTGGTGAAGCCCCTGATTCCGTGGTCGGTCCGCTGTTTGGTCAGGTGAGGCTAACATGAATTCGACCGACGCTCGGTGCGGTCGAGACGCAGTGCTCACACGTCCCGATCGTGGTGTCGGTCCGCACATTCGGGCCGGTGCCGGTAGCGTTGATAGATCGTCACTGGGAGGAGTCGCTCATGAGCTCAACAGACAATCCGGATGTGGCCGCGGCCAGAGCCGAACTGGACGCCGTGCGAGCCGAAGCTGCTTCGCTGCGCCGTCAACTGGGGGAGTCCCCCGAGCAGGTACGCGAACTCGAAGGTCGCGTCGATTCACTGTCTCTGCGCAACGCGAAACTGATGGACACCCTCAAAGAGGCGAGACAGCAGCTCATCGCGCTCCGGGAGGAGGTGGATCGCCTCGGCCAACCACCGAGCGGCTACGGCGTTCTGCTGAGCGTGTTCGAGGACGGCACGGTCGACGTGTTCACCTCGGGACGCAAGATGAGGCTGACGTGTTCACCGAACATCGAGGCCGATTCACTCGCACCGGGACAGACGGTGCGACTGAACGAAGCGTTGACCATCGTCGAGGCCTGCACCTTCGACCAGGTCGGCGAGATCAGCACTCTGCGTGAGCTTCTGGGCGACGGGTCGAGGGCACTCGTCGTCGGTCACGCCGACGAGGAACGAGTCGTGTGGCTGGCCAAGCCGTTGATCGACATGGTCAACGACGAGGGTCCGATCGACCCGGACGAACCGTCCCGCAAACTTCGCCCCGGCGACTCCTTGCTCGTCGACACCAAGGCCGGCTACGCCTTCGAACGTGTCCCCAAGGCCGAGGTGGAGGACCTGGTCCTCGAAGAGGTGCCGGACGTCGGATACGAGGACATCGGTGGCCTCGGGCGACAGATCGAGCAGATTCGCGACGCCGTCGAACTTCCGTTCCTGCACAAGGATCTGTTCCGCGAGTACTCCCTGCGTCCGCCCAAGGGTGTGCTGCTCTACGGCCCTCCCGGTTGTGGAAAGACGTTGATCGCCAAGGCCGTTGCCAATTCGTTGGCCAAGAAGATCGCCGAGGCCCGCGGGCAGGACGCCAAGGAAGCGAAGTCGTTCTTCCTCAACATCAAGGGCCCCGAACTGCTCAACAAGTTCGTCGGCGAGACCGAGCGGCACATCCGCATGATCTTCCAGCGCGCACGGGAGAAGGCGTCCGAGGGCACCCCGGTCATCGTGTTCTTCGACGAGATGGACTCGATCTTCCGAACCCGCGGTTCGGGCGTCTCGTCCGACGTCGAGACGACGGTCGTTCCGCAGCTGCTCGCCGAGATCGACGGCGTCGAGGGGCTGGAGAACGTCATCGTGATCGGTGCCTCCAACCGTGAGGACATGATCGACCCCGCGATCCTGCGGCCCGGTCGCCTGGACGTCAAGATCAAGATCGAGCGGCCCGACGCCGAATCGGCACAGGACATCTTCTCCAAGTACCTGACCGATTCGCTGCCGGTCAACGCCGACGACGTCGCGGAGTTCGCTGGAGACCGCGCAGCCTGCATCCGAGGGATGATCGACCGCGTCGTCGAGCGCATGTACGCCGAAAGCGACGACAACCGCTTCCTCGAGGTGACGTATGCCAACGGCGACAAGGAGGTTCTGTACTTCAAGGACTTCAACTCCGGGGCCATGATCCAGAACATCGTGGACCGCGCGAAGAAGTACGCCATCAAGTCGGTACTCGAAACCGGAAACAGCGGTCTGCGGATTCAGCATCTCTTCGACTCCATCGTCGACGAGTTCGCCGAGAACGAAGACCTGCCGAACACCACGAACCCGGACGACTGGGCTCGAATCTCCGGCAAGAAGGGCGAGCGGATCGTCTACATTCGCACGCTGGTCACCGGCAAGAACGCCAGCGCGAGCCGGGCGATCGACACCGAGGCCAACACCGGCCAGTACCTGTAGCTTCGTCGAACACCACTTTCGGGGCGCGTCCGCACAGGGCGCGCCCCGAAAGCGCTCTTCGGTCGACGTCTAGGCTCGACACATGCAGCGCATCATCGGTATCGAGGTCGAGTACGGCATTTCTTCGCCCACCGAACCCACCGCCAACCCGATCCTGACGTCGACCCAGGCAGTGCTCGCCTACGCGGCGGCCGCCGGAGTTCCCCGGGCCAAGCGCACGCGCTGGGACTACGAGGTCGAATCGCCTCTGCGTGACGCTCGCGGCTTCGACCTCGGACGCTTCAGTGGCCCCGCACCGGTGATCGACGCCGACGAGATCGGCGCAGCCAACATGATTCTCACCAACGGTGCTCGCCTGTACGTCGATCACGCCCACCCCGAGTACTCGGCTCCGGAGGTACGTGACCCGCTGGACGCAGTCATCTGGGACAAGGCAGGCGAGCGGGTGATGGAAGCCGCAGCCCGCCATGCGTCGAGCGTCCCGGGAGCGCCGCGCCTGCAGCTGTACAAGAACAACGTCGACGGTAAGGGCGCGTCGTACGGCACTCACGAGAACTACCTGATGTCGCGCGAGACGCCGTTCTCGGCGGTCATCGCGGGTCTGTCGCCGTTCTTCGCTTCGAGGCAGGTCATCACCGGGTCCGGACGCGTCGGAATCGGCCAGTCCGGCGACGAAGCAGGCTTCCAGCTCTCGCAGCGGGCGGATTACATCGAGGTGGAGGTGGGCCTCGAGACCACCCTCAAACGCGGCATCATCAACACGCGCGACGAACCGCACGCGGACGCGGACAAGTATCGCCGCCTGCACTGCATCATCGGCGACGCCAATCTCGCCGAGATGTCGACCTACCTCAAGGTCGGCACCACAGCGCTCGTGCTCGACATCATCGAAGCCGGCGTCGACCTGTCCGATCTGCAGCTGGCCAGGCCGGTGACCGCAGTCCATCAGATCAGCCACGATCCGACGCTGCGCAAGGCCGTCGCTCTCGCCGACGGCCGCGAACTGACCGGGCTTGCGCTGCAGCGGATCTACCACCAGCGCGTTGCCAAGTTCGTCGCTGCCGAGGGCAGTGACGATGCGCGCGCACTCGACGTGCTCGACAAGTGGGCCATGGTCCTCGACCTTCTCGAGCGGGATCCGATGGAGTGCGCCCATCTGCTGGACTGGCCCGCGAAACTGCGCCTGCTGGAGGGATTCCGCCAGCGCGAGGGGCTCGGGTGGTCGGCTC
Source organism: Rhodococcus sp. 14-2496-1d (assembly GCF_002259365.1). Classification (NCBI taxonomy): domain Bacteria; kingdom Bacillati; phylum Actinomycetota; class Actinomycetes; order Mycobacteriales; family Nocardiaceae; genus Rhodococcus; species Rhodococcus sp. 14-2496-1d. The sequence continues at coordinate 195,560 of NZ_NPFV01000029.1, read as the reverse complement.
CGCGACTGCATCTGGTCGACCTGCAGTACTCCGATGTTCGGCTGGACAAAGGCCTGTACAACCGGCTGGTCGCTCGTGGGTCGATGGATCGACTGGTCACCGAACAGCAGGTGCTCGATGCCGTCGGCACGCCGCCGGAGGACACGAGGGCGTACTTCCGCGGCGAGTGCCTGCGCAAGTTCGGGGCAGACATCGCTGCGGCGAGCTGGGACTCGGTCATCTTCGATCTCGGCGGTGACTCCCTCGTTCGCATCCCGACTCTCGAGCCGCTCCGGGGCACCAAATCGCACGTCGGTGCACTGCTGGAGTCGGTCGACAGCGCCGCAGAGCTCGTCGATCAGCTCACCAACTGACGCACCCCGGGACCGACGCCGACCAAAGGCGGTGTCTTGTCGACCGGCGGAGTCGGTCAGTCGGTAGGGTAAAGGTCCGTGCACTTTCGGCGGAACGTTCGGTTGCACTTGCACATCCACGACGGTGCACCTCGGATCGACCGGTGAGAGTGCAGTAGATCTGTTTTCTCGATACACGGAGGAGGTCGGCGACTATGGCACAGGAGCAGACACGGCGCTCTGGCGGCGGCGACGACGATGAGGTTCCCGGCGACACCGGAGCCGGTGGTCAGGAACGACGCGAGAAGCTGGCCGAGGAGACCGACGACCTTCTCGACGAGATCGACGACGTGCTCGAGGAAAACGCCGAGGACTTCGTCCGCGCCTACGTTCAGAAGGGCGGCCAGTGACGGTGGATCGTTCGGACCCACGGTCGGCAGGCGACGGAACGGCGATCCCATTCGGGACGAGCAGCTCGTCGTTCTCCGATTATCTTCGTCGGCACGCCCCTCATCTGTTGCCCGAGAGCGGTATCGCGGCGGATCTGGCGACCAACACTGCGAACGGCGGCTCGGACAAGTCCGGGATCGCTCCACACGGGACGACGATCGTTGCACTGACCTACGCAGGCGGCGTTCTGATCGCGGGTGACCGGCGAGCCACGCAGGGCAATCTGATCGCCAACCGCGACATGCAGAAGGTCTACGTCACCGACGACTACTCCGCCGCGGGTATCGCCGGTACCGCGGGCATCGCGATCGAGCTGGTTCGGCTCTTCGCCGTCGAACTCGAGCACTACGAGAAGATCGAAGGCGTGCCGCTCACGTTCAACGGCAAGGCGAACAAGCTGTCGTCGATGGTGCGAAGCAACCTCGGTGCCGCGATGCAAGGGCTCGCCGCCGTCCCGTTGCTGGTCGGATTCGACATCGACATCTCGGACCCGGATCGAGCCGGACGCATCGTCTCCTACGACGTGGTCGGCGGGCGATACGAGGAGCGTTCGGGTTACCACGCCGTGGGATCGGGATCGTTGTTCGCCAAGTCCGCGCTCAAGAAGCTCTATCGCCCCGGAATGACCGAGGAGGAGGCGATTCGTGCAGCGGTGGAGTCGCTGTACGACGCCGCCGACGACGACTCGGCCACAGGCGGTCCTGACGTCACCCGCGGGATCTACCCGACGGCAGTTGCCATCACCAGTGTTGGGGCGGACGACGTTGCACACGAGAGGATTTCGGCTGCAGCTCGGTCGGTTCTCGCGGAGCGGACGGAGAGTGCAGCGCATTCCGGTGGTGCCGAGCACCACACTCGGGCCGGCCAGCAAGTGAGCGAAGGGGGTAGCGCACCATGACGATGCCGTACTACGCATCTGCCGAACAGATCATGCGCGATCGTTCGGAGTTGGCGCGCAAGGGAATCGGCCGCGGCCGCAGCGTCATCGTGCTGACGTATGCGGACGGGGTCCTCTTCGTCGCCGAGAACCGTTCGACCGCGTTGCACAAGGTGAGCGAACTCTACGACCGGATCGGCTTCGCGGCCGTGGGCAAGTACAACGAGTTCGAGAACCTGCGCAAGGCCGGTATCCAGCACGCCGATATCAAGGGCTACACCTACGATCGGCGCGACGTGACCGGCCGTTCGCTTGCCAAGACGTACGCGCAAGCACTCGGCACGATCTTCACCGAGCAGCTCAAGCCGTACGAGGTCGAGATCTGTGTCGCGGAGGTGTCGCACCAGGACGAGCCGATCGCCACGCAGCTCTACCGCATCACCTACGACGGATCCATCGTCGACGAGCAGGATTTCGTCGTCATGGGCGGGACGACCGAGCCGATCGTGGCCGCACTGAAGGACACCTATCGCGCCGGGCTGGACCTGGCAGACGCGGTACGTGTGGCCGTCGACGCACTCACGGCAGGCCCGACTGCGCCGCCCGCGGCGGGCGGCGAGCCGGAGAAGAAGGTTCTCGAGGTGTCGGCGCTCGAGGTCGCGGTGCTGGACCAGGCGCGGCCGCGACGAGCGTTCAGACGCATTGCCGGGGCTGCGCTGGAGGACATGTTGCCGGCGCCGACTGCAGCGGTCGAGACGGCACCCGACACCGAAGGTGCACCGCCGTCCTGACCGATGGTCCCGACACTCGTTCGGCCTCGCGCGCTATCGCTTTCGGTAGAGCGCGAGGCCGTTCTTGTCACTGGTGAACTCGAACCTTCGTCCGTCGCCCACCACTTCGCCGTCGGCCGCGAGGGCAACGGGGGCACCCTCCACCTCGACGGTCAACTCCTTCACCGCTCGACGGACGTAGGCGGGCGAGGACCCGAGGGTGCCGGTCAACGTTGCCCACAGCAGTCTGGTTCTGGACGCTTTCGGCTCGGACGGAAGAAACCGGACATCGAGGGTGCCGGTGTGAATACTGCTGCGAGACATGGGTACTTGGTCGGCCGGTACATAATTGCCGTTGCCGACGAAGAGCATCCAGACCGACTGCTCGGTGCCGTCGAGTCCGATGTTCAGTGGTTCCGCAGCCGCCAGGACCCGCGTCATCGCGATGGCGGCCGCGGGCCATTTGCCGATTCGGCGTTGCAACTTCTGACGTAGCCGAACCGAGTCGGGGTAGCCACCGAACGTTGCGGTGTTGACGAACGACACACTGCGGCCGTCGACGGACACCTCGGCGATGTCGACCAGTTCGGCGGTGCCCGCTTCCACGGCGGCAGCGGTGTCCTGCACGACGGTCAATCCGGTGTCGCGCGCGAAATGATTGAGGGTGCCACCCGGAAATGCTGCGAGCGGTAATCCGTTGCGCACCGCGGATGCGGCGACGCTGACCACGGTTCCGTCACCACCGCAGACACCGAGGGCACGTGGGGACGTGCTCCGAATGCGCTGCTCCAGTTGCTCGTTGAAGTCCTGATCGGGATTCGGCACGAACAGATCGGCATCGGGAAGTGCTCGACGGATCGCATCGGGCACCGCGTCCGAATCGGTGCCCGACCCCGGATTGACGAGTACCAGTAGCCCCCGGCCGCCCGGCAGTGGCTCGACCTGGACCGGGGAGCCGAGATCGGCAGGCTTTTCCGATCGCACGGCCCACCACCGACGAGTGGACAACGCGATGGCCGAGCCGAGAGCGGCGCCGGCGATGACGTCCGTCGGCCAGTGCACGCCCACGTGGACCCTCGAGTAACACACCGCGGCCGCAACGGGTGCCAGCAGCACGCCTGCGACGGGGGATTCGATCGCCACCGCTGTGACGAACGCAGCTGCGGACGCCGAGTGGCCCGAGGGAAACGACGACGACACCGGCGGAGCCAGAACCTGACGCAGGACGGGAACGGACTCGGAATCGGGACGAGTCCGCGGGAACAGCGGTTTGAGCAGCCCGTTCGCCACGGAGCTCGCACCGGCCAGCGCCACCAGCCCCCGGACGCCGCCGCGTCGGGCCGGGCCACCTGCGGCCACGAGAAGCGCAGCCGCCCCGAGCCACAGACGACCGTGATCGGCGGCGTTGCTCAGGGCACGCAGTCCACCGTCCGCTCTGCTCTGCCGCAGGGCGGCGCTTCGTGCCACCAGGGACAGATCCCACGCGTGGACGGCCGTTGAGATCGGGGTGCGCGTGGATGTCATGACGCCCAGCCTAGGCACGTGCGACGGCATCCTCACGGACGGACGACATCGGGGCGCTCCGACACATCGATCCGCGGGTTGCGTTGTAGTGTCGAAGTGTGCAGCGACGAATTATGGGCATCGAGACAGAGTTCGGTGTCACATGTACTTTCCACGGACATCGACGGCTGAGTCCGGACGAAGTGGCTCGCTATCTGTTCCGCCGAGTCGTTTCGTGGGGTCGCAGCTCGAATGTATTTCTGCGCAACGGAGCCCGCCTGTACCTCGACGTGGGCTCGCATCCCGAGTACGCCACCGCCGAGTGCGACAGTCTGTTGCAGCTGGTAACCCACGACCGCGCAGGCGAGCGGGTACTGGAAGACCTGCTGATCGACGCCGAGCAGCGCCTGGCCGAAGAGGGCATCGGGGGCGATATCTATCTGTTCAAGAACAACACCGACTCGGCGGGTAACTCCTACGGCTGCCACGAGAACTTTCTCGTCCACCGTGCCGGCGAGTTCTCCCGAATCTCGGACGTTCTGCTGCCGTTCCTGGTCACGCGTCAGTTGATCTGTGGCGCTGGCAAGGTGCTCCAGACGCCGAAGGCTGCGACGTTCTGCCTGTCGCAGCGCGCCGAGCACATCTGGGAAGGCGTCTCCTCGGCCACCACTCGTTCGCGGCCGATCATCAACACGCGCGACGAGCCGCACGCCGACGCCGAGAAGTACCGCCGACTGCACGTCATCGTGGGCGACTCGAACATGGCCGAGACCTCGACGATGCTCAAGGTCGGTACAGCAGCCCTCGTTCTCGAGATGATCGAGGCGGGCGTGTCCTTCCGAGATTTCGCGCTGGACAATCCGATTCGCGCAATCCGCGAGGTCAGTCACGATCTCACCGGACGTCGCCCCGTTCGACTCGCCGGGGGACGACAGGCCAGCGCCCTCGATATCCAGCGCGAGTACTACTCGCGAGCCGTCGAGCATCTCAAGACGCGCGAGCCGAACACTCAGGTGGAGCAGGTCGTCGACCTGTGGGGACGAACGCTCGACGCCATCGAGACACAGGATTTCGCGAAGGTGGACACCGAGATCGACTGGGTCATCAAACGCAAACTGTTCCAGCGTTACCAGGACCGTTACTCGATGGAGCTGTCCGATCCCAAGATCGCTCAGCTGGACCTGGCCTACCACGACATCAAGCGCGGCCGCGGAGTGTTCGATCTGCTGCAGCGCAAGGGTCTGGCCAAGCGAGTCACCGAGGACGAGCAGATCGACGAGGCCGTCGATCTGCCGCCGCAGACCACCAGGGCCAAGCTGCGCGGAGAATTCATCACGGCCGCTCAGGAAGCGGGTCGCGACTTCACCGTCGACTGGGTACACCTGAAGTTGAACGACCAGGCTCAGCGAACCGTGCTCTGCAAAGACCCGTTCCGATCGGTCGACGAGCGAGTGGAACGGTTGATCGCGTCGATGTAGTGCCGGACGCAGTCGGGTCGTTACCGCTGCGTCCACCGGTGAGCAACTAGGCTCGACTGTCGTGGCCACCACCAAAGTCGAACGCCTGATGAATCTGGTCATCTGTCTGCTGTCGACACGTCAGTTCCTGACCGCGGAGTGGATCCGCGAGAGCGTTGCCGGATACGACGACTCCACCAGCCACGAAGCGTTCAGCAGAATGTTCGAGCGAGACAAGAACGAACTGCGTGACCTCGGTGTCCCGTTGGAAACCGGTACCGCCACCAGGTTCGGCGGCGTCGAGGGCTATCGCATCAACCGCGATGCCTACGAACTTCCCGACATCGACCTCACCAGCGAGGAATCGGCCGCCGTCGCAGTAGCGGTCAAACTGTGGGAATCGCCGGAGCTCACCTCGGCGGCACAGAGTGCGTTGCTCAAACTCCGCGCCGCCGGAATTCAGGTCGACCAGAACGAGTCCGCCGCAGCGGTGACCGCGGTTCCCGCCCGTACCCGAGGCTCCGAACCCGCCCTGGGTGCCCTGCTGGCCGCGATCGACGACGGAAAGTCGGTACGGTTCCAACACCGCCCGTCGTTGACCGAGCCGTTCACCACCCGAACCGTCGAGCCGTGGGGCGTCGTGACGTTTCGCGGCCGCTGGTATCTGGTGGGGCACGACGTGGACCGCGACGACACCCGCACGTTTCGCCTGTCCCGAATCGGCGACGAGGTCAAGTCGTTCGGCACCCCGCAGAGCGTCCGCAAGCCCGACGGTGTCGATCTGCAGGAGATCGTCCGCCGAGTGGCGGGCACGTCCTCGGTATCGGGCACGGCCCGAGTGTGGCTGCAGGACGGAAGGGCGCTGGAATTGCGCAGAATGGGAACGGTGGTGGGCGTGCAGAGTCTCGGCACCCGAAGCGGCACGGTCGTCGAGGTGCCCGTGCGGTCCTGGGATTGGGTCTCGCGGTTGATCGCCGGTCACGGCGCGGATGCGGTGGTTCTCGAACCCGCGGAATTGCGCGCCGACGTGATCTCGACCCTGCAGACAGCGGCCGACGTGGAGAACCAGCGATGAGCGCACGACTGTCGGTTCGGCTGGCCAGGTTGCTCAACATGGTGCCGTTCTTCATGGCCAATCCCGGCTTGAGTGCCGAGGAGGCCGCGCGTGAGCTGGGGGTGTCGACGGCGACGTTGATGGCCGATCTCAATCAGCTCTGGATGTGTGGTCTGCCCGGTTACGGTCCGGGTGATCTCATCGATCTGTCGTTCTCCGAGGAGAGCATCGACGTCACGTTCTCGGCCGGAATCGATCGACCGCTGCGCCTGACGTCGACCGAGGCGACGGCCCTGTTGGTTGCGCTTCGATCCCTGACGTCCATGCCCGGCATGGTCGACCCGTCCGCCGCTCAGCGCGCAATCGCGAAGATCGAGACCGCAGCGGGCTCGGCTGCGGCCAACGTGCCGCTCTCGTCGGATCACGACAGCGCAGGTGCCGAGGAGGGACCGGTCTCGAGTACCGTTCGTTCTGCGCTGCGTCACCGGCATGCCCTGCAGCTGACCTACTACTCCGCATCGCGGGATGTCGTCACCGAACGGACCGTGGACCCGATCAGGACGGTCGTCGTCGACGACAACAGTTACGTCCAGGCGTGGTGCCGAAGCGCCGAGGGAGTGCGGCTGTTCCGATTCGACCGCATCGACTCGGCAACCGAACTCGACGAACCCGCCGCGCCTCCGGAATCGGTGCAGGACGAGGACGCCTTCGAGATCTTCAACGACGATCCCTCGCTTTCGCAGGCGCGGCTGAAGGTGTCGCCCTCCTTCACCTGGATTCTGGACTACTACCCGATGACGCAGGTCGCCGCGGATGCCGACGGTTCCATCGTGGTCACGATGAGGTTCGCGACGCTGCAGTGGATGACTCGATTGACCTTGGGCTTCGGCGGCGGCGTCACGGTACTGGCACCTGAATCCTTGGTGAACTCCGTCCGCGATCGTGCCCGCTCGGCCCTGGATGCGTATGCCGAGCTCGATGCCACCAGCGCGGACGGCACCGTCCCCACGTGAACACGGGGCAAACCGACACCCGCTGCTGCCGGAGGCGATGCCCGCGGTCGGGTACGCTCGATTCATCTGATCTGTAGGAGGTTCGCATGGGATTCACCAGTCCTTGGCACTGGGCCATCGTTGCGGTGGTCGTCATCATTCTGTTCGGTTCCAAGAAGCTGCCCGAGGCTGCTCGCGGACTCGGCCGGTCGTTGCGCATCTTCAAGAGCGAGGTGAAGGAGATGCAGAACGACGGCAAGTCCGACGCCGACACCGCGACGGCGCAGCAGCCGACCGCTCCCGCTCAGCTGCCTTCGCCTGCGCCTGTCGTGCAGCCGAACACCGAGACCCAGCACGACGCGAAGTCTGCCTGAGCGCACGGCCGCTCAGCACACCTTCGGTGCCAGGTGGCACCGAAGGTTCACTGCTGTCGGTGACGGCTCCGCGCCGTCGTCCGACCGAAGAAGGCTGACCGTAGAACACCATGCGCATTCCGTTCGATCCGCGGCGTAGCAAGCGCCGAGTCAATCCCGACGGCACGATGTCGTTGGTCGATCACCTGTACGAGCTGCGAACCCGGCTCCTGTGGTCGTTGGTCGCCGTCGCGCTGACGACTGCTTTCGGGTTCTTCTGGTACTCGCACACCATCGTCGGCGTCGAGAGCCTCGGCGACCTCCTACGAGGTCCCTACTGCACGCTCGATCCGAGCCTCCGCGCGAATCTGAGCAACGACGACCAGTGTCGTCTGCTGGCGACCGGGCCGTTCGATCAGTTCCTGTTGCGATTCAAGGTCGCGTTCACCGCCGGTGTCGTCCTGGCCTGTCCCATCTGGCTGTATCAGATCTGGGCGTTCATCACCCCGGGTCTGTACGCGAACGAACGTCGATACGCGGTCTCGTTCGTGACCGGAGCCGCGGTGCTGTTCGTCACCGGAGCCGTCCTGGCCTACTTCGTGGTGGCCAAGGGCCTGCACTTCCTGCTCTCGATCGGTGACAACGTCCAGATCACCGCGCTCAGCGGTGACCAGTACTTCGGATTCCTGATCAACCTCCTCATCATCTTCGGCGTCAGCTTCGAGATTCCGTTGCTGGTCGTCGCCCTGAATTTCGTCGGCGTACTCACCTACGAGCGACTCAAGGCGTGGCGTCGAGGTCTCATCTTCGGGCTGTTCGTCTTCGCGGCCATCGCGACTCCGGGGCAGGACCCTTTCTCGATGCTGGCCTTGGCCTTGGCGTTGACGGTGCTCTTCGAGATGGCAGTGCAGATTGCGCGGATTCACGACAAGCGTAAGTTGCGCAAGAGAAGAGACGAATGGGGTGATGTGTCAGATGACGAAGCAACGCGCATCGACGGCGCAAGTTCGATCGAGTCACCGGATGCCGTCGCTCCGACACCGCCGTCCAGCGGCTTCGGTACCGCGACCCGAGTGCAGGCACAGTACGACGACACGATCTGAGCGCGGCCGAACCGTCGGGTCGATCGCATGACCGAGCCGATCGTCGATACGGGGACGAGCCCCCGACCCACCCAGCTGCAACGCTTTTCGTCCGAACTCGGTTTCCCGCTCGATCGGTTCCAGGTGGACGCGTGTACGGCACTCGAGAACGGTCACGGCGTTCTGGTCTGCGCCCCCACCGGTGCAGGCAAGACCGTCATCGGCGAATTCGCGGTGCACCTGGCGCTCGCCGCCGGGCGCAAGTGCTTCTACACCACCCCGATCAAGGCGCTCAGCAACCAGAAGTTCGCCGAGCTGACCGCGCGGTACGGGCGTGACACGGTCGGGCTGCTGACCGGAGACTCGTCGATCAACCCCGATGCCCCCATCGTCATAATGACGACCGAAGTGCTGCGCAACATGCTCTACGCATCCTCGGACGCATTGCGAGGTCTCTCGCACGTCGTCATGGACGAGGTGCACTACCTCGCCGACCGTTTCCGAGGCGCGGTGTGGGAAGAGGTCATCCTGCACCTGTCCGACGACGTTCGACTGGTCAGCCTCTCGGCCACGGTGAGCAACGCCGAGGAGTTCGGTGCCTGGATGAGCACGGTCCGCGGAGACACCTCGGTCGTGGTCGACGAGAACCGCCCAGTACCCCTGTCGCAGCACATCATGGTGGGTCGCCGATTGTTCGATCTGTTCGACACGCGAGCCCAGTCGGCGGACGGCAGTCAGAAGATCGTCGTCGATCGGGAACTCGTACGACACGTCAAACAACGTCAGTCCCTCGACTCGATGGACCGCTGGCATGCACCACACAGCAGAGGCCGAGGCGGTCGGGCAGGCGGCGGAGGTCGCGGTGGCGGTCACGGCAGCGGAGCGAACAACCGCCCACTGGCCCGACCCGATGTGATCGCCAAACTCGACGAAGAAGGTCTGCTCCCGGCGATCACATTCATCTTCAGCCGCGCAGGCTGTGACGGCGCGCTGACCCAGTGCATGCGTTCGCGGCTGGTGCTGACCACGCCCGAGCAGGCCGAGGAGATTCGGTACATCGTCGAGAAGCACACCTCGGAGCTGCCACGCGAGGACCTGGAGGTCCTGGGCTTCTGGGAGTGGCGCGACGCGCTCGAGCGTGGATTCGCCGCTCACCACGCCGGGATGTTGCCGGTCTTTCGGCATACCGTCGAGGAGTTGTTCGTCAAGGGCCTGGTCCGGGCGGTCTTCGCCACCGAGACGTTGGCTCTCGGGATCAACATGCCTGCTCGAACCGTCGTGCTCGAGAAGCTGGTCAAGTTCAACGGTGAGACACACGCCGAGTTGACGCCGGGGGAGTACACCCAGCTGACCGGCCGGGCCGGACGGCGCGGTATCGATGTCGAGGGGCATGCCGTCGTGCTGTGGCAGCCCGGTACGGAGCCGACCGAGGTCGCCGGTCTGGCGTCGACCCGCACTTTCCCGCTGCGCAGTTCGTTCGCGCCGGCATACAACATGTCGATCAACCTGATCGAACAGTTCGGTGCGGCCGATTCGCGTCTGTTGCTCGAACGGTCATTCGCCCAGTTCCAGGCCGACCGGTCCGTCGTCGGGATGGTGCGCGGCATCGAGAAGAACATGCAGACGTTGGAGGCGCTCGGGGCACGCCTCGGCGGCCCCGACGGCGAGTATTTCGAGTATGCGCGGCTGCGTGAGCGGCTCAAGGATCGTGAGAAGACCCTCGAACGCCAGAACAGGTCCGATCGACGGGACAAGGCAGTCGATTCACTCCGTGCCTTGCGGCGCGGCGACGTGATCTCGGTGCCGACCGGTCGCCGCAGCGGTCTTGCGGTGGTCCTGGAGGCGGATGACGACCGGGCCGATCCGCGGCCGCTCGTACTGACCGAGGACAAATGGGCCGGGCGGCTTTCGGCAGCGGACTTCCCTTCGCCTGCAACGTCTTTGGGCACCATGCGCCTTCCGCGCTTCGTCGATCATCGCACCGCCAAGACCCGGCGCGATCTCGCGGCCGCCCTGGTCACACGCGGAATCTCGCAGCCGTCGGACCGAGTCCGCCGCAAATCGACCGCAGCGGACGACAAGGAACTGGCCACGCTTCGGAGAGCCATTCGATCGCATCCGGTGCACGCGCGCCCCGATCGCGACGAGCTCGGCCGCACCGGTGAGCGCTACAACCGGCTGGCTCGGGAGACCGAAACGATGCGCCAGAAGGTATCGGCGACGACGAACTCCCTCGCCCGAACGTTCGACCGTATCCTGGCGTTGCTCGCCGACCGCGGGTACGTGACGGCAGGCAAGGATCCGAAGGTCACCGACGACGGCGCACGGCTGAGTCGGATCTATTCGGAGTCCGACCTCCTGGTCGCCGAATGCCTGCGCGGCGGCCTGTGGCAAGGCCTTTCTCCGGCAGAGTTGGCGGCGGTGGTCTCGGCGGTGGTCTACGAGTCCAGGTCGGAGGGCGATATCACTCCGCACGGTCCGACGGGTCCGATTCGACACGCGCTGACCGAGACGGTGCGGGTGTGGCACGAGTTGAGGTCCGACGAAGTTCGGCACAAGCTTCCGCCGACGAGAGAGCCCGACATGGGATTCGTGAAGGCGATCTACAAGTGGGCGTCGAACCATTCGTTGGTCGATGCTCTCGTCACCGCGGGCGACAACGGCAAAGCACTGTCGGGCGGAGACTTCGTGCGCTGGTGTCGGCAGGTGATCGACCTGTTGGATCAGGTTCGGCTCGCGGCCCCGGAGCCGGAACTCTCGCGCACTGCGGCGCGGGCGATCGCGGCTCTGCGCCGCGGTGTGGTCGCCGTCGATGCCGCATGACAGGAGCGAATCGGACTGCCGGGTCGGTACAGCGGAGAGTCGTACGGGCGGGATACTGTACCCCCGACGAATCCGAATTTTCAGTGGAGGCGAGATGAGCGGCCCATACGGTCCGACCGATCCGGACAACAGCTGGTCGCGCAAGCCCGATCAGCAGGACGGTGCCGCGAACGACACGCCGGAGACGCAACCCGGCGGCCCCTCGGCCGATCAACCGACGCCGTCGGCGTGGGGTCAGTACGGACAGCCGCCGGCCACGCCGTACGGGCAGAGCCCGCAGCAGCCCGGCGGCCAGTACCCGCAGGGGCAGTATCCCCAGGGCCAGTACCCATCTGCCGGCTACCCGCAGGGTCAATACCCCCAGGCCCCGAACGCGCAGGGTGGCTACCCCCAGGGCACGAATCCGCAGGGCGGCTACCCCCAGGGCCAGAACCCCACCGGTCAGTATCCGGCCGGTCAGTATCCGGCCGGTCAGCAGTACGGCGCGCCCTATCCCGGTGCCGGCGTGCCTGCTTCGGGCGATGCGGCCTACCAGAACCCCTACGCACCACAGCAATTCGGTGGTGGGCAGTACGGACAAGGGCAGTACGGACAGCCGCCGCAGCAGCCCTGGAATCCCAACCAGCCGTATCCGAATCAGCAATACCCGAATCAGCAGGGGCCAGGGCGGGCCGGATCACAGTCCAAGAAGCCTCTGATCATCGCGGGTGCCGTCGTCGCCGTGGTCGCAGTGATCGCTGTGGTGTTGTTCTTCGCCTTCGGCCGCACGACCACCCTCGATACCGCGGCGGCCGAGGAGGGCATTCGCACGGTCGTCACCGAGTCCTACGGGGCGTCCGACGTCTCCGGTGTGTCCTGCCCCCAGAACATCGAGGTCAAGGCAAAGACCAGTGTCGATTGCACCCTGACGGTCGACGGTGCGTTCAAGACGGTGACGTTGACCTTCCTCGACGACGACGCCAACTACGAGGTCTCCCTACCCAAGTAGTCCCGCGTCGGTCGGCCGTTCAGGCTGTCGAGGCCGTGGCCGCCATGGCAGCGACGAGGCGGGCCACGGCGTTCTCGATACCGAGGGTTTCGGCGAGTGTGTTCAGCGCGTCGAGATCGGCGGGCTCGGCCGGAATCTCGTCGGATTTCGACAGGACGACATCGGCGTCGGTGACAACTCGGACGACGGGAAGTGCGGCGTCCAGGTACTCACTCGCATTGGCCAGCTTCGCCCGGATGCCCTTGGCCATGTCCGATGCTGGGTCGAGGGCCGCAGCGCGCAACGCAGCGACGGATTCGTAGTTCAGCATCAACGTCGATGCCGTCTTCTCACCGATCCCTTTGACACCGGGCAGGCCGTCCGAGGCATCGCCGCGCAGCAGGGCGAGTTCCGCGTACGCCGCACCCGCTCGATGAAGCGGAACACCGTAGCGCTCGGAAACCAGTGCGGGATCGAACAATTCGGCCTTGGCCAAACCGCGTCCCACGTACAGAACGCGCACCTCGTTCGGTTCGTCCGCGGCGACCTGAAGTAGATCCCTGTCCCCGCTGACCACGACCACCGGGTCCTGACGCTCGCGTGCTGCCAGGGTTCCCAGCACGTCGTCGGCTTCGAGACCGTCTGCGCCTGCGGTCGCGATCCCCAATGCGGCGAGCACATCCATGATCATGTCCACCTGTGGTGTCAGTGTCTCCGGAACTTCTTCGCTCTCGGCGACCTCCGGGGCAGCGTCGGCAACACGATGCGCCTTGTAGGACGGCACGAGGTCGACGCGGAACTGTGGGCGCCAGTCGAGATCGAGGCACACAGCGAGTCGGCTGGGTTCGGTGCGCGCAATCAACGCCGAGATCATGTCGAGGAAGCCGCGAACGGCATTGACGGGTCGCCCGTCGGGGGCCGTAATCGACTCGGGCAGTGCGTAGTAGGCCCTGAACCACAGGCTCGCACCGTCGAGGAGCAGCAACGGAGACTTTCCGGGGGCGGTCATGGGGCTCATCTTGCCGTACGGCATTAGCCTGAAGGTATGAGTGTCGATTCTTCGGTCAGTTCCTCACGTTTCTCCAGCGATGTCTACGCGTCCAGACTCGCCCGCGCGGCTCGCCTGACGTCGGAAGCAGGCTTGGATGCCCTGTTGATCACCCCGGGTCCCGATCTGCAGTACCTGATCGGATCGAAGGCCAGCTCGTTCGAGCGTCTCATCGCTCTGGTCGTTCCGGCAGACGGCAGCACCCCGACGGTCGTGGTTCCGCGGCTCGAGCTCGCCGCACTGGGTGATTCCGCGGCGCAGGAGCTGTCTCTGACGCTCGTCGACTGGGTCGACGGTGTGGATCCGTACGCACTGGTGGCAGCGGCAGTTCCCGGCGGAACGAGAACAGCCGTCGCCGACGCCATGCCTGCCCTGCATTTCGTGCCGTTGGCGGGTGTCTTCGGCACGGTCCCGGTGCTGGCCACCGACGTGCTTCGCGAACTTCGAATGGTCAAGGATGCGGCCGAGATCGACGCGTTGCGCCGCGCCGGGTACGCCATCGACCGCGTGCACGCCCGGATGGGCGAGTGGCTTCGAGTAGGCCGCACGGAAGCGGAGATCGCCTCGGACATCGCGGCCGCGATCGTCGAAGAAGGCCACACAGCACCGGAATTCATCATCGTCGGGTCCGGGCCTCACGGTGCCGACCCGCACCACGAGGTCTCCGATCGAGTCGTCGAGGCAGGCGACATCGTGGTGATCGACATCGGGGGACCCGTTGCACCGGGATACAACTCCGACTCGACCCGCACCTACAGTCTCGGCGAGCCCTCGGCAGAGATCGCCGAGCAGTACGCGGTACTCGAGCGGGCCCAGCAGGCAGCTGTCGATGCGGTGGTGCCCGGCGTCACGGCGCAGTCCATCGATGCGGCAGCCCGCGACGTGCTGGTCGACGCCGGTCTGGGCGAGGCGTTCCTGCACCGGACCGGGCACGGGATCGGCCTGTCGGTGCACGAGGAGCCGTACATCGTTGCCGGCAACGACATCACGCTGACCGAAGGAATGGCGTTCAGCATCGAGCCGGGAATCTACTTCCGCGGACAGTGGGGTGCGCGCATCGAGGACATCGTCGTCGTCACCGCGGACGGGTGCGAGTCGGTCAACCTGCGGCCGCACGGCCTGGCCGTCCTGCCGGCGTGACGAATCGAGGCGAGCCCGAGTTCGTCTCGATCGTTCGATCCAATCCTGCTGTCGCCGAGATACTTCGACGTGCACCAGAACTGAAGCTTCCCGGGTGGTACCTGACGGCGGGTGGCCTGTTCCAGACGGTCTGGAACCACCTGGCCGGTAGGGACCTTCGTGCGGGTATCCGGGACTACGACTTCTTCTACTTCGACGACTCCGATCTGTCCTACGAATCGGAGAACGAGGTGATCGAGCGCGCGGCATCGGTGTTCGCCGACCTCGGTGTGGACGTCGAAGTACGCAACGAGGCGCGGGTACACCTGTGGTACGAGCAGCATTTCGGCACTGCGATCGCACCGTACCGAAGCACCGAGGATGCGATCGATCACTTCGTCTCCACGACGTGCTGCTTCGGCATCACCACCGACCAGGGCGGTACGGACGTCGTGTACGCACCGCACGGATTCGAGGATCTCTTCGCGGGAATCGTGCGGCCGAACCCGCGGTTGCCGATGCGGCACGTGTACGAGGCCAAGGCTGCCCGGTGGACGACCGAATGGCCGAACCTGACCGTGCTTCCCTGGCGGTGAAAGCCGACGGGACGGCCCGCTACCGGTCGAGCAGCGAACGGCTACCCAGTACCCGCTGGACCTGTATCTCGATGACGACTCGGGTGGGGTTCTCCCTGGGTACGCGGTAGCGCTGCGCATAGCGGTTCTCCGCATCGACGACCGATTCACGATCGTTTCGGACCGACGCGGGGCCCTCCAACGTCAACCAGCGGGCGCCGTCGATCTGGGTGACGGCGGCGTAGGCGCCACGGCCGGCGTTGATCGCCTTCTGCGATACGTCGTTGGTGATGACCCGAGCGCAGCGGGATTCGGCATCGTAGGTGAACCCGACGGCGACCACGTGCGGGGTTCCGTCGGGTCGCAGTGTCGTCAGAGTGGCCAGATGCCGCTCGGCAAGGAACTCGAATGCGTCGTCGGCGAGGGCAGTCGCGTCTGCGGGAATGGCGGCCATGCCCCGACTGTAGTGAATGCGATTTCATCGGCAAGACTGGTCGGCGTGAGCAGACGAGCAGAACCCGCGGCCGGAACGCTGTTGCTGTTGGGTGGGCGCAGCGAGATCGGACTGGAGGTCGCTACCCGACTCGCCTCCGGCCGAACCGTCGTACTGGCAGCTCGGCGCAGCAGCGACCTCGATGCCCAGCAACGACGAGTGCAGCAGGCAGGCGCGGACGCCGTTCACACCGTCGAGTTCGACGCGAACGCGATGGACACCCACGCCGAGCTCGTGAGCCGGATTGCCGAGCGATACGGTCCGATCGGGATCGTGGTGTTGGCGTTCGGCATCCTCGGGGATCAAGCGCGCGCCGAGAACGACGCTCAGCACGCTCTCGACGTCATCACCACCGACTTCCTGGCGCAGGTTTCGGTGCTGACGCATGTGGCGAAGTTGCTCCGAGCGCAGGGGAGCGGCGACCTGGTCGTGTTCTCGTCGGTGGCGGGAGTTCGAGTGCGGCGCGCCAACTACGTGTACGGGTCGGCCAAGGCCGGTCTCGACGGGTTCGCCGGCGGACTGAGCGATTCCCTGCACGGCAGCGGGGTCCATCTCCTACTCGTTCGTCCGGGATTCGTCATCGGTTCCATGACCGAGGGGATGACACCCGCGCCCATGTCGAGTACACCGGATCAGGTCGCCGACGGCGTGGTCACCGCGCTGGGCAAGCGTCGGGCCACCGTGTGGATCCCCGGCACTCTGCGACCGGTGTTCTTCGGCATGCGTCTACTGCCGCAATGGCTCTGGCGCAGGATGCCGCGCTGATGGTGGCACCGGTGCCCAACCCGATCGTGGTCGTCGGAATCGGTGCGGATGGCTGGGACGGACTGTCTGTCGGTTCCCGCACGGCGATCGAGCACGCCGATGTGGTGTTCGGCTCGGCCCGCCAGATTGCGGAGGTGCGAGAGCACTGCACCGAGACCAGGACGTGGCCCAGTCCGTTGGTGCCGAATCTACGGCCGATGCTCGACGCCTGCGCAGGTGCTCGCGTCTGCGTGCTGGCCAGCGGGGATCCGATGTTCCATGGCATCGGGGTCACGCTGGTGCGGGAGTTCGGTGCCGATCGCGTACGGGTCCACCCGGCACCGTCCTCGGTGTCACTGGCATGCGCGCGACTGGGCTGGGCACTACAGGACACCTCGACGGTGTCCCTGGTGAACACCCCGGCCGAGACGGTGTTGCCCGAGTTGGCCGACGGTCGTCGGATACTGGTGTTGAGCAGGGGCAGCAGTACGCCGGGCGAGATCGCGGCTGTGTTGTGCGCCAACGGCTTCGGATCGAGTGAACTGACCGTCCTCGAGCAGCTCGGCGGACCGGCCGAGCGGGTCGTCGGCGGAATCGCCCGAGAGTCGACGTTCGAGGGCGTCGACCCACTCAATGTCGTTGCACTGCTGTGTGTCCGAGATCCCGACGCGCCCCGCCACACCCGCAATCCCGGCCTCGCCGACTCTGCGTACACCGGAGACGGCCAGATGACCAAGCAGGAGGTTCGAGCACTCACTCTCAGCGCGTTGGCGCCGGCACCCGGAGAGTTGCTGTGGGACATCGGAGGCGGCTCGGGAACCATTGCCATCGAATGGATGCGGACCGACCGATCCTGTCGCGCAGTGACGTTCGAGAGCTCGCAGGCACGCCGTGAGCAGATCGAGACCAATGCACTGCGCCTGGGAGTTCCGGGGCTCGTGGTGCACGGCGATGCCCCGGGGAGCTTCGCTGCGGTCTTCGACTCGTATTCGGTACCGGATGCGGTGTTCATCGGTGGCGGGTTGACCGGGGCCGACATGCTCGAGACGTGCTGGAACGCGGTGCGCGCCGGCGGACGACTGGTCGCCAATTCGGTGACCGCAGAATCGGATTCGTTGTTGCTGACCGCGGCGGCGAAGTACGGCGGAGAGCTCCGCAGGTTCCAGATCTATCGCGGTGAACCGTTGGGCGCGTTCACGACGTGGAGACCGCAGCTGCCGGTCACGCAATGGTGTGCGACAAAACAATGGACTGCGACCGAACGGTGAGAGTCCTGATTCTCGGTGGTACGACGGAGTCGCGGGCACTCGCGGTCGCTCTGGGCGCGGTGCAGGGGATCGAGACGATCACCTCGTTGGCCGGACGGGTTGCCGAGCCGATTCTGCCCGTCGGACGGATGCGAATCGGTGGCTTCGGTGGTCCGGACGCCCTTGCAGTGTGGCTGCGAGACAACGCAATCGACGTGGTGGTGGACGCGACACATCCGTTCGCCTCCACCATCGGTGCACACGCCGAGCAGGCCACGCGGGAAGCGTCGGTCGCGCTGCTGGTACTGACGCGGCCACCGTGGACCGCGGGAGAGGGTGATCGATGGACCTCGGTCGCCTCACTGCCCGACGCGGCGTCGGCGATAACCCCCGGAAGCAGGGTGTTCCTCACGACCGGCAGGCAGGGTGTTCATCATTTCGCGAGTGTCGATCACTCGTGGTTTCTGGTCCGAGCGATCGACCCTCCGACCGGCCCGGTCCCGCCGCACATGACGCTGCACCTGAACCGTGGTCCCTTCGACGTCGACCACGAGGCGATGATGCTCGCGGACAACCGAATCGACCTGTTGATCACCAAGAACAGCGGCGGCGACATGACGCGAGCCAAGCTCGATGCTGCCCGAGCGGCATCGATTCCGGTGATCGTGGTCGACCGTCCTGCGCGCACCGGCTCGGCGCCGACGGTGTTCGACATCGCGGCCGCCGTGGACTGGCTGACGAATCGACTACGCTCCACCCTCTGACGGGTACCGGCGGGAGGTGAACACTTTCGGTCCGCTTCCCGTCTCGACCACCGTCGTCATCGACGATCCGATGATGAGCAGGCACCGCATGTCGATCGACTCCGGGTCGAGTTCGCCGAGCGTGACGGTGCGAACGGATTCCTGCGCGCTGCCCACTGCGCGTCCGATGACCACGGGGGTCTGCGACGAACGGTGCTCGAGCAGAATGTCTTTCATCGCCGCAACCTGCCACGTTCGTGATTTCGAGGCCGGGTTGTAGATTGCGATCGCCATGTCGGCTCCGGCTACCGCCGAGAGCCGTGCTGCGACGACGTCCCAGGGCTTGAGGCGGTCGGAGAGGGAGACGACGGCATAGTCGTGGCCGAGCGGTGCGCCCACTCGACTGGCGACGGCGTTGGCGGCCGTCATTCCGGGCACCACCCGTACCGGTACCGAGTTCCACTGCTGCTCGGCTGCCACTTCGATCACGGCGGTGGCCATCGCGAACACCCCCGGATCGCCGGAGGAGACCACGGCCACTCGGCGACCCTGTTTGGCGAGATCGAGTGCGAAGGCGGCGCGTTCGGATTCGACCTTGTTGTCACTGGCGTGTCGAACCTGTCCGGGTCTCGGAGGTACCCGATCGATGTAGGTGACGTAGCCCACGAGATCGCTGGCGGCGGCCAGTTCGGCGCGCACCTCGTCGGTCGTCCATGCGTCGTCGCCTGGACCGAGGCCGACGACGACCACTTCTCCGGTGCCGGTGCGCGTTTCGGCTCGGTTGGACGGGCTCGGCACGACGATCATCGAGAAGTAGGGCACGTTGTCGGCGTCTGTGGCGTCGAGTACTCGCTGCTGGGGCGTGCTGGCGCGTTCGACGTAGCGCGCCTCACCCAACCGGCCGGAACGCTCCAGTGCCTCGAGCACCGTGGGGTAGGTCCGGCCCAGCTTCATGATCACGGCCGCGTCGGTGCCGCGCAGTCGGCGCGTGAGTTCGTCTGCGGGCAGTGTGCCGGGAAGCACGGTGAACACTTCGTCTCGCTCCACGAGCGGAGTTGCCAGCGCGGCCGAGGCCGCACTGACCGACGTCACGCCGGGCACGACCTCGACCTCGAAGCGGTCGGCCAACCGTTTGTGCATGTGCATGTAGGAGCTGTAGAACAGCGGATCGCCCTCGGCGAGAAGCACTACGGAGCGTCCCGCATCCAGATGGGACGCCAGCCGTGCGGCAGCGGATTCGTAGAACTCGTCGATCGCACCCTGATATCCGCCGGGGTGCGCCGTGGTCTCGGTGGTCACCGGATAGACCAGATGTTCCTCGAGCTGCCCGTCCCGCATGTACCCGGCCGCCAGTCCGCGGGAGATGCTGCGACCGTGCTGCGCACTGTGGAAAGCGACCACATCGGCCTCGGCGATCACACGAGCGGCCTTGACCGTCAACAACTCCGGATCGCCGGGACCGACGCCGACACCCCACAGTTTTCCGGTAGTGGTCATTCCTGCTCGCTCGCGATGGCATTGACGGCCGCGACGGTGATCGGACTGCCACCCCGTCTGCCTCGAACGACCAGATACTCGACGCCGAGGTCCGCAGCGATCAGGTCCTCCTTCGACTCGGCCGCCCCGATGAATCCGACCGGGCCGCCGACGATGGCCGCCGGCTTCGGCGCTCCGGCCGCGAGCATCTCCATCAGGTGGAAGAGCGCAGTCGGTGCATTGCCGATCGCGACGACGGCACCGTCGAGCTTGTCGCCCCACAACTCCAGCGCCGCAGCGGTTCTCGTGGTGCCCATCCGCTTCGCCAGCTCCGGCACCCGCGAATCGGACAGGGTGCACAGCACCTCGTTGTCGGACGGAAGACGACGACGGGTGATACCGGCGGCAACCATGTTGGCGTCGCACAGAATCGGCGCGCCGGAGTTCAGTGCCGCGCGAGCGGAGGTCACGACCGCGGGGGTGTAGCCGATGGTCTCGGTCAGATCGATCTCTCCGACCGCGTGAATCATGCGCACGACGACCTGTGCCACGTCCGGTGCGAACCGAGACAGATCTGCTTCGGCTCGGATCGTCGCGAACGATTGCCGATAGATCTCCGCGCCGTCGCGGACGTAGTCGTGCATGCGTTTCACGATAGGGGAGAGGGACCCCTCAGCAGAAAACCGGTCGCACCTGGGGTGAAGGCACCCACTCAGGACACGCGGTAGCCGATTCCCGTCGCGATGACGTCGGTCACCTCGCCCTTGGGCCGTCCACAACGCCGTTCGCACCCGGACCAGTGTTGCCGCTCGTCGCGCGGCGTCATCCGGGCATCGACTGCCGCGGAGAGGTCGGCTCGCACGTCGGCCAACGACTTCTCGCACCCCGGCGATCCGGTGCACGCACTCACCCGAATCCACGGAGATGCTGCGTCGAAGATCAGTCCCATCGGGGCGAGCACGCGGACGACCTGTTCGGCCGGTTCCTCGTCCAGGTCGCACACGATCAGCGATCGCCACGGCGTCATGATCAACGGACGGTCGATGGCGGCGAGGAACTCGGCGAGCCGCGCCCCGAGAACACCGTTGGCCAAGCCTGCGGCCAGCACCACCAGACCGTCGTCCTGGTCGAGCCATCCGATCGGTGGCACCTCCACGGGTGCGGGCAACGTCAGGGCGGGGCCGGCCGAGAGCCCGAGACGGTCGATGATCTGCGCCGGGCCGTCATCCAGTTCGGCCACCCGCCACTGGGACTGCCGCAGTTCCACGAAGGCACCGGCGCAGTCCAGCAGCGTCGAGACGACCTTGTCGCGGTCCACGCGAACGCCGCTGTCCCGGCCGGCCAGCAGCACAGCGAACGAACCGTCGGGCTGGGCGTAGGCACCGAAGTCCGGTTCCAGTCCGCACAGATCGCCGCGGCCGTCGTCGAGCGCGAAGAGCGTTCGCCCCGGCAGTTCGGCCAGGTCGGCTCGTGCGCGCAGGCCTTCATCCAGCGCGCCGATCAGCGCACGCACATCGGTGAGGCCGCCCACCCGGCCCGACAGTGGAGAGGCGAGTATGTTGCGGACCCTCTCGTGCGTCGAGGACGGAAGCAATCCTGCGTCGGCCAGCCTGCTCGCGAAGCCGTCCGGATCCGAGACCGCGCGCACCTGGATGTTGCCTCGCGAGGTCAGTTCCAATGTGCCGTCACCCAGCTCTGCAGCGGCCTGCGCCAGCACCTGCATCTGGCCCGGCGACACGACTCCGCCCGGCAGCCGAACTCGTGCCAGCGGCCCGTCCGCGGCCAGATGGGTCGTCAGCGCTCCGGGGCAGCCGTCGGGCACCGACCTCTCTGGCGAACTCATGGTCACCAGGCTACAAGCGCAGCGGGTGGCTCGATTCCATGCTCGCCCCGGTAGCATTCGATGTCCACGGCTCAGGCCGAGAGGAAACCGGCGAGAATCCGGTACGGTCGCGCCACTGTGACGCCCCATCCAGTCCCTCGGGACGGGGCAGGAGTCAGACCCTCTCGCCGACGAGTCGAAGACCGAGACACCGATTTCCAGGGGCGCGAAACCCCCGAGGAGGGCGTTACCCGTGTTCTTGCTGCTGTCCACATCGGACACCGATCTGCTCAGTGCCCGTGCCAGTGGAGCCGACTTCACCTGGGGAAACCCTTCTCGCCTTCTCGCCGAGGACATACCGGCGATGGCTGCGACGGCAGAGCTGATCATCGTGCGCATCCTGGGGTCTCGTCGATCCTGGGAGTCGGGGATCGACGCCGTCCTCGCCACCGGACTGCCCGTCGTCGTACTCGGCGGCGAGCAGGCACCCGACGCCGACCTGATGGAGATCTCGACGGTCCCCGCGAACGTCGCCGCGCAGGCGCACAACTATCTGGCCGAAGGTGGGTCCGACAACCTGCGTCAGCTGTACAACTTTCTCTCCGACACCGTGTTGCTGACCGGGCACGGTTTCGACGCACCACGACACCTCCCGACGTGGGGTCACCTCGAGCGCCACTCCGCCGCGAGTTCCGACGGTCCGACGGTGGCGATCCTCTACTACCGCGCCCAACATCTTGCCGGTAACACCACCTACATCGACGCTCTCGCCACCGCGGTCGAGAACGCCGGTGCCACCGCGCTCCCGATCTACTGCGCGTCGCTGCGCACCGCGGAAGCCGACCTGCTCGACACGCTGAAGTCGGCGGATGCCCTGATCGTCACCGTTCTCGCCGCGGGAGGCACCAAACCGGCCGGAGCGTCGGCAGGCGGGGACGACGAGGCCTGGGACGTCGCCGAACTCGCTGCCCTCGACGTCCCGATCCTCCAGGGACTGTGTCTGACGAGTTCTCGCGCGACGTGGTCCGAGAACGACGACGGACTCTCCCCGCTGGACGTGGCCACGCAGGTCGCCGTCCCGGAGTTCGACGGCCGGCTCATCACGGTTCCGTTCTCGTTCAAGGAGATCGACGACGACGGGTTGACCACGTATGTTCCGGACCACGAGCGTGCTGCTCGGGTGGCGGGCATCGCGGTGCGGCACGCCCGGCTGCGGCATATTCCCGCTGCCGACCGCCGCATCGCGCTGATGTTCTCGGCCTATCCCACCAAACATGCGCGGATCGGCAACGCCGTCGGTCTCGACACTCCGGCGAGCGCGATCGCGCTGATGTCGGACATGCGCGCCGCCGGCTACGACCTCGGACCGCTCGACGGCCCGGATTCGGTGCCCGGTCTGGCTGCTCGCGACGGTGACGCACTCATTCACGCGTTGATCGCCCGCGGCGGCCAGGATCCCAACTGGCTCACCGACGCCCAGCTCGAGGGCAATCCCATTCGCATCTCGGCCGCGCAGTACGGCCGGTGGTTCGAGCAGCTTCCCGCAGATCTGCGCGACGGCGTGATCGAGCACTGGGGCCCGGCGCCGGGCGATCTCTACGTCGATCGGTCTGCCGATCCGAACGGTGAAATCGTCATTGCAGCAATGCAATTCGGCAACGTGGTGATCATGGTGCAGCCACCTCGGGGATTCGGCGAGAAGCCGGTTGCGATCTATCACGACCCGGACCTGCCGCCGAGCCATCACTATCTGGCGGCCTACCGGTGGATCTCGGCCACCGAGGCCGACGGCGGCTTCGGTGCGGACGCCATGGTCCACCTGGGCAAGCACGGCAACCTGGAATGGCTGCCGGGCAAGACACTCGGTATGTCCGCCTCCTGCGGAACCGATGCGGCGTTGGGCGACCTGCCGTTGATCTACCCGTTCCTCGTCAACGATCCGGGGGAGGGCACGCAGGCCAAGCGTCGCGCGCACGCCACTCTCGTCGATCACCTGATTCCGCCGATGGCGCGTGCGGAGAGCTACGGTGACATCTCCCGGCTCGAGCAATTGCTCGACGAGCACGCGAACATCTCGGCACTCGATCCGGCCAAGCTGCCTGCCATCCGCCAGCAGATCTGGACGCTGATGACCGCGGCGCAGATGCACAAGGACCTCGGACTGGAGGAGCGCCCCGACGAGGAAGTGTTCGACGACATGCTGTTGCACGTCGACGGCTGGCTGTGCGAGATCAAGGATGTGCAGATCCGCGACGGCCTGCACATTCTCGGCCAGGAACCCGTCGGCGATGCCGAGGTCGAGTTGGTTCTGGCCATGCTGCGTGCTCGGCAGATGTGGGGCGGGGAGCAGACGGTTCCAGGTCTGCGCGAGGCGCTGGGTCTGAGCGAGGACGGAGACGAGGATCGCACCCGCGTCGACAGTATCGAGGCCGTCGCCCACGGATTGGTCGCGGCGATGCAGGCAACTCAGTGGGATCCCGCAGCGGCCGCGCGAGTTGCGGGCGAGCACGGCGGCGTGGTTGCACAGATTCTCGAGTTCGCCGCAGCCGAGGTCGTTCCGAGACTGCGCGGGACCTCACGCGAGATCGCCCAGGTACTGCACGCGCTCGACGGCGGTTTCATCGCGGCAGGGCCCAGCGGTTCACCGCTGCGCGGGCTGATCAACGTTCTGCCCACCGGCCGCAACTTCTACTCCGTCGATCCGAAGGCCGTGCCGTCGAGGTTGGCGTGGGAGACCGGTCAGGCGATGGCGGAGTCACTGCTCGCTCGCTACCGCCAGGACCACGGCGAGTGGCCGAAATCGGTCGGGCTGTCGGTGTGGGGCACGTCGGCCATGCGGACCTCCGGTGACGACATCGCCGAAGTCTTCGCACTGTTGGGCGTGTCACCGGTGTGGGACGAGGCGTCGCGCCGAGTCACTCGGCTCGAGGTGATCGATCTCGTCGAGCTCGGCCGACCCCGCATCGACGTGACGGTCCGCATCAGCGGGTTCTTCCGTGACGCATTTCCCCATGTGCTCGCATTGCTCGACGATGCGGTTCGGATGGTCGCCGCGTTGGACGAGCCGGCCGATCAGAACTACGTTCGAGCGCATGCGCAGGCCGATCTCGCCGAGCACGGTGACGAAAGGCGTTCCACCACACGCATTTTCGGATCGAAGCCGGGGACGTACGGTGCCGGGTTGCTGCAGCTGATCGACAGCAAGACCTGGCGCAGCGACGACGACCTGGCGCAGGTCTACACCACCTGGGGCGGCTTCGCGTACGGCCGTGGTCTCGACGGCGTTCCCGCCTCGGACGACATGCGCACCGCCTACAAGCGCATTGCCGTTGCCGCCAAGAACACCGATACGCGTGAGCACGACATCGCCGATTCCGACGACTACTTCCAGTACCACGGAGGCATGGTCGCAACCGTGCGTGCGTTGACCGGGAAGTCGCCCGAGGCGTACATCGGTGACAGCACGCGGCCGGAATCGGTTCGCACGCGCACGCTCTCGGAAGAGACCGCGAGAGTGTTCCGCGCCCGGGTGGTGAACCCGCGGTGGCTCGAGGCGATGCGCAGGCACGGGTACAAGGGCGCGTTCGAGATGGCGGCGACCGTGGACTATCTGTTCGGCTACGACGCGACGACCGACGTGGTGCAGGACTGGATGTACGAGAAGCTGGCCGAGACGTACGTGCTCGACGAGCAGAACCAGAAGTTCATGCAACAGTCCAATCCGTGGGCGCTGCACGGTATCGCGGAGCGGCTGCTCGAAGCGGCCGAACGGAAGATGTGGGCCGAGCCGGACAAGCAGGTTCTCGACGGGTTGCGCAAGGTGTATCTGGAAACCGAGGGCGAGCTCGAGGGCGAATAGCGACGTATTCTGAGCAGTATGGCTGCCACCTTCGAAGACATTGCCAAAGGCAAGTACGTACTGCTGACGACGTTCAAGAAAGACGGCACCGGGGTTCCGACTCCGCTGTGGGGTGCCCTCGACGGGAATCGGCTGCTGGTCTGGACGGTGGCCGATTCGTGGAAGGTGAAACGGATTCGCCGCAACCCCGCAGTCACGCTGGCACCGTGCGACATGCGCGGTAACCCTCAGGGCGACGCGGTCGACGCACGGGCCGAGATTCTCGACGCGGCCGAGACGGAGAAGGCTCGCTCGGCGATCGCGTCGAAGTACGGACTCATCGGATGGCTCACGGTCAAGGGCAGTGTGCTGCGACGGGGCAAGAGCGGTTCCGTCGGATTGGCGATCACCGCCGCCTGAGTTGCGAGCGGTGCCATCGTTCGCATGCGCGGTTCCGAATGCTTCGTGAGGCAGCTTCCCCTGCTGCCGGAATGGAGCACCACGTGCCAATCGCAGTGACCGATTACAACCATGTTCGCCTCACCGTCAGCGACATCGAACGGTCCCGGTCGTTCTACGACTCGGTGTTCGGCTTCGACGTCGCGTACGCCTGGGATCCCGACGCGGACGAAGAGACCAAGAAGGCGCTGTGGTTCCTCTTCGGCGGCGTCATCTACAAATTCGGTGGTGGCCTGCTCGGTCTGCGCCCGGTCGCACCGAGCGACGACACATTCGCCGAGGACCGTTGCGGACTCGATCACCTCAGTTTCACCGTCGACACCCGCGCCGCCCTCGAGGACGCCGTGAAGACACTCGACGAGTTGGGTATCGCGCACGAGGGCATCAAGGACGCCGGGCCCGGACTGTCCATCGTGGAGTTCCGCGACCCCGACAACATCGCACTCGAGCTCTCCGGCCCCGACAAGTAGGTCGCGCTACCGAGCCCTACTGCGCGGCGCTCACCGACGACATGTGAAAGTCGGGGATGCGTAGCGGCGGCATCGCCGTGCGAGTGAACCAGTCCTTCCACTCGCGCGGCAGTATCGCCTCCGTTGCGCCTGCCTCGGTGACGCGTCGCAACAGATCGAGCGGGCTC
This sequence comes from Rhodococcus sp. 14-2496-1d, assembly GCF_002259365.1. NCBI lineage: Bacteria > Bacillati > Actinomycetota > Actinomycetes > Mycobacteriales > Nocardiaceae > Rhodococcus > Rhodococcus sp. 14-2496-1d. The sequence goes on along the minus strand of NZ_NPFV01000029.1, from coordinate 168,699 downwards.
TCGTTGAAGCGAAAGTTGTTCACTGCGCCGGTGATCCGACCGTCCTCGATGGCGTAGACCCCGTCTCTGGTCAGCCCGGTGAGCAGCAGCGAGGTGGGATCGACCTCTCGGATGTACCAGAGAGTGGTCAGCAGCAGGCCCCGCTCGGTTGCGGCAACCATCTCGTCCAGCCGAGTATCGGTGCCGCCGGTCATGACGAGATTGTTGCCCGGCACCGCGACGGGTGCCCCGAACTTCTGCGCGGCGGCACGCGGGTAGGACAGGGCCGCGACCGAACCGTCGCGCACCCAGTCGACCCGCTCGATGTCCATGCCGTTGTCGAACACCGATACCGCATCACTCGACGAGCCGGCGATCACGAACGGCGCGTACTCGAGTCCGGATGCGCGTGGGTCGGAGTACAGCGTCAGCGGCAGGTCGGTGAGTTTCTCACCGACTCTCGTTCCCCCGGCCCGCGAGAGAGCGGTGCGGCCTTCCTGCGCTCCACGGCCTTCCATGGTCCACATCAGGTAGATCATCAGATCGGCCACCGCCGACGGGGGCAGCAGAGTCTCGTACCGACCGGCGGGCAGTTCGACGGTGTTTCGGGCCCAGCCGAGTCGGGTGGACAGTTCCGCCAACATGGTTCGGACCGAGACGTCCTGGAAGTCGGTTGTTCCTGTGCCCACCCAGGCGCTCGCCCCGGATCGCTTGCCGTTGATCTCGACCGATCCGGTGGGTTGGGTGAACGTACGGCGCACACCGGTCGAGGTTCCGAGCCAGACGTTGTCGACGGTGTGCTGCGCGAATCCGTACAGCGTGTCCTCGCCGTCGAATCCGACGTTCAATTCCGTTGCCAGCGAACCGAACACGTCGATCGACGTGTGCGTCGCACTGCGGTCCCAGTTCTCCGATCCGGAGGCGGACCCGACCGAATCCGAAGGCAGCAGCGGCATCGCGTCTTCCGCGGTCTCTGCCGATCGTGCTGCCGATTCGCTCGCCCGCACCACCGCCTCGATGTCGTCCGGGTCGACACTCGTCGACGACACGGTACCGACTCGAGTGCCGTCCGCCCCGCGCACGATCGAGATGACCTCCCAACGACGCGAGGTGGCGATTCCGTTGGTGGTCATGGAGTTTCCGGCCCACCGCAACGTTGCGTCACTGGAGTCGGTGACGATCACGATGGTGTCGTCGACACTCGCGTGGGCGAGTGCACGTTCGATCACGAGCTGCGGAGCGATCATCGGCCTGCCTCCGATCGGGTGTTGAGGACGTTGACGCCGCGGAACAACGCGACGGGGCAGCCGTGGCTGACGGCGGCAACCTGCCCGGGTTGGGCCTTGCCACAGTTGAATGCGCCGCCGAGTCGCCACGTGGACTGTCCACCGAGCAGTTCCATCGAACCCCAGAATTCGGTGGTGGTCGCCTGGTACGCCACATCACGCACCTGGCCGTCGAGCACGCCGTTGCGGATTCGGTAGAAGCGTTGGCCGGTGAACTGGAAGTTGTACCGTTGCATGTCGATCGACCATGATTTGTCGCCGACGACGTAGATGCCGTCCTGCACCTCACCGATGACGTCGGCTGTGGATCGATCGGTGTCGGGGTCGGCCTGCAGCGACACGTTCGCCATACGCTGGATCGGCACGTGATGCGCAGAATCGGCGTACGAGCACCCGTTGGACCGCTCGAGACCCAGTTTCGGGGCGAACACTCGGTCGAGTTGGTAGCCGACCAACGTCCCGCCGCGCACCAGATCCCATTTCTGCGATGCCACTCCGTCGTCGTCCCAGCCGATGCTGGCCAGACCGTTGACCTCGGTTCGGTCCGCGGTGACGTGCATGATGGGCGATCCGTAGCGCAACGTACCCAGCTGGTCCGGAGTCGCGAACGAGGTGCCGGCGTAAGCGGCCTCGTAGCCGATGGCCCGATCGTATTCCGTTGCGTGCCCGATCGATTCGTGAATGGTGAGCCACAGGTTGGTCGGATCGATGACGAGATCCGTCGGTCCTGCCACGACCGACGGTGCCTTCACCTTCTCGGCCAACCATTCGGGTATTTGCGCAAGCTCGTCGGCCCAGTCCCAGGTGCCGTTCTCACCCAGGTACTCCCAGCCTCGTCCGACCGGTGGCGCGAGGGTACGCATGGTCTCGAACGCACCGGCGGATCGATCCACGGTGGTGGCCTCGAACTGAGGATGGAGTCGAACCCGCTGCTGAATGATGCTGCTGCCGGCCAGATCCGCGTAGAACGACTGCTCCTTGACCTGCAGAACCGAGGCGGTGACGTGGTCGACGCCATCCGACGCGGCCAGCCGGGACGAATACTCCGCGAGCAGTGACACCTTCTCGGCGGTGGGTACCTCGAAGGGGTCGATGTCGTACTCCGACACCCACGTTGCGTTCGAGTACACCGGCTCGGCAGCGAGTTCCACGCGTTCACGATTGAGTGCGCGCAGCGCTGTGGCCACCTCGACTGCGCTCCGGGCCGTGGCTGCGGCAGCGTCGGTGCCGAGTTCGGCGTGCGATGCGAAACCCCAGGTCCCGTCGACCACGACCCGCACGGCGAGACCGATCTCCCCGGCGTCGACTGCGGATTGAACGGAGCCGTCGCGCAGCGAGATCGACTGAGTCGTCGAGCGCTGCACGCGAACATCGGCGTGCGTTGCCCCGGCGGTCCGTGCCGTGCTCAGGGCGGCGTCCGCGAGGGCCTGCAGGGGCAGAGCCAGGAAGTCGGCGTCGACCGACCGATCCGATTGTCTCGTCACGCCTGAAGACGCTAGCCGAATTGTTGCCATCCGAGTCGGACGACCATCCCCACCACCACGACGAGCAGGACGATTCTCACGAATCCGGCACCGCGGGCGACCGCTGTACGCGACCCGAGGACGGCACCGAACACGTTGCACACCGCCATGACCGCTCCGAGTTGCCAGTAGACGCTGCCGGTGACCGCGAAGAAGGCGAGGGCACCGACGTTGGACCCGACGTTGATCACCTTGGCCATCGCGGCGCTGCGCACGAACTCGGTACCGAGCAGCGTGGCGAAGGCGATGATGAGGAACGTTCCGGTGCCGGGCCCGAGAATGCCGTCGTAGAAGCCGATTCCGGCGGCTGCGCAGCCGATGACGATCAGAACCTTGCGATGGGTCGGCGGCGACGGTGCCGCCGTTCGGCCGATGGTCGGACGGCAGGTGACCAGTACGGCCACACCGACGAGAACGACCATGATGATCGGGATGAACAGCTCGCGATCGATCAACGACACCGCAGCAGCGCCTGCGGCCGAGGCCACGGCGGCAAGGACGGCGGCCGGAATCAGCACCGGCCAGTTCAGCGGGACCTTCCGCGAAAAGGTGACGACGGCAGCGACGGTACCGAACACGGCAGTTGCCTTGTTCGTCGCCAGCGCCGCCTGCTGCGTCAGCTGAGGGGCCACGAGAAGGATGGCGGGCAGCAGGATGAGACCACCTCCGCCCACCACGGCGTCGACCCAACCGGCGGCCGTGGCAGCGACCATCAGCAATCCCCAGTCGGCAGCAGTCATACGGCAAACTCAATCACATGCGTCGATTCAGTCTGTGGCTCCGTGGGCAGCCGTTCGTGGCCGACGCCCTGCTGGCGGCCGGGCTGTTCGTCCTCGACATTCTGGTGTTCGTCAGCTCGGTCGACGGTCTCAACGCACCGTTGTTCCTGGTGTTCTCGGTCGTGCTGACGATTCCCGTTGCATGGCGGCGCCGTCTGCCGCGCTCGATCGCAGCGCTCACTCTCGTCACCGCGCTCGCCTCCGACACAGCAGGCAGCCTGGCGGGCGATGCGTACAACGGTCACCCGGCCGCTCTGGCCCTGCCGATCATGCTCTACACCCTGGTTGCGTACGTCGGTCGAATCCAGGCCGGCATCTATGCCGTCGCGCTCGCTGCGTACACCGCCGCGAGCCTGTACCTGTTCGACCAACCGGTCTTCACGACGCTGTTGTTCAGCGCGCTGATGTACGCGCTGTCGTGGGTTGCGGCGGAATTTCTCGGTGCCCGCAGGGCATACGACGAAGCGACGCAGGCCCGTCTCGTCGTGGCCGAGTACGACAGGGACAGACGCGCCGAAGAAGCGGTGATCTCCGAGCGCACGCGCATCGCACGCGAGCTGCACGACGTCATTGCCCACAGCGTCAGTGTCATGGTGGTCCAGGCCGACGGTGCCTCGTATGCGATCAGACGCAACCCCGAGCGTGCAGAGCAGGCCGTTGCCAACATCTCCGCCACGGGCCGGTCGGCGCTCGCGGAGTTGCGTCGAACGGTCGCGTTGCTGCGGACGTCGCCCGACTCGGACGACATGCCCCAGTACGGGACAGCGGGACTGGCGCGTGTCGTCGAGATGATGGGTCGGGCCGGGTTGAACGTCGAACTCGAACAGACCGGAAATCTGGACGACATCAGCCCGGCGATCAGCCTCGGAGTTCATCGGTTGGTCCAAGAATCGCTGACCAACGTTCTCCGGCACGCCGGCCATGCGCCGCGCGCCGTCGTCAAGGTCGTTCGCGAGGAGGAGACGGTCACCGTCGAGATTTCCGACAACGGCACCGGCTCGGGCGCACCGACGTCCGCGGACGGCGGTGGGCACGGACTGCTCGGAATGCGTGAGCGAGTAGCGGTGCTTCGAGGAACCCTGCATGCGGGTCGGACGCCACACGGCACTTGGCTCGTGCGGGCGACACTGCCGATCGAGTGAGGGCTAGGTTGGGTCGGTGTCGATCACCGTTGTCGTCGTGGACGACCAGGAACTCATGCGCATGGGATTGAACATGGTGCTCGAGGCGCAGGACGACATCGAGGTGGTGGGGGAGGCGGCCGACGGGGCAAGTGCCGTCGAAGCCGTAGCGAGACTGGCACCGGCGGTGGTGCTGATGGACGTCCGGATGCCCGGTGTCGACGGCGTGACCGCTACCCGCACCATCACCGAATCCGGTTCGGACGCCAAGGTTCTGGTGATGACGACCTTCGATCTCGACGAACACGTCCTCGGTGCACTCAGGGCGGGGGCCAGTGGATTCCTTCTCAAGGACACTCCACCGGAGGACCTGGTCTCCGCGATTCGCAGCGTGGCCGCAGGCGACGCCGTCGTCTCACCGAAGGTGACCAAGCGCTTGCTCTCGAGGTTCGTCGCACAGACTCCGTCGACCACCGACGCCTCCGTTCTCGACGCTCTCACCGGCCGTGAGCGCGAGGTGCTGGTGCACCTGGCGACCGGCTTGTCCAATGCGGAGATCGCGACCGCACTGCATCTGTCCGAGGCGACGATCAAGACCCACATCGGCCGAATTCTGACGAAATTGGGTGTCCGTGATCGAGTTCAGGCGGTCGTGCTGGCGTACGAAACCGGACTCGTGCGGCCGGGTTCCTGAGAATCTCCCGGCAAACCGGTCACACCGGGAGCGATTTCGATGCCCCGCGCGTTGTACCGATGAAGCGAAGAAAGGACCGTCATGCTCGCTCTGTTCGTACTCTATGTCGTGGTCGAGGTCGCAGCGCTGGTCGCCGTGGGAAGCGCACTCGGTGTGCTCTGGACAGTGGTGTTGCTGATCGGCGGATCGCTGGTCGGGTCACTGCTGGTGCGATCGCAGGGCAGACGCGTGTTGGACGGTCTGCAGAGGGCATCGAGAGGCGAACGATCGGCCGGCGGAGCCGTGGCCGATGGAGCTCTCTTCGCCGCAGGGTCGGTCGCGATGTTCGTGCCGGGTCTGGTGACCACGGTGATCGGATTGCTCTTGATGATCCCGCCGACCAGGTGGCTGCTACGCCCAGCGGTGATGTGGGCCGCCGCACGCTGGTTGCCGCAGGTTGCGACCGCGACCCGGCGCATGCGCCCCACCGTCATCGACGGTGAGATCCTCGACGATGACGTCGACAGGAGTACTCGCGCGCCGAATGCATCCGGTTCTGCGCTGATCCTCGAGGGACAGGTGATCGAGGCGGACCGGTTCGATCCCGCCGGTGGGGATTTCCGGAAGCCACACCGGTAGGGGCAGACTGGTCGTTCGTGACCACCGAATTGTTCTGCGGCGGACGGATCTACAGTCCGATGGCTTCCGACGCCACCGCCATGGCCGTGACCGATGGAATCGTCAGTTGGATCGGTGAGGATCGCACCGGGCGAGCGCTCCACCCAGGGGTCCGCATCACCGATCTGGCCGGGTCCTTCGTGGCACCGGCGTTCGTGGACACTCACGTGCACGTCACCGACCTGGGGCTGTCGTTGGTCGGACTCGATCTGTCCGGCTGTATCTCGCTCGAACACTGTATGCGGGTGCTCGCCGACCACGCATCGTCGTCGTCGGACGCTCTCGTCTGGGGACACGGGTGGGACGAAACCGAGTGGCCCGAACGTCGCGCACCGTCGACAGCCGACCTCGATGCGGCCGCGCCCGGGCGCCCGGTGTATCTCGCTCGCATCGATGCGCATTCGGCCGCCGTCTCGACGCCGTTGCGCGTTGCCGCCGCCTGTATCGAATCGACCAGCGGCTTCGCGGGGCAGTCTCCGCTCACCGCTGCCGCTCATCACCTTGCCAGGCTGACCGCGCGGTCGATGATGACGGCCGATACCCGGGATCGGGCTCGAACGGCTGCGCTCGACAGTGCTGCGGCGCAGGGAATCGTCGCTGTCCACGAATGTGCCGGTCCGATCGTGTCGGGGATCGACGACTTCCGTGAACTGATGTCCACCCGACACGGAGTGGAGGTGCGCGGATACTGGGGCGAGCTGGTCGAGACGGCCGAGCAGGCCCGACAGCTTCTCGAGAGCACCGGTGCCCACGGGTTGGCCGGCGACATCTTCGTCGACGGCTCGCTGGGGTCGCGGACCGCATGGTTGTCGTCGCCGTACGCCGACGATGCCGGATCGGGCGTGTCGTACGAGAACGTCGATGCGATCGCAGCACACATCTCGGCGTGCACGACGGCAGGAGTGCAGGCTGGTTTCCACGTCATCGGTGACGCGGCGATTTCGGCTGCCGTCACTGCATTCGAGCAGGTGGTGGCCGAACTCGGAACTCCTGCCGTCGCCGCGTGCGGGCACCGGCTCGAACATCTGGCCATGGTCGCACCCGAACAGGCCGACAGATTGGCGTCGTGGGGCGTGATCGCCAGCATGCAACCGATGTTCGACGCACTGTGGGGCGGCACGGAAGGGTTGTACTCGGCACGGCTCGGCGCAGACCGGGCGTCGGCGCTGCATCCGTTCGCGCGCTTGGCGTCGGCGGGGGTGTCGCTCGCGTTCGGGTCGGATGCGCCGGTCACCCGACTCGATCCGTGGGCGACGGTCAGGGCGGCGGTCGATCACCGCACGCCGGGCAGTGCCATCTCGCCCCGGGCAGCGTTTTCGGCCTCCACCCGCGGAGCATGGCGCGCGGGCGGAGTCCGAGACGGATTGGCAGGGACATTGGTGCCGGGGGCTCCCGCGTCCTTTGCGGTGTGGGAGGTCGACGAGCTCGTCGTCCGAGCACCCAAGGACAGCGTGCAACGGTGGTCGACGGACCCACGCGCGGGGGTATCCCCCTTGCCCGGTCTCGACCCGTCGTCCACGGCTCCACGGTGCTCGATGACCGTGCATCGCGGACAGGTCATCCATGAGAACTGAGTCCGCTTCGGGTGTCGAGATGGTGGTGTCATCGGCGGAGCGGCTGCGCCGGGCCGCACTGTCCACTGCGCTCTCAGTTGCCGGTGGTGCGCTGATATTCGCGAGCTTTCCGCCGCGAACCCTGTGGTTCCTGGCACCGCTGGGTATCGCGCTGCTGGCCCTCGTTCTGACCGGCTTCGGCGGCCGTGGTTCGGTATCGCTGAAAGCGGGATTCGGCTACGGCTGTGCCGCCGGCCTGGGATTCTTCGTTCCGCTGCTCCCATGGATCGGTGTGTACGTGGGACCGATGCCCTGGCTGGCGCTCGCCCTCGCCGAATCGGTCTTCGTCGGCCTGTTCGGAGTGCTCGGGGTGTTGGCGGCACGGAGTGCATGGTGGCCGTTGTCCATGGCATTGGCCTGGAGCCTGACCGAATGGCTCAGATCGAGTGTTCCCTTCGGTGGCTTTCCGTGGGGTCGACTGGCATTCGGACAACCCGAGGGCTGGCTGCTTCCCTTGGCGAGCATCGGGGGTGCACCGTTGCTCGGTTTCGGGGTGGCGCTGACCGGAACCGGAGCGGCTGCTCTGCTGTTCGCGGTCGGTCGACGAGGAGGAGTGCGTTCGTACCTCGGACCGGTCGCCGCAACGACGGTGGCGTCCATCGTGGCGCTGATGCTGCTACCGACGCTGCACAGCAACGCTGCACCGGAGGGCGACGAACGGACGGTGACGATCGCGGCGGTCCAGGGAAGCGTTCCGCGGCTGGGTCTGGATTTCAACGCACAGCGGCGAGCGGTGCTGGACAATCACGTGCGGGAGACGATGACGTTGGCCGCTGACGTCGAGGCCGGCAGGCAGCCTGCTCCGGATCTCGTCGTATGGCCCGAGAATGCGTCCGATATCGATCCGTTGAGAAATGCCGACGCTGCGACTCTCATCACAGAGGCGTCGGTGGCCGTGGGGGCTCCGATTCTCGTCGGCACCGTACTGGTCAATGCCGATGGCACGAACACCAATTCGGTGATTGCGTGGAACGGTACCGATGGGCCCGGTGAGCGGCACGACAAGAAGATAATTCAACCGTTCGGCGAATACTTGCCATTCCGAAGTTTCTTCCGCTTGTTCTCGGAATATGCCGACCGAGCGGGTTATTTCGTCCCAGGCGACGGAAATGGAGTGGTACGCGCCGGGGGAATAGCGGCCGGAATAGCGACGTGCTACGAAGTCGCATTCGATCGCGCCCTCGAGGAATCGGTCCGATCGGGCGCAGAGTTCATCGCCATACCCACCAACAACGCGACCTTCGGTGACACCGAAATGACCTACCAACAACTCGCGATGTCCAGAGTGCGCGCCGTCGAGCACGGGAGAACAGTTGTGGTGGCGGCGACGAGCGGCGTCAGCGCGATCGTGTCGCCCGACGGACACGTTCTGCAGCAGACGCCGCTGTTCACCCCTGACGTGCTGGTGTCCAGTGTCGTACTGCGACAATCCCTCACCGTCGCGACACGAATCGGCGTCGGATCGGAACTGGTGCTGTGTCTGGCAGCCGTCGGAGCACTCGGCGCAACGCTTCTGTCCGGGCGCCGCCGTTCCGCCTCGTGAAACAATCGCCGAGTCGGTGAACAGTGGGTTTTTCGCGTCGCCGAGTCGGATACGAGTAGGGCAAAGGCGTTCGACCCGGCACGCGGAGTCATTCGATCGACCGAATAGCATCTGTTCGAGTAGCACTCGCGGTCACTTCTGTAACAGGCTGGAGACGGCGATCGATGGTTCTTATGATTACCGTCCAAAAGAACCTTGCCGATGTTGTATCTTTGTAAGCCGCTGGGATGCTCGACGCGGGATTTCCGGGCTCGACTTTCAGTGGATGACCGACAGTCTCGCGTTGGTATGTGAGCGCTGCACCGACGCCGACAGTGTCGAGCGTGTCGTACGCCTGGCGGGGAGGGGAGTTCGTGTCGTACAGGACAATGGATTCGAGAGTCACCACACACTCATTCGTAGAACTCGCGGTTTGTTCCATCCGGTAGAACCGGGTTCTCTCCCTGTTTCAATCCGATCGGTGATGCGCGACGAATTGATACAGAGCCATATCACCACCGAACGTGTGTGAAACGACACGAACGCAGACCAGAACGGAAGCCAGAATTGCTCAATCGCGCGCACAGGCCGCCGCGGCTCGACACTCCCAACCGACCCGAGGGCTCCGAGTCGATCGACTCGACGTCGGCCTTCGTCGTCGTGACCGTGCCGCCGAAGGGCATCTGAATGCGCGCCGCAATCACCGGTGGGTCTCAGACGCCTCCGACCGGCCCCGGCTTCGAGAACGGGTTCCCGCTGTCGTCCGCTCAGCGTGGCATGTGGTTCGCTCAACAGCTGGCTCCTGACGTCCCGGTCTGTATCGCGCAATACGTCGACCTCCGCGGCGATCTTGACATCGCCGTTCTCCAGGACGCGTCGGCTCTCGCAGCACACGAATTTCAATCCGCCTACCTGAGACTGGCCGAGGTGGACGGCGAACCGGTCCAGATGGTCGATCACTCCATCGATCAGTCCGTGCACTACCTGGATCTGCGCGGCGAAGACGATCCCATGACCTCTGCGCTGGCCTGGATCGACGAGAACTACGTCCAACCTGTCGACATGGAACACGATCCACTCGTCGAGAGCTGGATCATTCAGGTCGAGGACGATCGCAACCTCTGGTACAGCAAGATTCATCACGTCGCACTCGACGGTTACGGTGCGATGACGCTCGTCAATCGAACCGCAGCCTTGTACACCGCGGCCGTCGAACACGTCGAGCCTGCCCCCAGCAAGGCGGCCGAGCTTCGGCGGCTCTACGAGCTCGATCAGGAATACCGGACGTCGTCTCGCTTCGAGACGGACAAGGAGTACTGGACCGCTCGCGCCGCGGACATCCACGACGGAGCCACCCTGTCCAACACTGCCGGGCGCACGATCGCCGCCAGTAAATTGCGCAGCGTCGCTCTACCCGACGATGTCGTCACCGAGCTCGAAGCGTCCGACGCGACCAAGGGCGGAACCGCGGCCGCGGTGTTCATCGCCGCCTTCGGCTGCTACCTCTCGCGGATGACCGGGCGGGAGGACGTCTCGGTCAACATCCCGGTGTCCGCGCGCACCACCGCACTGCTTCGCCGATCCGGTGGGATGCTCGTCAACGTCGCACCCATTCCGATCCATGTACCCCAGGACGCGACCGTCGGCGAGCTGGTTCAGCAGGTCCAGCTCGAATTGATGGGGGCCCTGCGGCACCAGCGTTTCAGCATCGAGGACATTCGGCGTGAGCTGGCGGCTTCGGGCAGCGACAAGCAACTGTCCGGCCCGATGGTCAACATGATGCTGTTTCATCAGCAGATCGAACTCGGCTCGATCGTCGGCGAATTCAACATCGTGACCTCGGGTCCTGTCGAGGACCTTCTGGTCAACGTCTATCAGAGCGGTTCTCCGGCAAGGACGTTCGTCGATTTCAGGGCCAACCCCAACCGGTACGACGACGACGATCTCACCGCACACCATTCGAGTTTCGTCGACATGGTGCAATCCTTCATCGCGGCCGGACCCGATGTCGCCGTTGTCGACGTACATCCGGACAGCGCACGCGAAGGCCAACGTCGACGTCGCGCCGCAGCCCAGCTCGCCTACTGGACCGACCGGCTCGCCGATGCCCCCGATCTCCTCGATCTTCCGACCGACCGTTCGCGCCCCTCGCGCATCGGTCATGTTCGCGCATCCCACGAGGTGACCATCGGATCCGAATCGTGGTCCGCAGTGGCTCGGTTGGCCGCCGAACGTTCCACGACTCCGTTCGTGGTGCTCGAATCCGTTCTCGCCGTGTTGCTTTCGCGACTGGCCAACACCGACGACGTGTCGATCGCCGTGCCTGCGGGTGACGGCAACACCGTGGTGCTGCGGTCCCGACCCGACGTCCGGCACTCGTTCGCCGATTTCGTCGATGCGTCCGGAACCGACTTCGATGCTGCGATGGCGCACGGGGAGACGTCCTTCGAGGACGTCGTCACGGCCCTCGGTCTGCCGAGCTCGGAGTCGTACAGCCCCCTTGCCCAGGTTGCGCTCCGGTTCGGTCCGTCCGCGCTGCCGCGTGACGGGGTTGGCATGGACCTGGTAGTCACCGTCGACGAGTCCGACGATGTCGCGGTCGTTTTCGACTACGCCACAGAACTGTTCGAAGCCGCGAGCATGGCTCAGCTCGCCCGCCGCCTCGTACGCGTGCTCGACGCTGTGATCGGCGAGCCGGATCTGAGGATCGGCGATGTGGACCTGCTGTCCACCGCCGAACGCGCTCGCCTGGCTCCGGTTCGGGGGCCGCGGTCTGTGGCGGGTGTGGTGTTGCCGGAGTTGTTGGCTGGTGCTGTGGGTGTTGCTGGTGTCGGTGGTGTTGCGGTGGTGTCGGGGTCGCGGTCTGTTTCGTATGGTGAGTTGGATGCGGCGTCGTCGCGGTTGGCGCGGATGTTGATGTCGTGTGGGGTGGGTCCGGGGTCGTTCGTGGCGTTGGCGTTGTCGCGGTCGGTGGAGTCCGTGGTGGCGGTGTGGGCGGTGGCGAAGGCCGGTGGTGCGTTCTTGCCGGTGGATCCGAAGTATCCGGTGGATCGGATCGAGCACATGTTGGTCGATTCGGGTGCTGTGGTGGGTGTGACGTTGGGTGCCGATGTGGGTGTGTTGTCGGGTGTGGGTGGGGTGTCGTGGGTGGTGCTCGATGATGCCGATGTGGTGGCGGATCTGGCGTTTCGGTCGTCTGCTCCGGTGTTGGATGCCGAGCGTTCGGGTGTGTTGCGGCTCGATGATGCGGCGTATCTGATCTATACGTCGGGTTCGACGGGCGTGCCCAAGGGTGTGGTGGTCACTCATCGTGGTGTGGGGAACTTGGCTGCCGAGGAGCGGGTTCGGTTCGGTGTGGGTCCGTCGTCGCGGGTGTTGGCGTTTGCGTCGCCGAGTTTCGATGCCTCGATTCTCGAGTTCGTGTTGGCGTTCTCGGGTGGGGCGACGATGGTGATTGCTCCGCCGTTGGTGTTCGGTGGGGTGGAGTTGGCGTCGTTGTTGGCGCAGGAGCGGGTCTCTCATGCGTTCGTCACGCCTGCGGCGTTGGCGTCGGTGGATCCGGTGGGGTTGGAGTCGGTCGAGGTGGTGGTGACCGGTGGTGATGTGTGTGCGCCGGAGTTGGTGGCGCGGTGGGCGCCGGGTCGGCGGATGTTCAATGCGTACGGTCCGACGGAGGCGACGATTTTCTCGTCGATCTCGTCGGCGTTGGTGGTGGGGGAGTCGGTCGATATCGGTTCGCCGACGATCGGTTTCGCGGAGGTGGTGTTGGATTCGCGGTTGAATCCGGTGCCGGTGGGTGTGGTGGGTGAGTTGTATCTGGCGGGTCCGGCGTTGGCTCGTGGGTATCACGCGCGGTTGGGTTTGACGGCGGAGCGGTTCGTGGCCAATCCGTTCGGTGGTGCGGGTTCGCGGATGTATCGCACCGGTGATGTGGTGCGGTGGAATGCTTCGGGTGCGTTGGAGTATGTGGGGCGTAGCGATTTCCAGGTGAAGGTGCGTGGTTTCCGGATCGAGTTGGGTGAGATCGATTCGGTGTTGGCTGCGGTGCCGGGTGTCGATTTCGTGGTCACCATCGGTCGTGAGAGTGCTGCTGGGGCAACGTTGTTGGTGTCGTATGTGTTGCCGGTGGCCGGTGCCGGGGTCGAGGCGGATGCGTTGCGCGAGCATGCCGGTTCGGTGTTGCCTGCGCATATGGTGCCCTCGGCGTTCGTGATGCTCGAGTCCATTCCTCTCACTCCCGCAGGCAAACTGGACCGAAACGCACTCCCCGAACCCGAACTCGGTTCGCAGGGTGCATTCGAGGCCGCCGAAACTGAGTACGAGGCCGCAGTGGCGACCGTGTTCCGCGATGTTCTCGAGGTCGACCGGGTCGGCGTGACCGACAGCTTCTTCGATCTCGGCGGAAACTCCCTCGTGGCAACGCGTCTGATCGCTCGGGTCAATTCGGCTCTCGGAACCGATCTCAAGGTGCTGGACCTCTTCGAGGCGCCGACCGTGAGGACCCTGTCCGAACGCGCCGAGGCCAAGGGCGCATCGCTGCATCGCCGTCCGGTGCTCGTCGCCGTGGACCGGCCCGATTCGATCCCACTGTCTCTCGCACAGCAGCGGATGTGGTTCATCAACCAGTTCGATGTGTCCTCGCCCGCGTACAACATCCCGCTCACCGTGCGACTGACCGGTCGACTGGACGTCGATGCGATGGCTGCGGCCGTCGGCGACGTTCTGTCCCGGCACGAGTCGCTCCGCACCGTGTTCCCGACCGTGGGCGATCTGCCGAACCAGGTCATCACACAGGTCGAGGACGTCACCGGATCGAACCTGCCCCTCGATGTGGTCGACGTCGACGCCGGCTCGGTCGATACGCTCGTCCGTGCTGCCGCGACAACAGGATTCGACGTCACGGTCGATCTTCCCTTCCGTGCGGTGCTGTACAGGACCGGTTCGGAAGACTTCGTACTCTCCATCGTCGTCCACCACATTGCGGCGGACGGTGCGTCGATGGCACCGCTGGCCCGAGACGTGATGGTCGCCTACGGTGCCCGATCCGCCGGTTCGGCTCCGGTGTGGGAGCCACTCGCCGTCCAGTACGCGGATTTCGCGTTGTGGCAGCACGCCGTTCTCGGCGACGAGAGCGATTCCACCTCGGTGGCGTCGCGGCAGATCGAATTCTGGCAGTCGGCTCTGGCGGATCTGCCGGACGTATTGCCGATGCCGCTCGATCGTCCGCGTCCCATCCGGCAGTCGATGCGCGGCAGCGTCACCCCGTTCACGATTCCGGCCGACGTCGCCGCACGGTTGAGTTCGGTTGCTGCCGAACATGACTCGACCCTGTTCATGGTTGTTCATTCGGCGCTTGCACTCCTGCTCGCGCGGCTGAGCGGAACTCAGGACATCGCTGTCGGTACGCCGATCGCCGGTCGAGGCGACGCGGCCCTGGACGACCTGGTCGGCATGTTCGTCGGTACCCTCGTTCTGCGAACACAGGTCGAGCCGCAAGCAACCTTCACCGATCTGCTCGCCGACACTCGTCGCTCCGACCTCGCCGCCTTCGACAACACCGACATCCCGTTCGAGCGTCTGGTCGACGTACTCGATCCGGTGCGGTCGACCGACCACTCGCCGCTGTTCCAGGTTCTGCTCGAGTTCCAGAACAATGCAGCCGTCACGTTGGAGCTGCCCGATCTCACCGTTCGGTTCGAGGAGATCGGCACCGACACGGCAAAATTCGATCTACAGCTGCGTGTGGATCAGGAGCCTGTCGACCCGTCCGGTGCACTGTCGGCGTCGTTCACCTACGCCACGGATCTGTTCGATCCCGAAACCATCGACCGGTTCGTCGATCGCTTCCTGCGGATCGTGTCGACCATCGGAACGTCGACGGACGTACGCACCGCAGACATCGACATTCTGTCCGCCGCGGAGCGGGAACTCGTCCTGTTCGAGTGGAACGACACCGCACGTCTGATCGAACCTCCGGTCCACCAGCAGATTCCGGCCGGCGGCGCCGACATGACGCTCAGCAGTCTGTTCGACCGACAGGTACAGCGCAGTCCGTACTCGACAGCGCTCGTGTTCGAGGACGAACACATCACCTATCTCGAACTGGACGAACGCGCGAATCAGCTCGCGCGTCATCTCATCTCGCTCGGCGTGACCCCCGAATCCCATGTCGGCCTGGCGATTCGCCGGTCGATCGATCTGCTCGTCGGCATGTACGCGATCATCAAGGCCGGTGGTGCCTATGTACCGATCGACCCGGACCATCCCGTCGAGCGGTCGTCCTACGTCCTCTCCAGCGCCCAGCCCGTGTGCATCCTCACCACCAGTCGCGACTGGATCAACATCCCGGTTGCAACTCCGGTCCTGGCCGTCGATCTGCTCGACGTCTCCGATCGCGACCACTCCACGATCACCGACTCGGACCGACTGGGAAGACTGCACGGCTCGAACACCGCATACGTCATCTACACCTCCGGCTCGACCGGTCGGCCCAAGGGTGTCGCAGTCACGCACTCGGCCATCGTGAACCGGCTGCTGTGGATGCAGCACGAATATCACCTCGAGCCTGCGGACACCGTTCTGCAGAAGACTCCGGCGACGTTCGACGTCTCGGTGTGGGAGTTCTTCTGGCCACTACAGGTCGGTGCCAAGCTCGTCGTGGCCGAACCCGACGGACACCGCGATCCCGTATATCTGTCCCGCATCATCGCGCAGGAGCACATCACCACGGCGCACTTCGTGCCGTCGATGCTCGCGGTGTTCGCAGCCGGGGCACGGGCTGCGGAATGTGTCTCGCTCCGACTGGTCTTCTGCAGCGGCGAGGCGCTTCCACCTGCCACCGCGGCGCAGTTCGCGCAGTTCTCACTCGCGGAACTGCACAACCTCTACGGTCCGACCGAGGCGGCAGTCGACGTCAGCTACTACCACGTGACCGGGCGCGAGTCCGTCTCGATTCCCATCGGCGCACCGGTGTGGAACACGCGTTTGTACGTGCTCGACGCGTCGTTGCGACCGGCTCCGATCGGTGCTCCCGGCGAGCTGTATCTCGCCGGTGTGCAACTCGCTCGCGGGTACGTCGGCCGAGGCGACCTGACAGCGGATCGCTTCGTCGCGGATCCGTTCGGCGAGCCGGGCGAGAGGCTCTATCGCACAGGTGATCTGGTGCGCTGGCGCGCCGACGGCGAGCTCGAGTACATCGGCCGCACGGACTTTCAGGTCAAGCTGCGAGGGCTCCGGATCGAATTGCCCGAGATCGAAGCGGTTCTCCTTCGATCCGAATCGGTCGCACAGGCGATCGCACTGGTGCACAAGGACCCGAACACCGGTGAGACCCTCGTGGCCTACGTGGTCGGTGCGCCCGGCCACGCCGTCGATCCCGCGCATCTGACGGCCGAGGCCGCGCGCCGTCTCCCGGGGTACATGGTGCCCTCACACGTGGTGGTACTCGACTCGCTGCCGGTCAACGCCAGCGGCAAGCTCGACCGGAAGGCATTGCCTGCGCCCGAATTCACTGTCGCTGCATCGGAATTCTTCGGGCCCGAGAACCCGGTCGAGGAGATCGTCGCCGGAGTCTTCGGCGATCTGCTCGGTATGGCCCAGGTCAGTGTCACGTCGAGCTTCTTCGAAATCGGCGGCAACTCGCTGATCGCGATGCGGTTGGTCGCGCGAATCAATGCGGCACTCGGAACCGATATCGGTATCAGGGATCTGTTCGACGCCCCCACCGTGCGAGCGCTGTCGGCAGGCATCGAACTCGGTGAGCACGACGCTGCAGCCGCCCCTCGGCTGGTCCCGCAGGAGCGACCGGATGCAGTGCCCCTGTCGCTGGCCCAGCAGCGGATGTGGTTCATCAATCAGTACGACACCGAATCGGCTGCCTACAACGTCGCGTTCGCCATGCGCCTGAGCGGCGCGCTCGATGTCGATGCGATGCACTCGGCCATCGCCGACGTGCTCGGTCGACACGAGTCGCTGCGCACGATGTTCCCGCTGACCGACGACGCTCCGGTGCAGTCGATCCTCGACGTGGAATCTGCACTGCCGGATCTGACTCCGATCCTCGCGAACGACGAGCGCCACGTCATGGAGTTGATCGCCGACGTCGCAGGCTCGGGCTTCGACGTCGTGGCCGATGTTCCGCTGCGAGTTCGACTGGTTCGGGTCAGCGAGAACGAGCATGTGCTCGTGATGGTGGTACACCACATCTCCTCCGACGGGTTCTCGAGCGCCCCGCTGGCCCGCGACCTGATGGTGTCCTACAGTGCCCGCGCCGCAGGGCATGCACCCAGCCAGGAACCGTTGCCGGTGCAGTATGCCGATTACGCACTGTGGCAGCGCCGGTTCCTCGGCGCGGAGTCCGACCCCGAGTCGTTGATGGCCAAGCAGCTCGCCTACTGGGTCGAGACACTGTCCGGCAGCCCCGAGGTTCTGACGCTGCCGACCGACCGCCCGCGTCCCGCGGTGGCTTCCCTGCGCGGCGACAGCGTCACGTTCGAGATCGACGCCTCGGTTCATGCCCGCCTCGCTACTGTTGCCGCCGAACACAATTCGAGCTCGTTCATGATCGTGCACGCGGCTCTTGCCGTACTGCTGGCCCGACTCTCGGGTACCGAGGACATCTCGGTCGGAACGCCGATCTCGGGCCGAGGAGACGCCGCACTCGACGAACTCGTCGGCATGTTCGTCAACACCCTCGTTCTGCGCACTCAGGTTCCCGGCTCGATGCGGTTCGAGGACCTGCTCTCGGACGTTCGCTCCGTGGACCTGGCCGCGTTCACGCATTCGGATGTCCCGTTCGAACGGGTGGTGGACGCGGTCGATCCCGCGAGGTCGACTGCCCATGCGCCGTTGTTCCAGGTGATGCTCGAGTTCCAGCAGACCGACCGACCGACCGTGACGTTGCCCGGACTGTCGATCGAGAGCATCGAGCTACCCAACGACATTTCCAACTTCGATCTGCAGTTGACGATCTCGGAGGAATTCGACGCGTCCGGCGCACCGGTCGGCATCGAAGCCGGATTCCGTTACGCCACAGAACTGTTCGACGCGGATACCGTCCGAGTTCTCGCCGATCGCCTGGTACGAATCCTCGACGCCGTGACCGCCGTGCCGTCCATCCGAGTCGGTGACATCGAAATCTTGTCTGCCAACGAGTACGACTCGCTGGCTCCGGTTCGTGGGCCGCGGTCTGTGGCGGGTGTGGTGTTGCCGGAGTTGTTGGCTGGTGCTGTGGGTGTTGCTGGTGTCGGTGGTGTTGCGGTGGTGTCGGGGTCGCGGTCTGTTTCGTATGGTGAGTTGGATGCGGCGTCGTCGCGGTTGGCGCGGATGTTGATGTCGTGTGGGGTGGGTCCGGGGTCGTTCGTGGCGTTGGCGTTGTCGCGGTCGGTGGAGTCCGTGGTGGCGGTGTGGGCGGTGGCGAAGGCCGGTGGTGCGTTCTTGCCGGTGGATCCGAAGTATCCGGTGGATCGGATCGAGCACATGTTGGTCGATTCGGGTGCTGTGGTGGGTGTGACGTTGGGTGCCGATGTGGGTGTGTTGTCGGGTGTGGGTGGGGTGTCGTGGGTGGTGCTCGATGATGCCGATGTGGTGGCGGATCTGGCGTTTCGGTCGTCTGCTCCGGTGTTGGATGCCGAGCGTTCGGGTGTGTTGCGGCTCGATGATGCGGCGTATCTGATCTATACGTCGGGTTCGACGGGCGTGCCCAAGGGTGTGGTGGTCACTCATCGTGGTGTGGGGAACTTGGCTGCCGAGGAGCGGGTTCGGTTCGGTGTGGGTCCGTCGTCGCGGGTGTTGGCGTTTGCGTCGCCGAGTTTCGATGCCTCGATTCTCGAGTTCGTGTTGGCGTTCTCGGGTGGGGCGACGATGGTGATTGCTCCGCCGTTGGTGTTCGGTGGGGTGGAGTTGGCGTCGTTGTTGGCGCAGGAGCGGGTCTCTCATGCGTTCGTCACGCCTGCGGCGTTGGCGTCGGTGGATCCGGTGGGGTTGGAGTCGGTCGAGGTGGTGGTGACCGGTGGTGATGTGTGTGCGCCGGAGTTGGTGGCGCGGTGGGCGCCGGGTCGGCGGATGTTCAATGCGTACGGTCCGACGGAGGCGACGATTTTCTCGTCGATCTCGTCGGCGTTGGTGGTGGGGGAGTCGGTCGATATCGGTTCGCCGACGATCGGTTTCGCGGAGGTGGTGTTGGATTCGCGGTTGAATCCGGTGCCGGTGGGTGTGGTGGGTGAGTTGTATCTGGCGGGTCCGGCGTTGGCTCGTGGGTATCACGCGCGGTTGGGTTTGACGGCGGAGCGGTTCGTGGCCAATCCGTTCGGTGGTGCGGGTTCGCGGATGTATCGCACCGGTGATGTGGTGCGGTGGAATGCTTCGGGTGCGTTGGAGTATGTGGGGCGTAGCGATTTCCAGGTGAAGGTGCGTGGTTTCCGGATCGAGTTGGGTGAGATCGATTCGGTGTTGGCTGCGGTGCCGGGTGTCGATTTCGTGGTCACCATCGGTCGTGAGAGTGCTGCTGGGGCAACGTTGTTGGTGTCGTATGTGTTGCCGGTGGCCGGTGCCGGGGTCGAGGCGGATGCGTTGCGCGAGCATGCCGGTTCGGTGTTGCCTGCGCATATGGTGCCCTCGGCGTTCGTGATGCTCGAGTCCATTCCTCTCACTCCCGCAGGCAAACTGGACCGAAACGCACTCCCCGAACCGGACTGGTCCGCTCAGGTCACGGCCGGTCGCGATGCGGACAACGCGGTCGAGAAGACGTTGGCCGGATTGTTCGCCGAGGTTCTTCGACTGGACCGCGTCGGCGTCGACGATTCGTTCTTCGCTCTCGGCGGCGACAGCATCATGTCGATTCAGCTGGTCTCGCGTGCCAAGGCAGCCGGATTGTCCCTGTCGCCACGAGATGTGTTCGAGCACAAGACCGTTGCGGCACTGGCCGAGGTGGTCGCGTCCGGAGACGGCACTGCACCTCTCGTACTGGAGGAATTGCCAGGTGGCGGTGTCGGTGACGTACCGCTGACTCCGATCGTCGCCTGGATGCTCGATCGGACGGCTGTCCTCGACAAGCACACGCAGACGGCGGTTCTCACCCTCCCGGTCGATATCGAGCTGGATGTGCTCGAGGCAACCGTGCAAACGGTCCTCGATCACCACGACATGCTCCGCGGCGTTCTGCACCGGGGTGAGCACCCCACGATGGAGGTGCTTCCCGCCGGATCGATCGCGGCGAACTCGGTCGTGCACCGCGTGGCGTCGACGACCGTTCGGGGAGAAGGGTTCTCGAAGCAGGCAACGGCCGAGGCAGAAGCAGCAGTCGGCCGGTTGGCACCCGATTCCGGTGTGATGATCCAGATGGTGTGGTTCGACGCCGGCCCCGAGGGGAGCCGTCTGCTGGTCGTCGCCCACCACTTGGTCATCGACGGCGTGTCCTGGCGAATCCTGGTTCCGGACCTCGCGTCGGCATGGGCCCAGATCATCGGCGGGAACACTCCTGAGCTTGCTCCGGTCGGCACTTCCATGCGTCGGTGGTCGCACGGGTTGCGTGAGGTCACCGCCACCCGCGGCGACGAGCTGGCGATCTGGCGCGACGTTCTGGCACAACCGGATCCGCTCATCGGATCACGCGCGCTCGATCGCGAGATCGACGTGTACCGGACGGTGGACAAGGTCGAGATGACGTTGTCCACCGACGTCACCGAGGGGCTACTGACAGCACTGCCCGATGCGTTCCACGGCAGCGTCAACGACGGTCTGCTCGCCGCACTCGCGCTCGCCACGGCGGTGTGGCGACGTGGTCGGGGAGTGACCGTGGACGACGCTCTCATCTCGCTGGAGGGTCACGGCCGCGAGGACCACGTGGTACCCGGTGCCGATCTGGGCCGGACCATCGGTTGGTTCACCACGATCTACCCGCTCAGGCTCACCCTCGCCGGTCTGGACCTGGACGACGCACTCGCCGGCGGTGCCGACGCAGCGCGACTGATCAAGTCGGTCAAGGAGCAGTTGCTGGCGGTCCCCGATCACGGCATCGGTTACGGCATGCTCCGCTACCTGGACGAGGACGGCGCCGCTGCTCTGCGCGACTTCCCGGCTCCCCAGGTCAGTTTCAACTATCTCGGGCGCTACAGCACCGACGTTCCGGACGAGCTGCGTGCACACGGCTGGCTGCCGGTCGACGACTCCGGTGTCGGCGATTCGCAGGACGCCGATCTACCGGTAGCAGCAGTGCTCGACATCAATGCCGTCACCACCGCGACGCCGACCGGCCCGCGCCTCGAGGCGACGTTCGCTTTCCCCACCGGGGTGCTCGCCGCCGCCGAGGTCACCGAACTGGCGGAGTTGTGGCGTCAGGCCCTCACCGCGCTGACACAGCTCGCCCAGCGACCGGGGGCCGGTGGCTTCACGCCGTCCGACCTCGATCTGGTGCGGCTCGATCAGAGTTCCATCGACCACCTCGAACGGGTCTATCCCACGCTGGACGACATCTGGTCCATGACGCCCCTGCAGGCCGGATTGCTGTTCCACGCCGAGCTGTCGGATCAGTCCGTCGACGCCTACATCGTCCAACTCGTGTTGGAGCTGCGCGGAAGCGTCGACGAGGCACGGTTCCGACGTGCTGCTCGAGCGCTCCTGCGTAGACACGCGAACCTGCGGACTGCCTTCGTTCACAACGACGACGGCGAGTCCATACAGATCGTTCACCACGACGTGGACGCTCCCTGGTCGTCGATCGACCTGACCGGACTGGACGCCGACGATCGAGCCGTCGAGCTCGATCGCATCAAACACGACGACCGCGCCACCAGATTCAACATGGCGCAGGCACCTCTGTTGCGCTTCATGCTGATCACGGTGGCACCCGGCGAGTGGCGTCTGGTGATGACCAACCACCACATCCTGCTCGACGGTTGGTCCACACCGTTGCTGCTCAAGGACCTGCTGACGCTCTACGTGGTCGACGGCGACGAAACCGTGCTCCCGCGGGTTCCCGCCTATCGCGACTACCTGTCATGGCTGGCGAAGCGTGACCGTTCGTCGGCACTGGCCGCGTGGACCGACGCGCTCGCAGGCTTGTCCGAGCCGACCCTGTTGACGCCGGTCGAGAGCCGACGCCAGGAGTCGACGTTGGCAGGTCGGTCGCTGGTCTCGCTCGATGTGGAGCAGACGGACCGGCTGCGCAGCGTCGCTCGTGTACGTGGCGTGACGATGAACTCCATGGTGCAGGCGTCGTGGGCCCTCGTGCTCGGCACTCTGACCGGACGCTCCGACGTCGTGTTCGGTGCCACCGTGTCCGGACGCCCGCCGGAGGTCTCCGACATCGAGGCCATGGTCGGTCTGTTCATCAACACTCTGCCGGTGCGGATCGTGCTCGATCCGTCGGAGACACTCGGCGAGTACCTCGAGCGGGTGCAGGCCGAACAGGCCGCTCTGCTCGATCACCACTACCTCGGCCTCACCGACATCCAGCGTGCGGTGGGACCGGCCGTCGCCTTCGACACCCTGACGGTGTTCGAGTCCTACCCGATGGACCGCGCGGGATTGTCGGCCGAGACCGACCTCGCCGGAATGCAGGTGCACGACGTGCACGACGGCAGCGACACAGCGCAGTATCCGCTGACCTTGGTCGCCATGGTCGACGACCGGCTGCACATCGAGGCGAAGTACTTGCCGGAGTTGTTCGAGCACAGCGTCGTCGAGGCGACGGTCGACAGGATCGTGCGGGTCCTCGACGCCATTGCCACCGACACCGGTCGACTCGTGGGGTCCCTGTCGTTGCTGTCCGACGACGAACTGGTCCGGTTGGCACCGGTCCAGGGGCCGGCTGCCGAAGCAGTTCGACTGCTCCCGGACATCCTCACCGCCGCTGCTGCGGGCAACCTGCACGGCACCGCTCTGTGGAATGACGGGCGCACGGTCGACTACGCCGAGCTCGACGCGCAGTCCTCGGCTCTCGCCCGAACGCTGATCGCTCGCGGTGCCGGTCCGGAAACCGTTGTCGCACTGGCTCTGCCACGTTCCATCGAATCGGTACTCGGAATCTGGGCGATCGCGAAGACCGGCGCGGCATTCCTGCCGATCGATCCGAACTACCCGCGCGATCGCGTCGAGCACATGCTCGTCGACTCGAACGCCTCGCTCGGCCTGACCGTGTCCGCGCACACATCAGCCGTCGAGGGTCTGGGATCCGCCCGGTGGACCGTTCTCGATCACGACGACACGAGCGCCGACATCGCCGGTCACTCGACCGCGCCGGTTCTCGACGGCGACCGAATCCGCCCGATTCACATCGATCAGGTCGCGTACCTGATCTACACCTCCGGCTCGACCGGTGTGCCCAAGGGCGTCACCGTCACTCACCGGGGGTTGGCGAACCTGGCGGAGGAGGAGCGCACTCGTTTCGAGGTGACCCCGGACGCTCGGGTTCTGGCGTTCGCGTCTCCGAGCTTCGATGCCTCGATTCTCGAACTGCTGATGGTGCTCTCCGGTGCCGCGACGATGGTCATCGCGCCGACGTCGGTCTACGGTGGAGCCGAGTTGGCTCAGCTGCTCGCTGCGCAGCAGGTGACGCATGCGTTCGTCACCCCAGCCGCGCTTGCATCGGTGGATCCGGACGGCCTGACGGAGCTGCGAGTCGTCGCGACCGGTGGCGACGTCTGTCCTCCGGAACTCGTCGCCCGCTGGGCACCGGGCCGCCGGATGTTCAACGCGTACGGTCCGACCGAAGCGACCATCTTCTCGTCCGTCAGCGATCAGCTGCATATCGATTCGACGATCGACATCGGTTCGCCGACAATCGGGTTCAGCGAGGTCGTCCTCGACTCGCGACTGCACCCGGTACCCGTCGGTGTTGCGGGTGAGCTCTATCTCGCCGGTCCGGCGCTCGCCCGGGGTTATCACTGCCGATTCGGCCTGACGGCCGAGCGTTTCGTGGCGAATCCCTTCGGCGAGCCGGGTGCGCGGATGTACCGCACCGGCGATGTCGTCCGGTGGACCGAGTCGGGAACGCTCGAATACGTCGGGCGCAGCGACTTCCAGGTCAAGGTGCGCGGTTTCCGCATCGAACTGGGCGAGATCGACGCCGTCCTGACCGATGATCCTTCCGTCGAGTTCGCGACCACCGTCGGTGTCGACGGTCCGGCCGGTAACACTATTCTCGTCGCCTACGTCCTTCCGCGGTCCGGCGAGCAGATCGATGCGGCGTCTCTGCGCAGTCATGTGTCGAATTCGCTACCGACCCACATGATCCCGACGGCCTTCGTCGCCCTGGAATCGATTCCGCTGACACCGGCCGGCAAGCTGGACCGCAACGCCCTGCCCGCACCCGATCTTCATCTCGGGGACGATTCGCGTGCACCGCGCAACGACACCGAGCAGGTCATTGCCGACATCTTCGGCGAGGTACTGGGGATCGACGGCGGTGTCGGAATCGATTCGAGCTTCTTCGACCTCGGTGGGGACTCGCTCAGCGCCACCAGACTCACCGCTCGGGTCAATGCCGCCCTGGACACCACGATCAGCGTGCGTGCACTGTTCGAGGCTCCCACTGTCGAGTCGCTTGCGGTGCGCGTACACAGCGATCCGACCGGCACCGAGCGCCGTCCCGCACTCGTGGCCAAGCCGCGACCTGATTCGATTCCGTTGTCGCTCGCGCAGCAACGGATGTGGTTCATCAACCAATTCGACGTCGACTCTGCGGCCTACAACATCCCGCTTGCGGTCCGGCTGACGGGTCGACTCGACATCGACGCGATGAGTGCGGCGGTCGGGGACGTTCTCGAACGGCACGAGTCGCTGCGCACGGTGTTCCCGAGCCACGGTGAGCGCCCCGAGCAGAAGATCCTCGATGCGCAGACGGTGAGAACCGATCTCGCCGTCGTCGATCTGGCCGCCGACGAGATCGTGTCGGCCATCTCTGCCTCTGCCGCAACAGGTTTCGATGTCACGACCGATCTACCGTTCCGCGCGGTGCTGTATCGGGTTGCAGCGGACGAATTCGTGCTGTCGATCGTTGTGCACCACATCGCCGCCGACGGTGCCTCCATGGCACCCTTGGCGCGAGATGTCATGGTCGCCTACGGTTCTCGCGTAGCGACCGGCGCTCCGATGTGGGCACCACTCGACGTTCAGTACGCGGACTTCGCGATCTGGCAACGCACCGTCCTCGGCGACGAGGCCGATCCCGCGTCCCTCGCCGCGCAGCAGTTGGATTTCTGGAAGACCGCTCTCGCGGATCTTCCCGACGTACTGCCGTTGCCGCTCGATCACCCGCGGCCCACTCGGCAGTCCATGCGCGGCAACAGTGTTCGGTTCGAGATCGACCGAGCAACCCATTCGGCACTGGTCGAGTCGGCGCGCACCAACGAGGCGACCGTCTTCATGGCCGTGCACGCGGCATGGTCGATTCTGATGGCACGCATCAGCGGCACCGAGGACATCGCCGTCGGAACGCCGATCGCCGGTCGAGGCGAGGCCGCGCTCGACGATCTGATCGGCATGTTCGTCGGCACGCTGGTTCTGCGTACCCAGGTGACACCGGGGCTCTCGTTCAACGATCTGCTCCGTGCCACCCGCACAGCAGATCTGGCGGCGTTCGACAACACCGATGTTCCGTTCGAGCGACTGGTCGACGTTCTCGATCCCGCGCGTTCGACGGACCGTTCGCCGCTGTTCCAGGTGCTGGTCGAATTCCAGAACAACACCTCGGCCGCGCTCGAACTACCGGAGCTCACGGTCGAGGCCGTCGACATCGACGCGCACGTCGCGAAGTTCGATCTGCAGCTGACCGTCGCCGAGCAGTACGACGAGTCCGGTGCGCCGGCCGGGATGACCGCCGCGATCACCTACGCGGTCGATCTGTTCGAGGAATCGTCCGTCCAGGAGTTCTCGGCACGATTCGGTGCTGTGCTCGCCTCGGTGACAACCGATCCCGAGCGCGCAGTCGGCGACATCGACCTCTTGCTCCCGGGTGAGCTCGATGCCATGACGGGTGAGTGGAACCACGCAGGTCTCGCGGCATCCGACGCGACATTGGCCGATCGATTCGCCACCGCAGCAGCGCGATACCCCGACTCGCGTGCGGTCGTCTTCGGCGATCACACGCTGACTTACGCCGAGTTGGACGACCGGTCGAGCCGACTCGCGCGGCTTCTGGTCCAGCGCGGTGTGACATCGGAATCGCTCGTGGCGGTCGCGATGCCGCGCAACGAGCAGCTGATCGTCGCTCTGCTCGCGGTGATCAAGTCCGGTGGAGGCTACCTTCCGATCGACGTGTCCTACCCAGCGGATCGGCTCGCGTTCATGCTCGAGGACGCCTCGCCCGTCTGTGTGATCTCCACGGTTGCCGACAGTGCGGCAGTGCCCGCCTCGGATCTCGATGTCCTCGAGATCGATTCGCCCGAGCTGATCGCCGAACTGGACGTCATGTCGGGTGCCCCGCTGACCGATGCGGACCGCTCGGGTGGCACCAGCGCGGATTCGATCGCGTACGTCATCTACACCTCGGGCAGTACCGGTCGCCCCAAGGGCGTGCAGATCGCGCACCGCAACGTGGCGACGCTGTTCGCGAACACAGCCGATCTCTTCGATTTCGACGATCGCGACGTCTGGACGATGTTCCACTCGTATGCGTTCGACTTCTCGGTATGGGAGCTGTGGGGACCGCTGCTGCACGGCGGAACACTCGTCGTCGTCGACTACTACACCGCGCGCTCCCCGGAGCTGTTCCGCGAGTTGCTGGTACGCGAGAAGGTCACGGTTCTCAACCAGACACCGACGGCGTTTTACCAGTTCGCGGAAGCGGATCGAGTTGCGACCGGAAACCTCGCCGGAACCGCGGACTCCGATCTGTCGCTGCGGTACGTGATCTTCGGCGGAGAAGCACTCGATCTCGGTCAGTTGGCTCGCTGGTACGCCCGGCACGACGAATCCGCTCCGACTCTGGTCAACATGTACGGCATCACCGAGACGACCGTCCACGTGAGTCACCTGGCCCTGACAGAACAGTTCGCCGCCTCGGCCTCGGCCAGCGTCATCGGTCAGGCGATTCCCGCGCTGCACGTCGCGGTTCTCGACACCCGTCTCAATCCGGTGCCGCCGGGCGTGACCGGTGAAATGTACGTCTCGGGGGCACAGCTCTCTCGCGGTTACCTCGGCCGGGCCGGGCTGTCGGCCACCCGTTTCGTCGCCGATCCGTCCGGAGACCCCGGTGCCCGGATGTACCGCACCGGCGACACCGCGCGATGGAATCGCGACGGTGCACTGGAATACCTGGGCCGCAGTGACATGCAGGTGCAGTTGCACGGCTTCCGCATCGAGCTCGGCGAGATCGAGAGTGCTCTGCTGGCGTACGACGGTGTCGCGGCCTCCGTGGTCTCGGTCCGTGACGACGGATCCGGTGATCGCCTGATCGGATATGTCGTTGCCGAGGCGGGTCGAACCCTCGACCACTCCGCCGTTCTGGATTTCGTCGGGCACTCGCTGACGTCCTACATGGTTCCGGCTGCGCTGATAGTGCTGGACGAGCTGCCGCTCACTGCCAACGGAAAGCTCGATCGCCGTGCACTGCCGGCTCCGGACTTCTCGGCCAACGTGACCGAAAGCCGTTTGCCTGCAACCGAAGTCGAGTCGATCCTTGCCGGATTGTTCGCCGACGTGCTCGGCCTCGACACCGTCGGCGTCGACGACTCGTTCTTCGCGCTCGGCGGCGACAGCATCATGTCCATCCAGCTGGTCTCACGTGCCAAGGCGGCCGGTCTGGTCCTGGCTCCGCGCGACATCTTCGAGCGCAAGACCGTTGCGGCGCTGGCCGAGGTCGTCGTTCTCGGGGGCGACGCCGTCGTGCTGGAAGAGCTCGACGGTGGGGGAGTCGGCTCGCTGCCTCTGACACCCGTCGTTCGCTGGATGCTGGACCGCAGCACCGACTTCGGCCGCTACACCCAGACCGCCCTGCTTCAGCTTCCGGTCGGCATCGAGACCGAGACGCTCGAGCGCACCGTCCAGGCGGTGCTCGATCGTCACGACATGCTCCGGTCGAGGCTGTACCAGGATGCCGACGGCATCTGGCACGAGGAAGTATCTCCGATCGGCACCGTGTCCGCCGCGTCGGTCATCCATGCGGTCTCGGTCGATTCCGTGGACGGTGCCGCATTCTCTTCCCGCGCCGCAACGGAGCTCGACGCCGCAGCAGATCGACTGATCCCAGCCGACGGCGTCATGGTTCAGATGGTGTGGTTCCAGGGCCCGAACGGGTCCGGCCGACTGCTCGTCGTCGCGCATCACCTCGTGATCGACGGCGTGTCCTGGCGCATCCTCGTGCCGGATCTCGCAACGGCATGGAGCCAGATCATCGCCGGCGACGCGCCTGCGCTGGCACCGATCGGCACATCGATGCGGCGGTGGTCCACCGGTTTGGCCGAGGTCACGGCGAGCCGCGCCGACGAGATCGGGCTGTGGCAGCGCATTCTGAGCGGTGCCGATCCGACGATCGGTTCGCGACCACTCGACAAGCGCATCGACGTCGACGCCACCGTGCAGCGCATCCGCACATCACTTCCCGTCGAGGTGACCGAGCGCTTGCTGACCACGGTGCCGAACGTCTTCCGTGGCAGCGTCAACGACGGCCTCCTGGCCGGCTTGGCGTTGGCACTGACCGCGTGGCGTCGTGAACGGGGAGCCGCTGTCAGCAGCGCCCTGATCACGCTCGAAGGCCACGGCCGTGAAGACGCCGTGGTTCCCGGAGCCGATCTCGGCAGAACCGTCGGCTGGTTCACCACGATCTTCCCCGTGCGACTCGACCTCGGTTCGGTGGACGTCGCCGACGCGTTGTCGGGTGGCGACTCCGCCGGTGCACTGATCAAGGCGGTCAAGGAACAGCTGCTCGAGATCCCGGATCACGGAATCGGCTACGGCATGTTGCGGTACCTCGATTCGGCTGGAACCGAGGCGCTTTCCGGTTTCGCCGCGCCTCAGGTCAGTTTCAACTACCTCGGACGATTCGCGACCGGCTCCACCGAAAGCATGGCCGACGTCGGTTGGATTCCCGTCGCCGATGCCGAGCTCGGCGACGCGCAGAATCCGGACATGCCCGTGCCGGCTGCGCTGGACATCAACGCCGTCACCACCTCGACGCCCGACGGTCCGCAGCTCGACGCCACCTTCGCGTTCCCGGCGGGCATCCTCGATTCCGACGAGGTCGATCGGTTGATCGAACTGTGGACGCAGGCGCTGACCGCGATCACCGAGCACGCCTCGGTGCAGGGTGCGGGAGGCTTGACCCCGTCCGACCTCGAGCTGGTGGACATCGATCAGCGCTCCATCGAGGTGCTCGAGCAGCAGTTCCCCGACCTCGACGACGTGTGGTCGCTGTCGCCGCTGCAGGCCGGCTTGCTGTTCCACGCGCGCCTCGCCGGCGAGGTCGGCAGTGACACTGCGGGCGTCGACGCCTACATGGTGCAGCTCGGCCTCGAGCTGCGTGGCGTCGTCGATGCCGAGCGGATGCACTCCGCCGTGAACAAGCTCGTCTCTCGCCATCCGAACTTACGAGCAGCGTTCGTGCACAACAGCGCCGGCGAATCCCTGCAGATCGTGCAGAATTCGGTGACGGTTCCCTGGGCCGAGGTCGATCTACGCGGTGAGGCCGACGTCGACTCCGCGCTCGAGGCCGTGCTCGCCGCCGATCGCGGTGTGCGGTTCGAGATGGACTCGGCGCCGCTGCTTCGATTCACGCTGATCACCCTCGCCGACGATCACTGGCGACTGTTGCTGACCAACCACCACATCCTGCTCGACGGTTGGTCGACGCCTCTGGTCGTCAAGGAACTGATCACGCTCTACGTCACCGAGTCCGACGATTCGATGCTGCCGCGTGTGCCCGCATACCGGGACTACCTCGCGTGGATGCGGCAACGCGACGTCGCCATCTCCACGGCGCAGTGGGTCAGTGCGATGGCGGGTGTCGAGGAGCCGACCTTGCTGGTCACCGGTGATCGGGGCCGACAGTTGTCCACCGTCTCGAGCGAGACGGAAAGGTCGTTGTCGATCGAGACCACAGCGGCACTGCGCGATTTCGCAGCGCGCCGCGGTTCGACTCTGAACACCCTCGTTCAGACCGCGTGGGGCATCGTGCTCGCCACTCTGACCGGACGCGAAGACGTCGTCTTCGGTGCCACGGTGTCGGGTCGGCCGCCCGAGGTCCCTGGCATCGAAGGCATGATCGGGCTGTTCATCAACACACTGCCCGTTCGGGTCACGCTCGATCGGGCCGAGACTCTGGGTGCTCTGGTCGATCGCGTGCAGGCCGAACAGGCAGCACTGCTCGACCACCACTACCTCGGTCTGACCGACATCCAGCGCGCAGCCGGTGCCGGCGTCGCATTCGACACGCTCACCGTGTTCGAGTCGTACCCGGTCGATCGCGCCGGAGCTTCTGCGGCAACGGATTTCGCCGGCATGCAGGTGACCGACATCCTCGGAACCGATGCCGCGCACTACCCGCTCACCCTGGTGTCGTCGGTGGACGAGCGCTTGAACCTCAAGGCCAAGTACCTGCCCGAACTGTTCGAGATCGAGGACGTGCACGCGATCGTCGATCGGGTCGAGCGGGTACTCGATGCGGTACTGGCCGACGAGCAACAGCCGCTGGCTCGGCTCAGTCTGCTCGCCGATGCCGAACTCGGTTCGCTGGCGCCGGTATTCGGACTCGAAGGCCGATCGACTCGGTTGCTGCCGGAGATCTTCTCCGACGCAGCTGCCGTCGACCCGGATGCCGTCGCGGTGCGCAGCGTCGACGGCGAGCTGACGTACCGCGAGCTGGATCGACAGTCGAACCGTCTCGCCCGCATCCTGCTCGGTCACGGTGTGCGTACCGAAACGTTCGTGGCGCTCGGAATCGCACGATCCATCGAGTCGGTGCTGACCGTCTGGGCCGTCGCCAAGTCCGGTGCCGCGTTCGTGCCGGTCGATCCGAACTACCCGGCCGATCGCATCGAGCACATGCTGGCCGACTCCGGAGCGTCTTTCGGTGTCACCACCCGCAGTCACCTCGACGATCTGCCGTCGACCGTGCCGTGGATCGTTCTGGACGACCTCGCCACCGATGGGCCGAACGCGGTGAGCGACGAGCCCATCGCCGACGACGAACGCCACGGTCGCGTCACCCTCTCGAGTGCCGCGTACACCATCTACACATCGGGTTCGACGGGTGTTCCGAAGGGGGTCGTGGTCACCCACTCCGGCCTCGACAACTTCGCTACCGAGCAACGCGAGCGCTATCGAGTCACGAAGGACTCACGCACGCTCCATGTTTCGTCGCCCAGCTTCGATGCGTCCGTGCTCGAGTACCTGCTCGCGTTCGGCGTCGGAGCCACGATGGTGATCGTTCCGCCCACCGTGTACGGCGGAGCCGAGCTGGCATCGTTGCTGGCCGAGGAATCGGTCACTCACGGCTTCATCACCCCGTCCGCCCTCGCCTCTGTCGATCCCGCGGGGCTCGACACTTTCGCCGACGTGGTCGTCGGCGGCGAGGCGGTCCCGGCCGAGTTGGTCACCAAGTGGGCTCCGGGCCGCAACCTGTTCAACGGATACGGACCGACCGAGGCCACGATCATGTCCAACATCAGTGCACCGATGGTGGCCGGCGAGCCGGTCTCGATCGGCGGACCGGTGCGGGGCGTGTACGAGGTGGTTCTGGACTCGCGACTGCAGCCGGTTCCCGTCGGGGTTGTGGGTGAGCTGTATCTCGCGGGCGTCGGATTGGCCCGCGGCTACCACGATCGGATGGGGTTGACGGCCGAACGATTCGTCGCCGATCCGTTCGGCGCACCCGGTGCGCGCATGTACCGCACCGGAGACGTGGTGCGCTGGTCGCCGGATCTGACCATCGAGTACGTCGGTCGCAGCGACTCCCAGGTCAAGGTCCGTGGCTTCCGCATCGAACTCGGTGAGATCGACGCAGCGCTCTCTGCTCATCCGGCGGTCGACTTCGCGGCGACATTCGGAACTCCCGGGCCGACCGGTGCCACCGTTCTCGTGGCCTACGTTCGCCTGACCGGGGACGACCCGGCCGAGACGGTCGATACCTTCGACACGGCCGTTCTGCGCGATCATCTCGCCGCCGCGCTGCCGTCGCACATGGTTCCGAGCGCCATCGTCGTGCTCGAGTCGATTCCGCTCACACCGGTAGGCAAGCTCGACCGCGCAGCACTTCCGGTACCGGAGTTCGGCACGGCCACGTCGTACCGCGAGCCGAGCACGCCTGCCGAGCTGACGGTCGCGGCGGCCTTCGCCGAGATCCTCGAGGTGGGTCGAGTCGGTGCGGACGACGGCTTCTTCGAGCTCGGTGGCGACTCTCTCAGCGCAACGCGAGTGATCGCTCGCGTCAATGCCGAATTCGGTACATCGATCGGGGTCCGCACGATCTTCGAGACCCCGACGGTGTCGGGTCTGGCGAGCGCAGTCGGCTCGGCCGACCCACGTACGCAGCGGCCGGCCCTCGTTGCGGCGACGCGTCCGGAGCACATTCCGCTCTCGCTCGCTCAGCAGCGGATGTGGTTCATCAACCAGTTCGACACCTCGTCGGCGGCGTACAACGTGCCGTTGGTCGTCAAACTGACCGGACGGCTCGACACCGCTGCGCTGGCCGACGCGGTGGTCGATGTTCTGGGGCGCCACGAGTCCCTGCGCACGACCTTCCCCGACGGCCCCGAGTTCCCGGTGCAGCTCGTGCACCCGGCTGCCGAGGTCGCGCCCGCGGTCGAATCCGAACGGATCGATGCCGCTGTTCTCACCGATCGCGTGGCTCTGTTGGCCGGTCGAGGATTCGACGTGACCACCGAGATCCCGGTGCACGTCGAGCTGTTCGAGGTGCTCGACGCCGACAACGACGCGTCGGAGGATCCCGTCTTCGTACTCGCCATGGTGGTGCACCACATCGCCGCCGACGGCGCGTCGATGGCACCTCTCGCTCGCGACGTCGTGCTCGCCTACTCGGCGCGCAGTGCCGGTCAGGCACCGAACTGGCAGCCGCTGCCCGTCCAGTACGCCGACTACACGATCTGGCAGCGTTCGCTGCTGGGTGACGAGCAGGACGCGTCGAGTGTGGCTGCGGCTCAGCTCGAGCACTGGTCCACCGCGCTTGCGGGTCTTCCCGATCTGTTGCCGTTGCCGACGGACCGACCGAGGCCGACCACTCAGGACTTCCGCGGCGGCCGAGTCCGGTTCACCGTCGATGCCGACATCCATCGCGCCCTCGTCGCCATCACGCGCGAACAGAACGTCAGCATGTTCATGGTTCTGCACGCCGCGTTCGCGGTCGTTCTGGCCCGCCTGAGCGGCACCGACGACATCGCGATCACCACCCCGGTGGCCGGGCGCGGTGACGCGGCGCTCGACGACCTCGTGGGCATGTTCGTCAACACGCTCGTGCTGCGCAGCCGAGTGGACGAGTCCGCGACGTTCGACGATCTGCTGAACCAGGTCAAGACACACGACCTCGACGCATTCGATCACACCGAAATGCCCTTCGAGAGAATCGTCGAGGTTCTCAATCCCACGCGTTCGACGGCTTACGCTCCGCTGTCACAGGTCGCGCTGTCGTTCCAGAACAACGAGAAGGCCTCGCTCGAGCTGCCGAACCTACGCGTCGAAGGCTTCGACTTCGACGTTCCGGTGGCCAAGCAGGATCTGCAATTGCTGCTGTCCGAGACCTTCGACGACCAGGGGCGTCCGTCCGGCTTCGAGGCTGCATTCGACTACGCCACATCGCTGTTCGACGCGTCCAGCGTCGAGGCCATCGCGGCGCGACTGATCCGAGTTCTCGCTGCCGTCGGACGCGACCGACACACGGTGGTCGGAGACATCGAGCTTCTGGGTGGCGACGAGCAGCGCGCGTTGGTGCCTGCACGAGGAAACGCCGACGCGGCAGTTCGGACGTGGCCGGAGTTGCTCGCGGCGGCGGTCGCGCTCGATCCGTACGCAGTGGCCGTGACCTACCGAGGCATCAGCCTGTCCTACGCCGATCTCGACAGCTGGTCCAACCGGATCGCTCGGATGCTGATCGACTACGGGGTCGGTCCCGAAACGTTCGTCGCGTTGGCGCTGCCTCGATCGATCGAGTCGGTGCTGTCGGTGTGGGCTGTGGCGAAGACCGGTGCCGCGTTCCTGCCTGTCGATCCGAACTACCCGGCGGACCGAATTGCGCACATGCTCGAAGATTCCCATGCCGCAATGGGTCTGACCGACATCGACAACAGGGCTTCGCTGCCCGACACGGTCCCGTGGCTGGTTCTGGACGATCCGGAGACCTCCGCGGAACTCTCTCGCTACCCGGCGGACGCGGTGACCGATGCCGATCGCACGGCCACCCTGCACATCGACCACCCGGCCTACCTGATCTACACCTCGGGCTCGACCGGTCGGCCGAAGGGCGTTGCGGTACGGCACCGTGGCCTGGCCAACCTCCAGGCCGAGGTGATCGAGCGATTCCGCCCCACTCGGGATTCGCGTGTTTCGCACATCGCGTCGCCGAGTTTCGACGCATCGATCTACGAGCTGACGATGGCGTTCGGCGTCGGTGCCACCGTCGTCATCGTGCCGCCGGGAGTCTTCGGCGGCGGCGACTTGGCCGACCTGCTCGAATCCGAACACGTCACGCATGCGTTCCTGACGCCGGCGGCGCTGTCGTCGATCGACGAGACACGTCTGGGCACCGTTCGGGTCCTCGCGGTCGGCGGCGAGGCCTGCACTCCCGAGTTGGTGGCGAAATGGGCACCGGGCCGAACGATGTTCAACGGCTACGGTCCGACCGAAACCACCATTCAGGCAAGCGTCGGTGGACCTTTGGTGCCCGGTGGCACAGTGGACGTCGGCAGGCCAGGAACCGGATTCCGGTTCCTGGTGCTCGACGCACGACTCCGACCGGTCCCGGCCGGAGTGTCGGGCGAGCTCTACATCGCCGGTCCAGGCACCGCCCGCGGATACCTCGGTCGTTTCGGACTGACATCCGAGCGTTTCGTCGCCGATCCCTTCGGCACTCCGGGCGATCGGATGTATCGAACGGGCGACGTCGTGCGCTGGGGCAGTGCCGGGGCCGTCGAGTTCGTCGGGCGCAGTGACTTCCAGGTCAAGGTGCGCGGTTTCCGTATCGAACTCGGTGAGATCGACTCCGCTCTCACCGAGCACGAACAGGTCGGATTCGCCGCCACGATCGGTCACACGGCTGCGTCCGGTGACACCGTCCTCGTGTCCTACGTTCTCGCGGCCGACGGCGAATCGGTCGACACCGAGGCACTTCGCGATCGCGTGGCCAAAGTGCTCCCGCGGCACATGGTTCCGTCGGCGATCATCGAGCTCGACGACATTCCGCTCACTCCGGTGGGCAAGCTCGATCGACGGGCGCTGCCGGTTCCCGAGCTGACCGTGTCGACAACTCCGTACCGGGCACCGGGCACCGATGTCGAAGCCGCGATCGCCGACGCGTTCGCTCAGGTTCTCGGGGTCGAACGGGTCGGCATGGACGACAACTTCTTCGAGTTGGGCGGAACGTCGCTGGTGGCCACGAAGATCGTGCCTGCCATCGAGAACGCCATCGGGGTTCGGGTGCCGCTGCAGGCACTGTTCGTCGATCCGACGCCGGCAGGGTTGGCCGCGCGGGTCGCCGCGGATGCCGACGCGGGGGGCGCCGACCTCGATTCTGTGTTCGGAGTCGTGATTCCGCTGCGCGGCAGCGGGTCCAAGGCCCCGTTGTTCTGTGTCCACCCGGGAATCGGATTGTCATGGGGATACGCCGGTCTCGTCTCACACCTGAGCGACGACCGTCCCGTGTACGGCCTGCAGCTGCCGAGCATCGTGGAAGGGTCGAGCTTCGGATCCATTCGCGATCTCGCCCACCGGTACGCCGACGAGATCCGCGCCGTCCAGCCGGTCGGTCCGTACCACCTTCTGGGGTGGTCGCTCGGCGGCTCACTGGCTCATGCGATAGCGGTGGAACTGCGCAGCACCGGCAGCGACGTCGCCACCCTTGCTCTCCTCGACAGCTACGTGGACGGACACGACGGCGAACAGGCCGAGGGAGCGTTGAGCGTCGAGAATCTGCTCGCCGGATTGGGGCTCGACCTGTCGGCTCAGGCGTCGACAGAGCCACTGACCTACGAACGGGGGGTCGAACTGCTCGACGAGTCGTTGGGTCAGACGACCGGCGTCTCCGCCGATGACCTCCGTCGTATCAATGCGGGATTCGAGAACTCGACTCGAATGATGGCCGAGTTCATCCCGGACGTCTTCGACGGAGATGTTTTGTTCTTCTCGGCAACGAAGGGCGCGAGCGATGGAATTGTTCGATCCCCGCAGGAATGGCGGCCGTATGTCACAGGAGATATCGTCATCCACGATGTCGACGTTTTCCACAACGAGATGACCAATGCGGACGCTGCCAACGTGATCGGGCCTGTCGTCGATTCTCATCTCGGAAATACACCCGAATAACGATTGGTGTGTTCTTCACGTCGAAGAGCACATCTGCGAATACCATCGGCATTCGGCACGAATGCCGCCGAAGGCGAATAACCAACACCAGGGGACATAAGTGAAACTGATCAGAACAGCAACGGTAGCGGTGGCGTTGACCGCTGCGGTGGCCACCGGAGCGGGCCATGCTGTGGCAGACCCGTCGTCGGACACGGTGAACTACGAGACGTCGGTCAACCCCGACGGAACGGTCACCACCATCCTCGATGCCGGACTGTTCCGGGTCGACGCCACAAGCGAGACCGTGTCCGTCATCGACCAGGCCGGTGCCACGCTTGCATCTGTCCCGCTGGAGTACACCGTCAACGGCACCGTCTACTCGATCGCACCGCTGATCGGTGCCGAGGGTCGCGAACTGACGTTGACTCCGCAGACGGTTCCCGTCGCCGACGTCGCCGGTCCGCGGACCAAGCAGCAGGCGTTCGACAACATGGTCAACCAGCTCGCGATCGGCTGGAACAATGGTGGTGGTGTCGGCACGGCGATCGGCGCAGGCCTCGGTTTCGCTATCGGCTGTGTGTCGATCTTCCCGAACTTCATCTCCGGGTGCATCATCGGAACCGTCATCGGTACGGTCGCGGGCGCAGTCATCGGTACCAGCAACGGAAACCCGCAGGCTCAGCCTGCAGTGTTCGAGTACTTCACCACTCCGTAGGCACGTCGACCCCGAGTCGGGGAGTGTCGAACAGCGGGTAGGGCGTCAGTGCCCTACCCGCTGTTTTCGGTTCTTCCGGTCAGCGCGCGGCGCATCGACACAGCCTTGACCATGGTCTCCTCGAACTCCTCGTCGGGATCGGAGAGAGCGACGATCGCGCCGCCGACGCCGTACGTCACTTCGTGTTCGGTGGCCACGATCGTGCGAATGACGATCGAGAAATCCGCGGTGCCGGTGATCGAGAAGTAACCGATGGCACCCGAGTACACCCCCCGCGGTCCGTCTTCGAGCTTGTCGATGATCGCCATCGTGCGGATCTTCGGAGCTCCAGTCATCGATCCACCCGGAAACGCAGCGCGGATACAGTCCGCGGCCGACGCGTCGTCGCGCAGGCGCCCACGGACCGTCGAAACCAATTGGTGTACGGGAGCATAGGTTTCGACATCGAACAGCTTCGGCACGTGCACCGACCCCGGCACGCAGACCTGGGCGAGGTCGTTGCGCACCAGGTCCACGATCATCAGGTTTTCGGCCTTGTCCTTCTCGTTCGCGACGAGATCGGCCTTCAGTGCGTTGTCTTCCTGCGCGGTGGCTCCGCGAGGACGAGTTCCCTTGATCGGCTTCGACTCGACTATGCGGTCGGCGTCGATGCGCAGGAAGCGTTCCGGAGACGCACTCAACACCGACAGCTCGGGGAACTTCAGCAGGGCGCTGTACGGAGTGGGGTTGATTTCGCGCATGTACGAGTAGGTGGCGGTCGCGTCGATGGAACCGGCCACGGTCGCCGTGTTGGTCAAACAGACCTCGTACGTCTCACCGGAACGAATCTCGGCAAGACACTGGGAAATCAGATCGAGGTAGTGGGCACGGTCGTGGCGTAGGCGGGGTTCGAGCGACCGATCGGCTCCGAGCAAGGGAGTGCCGGAGGCAGGCACACCCGGACGCTTGTCGGGGGCGACCTTTCGGGACAGACCATGCAGGGTATCGGTGACCGAGTCGAACCACGTCGCCAACACAGGATCCCCGGGGGTGGTGGCCAACCCCATCAGATAGAGGGTGCCTGCCTCGTGGTCGAACACCAACGCGCGGTCTGCGAAGACCATCGACGCGTCGGGAGTCGCAGAGGTGTGCACCAGTTGCCCACCGGTGTCGGCCTTGAGTTCGTAGCCCAGGTACCCCACGTAACCGAGACCGAAAGCGAACGGTAGGTCGTGCCGAGGGGGAGTGGCCCGCTCTCGTAAACGGTCGTCGATGTAGTCGAAGAACGTCGAGTGAATACGCTCGGTCGTACCGTCTGGACCTTGCACGGTCACCGTGGTCTCGGCTACCGAATAGGTCACGTACTCCGCGTGGGGACCCGAGCAGTCGCCCATGACGGTGAATCTGCAGTCGGGTTCGAGAGCCGCGCTGCCGTCCAGCCAGAAACTCTTCGAGCCGTCCGCGAAAAGAGCTTCGAAGACCTGCTCGGAGTCGAAAGCCCCCTCCAGCGAACGTGTTTCGATGGTGAACATCGAATCCTGAGTACGCGCATCACTCGATGCACTCGATCGAGCCAACGTCAGATCGCGGAAATTCGCGAGTAGTTCGCGGCCGTATTCGGTGCTGATCGACTCGGGATGGAACTGAACTCCCCACATGGGCTTGCTGCGGTGACGAACGGCCATGACCAGTCCGTCGGGCGTCCACGCGACTTCCTCGAAGTCGGCAGGGGTGCGGGTTACGACGAGTGAGTGATATCGCACCACCGAGTACGGCGACGGAATCCCCTCGAACAGATCCACACCCGTATGGGTGATGTCGGTGATCCTGCCGTGCATCGGCGCGGGCGCGAGATCCACACTGCCACCGAACAGATGACACAGACCCTGATGCCCGAGGCACACGCCGAGTATCGGTAGACCCGACTCGAGTATCACG
Organism: Rhodococcus sp. 14-2496-1d; assembly: GCF_002259365.1. NCBI lineage: Bacteria > Bacillati > Actinomycetota > Actinomycetes > Mycobacteriales > Nocardiaceae > Rhodococcus > Rhodococcus sp. 14-2496-1d. The sequence continues at coordinate 129,449 of NZ_NPFV01000029.1, read as the reverse complement.
CGGGCACTGATCCCGAAGTCCTGCTCCACATCCGGACGCCCGGGACCGGGCGAGACCACGACGTTGTCGTAGGCGTCGAAATTCAGCGACGTCCACTCGACGTCGTTCTTGACCACAGTGGGCGGTCGACCGTTCACCTCGGTCAGAAGGCTGTACAGGTTGTAGGTGAACGAATCGTAATTGTCCACCAGGAGCGTATGGATCGTCATCGGAGTGCTTCTACCGTTCACTGTCGAGGCCGGGCCCGGGCGTCGGAGAATCGATGATCGAATCCTCGACGCGACATGCCTCTGCAATCATCGATCGATACAGATCTTCGAGAAAATCGGGAGACAGTCCATTGGCCGACGCGAATTCTCGTGCTCGTTCGGTCACCAGTCCGACGCGGCCTGGTTGCATCATCGGAATGTCATGTTCACGTTTTACGTGTGCAACTCGTACACACACATCGATGCGGTCTCGAATTGCAGCGCGCAGAACCTCGTCGATTCCGTCCAACTCGCGCCTCAACTCCGCAAGCTTCTGCTCGCCGACTGCGCGATGACCTTCCGATTTCGCATCGGAGGCCGCCGTACGCAAGGCGTCGGTCGAGCGCTGATCAGAATCCTGGCTCACGTGTTGATGCCCCCTGGTTTATTCGACTCCGGTGCCTGCTGTTTATCGATATTGTCCGATAACTGTTACGGCAACCGTTCACGAATCGTCCACTTGTGTGACAACCGATACTCGATGATGTCACCTCGGACTCTGACACCGCCAGTCGATCGTATTGGAATCCTCGTTCGGTGGACAATTAATGCGACAAAGCACATCGAAACATTCAGCAGGTTCGAATAGCACAAAAAAAACTGCACCGCCGGATTGTTTCCAATCAGGCGGTGCAGTGAGCGGCGACGGTCATGCGCCGCGGCGCTTCACCTTCAGCAGGTCCAAGCGTTCCTTGAGGAGTTCTTCGAGCTCGTCGACCGAGCGACGCTCGAGCAACATGTCCCAGTGGGTGCGGGGAGGCTTGACCTTCTTGGCCTCCGGCGCGGTGCCTTCGATCAGCGACCCTTCCAGGCCGTTGCGGCATGCCCAGGTTCCGGGAATCTCGGCATCGTCGGCGAACGGTACGTCGAACTCTTCGCCGTTGTCGCACCGGTAGCGCGCAACGCGGCGGGGTGCCAGGTCGTGATCACGGTCGGTCTCGTAACTGACCGCTCCCAGCCGACTACCTCGAAGTACACGATCTGCCATGGTGAAGTCCTCTCCATCGATAGTAGGTACGTGCGCCGAAGCCATCCGTCGACTTCGAACTACACCGTCTACCCACTGATCTACAACGTCGCCGCACGTCGGTTCGTTCCCGAGCCGATGGGTCCAGGCGCGGTCCGATCGGCGCAGCTTATCGGGCGATCTTACCTCGCGGCCGCAGTAGGCTGAACGACCATGTCCGTCAGAACCCGCCGCGACCAGACATGCACCTGGTGCGGACGCCCGGTCGCCGATTCCGGAACCGGCCGGAAGCGGCGGTACTGCCGTCAATCGTGCCGTCAACGCGCCTACGAGCAACGCAGCGCGACCAAAGGGACGTCGATTCCCGACGACGCTGTCGTGTTGACCGCCGAGGAGGTATCGGCGGCGGCCGACAGAGCGTTCGAAGTTCGGTGTGCTGCCGAGGACGTCAGCACTGCGGTGACGGAGGGTGCCGACGCCGCCGAATTGCACCGACTGTGCGTCGAACTGTTGGCCAAGGCGCACGATGCAGAACGGCTGCGCTGAGCTGGAGTTCCTCTCCAGTTCACCGACTACGTGGACAATGGTCGAAGCCCGCGCGACTGTGCGGGCGAGTACCACCTAGTGAGGAGCTCCATGGCGTTCTGGGATCAACTCAAGTCCAAGGCACAGGAATTGAACGGCCAGCTGCAGACGAAGACCAGCCAGTTCAAAAACAAGGAATTCGCCAACGGCAGCATGGCCATGTGCGCCCTGATCGCGGCGGCCGACGGCACCATCGATCCTGCCGAGCGCCAGAAGACGGCCTCTCTCATCGCCGGTAACGAGGCACTGCGAGTGTTCGAGCCCGACGAACTTCGGCAGAAATTCGACTGGTACTGCGACAAGCTGCAAGGAGATTTCGATTTCGGGAAGGTCGAGGCGACAGCCACGATCGGCAAACTGAAATCGAAGCCCGACCAAGCACGAGCCGTCATCCAGATCGGCATCATCATCGGCGGCGCAGACGGCCATTTCGACGATCACGAGAAGGCCGCAGTGCGCAACGCGTGCTTCGCGGTCGGAATCGATCCGGCCGAGTTCGAGCTCTGAAAGTTCCCAGCCGAAGCGTCACGTAGGAACGGCGGTCGACGAAGCGATCCGCTTCGTCGACCGCCGTTCGCGTCGAGCCTCGTGCGCTGTGAAATTGCGGTCTTGCCGGGATACTGAGGACACTCCGACGGCATGTGCCGATGTCGAACGATCCGTTGGAGATCCGGTTGCAGCCCACCAGCAAAGGGACCGTGCATGACAGTTGCCGCGATCTACCTCGTCATCGCCTTCGGTTTGGGTGGACTTGCCATGGTGGTACGGCTGCCTCCACTGGTCGGATTTCTGGCTGCCGGTTTCGTCATCAATGCACTCGACGTCGGTGAGGTGCCCCAGCTCGAGCTGCTCGCTGATCTGGGTGTGACGCTGCTGTTGTTCGCCATCGGTCTCAAGCTCGACGTTCGTATTCTGCTGCGACGGGAAGTGTGGCTGACCACCTCGGTGCATCTGGTGATCAGCGTCGTGGTCGGTACCACCGTTCTGTGGCTGGCTGCCGTGGCGGGGTTGGCCATGCTGTCCGGGCAGAGCCTGACGACGATCGCATTGCTCGCCTTCGCCATGTCGTTCTCGAGCACCGTCTTCGTGGTCAAGGTTCTCGAGGAGCGAGGGGAGTCACACGCCCTCTACGGACGGGTGGCGATCGGTGTCCTGGTGATGCAGGACATCGTCGCCGTGGTGTTCCTGACCGTCACCAGCGGCACGCTGCCCAGTCCCTGGGCGCTGATGCTGGTGCTGCTGTGGCCCGTCACTCGCATCCTCCGACGAGTATGGAGCGGACTGGGTCACGGTGAGATGCAATCCCTCTTCGGCATCGTGATGGCGCTGGTGCCCGGTTACGCGCTGTTCTCCGCACTGGGTCTCAAAGGAGACCTGGGTGCACTGATCATCGGTGTGCTGCTGGCGTCGCATCCGGCATCGTCCGAGCTGTCTCGATCGTTGTTCCACATCAAGGAACTGCTGCTGGTCGGCTTTTTCGTCTCGATCGGTCTGTCCGGTCTACCCGACCTGCCCAGTCTCGGCGTCGCACTGCTCATGGTGTTTCTGTTGCCGCTCAAGTCCGTGCTGTATCTCGCGTTGTTCGCCCTGATGAAGTTGCGATATCGAACAGCTCTCCTTGCCGGGTTGAGCCTGATGAACTATTCGGAATTCGGATTGATCGTCGTCTCGGTCGGAGTGACGACCGGCCTGCTGGCACCGGCATGGCTGGTCGAGATGTCGATAGCCGTGGCCCTGAGCTTCGTGGCGTCGGCGCTGGTCAACGGACGAGGGCACCTGATGGTCGAGAAGATTGCGACTCGTTTGCCCGAGCAGGACGAGAACAGTCTGCATCCGGAGGAACGTTCCGGTGACGCCGGCGATGCAGAGGTCGTCGTGATCGGGATGGGGCGTGTCGGGTTCGCGGCGTATCAGCGGCTGACCGACCACTACCGCCTCGGTGTGGTGGGTGTCGACTACGACGGGCCACGCATTCGCCGACTCGCCGACCAGGGCCTGCGAGTGATCGAAGGCGACGCGACCGACCTGGACTTCTGGAACCAACTACGCCACTCCGAGTCGGTTCGAATCGCGGTGCTGGCGATGCCGCGTCACGGCGCCAACGTCACTGCCCTCGCCTGTCTGCGCGAATCCGGGTTCAGTGGCACGGTCGCTGCTGTCGCGCGCTACGACGACGAAGTGCAGTGGGCCAGGGATCACGGTGTCGACATCGCCTTCAACGTATACGCGGGAGCGGGCTTGGAGCTGGCGGACCAGGTTGGCCATGCGTCCCCGGTCCAGGGCAACGACGCTCTCGCCGACGATCGTGGTACACCCGCCGTCGACGGCGTCACCCGACCGGTGACCGAACCGGCAACACACAAGGAGAGCCCGTGACCGATCGGTCGATACCTCCCAATGCCGAGTGGAATGCACGGGCCAGGGGAGAGACGCCGACTCAGCAGCTCGACAGGAACTGGCTCGGGTTACTTCAGGAACTGCGCGTCGAACAGACCGGGGTTCAGCTGTTGACCGGATTTCTCCTGACCCTGCCGTTCCAACAACGGTTCGACGACGTGTCCACATTCGGCCGAGCGGTGTATCTGATCACCGTCAGTGCGTCGATCGTTGCAACCATCCTTTTGATTGCGCCGGTGGGAATGCACCGAATTCTGTTCCGTCACAAAGAAATCGATGCACTCGTACGGGTCGGCAACCGACTCGCGATCGCAGGCCTGTTCATGCTCGGCATCGCACTGGTGGGAGTAGTGGCTCTCACGTTCGACTTCGTGGTCGGTCCGCTCGTCGGCATCGTAGCGGCACTGGTCGCTCTGACCCTTCTGCTCACGTTGTGGGTGGCACTCCCACGGTGGTATCTGAAAACTCGATGACGTTGCGGTGACGACGAATTCGCTCGGTGTCTGCTCTCACGCCGGCCAGCGACTGCGTTTCGCTCGATACATCTCCGAGTCCGCGATGCGGAGTACGTCGTGTGCGGACTGCCGCACATCACTGTCCGCGTCGACGGGTACCACTGCCGACCCGACACTGACGGTGAGTCCGGACAACATCCGGGCCCGTCCGAGGCGCTCCACGAGCTCTGCAGTTCGGTCGGTGAGGTCGGCAGGTCGCCCGACGGCAATGCACGCGAACTCGTCACCGCCCAGTCGTGCGACGATCCAGCGGTTGGCCGCCAGCGCTCGCATGTGCTGGGCCACATCGACGAGAACCGCGTCGCCGGTGTGATGTCCGTAGCTGTCGTTGACACCCTTCATCCCGTCGACATCGGCGGCGACGGCGCATATCACCTTCGGTTCCACATCCGGCGTCGTCATCGCGGTAGCAGCTACTGCAGCGAACAGCCCGCGACGGTTGTGCAGGCCGGTCAGCGGGTCCACCAGCGACTCCCGCGCCCGAGATCTGAGCTCGCTCACGTACACCATCAGAATGAGCGGAGACGCGAACATCAACAGCATGGTCGAACTGTGTGCGGCAACGACCCAGCCGCTGGCGACGTCCGCGTGCACGGTGAGTACGGCCACCACCGCAAGGACGCCGGTGGCGAAAACGATGTGCACGAGACAGGGGAGTAGCGGCACCGCCACCACAGCCAGAGTGGTGATGACGGCGAAGAGTACCGTGCCGCCGATCGCAGTCATTGTCGTGTCCTTCAACAACAGACCGGCGGCGATCGATACATCCGAATACACGATGAATGCAGTCAGCAGACGCGGTCCCGGCCATCGACCGAAGAACCAACGCAACGCGACCGGAAACGCGGTCAGGCTGATTGCTACCACCGCATGCACTCGCCAACCGCTGTATTCCTCGGACGGTGCGCTCAGTAAACCGATGAGACCGATCGACAACGTCCCCGAGCCGACGAGTAATCGAATGACGCGAGTTCGAGTCGCGTCCAGATCCAACAGCCCCGCCACCGAACTGTCCGCGCGCTGTTGCGACGACACACGTCGACCCGAGGCCGAGATGAACGGACGAACGGCGAACATCGGGTGACCTTCGGCTGGTATCTGCACCGAGCAATTTCACGGACAGTAGCAGAAACGTGCGCTTCGACCACGGAATCAGCTGATACCGATCGAAATGACCGTTTTCGACATGATCACCGTCGCACTGAGAAGATTCCAGCTCCCGCCGCATCACCTCAAAACGTCACTGTGACGTTTCGTAGTAGTGAAACGGGGCCGACCCAGGAGCGGCCCCAGAGGTGGCCTGGATCAGGTGGATACGCGCACGTCATCCAATCACAGCGAAGAGCCGAGCCGGCCAACGGCGGACGGCCGGATCGATGCTCGAAAACTGCGCGCACGCCGGCGGAAGAGTGGATGCAGACACACCCGTACATTTCGACTCACACGAACCCGACCGCCGTGCCGACCGGCCAGTCAGCTTCCGAGCTGCGCCATCTTTTTGCCGATAATCAACATTATGTCAAGTAGTCGCAACCGCATCGAGTGCAGGCGCTGCCCCGTGACTGTTCATAGGGATCCGTCTAGACGGATCGAAGAAAACACCGTGCAGCCTCGAGTCGATGGGCGTCGTAGTCATCCCATTTCGCCGCAGGGACCTCCCGGTGCCCGACTTCGACGAAATTGCGTTTGACGAAGAACTCCGCGGCTTCACTGCTGACGGTGACCGCAAAAAGGTTTTCGATGCCCCTCGTGCGGCACTCCTCCAACAGTCCGTCCATCAGCAGGCCACCCGCTCCCAGTCCGGAGAACTCGGCGACTGTGATCAGACCCGACACTTCAGCGAATCCCGTTCCTGCGTAACGGTCTATCTCCAGCCCGACGATACCGGCGAGGTGCCCGGTACGCAGTACCCGCGCACCGAGTCCTCCGACCGCCATCCTGGCAATCTCTATCCGACTGCGCTGCTTGAGGACTCCTTCTCGCACTCCCTGTGCGACCAACGCCTCGATTGCAGGGAAATCGTCGACCTGCAAGGACGCCAAGTGGAGGTAGCGCCCCTGGGTTAGGACGGTCCCCCGGCCGTCGAATGTGAACAGCTCGAACTCGAGATCCTCGCCGCGGCAGAGGTTTACGCTGTATGCACCGCCGGCAAGTGCCGCCTCGGCCGCGGACGGAAAGTCGTCGAGACCCCGTTCGGCCAGATGAGCGACCAGTCGCTCGCGGTGCAGGTCCATGTCGGCGAAGCTGCGAGGAGGATCGCCCCAACCTCCTCCCGGGTCGGTCAGAACCATCTTCGAAGCCCGCACGCTCGCAGACACGGTGCCTGCGGTGCGCGCGACCGCGGTTGCCTCCGCCCCGATCACGACGCATTCCGAGTCTGCGATAGCGAGCCACAGACGGGCGACGGACTCGTCATTCCAGACAGTTCCACTCTCCATGGCCACACCATTGACTGCGGCGGCGACTTGCGAAACGTGGTCGACCGGAACCACGAAAATGAATCGCGTATCACCAGGACCGAACTCCCCGACCGTTCGTTTCACTGCCTCGAGCGCAGCGCTGCTCAACACGGGAAGGGCAATCACGATCGTGACCCCGCGGAATTCCTCGATGAAGAAGTCACGCTCGGAAACAGGCACCCCGCTGGACGTCAGTTCGATCGCCGCCTCGCGCGGGACCGCAGGACGCGGCCGCAGTTTTCGTGGATTCGCGCGCAGATCGTAGTTCGTCATGATGGGTCCCAGTTTGGACTGCAGTCTCGCCCCCTGCAACGCTCACGAATTCTCGGGCGTCATGACACTCGACAGCGCGAAGCGCACCGTCAGTTCGACGTCGCCGTCCACCCAGGTGATCGACACCGTGAGCCCGCTCGGCCACCGACCGTGTGGGGCGACTGCGAGATCGTTGTCACGATCAGCTGCGTTCCTCTCCGGGGACGACATCGATTCTTCGGTCGCGTTCGTGTCGAGAACATGACGATCGTGTGGTGACCGTTCCGCCGTCCGCCAGACTCGAGCGGGTCGAGGTCACGATGGTGGGCGACGTGGCGATCTTCGTCGATGAACGTCCCCTCGACGCCCACGGTGGACAGACCGACGAGCGGCGACGAGCGAATCCGTCCGCCCCGCACACACAGGTCTACGTCGTGTTCGCACCCTTGGAACGTGAACCACGAATAACATGGGTGCGATGCGCTCGTATCCCGAGCGAAACGGATCGGAGGGCCGATGTTCGATCTCCCGGACGATCCGGTGAGTCTTCGATCCTTCCTGGAACGTTCTCCGGACTTCGTTGCGCTGTCCGACTTCACGGGGAGAATTCTGTACATCAATCCCGCAGGATCAACCCTGATCGGACTCGATGACGTGGCCGATGTCGGCCAACTCTCGGCCTTGGAACTGCTCACCTCAGACGGAGTCGATCTCACCGACGACATCGCCGCCGGGCTGCTCTCCGAAGGCAAATGGGAGGGGTACTGCGAGCTGCGCCATCACGTGACCGGGACCGGCATGCCGGTGGTGGTGTCGTCCTATGTGATCCCTCGTGACGACGGCGGCGCCGACGTGGTGGCATCCACCATTCGGCACCGACATACGGTGGAGCAGCGCAATGCCAGGATCGCGGCCGATGCAGTGGTCGCCGGTCGTCATGCTCAGGAGCAGAAGGCTCTGGCCGATCTGAGCCGATTCGCCGTCATCGCCGAGCTACCCAGTTTGCTCACCGCAGCAACCGCCACCGCAGCCACCCTGATCGGCGTGGGAAACTCCGCCATCGCCCACCTCGAGCACCCGACCGACCCGTACTTGACCATGGACGCGGCCAGCGGTGTACTCGGTATGCGTCAGGACATTCCCTCCGGGGACGGTTCGTTGGTGGGACTCGCCCTGACCCTCTCGGAGCCTGTCGTGTGCAACGACTGTCACACCGAGAATCGATTCCGGACCGACACGATGATCTCGCTCGGCCTGCGCAGCGGCGTCGGAGTTCCCATCTTCACCGCCGCCGGAAAAGCGTGGGGAGTTCTCTCCATTCACAGCGTCGAGGCCCGTCTCTACCGCGACGAAGAGGTGTCGTTCCTCAGTTCGGTGGCCGGCATCGTATCCGCGGCGATACGACGCATCGACCTCGAACTTCAACTGCGACGACGCAGTACTCACGATGCCCTGACCGGTCTACCCAACCGCACCCTCGCATACGAGGTCATCGATTCGGCACTGAACCGCGCGAGACAACAGTCCGGCACCGTGGCTCTTCTGCTGCTCGACATCGACGACTTCAAGATCATCAACGACAGCTTGGGACACGACGCCGGAGACAGGGCGCTGGTCAAGTTCGTCGAACGGCTCGCCTCGGCGATCCGAGACGCCGACACCATCGCGCGCCTGGGCGGCGACGAATTCCTGATCGTCTGCGAGGGTGTGGACAGCGTGGCTCATGCGGAGGAATTGGCGCGACACATCACGAGTTCCATTGCGGTTCCCTTCTCGGCCGAGGACGTGCCCATTCCCTTGAGCGCCAGCATCGGTATCGCGGTGTCCGAACCGAATTCGACTCGGCACGAGCTGATCCACCGCGCCGACTTGGCCATGTACCGCGCGAAGGACAGTGGGACCGGCGGGCATGCCGTTTTCGATCCCACCGATCTCTACGACGCGGATCGCATCAGGTCACTGTCGATAGATCTGCGAGCGGCGCTGCGCGCCGACGAGCTCACTCTCGCGTACCAACCGTTGGTGGACATCGCGTCGCGGAAAATCGTCGCGGTGGAGGCACTCGCCCGCTGGAATCACCACGAGCTCGGCCCCATCGAACCGAGCGAGTTCGTCGGCGTCGCCGAAAGAACAGGTCTTGCAACACCATTGGGCGCATGGGCGCTGCGTACCGCCTGCACGGCCGCGGCGCGATGGCGGACGTTCTCCGACATCGTGGTTCGCGTCAACGTCAGCGCGCTGCAACTCCGCGATCCCGACTTTCCCGCCGAGGTCGCGTCCATACTCGCAGAGACAGGACTGCCTGCCTTCGCTCTCGGACTCGAGGTGACCGAGACCGTGTGGGTCGCGGACACCGAACGGGTCGCCGACACCGTCTCTGCCCTGCACGCAATGGGTGTGGCTCTGCTGCTCGACGACATGGGTAAAGGCCACAGCTCCATGTCGTATCTCGACCGCTACCCCATGTTCGAGTGCTTCAAGATCGACAAGTCGTACATCGCCCGGCTGCCCGCTCCCAGGGCTCGCGCGATCGTCTCGGCCATCGTGGCACTGGCACGCGCATTCGACGTCACCGTCGTCGGCGAGGGCGTCGAGACCGAGGAGCAACTGGAGGCACTGGCCGCTACCGGCTGCGACTTCGCGCAGGGATACCTCTTGGGCCGGCCGGTCGGTGCCGGTGCCATCGCCGATCTGCTTCTCGGTGCCGGATGAATCGCGGAGGAATCGGAAAGCGACGATAACGTCTTTCCACTTTCAACATATAGCGCACCCCGGGGCTTGCGGCAAGACCCCGTGCAGGGCTCAGAATGGCTCGCTGCAACCGAGAACCATTCGATCGGAGTCCTGTGAAGCATGTGCACCCAAGCATTTTCGCCCTACCCGACAGCCTCGCACGCAAACGTGATCCAGCGCTGATCGGCCACGACGAACGACACTTCTCCGCGATACGCTCGAGCATCGAGAAGTCTCGATCCGATACCGCGGCGCAGCTCGAGGCCGCGCAGAAGTCGTCGGGCCGAATGGGCCGAGAGGTGATGGAGCGGGACTTCGAGATTCATAGGTTGGGCGGACGTCTCCGTTCACTTCGTCGGTACGGGGTGGATCTGTGCCTGGGTCGAGTCGTGGCCTCCGATACGGACGAGCCGGTGTACATCGGACGACTCGGATTGTTGGGGACATCGGGTGAACAACTCCTCGTCGACTGGCGCTCCCCCGCGGCCGAACCCTTCTTCGGTGCCACTCACGCCAATCCCATGGGGCTGCGGAGTCGTCGACGATATCGGTGGACGAACGGCACCATCACCGACTATTGGGACGAGGTGTTCGACCTGACCGGACCGATCACCGACGCTGCACTCGACGATCAGTCTGCCTTCATCGCCAGTCTGGGTACGGCACGTTCACCGCGAATGCGTGACGTGCTGGGCACCGTTCGAGCAGATCAGGACGCCATCATTCGAGCGGACGCCCGGGGCGCGCTGGTCGTCGACGGTGGCCCGGGAACCGGGAAGACCGTGGTCGCACTCCATCGCACCGCGTATCTGCTGTACACGCAGTCGCGTCTGGGACACAGCCGCGGCGGCGTGCTGTTCGTCGGCCCACACGAGCCGTACCTCGCCTACGTCTCCGACGTCCTTCCGAGTCTGGGTGAGGACGGTGTGCGGACCTGCACGCTCCGGGATCTCGTCGCCGAAGGCACGGACGTGGTCGAAGAGCCGAATCCTGCTGTGGCGCAACTGAAGGCATCCGCCGACATGAGCGTGGCGATAGAGGCGGCCGTTGCGTTCTACGAGCAGCCGCCGACTCGGAACATGATCGTGGAGACGGAGTGGGCCGACCTGAGGCTGACGCCGGACGACTGGGCCGAGGCGTTCGAGGCACCCGATCCCGGCACTGCGCACAACGAGGCTCGCGAACAGGTCTGGGACCTGCTACTGACGATTCTGGCCGACCGCTACGACGGTGACGAGGACCCAACCGAGATACGGAAGTCGTTGCAGAACAACGAGCCTCTGCGCACGGAGCTCGAACGATCCTGGACGATCATCGACGCTGCCGACCTCGTCGCAGATCTGTGGAGCGTTCCGGCGTATCTCCGTAGGTGCGCACCCTGGCTCGGCCCCGAGGAGATTCGTTCACTCCAGCGACCCGATCCGACGCGGTGGACGGTGTCCGATCTGCCGCTGCTCGACGCCGCACGAATGCGGCTCGGAGATCCCGAGCATTCACGCCGCACTCGACGTCGCGAGTTGGCCGCGGCTGCGGAGCGTGCGCGAATGGACCGCGTGGTCGACGAACTCATGGCCGCGGACGACGACGAGATGATGGCTGCACAGTTGCGGCAGGACGGAATTCGCGATGCACTCGTCGATTCGGCGGGCTTCGAGGAGATCCCGACGGATCCCTCGGCGGGGCCGTTCGCACACATCGTCGTCGACGAGGCGCAGGAGTTGACCGACGCGCAGTGGCAGATGGTCCTGCGACGATGCCCGTCGGGCAGCATCACCATTGTCGGAGACCGGGCGCAAGCGCGGCAGGGGTTCGCCGAGTCCTGGGCCGAACGGCTCGGACGGGTCGGACTCGACCGGGTGAGGATCGCCACCCTCGGTGTCAATTACCGCACCCCGCGGGAAGTCATGGCCGCGGCCGAGCCGGTGATTCGCGCGGCTCTGCCGGACGCCAATGTTCCGGTCTCCATCCGCAGCACCGGTGTGCCCGTCGAATACGCAGACACGGCAGATCTGGCATCAATTCTCGACCGATGGCTGGACTCGAATCCCTCCGGAATCGCTTGCGTCATAGGCAATCCCGCATTTCCGGAGTCGGAGCGAATCCGATCCCTGACTCCGCAGTTGTCGAAGGGACTCGAATTCGATCTGGTCGTTCTGATCGACCCGGATTCCTTCGGGACAGGAGTCGAGGGTGCCGTCGACACGTACGTGGCGATGACACGCGCGACCGGACGGCTGGTGCTGCTGACCACTCAGCGCGAGGCCGCATCGAGGACGTCCAGCACGGCATGAATGGCCGGGCTGGCGTCGGCGCTGCGCCGCCACGCAGCCTGCACCTCACGAGCGGGAGCGTGCTCGAGCGGCACCGCGACGAGACCGGCTCCGAGCAGCGGACGCGCGAGGCGCGGTACCAGAGCGAGAACATCGTCGGCTTCGACCAGCGCGAGTTGCGTGGAGAAGTCGTCGACGAGATGGCGAACGTCGACCTCGGCGGACGCCTCGGCGAACAGCCGACGAAACCACTGGTGACATACCGTCCCGGCCGGGCTCGTCACCCACGGGTACCGAGCGAGGTCGGCATGGGTCAACGCGGTCTTCCGTCGAGCGAGGGGGTGAGTTCGCTTCATGATCACGTCGCCGAAGTCCGTGTGAATCGGTTGCCGAACGACCGAGGGAGGAGCGGGCACCCATACCCCGTCTGCGTCGTGCACCAACGCCAGGTCTGCGGTACCGGAATACACGCTGTGCAGTGCACGATCCGGATCCTCCTCGCTGATGTGCACGGTCAGATCCGGATACCGTCGATTCAGCTCGACCAGCGCGGGCGCCAGCAAGCCGCGCACCGCGGTCGAGAATCCGACCAGCCGAACTACCCCACGTGGTACGCCCTCGTCTGCGGATCGAGCCGCCTCGACGCACCGTTCGAGAGCGTCGAACACCTCCCCCGCGGACTCGACCACCGCCCGACCTGCGGGGGTGAGCACGACTCCCCGACCGGCCTGCGCCAGCACCGGGGTACCGATCTGCCGTTCGAGTCGTTTGATCTGCTGGGAGATCGCCGAAGAGGTGTAGCCGAGCTCGTCGGCCGCCCGCGCAAGAGTGCCCAGGGCTGCGACGGCCCGCAGGGCGTGCAGAGCACTGACATCGATCATGAAGCAAAAATACGCAGTATTACGGAAAATGCCTCGCTGGACCTCATCTATCGGGCGGTCCACACTCGGACCATGATCACCACTGCGTCGCCGGCCTCGACGAGCTTCGGCACGAACGTCGTCGCCATGGCGACCCCCATGCACCCCGATGGATCGCTCGACCGAGGGGGCGTCGATGCCCTTCTCGCGCATCTGTCGGCAACACGGTGTAATGGCGTCGTCGTCGCCGGAACGACCGGAGAAGCACCTACCCTGACGCGCCACGAAATCTCGCAGCTGATTTCCCGGACACGTCGTCATCGCGATCACGCTCTTCGTGTGACCGCGGGAGTCGGCACCAACGACACCTCCACGGGGATCGAGATGGCTCGGTCCGCAGCGGCAGCCGGTGCCGACGCACTGTTGATCACCGCTCCGTACTACTCGCGCCCCACCCAGACCGGCATCGCAGAGCACATCGTCGCCATCGCCGAGGCAGGTGAGCTGCCCGTCATGGTCTACGACGTCCCGGCGCGCACAGGTGTGGCCATCGAGGCGTCGACGCTCGAGGCACTCTCTCGTCACCCTCTCATCGGTGCCGTCAAGGACGCGAAGGGTGACCTGTACGAGGCCATGACCGTCATGTCCTCGACGAACCTCGCCTACTACTGCGGAATCGACGAACTCGCGCTCCCCTACCTAGCCTCCGGTGCAACAGGACTGGTCAGCGTCACCGGCAATGTGGTGGCAGACCGCTACGCCGAGCTGATCGATGCGGTCCGCGCGGGCGACCTGCTCCGGGCGAACGCAGTACAGCGATCACTCCTGCCGTTGACCGACGCCGTCATGCGCACGACGCAGGGAGCCGTCATGGCCAAGGCCGCACTCGCCAGGATCGGCGTCATCTCCGACGCGACCGTGCGACGCCCACTTCTGGAGTCCTCCGCGGCCGATCTGAGACGACTCGACGCTGCCCTCTCGGCCACCGAAATCGATCAGGAATCGAGAAGCAGGCACGTTCCGGTACGACTAGCCTGACTGCTCATGGCGACGAAGAAGGTCACGCAGGGCTCGGCACCGCATGCTGCCGACAGTCACGATTTGATTCGTGTGCGGGGGGCGCGGCAGAACAATCTTCAGGACATCGATGTCGAATTACCCAAGCGCCGACTGACCGTGTTCACCGGCGTCTCCGGCTCCGGCAAGAGCTCGTTGGTCTTCAGTACGATTGCGGCCGAATCACAGCGCATGATCAACGAGACCTACAGTGCCTTCGTTCAAGGATTCATGCCCACGCTGGGCAGACCGGATGTCGACGTCATGGACGGACTCACCACGGCCATCATCGTCGATCAACAGCGCATGGGCGCCAATCCCCATTCCACCGTCGGCACTGCGACCGACGCCAACGCCATGCTCCGGATCCTGTTCAGCCGAATCGGAAAGCCGTATATCGGCTCCGCACAGGCCTTTTCGTTCAACGTCGCATCGGTGTCCGGTGCAGGCGCGTACAAGGTGGACAAGGGCGGCAGGCAGACCACCGAGAAGAAGTCCTTTTCCGTGACCGGTGGCATGTGCCCGCGCTGCGAGGGCAGAGGCGCCGTCAGCGACTTCGACCTCACCGCGCTCTACGACGCGAGCAAGTCATTGAACGAGAGCGCGATCACGATCCCCGGTTACAGCATGGAAGGCTGGTACGGGCGCATTTTCCGCGGCTGTGGGTACTTCGACCCGGACAAGCCCATCTCGAAATACACGAAGAAGGAACTCGACGATCTGCTCTATCGCGAGCCGACGAAGATCAAGGTCGAGGGCATCAATCTGACCTACTCGGGTCTCGTGCCTCAGATCCAGAAATCGTTCCTGTCCAAGGACGTCGACGCAATGCAGCCGCACATCCGCGCATTCGTCGAACGCGCGATCACCTTCACGACATGTCCCGACTGCAACGGCACCCGACTCAACGAGGGCGCTCGGTCGTCGAAGATCGAGGGCATCAACATCGCCGACGCATGTTCCATGCAGATCAGCGACCTGGCGAAGTGGGTCGGCGGCCTGAAGGAACCGTCGGTGGCACCACTGCTGACCACGCTCGGTGAGACCCTCGACTCGTTCGTCGAGATCGGGCTCGGTTACCTGAGCCTCGATCGTCAGTCGGGAACACTGTCCGGTGGAGAGGCTCAGCGCACCAAGATGATTCGTCACCTGGGATCGTCGTTGACCGACGTGACGTACGTGTTCGACGAGCCCACCACCGGCCTGCATCCCCACGACATCGAGCGGATGAACAACCTGCTGCTTCAGCTGCGGGACAAGGGAAACACCGTTCTGGTGGTGGAGCACAAGCCCGAGACGATCTCCATCGCAGACCACGTCGTCGATCTCGGTCCCGGTGCGGGAAGCGCAGGCGGGCACGTCTGTTTCGAGGGCACCGTCGACGGATTGCGCCGGAGCGACACCGTCACCGGTCGGCATTTCGACGATCGGGCATCACTGAAGAAATCCGTACGCGAATTCTCCGAGGTGCTCGAAATTCGCGGCGCGGACTCCCACAATCTCCGCGAAGTGGACGTCGACGTTCCACTCGGTGTGCTGGTCGTCGTCACCGGCGTCGCAGGCTCGGGCAAGAGTTCGCTCATTCACGGATCGCTCTCGGGGACAGACGATGTGGTCTCGGTCGATCAGGGGGCGATACGTGGATCGCGGCGAAGCAACCCCGCGACGTACACGGGCTTGCTCGAACCGATCCGCAAGGCGTTCGCCAAGGAGAACGCCGTCAAACCCGCGCTGTTCAGCTCGAACTCCGAAGGCGCGTGCCCGACGTGCAACGGCGCGGGCGTCATTTACAGCGACCTCGCGATGATGGCCGGCGTCGCCACGGTGTGCGAGGAGTGCGAGGGCAAGCGATTCCAAGCATCGGTACTCGAGTACCACTTCGGCGGACGCAACATCGACGAGGTGCTGTCGATGTCGGTCGCCGAGGCCGAGGAGTTCTTCGCCGACGGCGCGGCCAAACTGCTACCGGCGCACAAGATTCTGCAGCGCTTGAACGACGTCGGGCTCGGATACCTCAAGATCGGCCAGCCGTTGACCACACTGTCGGGTGGCGAACGCCAACGCCTCAAGCTGGCGACGCACATGGCCGACAAGGGCGGGATCTACGTGCTCGACGAGCCCACCACCGGGCTGCATCTCGCCGATGTCGACAAGCTGCTCGGGTTGCTCGACCGGCTGGTCGACTCCGGCAAGTCGGTGATCGTGATCGAGCACCATCAGGCCGTCATGGCCCACGCCGACTGGATCATCGATCTCGGACCGGGTGCCGGCCACGACGGAGGCCTCGTCGTGTTCGAGGGAACACCTTCCGATCTGGTGGCAGACGGTTCGACCCTGACCGGCCGGCACCTGGCCGCGTACGTAGGGAGCTGAGTTCGTGACCACCCTGGCCCACCGGAACGCCACCGCACTGGTCATCGTCGACGTCCAGAACGACGTGATGGTCGCCGTCCACGACCGGCAGCCCGTCGTCGACAACATCGTGACCCTGGTATCGCGAGCCCGAGAGACGAGCACGCCGGTGATCTGGGTGCAGCACTCCGCCGAGAAGGAGCTGCGCTTCGGGACGGACGGGTGGAAGCTTCTCGACGCTCTGCCCGTGGTTCCAGGCGATCGAATCGTCCACAAGAAGCACGGCGACGCCTTCGAGGACACCGGTCTCGAAGCCGACCTCGCTTCGTTCGGCGTGGGGCACGTCGTCATAGCCGGCGCGCACACGGACTTCTGCATCAGGTCCACGCTGCACGGAGCCTTGGTCCGCGGATACGACGTGACGCTGGTGAGCGATGCCCACACCGCCGAGGACCTGACCGAGTGGGGCGCGCCGCCACCTGCCCAGGTCATCGCGCACACGAACATGTACTGGGACAACCAGACCGCTCCCGGCCGGACCGCCGAGGCCGTCGTCACCGAGAAGGTCGATTTCACCCGATCGATACCCTGAACCCTCCATGGTGACCTTGCTGCTCGCTCTCGTCGGATTCGCGATACTCGATTCGCTCGACGTGTTGTTGATCGGCGTGACCGCAGCCATCGCAGTGCACGCGAGAACCACCCGCCGGTCCCCGTTCCGAGCCGGGCTGGCCTTCGTCGGCGGAGTGTTCACGGCGACGACCACATTCGGCATCCTCACCGTTCTCGGCATCGACTTCTTCACCGATCTGTTCGACATCACCATCACTCCCACGGTGCGGTATCGCACGGAACTCGCGGTCGGGCTGGTACTGATCACACTCGGTGCTCTGCGCACCACCGAGCGCCGCCCACCGGAGTGGGCGGCTCGAGCCGGCTCCAGCATCCCCGTCGTCGCCTTGACCGGACTGACGATCGGTCTGGTGCAGGGCCCGACGGCAGTGCCGTACCTCGCGGGGCTGACGATGCTCTCGACCTACGATCCGCGTCCGCCGTGGTGGCCGGCCATCGTGGTCGTCTACTGCCTGATCGGGCTCCTACCGCCCGTCCTCGTTCTGATTCTGGCGTCGAGGAAGAGTCGACGCTCCAGGCGCGCGTTCACCGCGACCGTCCGAGCCCTGATGCGGTACGGCCCTCCGACGGTGCGCGTCATCTTCGTCGTGCTCGGCGTCGCACTCGTCGCCGACGCCCTGATTCATGCCGGAGACCTCCTGTAGGTCGCCGTCGTAAGCTTCTGCGCATGGCACTCGATCACGGCGATCCCGGTGACGCCCCGTCCGTTCCCCCTCCCCTGGCCCCGGTCGTCGACGACCGTCGTCCCTCAGCGGCCGAAGAAGCGCGCACGATCGCTGCGTCCACCAACACCGCAACTCTTGCGAGCCTGACCGCGGACGGCGATCCCTGGGCCTCGTTCGTGACCTACGGATTGCTTGACGGCGCGCCGGTTCTGTGTGTCTCGCGCATGGCCGAGCACGGACGCAACCTCGCAGGCGATCAACGAATGAGCCTGTCGATCGTGGCACCGCAATCGCAGACCGATCCGCTGGCATCGGGCCGAATCACGCTGGCAGGCGTGGTCGAGCGGCCCGAGGGTGACGAATTGGCCGCGGCCCGCGCAGCGCATCTCGACGGCGTACCGGCGGCGAAGTACTACCTGGACTACAGCGACTTCACGCTGTGGATCATGCGCGTGCATCGTGTCCGGTGGGTCGGCGGATACGGCCGAATGGATTCGGCAACTGCCGAGGCGTATTCCCAGGCTGCGCCCGATCCGGTGTCGCCGACCTCGGGGTACGCGATAGAGCACCTCAACGCCGACCACTCGTCGTCCTTGACTGCGATGGCCCGCGAACTGGGCGGCTTTCCCGATGCCACGTCCGCCGAGTGCACGGCCGCGGACCGCTACGGACTGGATCTGAAGGTGTTCACTCCGCGCGGAATCGCGTACACACGGGTCGGTTATGCGACTCCGATCGACTCGGCCACCGAACTGCGGGCCGCGACCGTGGAACTTGCGAAGCGCGCAGCAGCCGCCCGATAGGTGTGCACTGCCATCACGGACACGACGACCTTGTCGAGACGTCGCGATGGATGGCGACTACCGTTGACCTCACACCGCAATCGTTAGGGAGCAGGTAATGAGCATCCAACCGCTCGAATCGAAGCGTCACCGCGTCGTCGTCATCGGTTCCGGGTTCGGAGGTCTGTTCGGCGTCAAGGCCCTCAAGAAAGCCGACGTCGACATCACCCTCGTCGCCAAGACGACACACCACCTTTTCCAACCTCTCCTCTATCAGGTCGCGACAGGCATCCTGTCCGTCGGCGAGATCGCTCCCACCACCCGCGTCATTCTGCGCAAGCAGAAGAACGCAGAGGTGCTGCTCGGAGACGTGCTGAACATCGATCTCGAGGCCAAGACGGTGACGTCCAAACTTCTCGAACGCATCACCGTCACCCCGTTCGACAGCCTGATCGTCGCAGCGGGCGCGCAGCAGTCCTACTTCGGCAACGATCACTTTGCTGAGTTCGCACCCGGCATGAAGACCATCGACGATGCACTCGAGCTGCGTGGACGCATCCTCGGTGCGTTCGAGCAGGCCGAACTCTCAGACGATCAGGAGGAGAAGGACCGTCTCATGACCTTCGTGGTCGTCGGCGCGGGCCCCACCGGCGTCGAGCTCGCCGGGCAGATCGCCGAGCTCGCCGATCGCACCCTCGACGGTGCCTTCCGCAACATCGATCCCCGCGACGCCCGCGTCATCCTGCTCGACGCCGCCCCCGCCGTACTGCCGCCGATGGGCGAGAAGCTCGGCCGCAAGGCCGCCGAGCGGCTCGAGAAGCTCGGCGTCGAGATCCAGCTCAACGCGATGGTCACCGACGTCGACAACGACGGCCTGACGGTCAAGGAGAAGGACGGCACCACGCGTCGCATCGAGGCGCAGTGCAAGGTCTGGTCCGCAGGCGTGCAGGGCAGCCCTCTCGGCAAGCAGCTCGCCGACCAGTCGGGATCGGAGACCGACCGCGCCGGACGTGTGCTGGTGGAACCGGACCTCACCGTCAAGGGCCACCCGAACGTGTTCGTGATCGGCGACCTGATGTCGGTCAAGGACGTTCCGGGCATGGCGCAGGGTGCCATTCAGGGCGCGACCTACGCTGCCAAGCTGATCAAGGCATCGGTCAAGGGCCAGGACGATCCCGCCCAGCGGGCCCCGTTCAAGTACTTCGACAAGGGTTCGATGGCAACGGTGTCGCGATTCAACGCGGTCGCCAAGGTCGGCAAACTCGAATTCGGCGGATTCATCGCCTGGCTCATGTGGCTCGCTCTGCACCTGTACTACCTCGTGGGCTACCGCAGTCGCATCACGACCGTCATCTCGTGGTTCGTGACGTTCCTCGGCAAGGGCCGCGCGCAGATGGCGTCGACCGAGCAGCAGGTGTTCGCGCGACTGGCCATCGAGCAACTCAATTCCCTCGAGCGTGCGGGGGCCGTCGAGGCAGCCGCGGACGAGTCGGAGCACGAACGCGAGAAGGCAGCAGGCTGATCGACCCCGAACCGGGAATCGACCGAAACAAGCTCTGACACAACGCATCGGCCGACGGGATACCGTCGGCCGATGCGTTGCTCGTTGTCCGAGCGGCCGGTCTCACATCCCCGGTTCGACGGGCAGCAGACGACGCCCCACCGAGGTACTCAGCGAGCCACCGCCGGCCAACGCCAGCCGGACGGTGCCGTCGGCCAGATCGACCTCGGACGCCCGGGTATCGGGATAGCGCAGAGTACTGGACATCGACAGCGGTGCCGACAACGCGTCGTGCGCAACCGATCCCGCGCCCAGTTCCACTCGATGGCGTAGCAGCGGGCTACCCCCGACATCGCATCGAATCGCACTGCTCCAGTGCCCCGCCGCTTCCTCGAAGCGGCCGATCTGGGTACGCTCACGCAGCCGTAGGGTCGAATCCTTCTCCAGTACAACGGTGTTGATCACCGAATGCGAGGCGTCGGAGACGACGACCATCGGTTCGGGATCGAAGATCAGCGATGCGCCTGCACCGACCTCGAAGTGCCACTGCGCGGACGAGTGACGGTGCAGCCCACCCGGCATCGCCAACGAGGCTGCGACACTGCGCACCTCCAGATGCGCCCCGGCCGCCACCGATATTCTGACAACGATGGTGTCTCCGCCGAGAGGAGTTGCCGCCGTACCGATCAGGTGAACTGTGTCCGGTCCCGTCTGGCGGCCCGCGAGTCCGCCCACCGAGGTGATACGAGGGCTCCGGCTGCGGCTCGCGTCGATGCAGAGCTCTGTGTGCATCGACGCTCAGTGCGTGTGGGCATGCGCGTCGGCGTCGGCGATCACCTTCAGCTGCTCTCGCACCCACTCGAGCACGGTGGTCGCCGCGGGATCGTCGGTGAGGGAGATCAGCGCAGTCGGCCGCCCCTCGCGCACCTGGGCCGCGTCCCGTTCCATGACACCGAGATCGGCTCCGACGTACGGGGCGAGGTCGGTCTTGTTGACGACCAGCAGGTCGGAGAACGTCACACCGGGACCGCCCTTGCGCGGCACCTTGTCTCCCCCGGCCACGTCGACGACGAATATCTGAACGTCGATCAGACCGGACGAGAACGTCGCCGTCAGATTGTCGCCACCGGATTCCACGAGAATCAGATCGAGGGGCGGGTTGTTCTCGATCAGATCGTCGATGGCGTCGAGGTTGGCCGTGATGTCGTCACGAATTGCCGTGTGCGGGCAGCCACCGGTCTGTACTGCGGTGATCCGCTCGTCGGGCAACACCGCGTGCCGACGCAGGAAGTCCGCATCCTCGGTGGTGTAGATGTCGTTGGTGAGCACGCCGAGTGAGAGCTCGTCGCGCAGCTGGCGGCACAACGCGGCCACCAACGCCGTCTTGCCGGAGCCGACGGGCCCACCGATTCCGACTCGCAGCGCGTCGCCTGCCGCCCGTGCGCGCTTGGGGCGATCCAAACCGTGGTCGTGGGGCTCACCGTCGATCAGGTGCGGGGGCATGTCGAACTCCTTGTCACTAGAGGAAAAATGGATCCGTGTTCAGGATACGAACAACGGCCGATCGCGGATGGCGTGGGCTTCGGCGAACATGTCCAGCAAGGGATCCGACAACTCCATCAGCTCGGGCAGGCAGTCGCACACCGTGGCGGTCACGTCGTCGCAGAAGTCACCCAACCGGATGGTGGTCGCCGCTACTTCGGCCGGGTCGAGGGCGAGCAGACGCTGCGCGGCGATCGCCGACCCGGTCATGGTGATGTAGACCTGCACCGCGGCCGTGTCCGCCACCGACAGACCCGCCGCGAGTCCGACATGCCCTGCGGCAACAGCGAGGTGCGGCTTCCGTCCGATCGACGACCAATCATGGTGCGGCCAGGCGGACTTGGCCAGCCGGAGCAGTCCGCGACCCTGAGCGCGGGAGGCAGATCTGGCGGCCGGAGACGGGGTTCGTGCGTCGGATTCGGCATCGGCCCGGTCCGTGCTCGACGACCCGTGCACCAGCGATGCGGCAATGGACGCCGTCGTCGCTCCGGAGGTTCGGATACGGCGTCGCAGAAATGCTTCGAGCGTCGTGATGTCTCGAACGAACCCCGAGGCGATCGCTTCCTCGACGCCGCCCGAGTGCACGTGGCCACCGGTGGGGAGGCGTGAATCGGCAAGCGAGAGAAGCGTCGTCACCTGGAGGCGGGCATCGGGCATCAGAACAGGAAGTATCGCTGCGCCATCGGCAGTTCGGTTGCCGGCTGCTCGGTCCACACGTCACCGTCGATACGGACGGTGAAGGTGTCGGGATCCACTCGGATATCGGGTAGAGCGTCGTTCAGTGCCATGTCCGACTTCCTGACACCGCGCACGTTCTTGACCGGAACGAGCCGGCGATCGCAGTTCAGACGCCCGGCCAGTCCGTCCTCGATCGCCTGCGGGGCAACGAAATGCAACGACGTCGCGGCCGCAGCCTTGGGTGACGCCCCGAACATCGGACGAGGTAGTTCCGGTTGCGGGGTCGGGATGGACGCGTTCGCATCGCCCATGGCTGCCCACGCGATCATGCCGCCCTTGACGACCATGTGTGGACGGACGCCGAAGAAGGCCGGATCCCACAGCACCAGGTCGGCGAGTTTGCCCGGTTCGATCGAACCGATCTCGTCGTCGAGGCCGTGTGCGACGGCCGGGCAGATGGTGTATTTCGCGACGTAGCGCATGACGCGGTTGTTGTCGGCTCCGTTGTCGCCGGCCAGGAATCCGCGACGAGATTTCATCACGTGCGCCGTCTGCCACGTACGCAGGACGACCTCACCTATCCGGCCCATGGCTTGAGCATCGCTGCCGATCATCGAGATCGCACCCATGTCGTGCAGCAGATCCTCGGCTGCGATCGTCGACGGACGAATTCGACTCTCGGCGAAAGCCAGGTCCTCCGGAATCGATGGACTGAGGTGATGGCACACCATGAGCATGTCGAGATGTTCGTCGAGGGTGTTGACGGTGTGGGGACGGGTCGGGTTGGTCGAGCTGGGGAGCACGTGCGGCTGCGCCGCCACGGTGATGATGTCGGGTGCGTGCCCGCCGCCCGCACCCTCGGTGTGATACGCGTGGATTCCGCGTCCCTTGATCGCATCGAGAGTGGTCTCGACGAATCCGGCCTCGTTCAGGGTGTCCGAGTGCAGAGCAGCTTGAACACCTGCGTCCTCGCACACGCGCAAGCATGCGTCGATCGCGGCGGGGGTCGACCCCCAGTCCTCGTGCAGCTTGAATCCCGATGCGCCTGCGCGCAATTGCTCCCACATCGAGTCGGGATTGACCGTGTTGCCCTTCCCGAGCAGCACGATGTTCATCGGCCAATCGTCCAGCGACTCGAGCATCCGGGACAGGTGCCATGCACCCGGGGTGACGGTGGTGGCCTTGCTGCCCTCGGCGGGTCCGGTACCGCCTGCGATCACGGTGGTGATGCCGCCACCGAGAGCCTCCTCCTTGATCTGCGGGCAGATCAGGTGGACGTGACAGTCGATGCCGCCGGCCGTGACGATCTTTCCGTTGCCCGCAATGATTTCGGTGGACGGGCCGATGACGAGATCGGGATGCACCCCGGTCATGGTGTCGGGATTGCCCGCCTTGCCCAGTGCCACGATCCGTCCGTCGCGAATACCGAGATCGGCCTTGATGATTCCCCAGTAGTCGACGACGACCACTCCCGTGATCACCGTGTCGGGAGCGCCGTCCGCGCGGGTGGCTCGGGACTGCCCCATCGATTCACGGATGACTTTGCCGCCGCCGAACACGGCTTCCTCACCGGCTGTGCCTGGTCCACCACTGCGGTCCTCGGTCACCTCGATCAGAAGATCGGTGTCTGCCAAGCGGATTCGATCGCCCGTCGTCGGGCCGAACAACTGGGCGTATCGACTGCGGCTCATGCGCGCCATCAGCTGTCCAACTTTCCGGGAGGTGTCATGCTCAATCCGTGGACCTCGCGCGTGCCACCGAGTGGCACGAGCCGAATCGTCTGTTCGATTCCTGGCTCGAAACGCACTGCCGTGCCCGCGGGTATGTCGAGGCGGCAACCGTGCGCCCTCTCGCGGTCGAACTGCAGCGCAGCGTTGGACTGCGGGAAATGTACGTGACTACCCACCTGCACCGGGCGATCTCCCGCGTTGACGACGGCCATGGATATCACCTCGGCACCTTCGTTGATCTCGATGTCGCCTGCGACGGTGATGATCTCGCCCGGAATCAGGTGACCGTCACCCCGCTTGGGGGAGATCGGCTCGTGCACGGTGATCAGCTTCGTACCATCGGGGAAAGTCGCTTCCACCATCACCTCGGGGAGCAACTCGGGCACGCCGTCGAGCACGTCGTCGGCACCGAGAATCTCGCGTCCCGAGGACATCAGGTCGGCGACAGATCGTCCGTCGCGGGCACCCTCGAGGAGGTGATCGGTGATGACCGCGATCGCCTCGGGGTGATTGAGTTTGAGGCCGCGTGCCTGGCGACGCCGAGCGAGTTCGGCCGCGTAGCTGACGAGCAGTCGGTCCTGCTCGTGCGGAGACAACCGCATTGGAGTTCTCCGTCCCGATCGGTGATGGTGCCCGGCAATTCTGACACGCTTGCGACCTACCGGCAGCGGAGCGCGCCGACGCACCTCATCCGAGAGGCACTGTCACCGATCGATCGAGCAGCCCCCGCAGCACGTCTCGGTCGATGCCGGCAGACACGTTCTGCAGCTCGGCGATGCCGAACGCGCCCGAATCCAGGCCCCGCACCAGAACACCTGCCAACGCCTGCGCCGTCGCCGGCTCGTCCATCACCTCACCACCCTGGCGATCGAGGTAGCTGCCCAGCCGAGCAGCAGCGACCGGCATGGCCTGACGGAAGAAGCCGAATGTCGCCGACCATCGCGTCACCAGGTGGCCGGGATGCATGTCCCAACCCTGATAGAAGCCGCGCTCGAGGGATCTGGTGACCAGCTCGAAGTGTCGACGAGCGGATGCCGCCACCTGCGTCGGATCGCCCGTCGGCACCACCTGGGTCGAACCGTCGCACACCCATACCCCGGTCTGTGCCGCTGCCACCAACATCACGTTCTTCGCATGGTCTGCCACCGGATGGGCGAGTGATTGCTGCGCAGAGGTGATTCCGCAGGCGGCGCTGTAATCGTAGGTCCCGTAGTGCAGGGAGGTGCAGCGGCCGTCCGCCCTGGTGATCGCCCGCGCGAGGGTCGCCGTGCCGTCGGCCCCGATCACCGCCTGTGGGCTCTCGATCTGCAGCTCGAATCGAAGGGCTCGATCGGGCAGACCGTGCGCACGTTCGAGTTCCTCGCACAAGGCGACCACAGCGGCTACCTGCTCGACGGCACGGAGCTTGGGTACGGTGAATACGAAGCCGTCCGGCACTCCCCCGGCTCCGTCCAGGACCAGCTCGAGGGTGCGGATTCCACGCCGACGCTCATGTGCGGCAAGCCCTTTGGCGCGAATTCCGAGCCACGTCGGACCGGCCGGATCGTCGGCAAGAGTGGCCAGGGCAGCCCCGACCGTGGTCGCGTGACGGTCCTCGACGACATCGGATCGCCACCCGTAACCGTCCTCGAAATCGAATCTGAGGTCCTGGATGGGCGCACCGCCGAGCCGGTCGCGCACGAGAGGCATAGCGTTCTGGGTGTCGAGTCCGGCGAACGCCTCGGGGTGGGCGTCCAGGATTGCCAGGGCGGCGGCACCCCATTCGGCCGGCACAGCCGCCGACGCATCAGCGGCCGACACATAGACGGTGTGAGAGGGCTGGCCACCGACTCGGTCACCTGGATAATGCTGCGCGAGTTCGTCGTCGATGGGACCGAAGAGTGATTCGAGGCGATCGAACGCGTCGGCAGTCAGTCCCGTTGCGCCCGACCGGAAGGAAGAGTCGGCGCTGTCGCTGTGTCCCGTCATGGGCATCACTGTCCCAGATGCGCGGTGTTTTCGATATTCGCCAGCCGGACCTTGCCCTGAGCAACCAGGCGTCCGTTCTCGTCCGTCATGTCGACCTGCCAGAGCTGCTGCGTCCGTCCTCGATGAATCGGATGTCCGTGCGCGCTCAGGGTTCCCGACCGAGTCGCGCGCAGGAAGTCGGTGTTGTTGTTGGTTCCGACGACGTGGCCGCGCGAGCCGAACCACGCCGATCCACCGATACTCGCCACCGACTCGACCACCGAACACAGCACGCCCCCGTGCATGATTCCCGCCGGTTGATGAAGCTGCGGGGTGACGGTCCATTCCGCGCGTACCTCGTCGCCGGAGACCTCGAGGTATCGGAGGCCGACGGCCCCGTCGAACCCTCCTGCACACAATTCGGTGAGCTGTTCCGGCGTCATCGTGTCGAAGGAGGTCTCCCCCGTGGTGCCGTTCGAGTCCGTCATTGCTGTGCCTTCCGGTTGCGTCGAGAGTGTGGCCGACTCGGCTGTCGACTCCCGTTCAGAGATACACGACGATGGACCCACAAAAATCGGTGGGCCTCTCGTTCGTCGAAGAACGAGAGACCCACCGTGGCAAGGACCGGGAGTCACTGCAGCCCTCAGGACTCCGGCGCGGTCCGTTGGTACGAAGTCAGCATAGGCAAACCTTAGTTGTGGCGCAAGGCCTTCACGATGCCCGCAGTCTCGCTCGCCCCGGAACCCCGACGCGTGATCGCACGGGAGCACCGGCGGCGACCATGGCGTCGAGCAGCATCTGACCCCGGCGCGCACCTGCCGATGCGCTCGCCCCCGCCAGAATCGGCACATACGTCGAGGCCCCGAGGATGGCGTCACCCACCAGAGCCCAGAAGACACGCGCATCCAGCGGTGCGCGGTCGGCGATCGCCCGGAACACCGCGCCGAGCGACGTCGTGCATCGATGCGCAGTCCAGACCAACAGAGCCTGTTCACACGGAAGTGTGACCGTGCCGGGCTCACCCGCAGCGGAATCCTCGGGCAGCACTCGCAGGATCGGCGATGCCACTCCAGCCCAATCGATCCCGCCGTCACTGTCCATGTGGATCCACAGATTGTCGATGCCCGGATCCCAGGCGCGTGCCTCCAGAACCAGCAACGCGGCCACTCGTCCGACGACGGCGTGAATGAGGGCCGTTGCGACCTGCACTGCCGCAGCCTCGGGAACATCGAGATCCTCGAGCGATCGTCGATACATCCGCTCGACGCGACCGTCGTCGAGTCCCACCGCCAACTGCCACCAACGGCGTTTGCCCTCGTTCGCCATGGCTGCCACCGCGTACATCCGCGGGTAATCGGGGTTGAGTGCACGCAGGGTCGCGCACGAGTCGGCCAACAGCGCCGCCCCGCCGGATCGACTCGAGAATCGATGCACATCGGCCCAGCCCATGTATGACGCTGTTGCAACTGACACCTGATCGCTCCTTAGGTTCTCGGCGGGTGCACGCGTCGCACCCCTACCCAATGAATGTAGGTTAGCCTAACCAGATCGTAAAGCGGGTCAGGCACCGCTACCCTTACCTCACCTCACATGCCGAGGAAGGGTTCCGTAACCTAAACCGAGTCCCTTCGAAAACAGCGAGGAGTCACGAGCACTGTGACAACAGCTCCGCTACTCGGCCCCCACGGCGCACGCCGGTCTTCCGACGAGCCGTACGGGACCGAAGACGTGCCCACCGGGCCGCCGCCGCGTAGCTCCCGCATCGCTGCAGCCGCGATCGACGCACTGATCGTGCTGGTCCCTCTGTTCGTCGGCTGGTCGATCGTCGACGCTCTTCGCGACGACAACGGCGGCGGCCAGGCGGACCGAATCGTGTTCGGCACCATCGCGGTGGGCGTCGCCGTAGCCCTGTTCGTCTGGAATCGCGGCTACCGCGACGGCAACGAAGGCCAGAGCACCGGCCGCCGCTGGATGGGTCTGACACTGCGTGACAGCGCCACGCACGGTCCCATCGGTGTTCGCCGTGCCCTCCGGCGCCAGTTCGGGATCGACGCTTCGTCGTCCGAGATCGTTCGAGAGAAGACCGCGGCAGCGGAGGGATTCGAGCCGATTTCCAAGGACGGTTCGGTCGCCGCGATTCGGCGCCGAAGATTGCTCGGCTTGGCCGTCCTGGTCGCAGCTCTCGTCGCCGGAATACTCGCCAGCATCGCCATCGGCGCGCGACCACTGACCTTCGCCGAAATCGCCCACGCCCTGCTGAATTCGACGGGCACCGACACCGACATCATCGTGCGTACGCTGCGAGTTCCCCGCACGGTGCTCGCGTTGGTCGTAGGAATTGCGCTCGGCATCGCAGGCGCTCTCATCCAGGGGCACACCCGCAATCCGTTGGCCGACGCCAGCCTGCTCGGCCTCAATTCCGGGGCGGCGTTCTTCGTCGTCATGGCCATCTACCTGTTCCGGTTCACCTCACCGAGTCAGTACCTGTGGTTCGCATTCGCCGGTTCGGCGGTCGCGAGCATCGTCGTGTTCGGTCTCTCCTCGATCGGGTCGGGCAGATCGAGTCCGGTCAATCTCGCCTTGGCCGGGGCAGGCGTCGCATTCTTTCTCTCGGCCATGACGAACGCCGTCGTACTGCTCGATCAGACCAGCTTGGACGGATACCGCTTCTGGGTGGTCGGATCCGTTGCAGGACGCGGCCTC
The DNA here is from genome assembly GCF_002259365.1 of Rhodococcus sp. 14-2496-1d. Taxonomy (NCBI): domain Bacteria; kingdom Bacillati; phylum Actinomycetota; class Actinomycetes; order Mycobacteriales; family Nocardiaceae; genus Rhodococcus; species Rhodococcus sp. 14-2496-1d. The sequence goes on along the minus strand of NZ_NPFV01000029.1, from coordinate 100,574 downwards.
GACGTACTGTGGCAGGTCTTGCCCTTCCTGGTCATCGGCGTGCTCATCGCATTGGCGAGCACACCCGGCCTGAACGTCATGAGCCTCGGCGAGGACGTCGCGCGATCGCTCGGGACCAACGTCGCGATCACCCGCACCGTCGGGATCCTCGCCATCACCCTGCTCACCGGTGCCGCGACGGCAGCGTGCGGGCCCATTGCGTTCGTCGGCCTCGTCGTTCCACACATCGCCCGCGCGGTGACCGGACCCGACTACCGCTGGCTCGTGCCCTACGCGGGCCTGATGGGCGGAGTGATGCTCATGATCGCCGACGTCATCGGTCGGGTCGTGGTGCGCCCGGGCGAGCTTCAGGTGGGCATCGTTCTGGCACTGATCGGGGCACCCTTCTTCATCGCTCTCGTTCGACGCCGGAAGTTGGTCAGCCTGTGACCACCGACCTGCAGTCCCCCACACCGGCACCCGGCCCCGGCGTCGTTCGCACCCGGCCCGCGTTCCGCCTCGGTCCGATCTCCATGGTCCGACGGCCGGTGATGGTCCTTACGACCGTCCTCCTGGCGGCGGCGCTGGTGCTGGTCATGTGCGTGAACATCGGCCGAGGCGACTTCCCGCTGTCGATCGCGCAGGTCCTGGACGTACTGCTCGGCGGCGGTTCGAGGATCGAACGATTCATCGTGATGGACCTGCGACTGCCCCGATCACTGACCGGGCTCCTCGTCGGGGCCGCCCTCGGTATATCCGGCGCGATCACACAATCGATCTCTCGCAATGCCCTTGCCAGCCCCGACATCCTGGGAATCACCGCCGGTTCCAGTGCCGCGGCAGTCGCACTGATCGTGCTCGGCGGAGGCAGCTTCAGCGGGCTGCTGGCCACCCTCGGTCTTCCTCTCGCTGCACTGTTCGGCGGGCTGCTCACCGCGATCGCCATCTACGCCCTCGCCTGGCGAAAGGGCGTCGACGGGTTCCGCCTCATTCTGGTCGGCATCGCCGTCAACGCCATGCTCACCGCCGTGGTCGGCTGGCTGCTGATCAGCGCCGACATCAACGACGTCTCCCGCGCTCAGGTCTGGCTCAACGGGTCGCTCAACGGAGCGGACTGGGCCGCGGTCTGGCCGGTTGCCATTGCCGTCGTCCTGGTCGGTGGCGGCACCGTCGTCGCGACGTTCACGCTCGGTGCCCTGCGACTCGGCGACGACAACGCACGATCTCTCGGAATTCGTCTGCAACACAGTCAGGCGATGATGCTGCTCGCTGCCGTCGCACTCGCCGCGATCGCCACCGCCGCCGCGGGACCCATCGGGTTCGTGGCGCTCGCCGCTCCCCAGATAGCGCTGAGGGTGCTGCGAACGCCCGGCCCCCCGATCATCGCGTCGGCACTGCTCGGCGGATTGCTCGTCGTGGGAAGCGATCTGATCGCTCGCACGATTCTGCCCGTCGAGCTCCCGGTCGGCATCGTCACGTCGGCCCTCGGCGGACCGTTCCTGCTCTACCTACTCGTTCGCAGTAATCGAAAGGCCTCCGTATGACAACCAGCCACACCTCGCGTCTGATCGCGAACGATCTGAGCCTCGGTTACGGCGACCGCACCATCGTCGAACACCTGGACCTCGAAATACACACCGGTGTCATCACCACGGTCATCGGACCCAACGGCTGCGGAAAGTCCACGCTGCTGCGCTCACTCGGCCGCCTGCTCAAACCCAAGGCCGGCAGTGTGATGCTCGACGGACGAGCGATCTCCTCGATGAAGACCAAGGAGGTCGCCCGCACCCTCGGAATGCTGCCTCAGGCACCGACCGCCCCCGAAGGCCTCACCGTCGCAGATCTGGTCTCGCGCGGTCGTCACCCGCACCAGTCGTGGATCAGGCAGTGGAGCTCGGACGACGAGGCCGAGGTGGCGAACGCACTCGAACTGACCGGAGTCGGCGACCTCGCCGACCGACCCGTCGACGAGCTGTCCGGGGGCCAGCGGCAACGCGCCTGGATCTCGATGGCACTGGCACAGGGCACCGATATTCTGTTGTTGGACGAGCCGACCACGTACCTCGATCTGGCGCACTCCATCGAGGTCCTCGATCTCGTCGACCGCCTGCACGACGAACTGGGCCGCACCATCGTCATGGTCCTGCACGATCTGAACCTGGCGATTCGCTACAGCGACCGGTTGATCGTGATGAAGCAGGGAGAGATCATCACCGCGGGTCGGCCGCAGGATGTCATCTCCGAGCAGCTTCTGCTCGACGTGTTCGGCCTAGAGGCCGCAGTCATCGACGATCCGATGTCCGATCGTCCCCTCATCGTTCCGATCGGAACCCGGCACGTGTACGGATCGGTCGGCGGGCCTGTGAGATCTCGGAATCGTTCTGCCACAGGCCCGTTCACCGCTATCTGACGACGCTGCTCACCGCTCGATCATCGTGCGCACCAGCTTGAAGCCCTGACCGATCGACACGTCCGGCAGATACGCCCGACCGATTGCATTACCGATGCTGGGAAGTGCGGCCGGATCGGCGAACGTCATGTGCATCGGTTCGTAGCGAGGCTGGAACTTCGACTTGAACGCCAGTAGTGAACGGAATCCGTATACAGGTTCGAGGGTGCGTCCGAGGACGTCGAGCAACCGTTCGAGCAAGCCCGACAGCGTCGACTGCTCGGCACTCGAGACATGTTCGGGTTGCTTCTCGTCGACCTTGGCCAGGGGTGCTCCCGACAGACTGAGGAATCGAGCCCCCTCCTGTTCGAGCAGCAGAGCGGCCGAAGCGATGAGGAATTCCATCGTGGGCCTGAAGCCCTCGGATCTCCGTCTCATGAAATCGAGCGTCCATCCGACGATGACGCCGTCCTCGTACACCGGCATCCACGAGGTCACACCGTGCACGGTCCGGTGCTCGTCGACGGCGATCAGGCACCGCACGTTCTCGTCGTCGACCTCCTCGAGACCGCCGAGAGTGAAGCCCATCTCGGGCATGCCCTTGTCCGCGACCCATTCCTCCGAGATCGCCGTGATCTGGTCCGTGATCGCCAGCGGGGCAGAAGGAAAGCGAATCCACTCGGCGACGACGCCGGCCTTCTTCGCTCTGTTCAGCGCAGTCCGCACGTCCTGGAATCGCTTACCTGTGAATGCGATTCCGTCGAGGTCGAGAACCGTTTCCTCACCGACCTGGATTCCTCCCCAACCGAGGGAGTCGGTGATGCGGCGGACGTCGGGTGTGACGGAGTAGAAGCACGGTATCCATCCGTTCTCGGATGCGAACTCGGCGAAGTCGACGACGTTGTCCCGCAGGGATTCCCGCGGACCGACAGGATCCCCGGTGGTCAGTGCAACGCCGGAGATGACTCGGTAGGCGACATAACTGCGGCCGTCGGGACCGAACCAGTACTTGTTGCCGCGCCAGGTCGTCATCCACGACAGGGCAGACCCGCTGCTCGACATGAGCAATTCGCGTGCCCGTTCGGTGGCGTCGGTCTCGCTGCCGTACACCGGGGTCAGGAAGGTACTCGCGGCGAGCACACAGACCACCACCCAGAACACCACGCCGGTCCACTCGAAGAGCAGAGTGGTCGGCGTGTTCTGCGGTAGCAGGGAGGGCTCGAGCCACTGCAGGTAGACCGGGGGAATCAACCGTTGCGGGAAGTCCGCCAGCAAGCCGCCGAACGATGGCGAATCGGCGAATCCGCCTCGGGCCAGATACCCACCGATCGAGTAGATCAGAGCGAGTACGACCGCCACCCCGACCACCGAGGCCGCCCATCGCCGATAGGTTCCCGAAGGTGCCGACACGTCGAAGAACTTCCGGGTGACGAACAGGACCAACAACACGATCAGCGGCAGCAGGAACGGCACCGCAGTGCGGTACGCCGTCGGCGATTCCAAACCGTAGAACAGGGACTGGTCGTCACCGGACTCGAGGAACCGGATCGCGAAGTTGGCCACCGACAGCGCGAGCAGAATTCCCTGCGAGACCACCGCCATCGCCCACGCGAATCGCCTTCCTCGGCGCAGGCCGTCACTGACCACCAGCAGGAACAGCGACGGCATGATGCTCAGGATGGTCGGGCCGACTCCCCCGAGTCTGAGATCGAGCAGACCACGACGGCATTCGACCGGGTCGGTGGTCGCGTCGGCGCAGATCTCGCGCACCTCGGCCGCCGTGTACGGAACCCCCCGCACCACATCTCGCAGTACCGCGAACGGCCCGACAGCGTTGGGGCTCAGTGCCGCCAGCACCGGGCCGAGGGCACTCGCGGCGACGATCAACGCAACCAGCACCCGACCTTCGCGTTGGGTACCGGCCAATCGCGGGCCACGTGCCGACCGACCGATGATCGACGGGCCCACGATCAGACCGATCACCGCCGCGGCGAGCCGAACGACGTCCTGCAGGTGCCCACCGAACAGAGCCAACGTCACCAACAGGGCCAGCACACCGACACGAATACGCCTGCGCCACAACGTATCCATCCGCGAGGTCGCGACCAGGACGACGCCGAAGATCCAGGTCGTCGGACCCACAGCGGTTCCGACGTGCAACCGGAACCCCCAATCCGCGTCGAAGGTCTTGGCCAGGACCGCAAGACCGAGGCCGAACAGCGAACCGGCCACCTGGGTCACCAAGGCCGCGACGGCGAAGCGACGGGATCCGATCCGGCGCTCGATCGGAGCGGCGGCGACCAACACCCCGATAGTGGCCACCACGCATCCCGCGATGTTGGGTGCCGCCAGACCCGAGGTGAGCGGGGTCCACAGGTGCCAGTGCTCGAAGGGCATGATGCCCACAGCGAAGTACCTGTCCATCTCGCCCCGGTCGTCCACGACAGCGGCGACGATGCCCATCACCCAGACGACGGCGAGCAACGCGAAACTGACCGGTGCTCCCACGGCACCGAACACGATGAGCGACCACAGCCGGCGAAGCTGGCGCATCACCGCAGACGCACCCGACCTCAGAGACTCGGTGCGCGTGCGCATCCAGGACGGTTCGCCGGGATCGTGCGCGCCTGCCACACCCGAAGTCGGTGTCTCGGCGTCGGCCGCGGACGGTCGTTCCGGATCGGTCACGTTCACGAAATCAACCCTGTCCTCGTCGCCAACCATGGGAGCTCACGTCGGAGGCCTTCCGACCACACAGCGAAGCTGTGTCCGCCCGGTACCTCCACGTACTGCACATCCATTCCGGCGGCCTTCGCCGCGTCGTACATTTCCTGTTGGCCCGGTTTGTAGTCGTTGTCGTCCGACCCCACGACGAAAATACCGGCCGAGTCGGGGTACCGACGTGATTTCAGCAGGTCGAGCGGATTGACGGCAGTGAACGCCGCGGAGTTTCCTCCGAAGGCCTGCTGCACCGTTCGGTCTCGATCGCCGAGAGTCGGCTCGCGCTGACCGGACAGGTCGAGAAACGTGGGATAGACATCGGGATGATTGGTCGCCATCTGTATCGAACACGTACCGCCGTAAGACAATCCACCGATCGCCCAGTGCGCGCGATTCGGATCGACCTGCAGCGCAGTGTCGATCCAGTCGGGAACGTCGCGGGAGAGATACGTGTCCACGTTGCCCAGGGGTGAGTCGACACAGAGCGGATTGGCCATCGACGACCCGGTTCCGTCCGCGACGACGACGACCGGCGCGAGGCCCGCGTGATCGCGAGCGAAGTTGTCCATGGTCTCGGCGAGCTTCCCACCGTTGAGCCAATCCTCGGGTGCTCCCGGCTGACCGGCGAGCAGCACGAGGACCGGAAGGAGCGGACGAGGATCGGCGAAGTAGGCGGGCGGCAGGTAGATCTGCGCATCTCGTGCGGAGAAGTTCGACGCAGTGGCCGGAATGGAGGCGGAGGTGATTCTCCCGGCGGACGCCAGGTCGGCGGGCGCGGTCCAGACCGAGTCGAGCGGCGTGCCGGTGACGGTCTGTGCCACCGCAGCGGGCACATCCGAGAACTGAATGCGCGCCGCGGACTCGGCCCCGAGAGCGTTGCCCACGGTGGGGTATGCGTCGAACTCCAGGTTGACGTGCAGGGCCGACGCCGCCACCACGAACACCGTCGCCAGCACGGACGCCGAGGTGCCCAGCACCCCTCGAGCGGCCAACGACCTGGGAACCATCGTGAACAACGCAGCGAGACCGACGCCGATCCACACGTAGATCGCGGTCTCTATCGGGTCCGGGAACGGTCGCCACACCTTCTCGACCACCACGTAGCCGATCGTCGTGGCAACGATCGATGCCGTCGCGGCGATCGGCAGCGCACGCGTGGCGTATCGCCGCGATCTCGACAAGAGCAGCCACAGACCACCGAGGGCACCGAGAACGGACACGATCACCGGTACCGGGCCGTCGATCAACGACAGGGAATCGAACCAGTCCACGCCTTCGTCTCCGCTCACTTCTCGAAAGTCGGGCCGAGGGGCGGCACGATCACAGCACAGAATATTCGCCGCGGGATTCCCGCGGTCGAGACCCGCCGATTCGTCGCGACACCGCCTATGACCGATCCCACACCTGCCGACAGGTCGGTACTACCACGAGTAGTACGCATCCGCGTCGGAGTAGCCGTAGACTCGGACGAATGGCTGGTCTTGGTGAACTAGAGCGTGCAGTGATGGACCATCTGTGGGAGTCGTCGGATCCCCAGACCGTTCGACAGGTGCACGAGGCGCTGGCGACGCATCGCGAACTCGCGTACACGACAGTGATGACGGTGCTGCAGCGGCTGGCGAAGAAGAAGTTGGTCGTGCAGCAACGCGACGACAGAGCGCATCGCTATGCCCCGTTGCACGGCCGCGACGAGCTGGTCGCGAGCCTGATGGTCGACGCGCTGTCGCAGGCACCGGCATCGGGTGGACGCGCAGCGGCACTCGTCCACTTCGTCGGACAGGTCGGGGCCGACGAAGCCGCCGCCCTCCGTGAGGCGCTCGCCGCTCTGGAAGTGGCACAATCGACATCGAAGTCCCCTTCGGCTGGAGATGGCCGTCCGACGGACTGACGCTCGCGGCAGTAAGTGAGGACATGAACTCGACGACTGCGCTGGTATTCGCAGTACTCGCGCTGATCCTGGCTGGGCCGGTTCCGGCAGTGCTCGCCCGCGCGAGCTGGCCGTACCGGTCACCACGCGCGGCTCTGGTGCTCTGGCAGGCAATTGCCCTCGCTGCTGTGCTCTCGGCCTTCAGCTCGGGCCTCGCGATCGGCGGACTGCTGCTGGTCCCCGGTCCGGACGGTCGGCCCACGACGGCACCGACCGACGAGATCGACGCTCTCGGCCTGCCCCTGTGGATCCTCTACGTCGTCGTCCTCGCCATCACGCTCGGCATCGGTGCCAAGCTCATGTTCTCCGTCGTTCAGGTAGCGGTCAGAACCCGTCGTCGACGTTCCAGACATCGCGTGCTCGTCGATCTGCTGGATCGAAGCGATCGGGGCGAGAACCCTTTCCGTGGTCTCCGCGATGCAGACATCCGCGTGCTCGACGCGGCGGAACCGATCGCGTACTGCCTACCGGGTCTGCGTCAGCGGGTGGTGCTCAGCCGTGGAACGTTGGCCAGTCTTTCCGAGGCGGAGGTCACCGCCATCCTCAGTCACGAGCGCTCACACCTGCGCGCCCGCCACGACCTGGTCCTCGAAGCATTCACCGCCGTGAACGAAGCGTTCCCTCGGATCGTCCGCAGCAAGTCGGCGCTCGGCAGCGTGCAGCTGCTGGTCGAGCTGCTCGCCGACGACTCGGCGGTCAAGGTCACCGGACCGACGCCGTTGGCCAGAGCCCTGGTCACCTGCGCCGGGTCGACTGCACCGCGTGGTGCGATGGCGGCCGGAGGGCCGCACACCCTCATCCGTGTCCAGCGCTTGAGCGGCCCGGGTGCCGATGTGCGCATCGCTGCGGCTGCCTACGCTGCGGCCGTGGTGATCCTCGTTCTTCCCACGATCTACGTCGCCATGCCGTGGCTGGAGGAATTGAGCAAGCTCGTCGGGTGAGTCCCGCGGGCGATCGGGGTCGCACAGGTCACATCGACTCGAGTCGAACAATCGGCGGTACGTCCCGTACAGTAGAGACCGGTCGCCATCGCGGCCTAGCAATCGAAATGGCACAAACAGCCCCACTTTATGCAGTTCTCGTCTGCATTCTGATGGCCAGGTGACAGTGCCCTGGCTCGTATCAATGTGTTCTGGCTGTTTTTCGTGTTTCCCGGTTCTTCGGGTGCTCTCAGCTTCGGGCTTATTGGCGTGCCCGCAATCCGGAGAGGCTTTACTGCGTGACCCACGCTGTTTCCAACACACCCGTTTCCACCGCTTCCGACACCACGGCAGTCCCGACGCCCGCAGCGGCACCGGCATTCACGTTCGCCGATCTCGGACTGCCCGAGGCAGTCGTCGCCGCATTGGCGCGCAACTCGATCACCGTGCCCTCCCCCATCCAGGAGAAGGCACTCCCCGACGCCATCGCCGGTAAGAACGTCCTCGGCCGTGCGCAGACCGGCTCGGGCAAGACCCTCGCCTTCGGCCTGCCGATCCTGCAGCGCCTGTCGTTGCACACCGACCGCCCGGCGGCCAAGCGCCCCCGTTCGCTCGTGCTGGTCCCCACCCGCGAGCTCGCTTTCCAGGTTGTCGAATCCCTCGCCCCCTACGCCAATGCGCAGGGCCTGCGCGTCATGCCCGCCGTCGGCGGCACCCCGTTCAACAAGCAGGTCGAGCAGCTCCGGCGCGGAGTCGACGTCCTCGTCGCCACCCCGGGTCGCCTCGCCGACCATCTGCGTCAGGGCACCTGCATCCTGGACTCCATCGAGATCACCGCGCTCGACGAGGCCGATCAGATGGCCGACATGGGCTTCCTGCCCGAGGTTCGTGCCGTCCTCGCCGACACTCCGGCAGACGGACAGCGCATGCTGTTCTCGGCCACCCTCGACCGTGAGGTTCAGTCGCTGGTACGCCAGTTCCTGCCCGATCACGTCGAGCACTCCACCCAGGACGGCAAAGCCAGCGTCCGCACCATGGATCACTACGTGCTCATGGTCGACCGGGGTCAGAAGGATCTCGTTCTGTCCGAGATCGGTGCCCGCGAAGGCGGTCGCACCATCATGTTCGCGCGTACCAAGCTGGGCTGCGACGGAATCACCGACCGCCTGCGTGCGCTCGGTATCGCCGCGGAGTCACTGCACGGTGGCAAGGCTCAGAATCAGCGCACCCGCGTTCTCGAGCGCTTCAAGAACGGCCGTACACCCGTCCTCGTCGCCACCGACGTTGCTGCTCGTGGAATCCACGTCGACGGTATCGACCTGGTCGTCCACGTCGATCCGCCCGCAGACCACAAGGACTACCTGCACCGCGCGGGACGTACGGCACGCGCGGGAGAGAAGGGCACCGTTGTCGCGATCGTGCTGCCCAACCAGCGTCGTCAGGTTCTGCGTCTGACCGGGATGGCCGGCGTCAAGGCCACCGCCGTCAACGTCTCGCCCGGTTCGGCCGAGCTGAACAGCATCACCGGAGCGAAGAAGCCGACCGGTGAGCCCCTGCGCGCCGAGTCCGCTCCCCGCGACCGGAACAGCCGTCCCGGCTACCAGGGCTCCAACCCCCGCAGCGGCGGCGGATACCAGGGCTCCAACCCCCGCAGCGGTGGCGGATACCAGGGCTCCAACCCGCGCAGCGGTGGCGGATACCAGGGATCCAACCCCCGCAGCAGCGAGGGCTACCAGGGCGACCGTCCCCGCACCGGCTACCAGGGCTCCAACCCGCGCAGCGGCGGCGGATACCAGGGATCCAACCCCCGCAGCAGCGAGGGCTACCAGGGCGATCGTCCGCGTCGCTCCGATTCGGGCTCGTACCGCGGCTCCGAGGGTCGTGGATACGAAGGCCGTGGCTCCGACAATCGCCGTCCGGCATCCGGTCCCCGCCAGGACGAGCACCGGTCCGGCGGCTTCCGCAGCCGCACGGAACGGCGTTCGTACGACGGTTTCGACGGTCCGGCTCGCAGCCACTGATCGGTTCGTCACCGTGAGGTCGTGATCCGACCCGAAATGCACGAACGGGTGCCGCATTCTTCGCGAATGCGGCACCCTTCGTCGTTGGCGGTGGCCGGCTTCGACACCGGCCGGGGGGTTGGCTCGCGCGAAATCTCGCGGCAAGGAAAGCTGTCTGTATGACCTCAGCAGCAGAACCGACAGAACTGGCTCAGATCGGAGTCACCGGACTCGCCGTCATGGGCTCCAACATCGCCCGCAACTTCGCCCATCACGGTCACACCGTCGCATTGCACAACCGCAGCGTGGCCAAGACCGATGCCCTGATCGCCGAGCACGGCACCGAGGGCAACTTCATCCGCACCGAGACCATCGAGGAGTTCGTCGCCGCCCTCGCGAAGCCGCGCCGAGTGCTCATCATGGTCAAGGCAGGCGACCCGACCGACGCCGTGATCGAGGAACTTGCAGGCGCGATGGAGGAGGGCGACATCATCATCGACGGTGGCAATGCCCTCTACACCGACACCATCCGGCGCGAGGCCGCCATGAAAGAGCGTGGACTGCTCTTCGTCGGTGCCGGTATCTCCGGCGGCGAAGAAGGCGCGCTCAACGGACCGTCGATCATGCCGGGCGGACCCGCGGAGTCCTACAAGGCCCTCGGACCGCTGTTGGAATCGATCGCGGCGCAGGTCGACGGCACGCCGTGCTGCACCCACATCGGGCCCGACGGCTCCGGCCACTTCGTCAAGATGGTCCACAACGGCATCGAATACGCCGATATGCAACTCATCGGTGAGGCCTACAACCTGTTCCGTGACGCGCTCGGATACACGCCCGCTCAGGTAGCGGACGTGTTCACCGAGTGGAACAACGGAGACCTCGAGAGCTACCTCGTCGAGATCACCGCCGAGGTTCTCCGCCAGGTCGACGCCAAGACCGGTCAGCCTCTCGTCGACGTGATCGTCGACGCTGCGGAGCAGAAGGGCACCGGTCGCTGGACCGTCAAGGCGGCTTTGGACCTCGGCGTTCCCGTCACCGGTATCGCCGAGGCCGTGTTCGCTCGGGCTCTGTCGGGGTCACGCGCTCAGCGCAAGGCAGCCGTCGGACTCGCCTCCGGAACACTCGCCGACAAGCCGACCGACGCAGAGCAGTTCACGCACGACATCAGTCGGGCTCTCTACGCGTCCAAGATCGTCGCCTACGCGCAGGGCTTCGATCAGATCGCCGCGGGCAGCACCGAATACGACTGGAATCTGCATCCCGGTGACCTCGCCACGATCTGGCGTGGTGGCTGCATCATTCGCGCTCGGTTCCTCGATCGCATCAAGGACGCGTACGACGACAACGCCGAACTGCCCAGTTTGATCCTGGCCCCGTATTTCCGTGATGCCATCGAGAACGCTATCGACAGCTGGCGTCGAGTGGTCATCACCGCGGCTTCACTGGGCATTCCGGTCCCCGCGTTCGCGTCCTCGCTCTCCTACTACGACGCGTTGCGGGCAGAGCGTCTACCTGCCGCTCTGACACAGGGTCAGCGGGACTTCTTCGGGGCGCACACCTACGAGCGAACCGACTCGGAAGGAAAGTTCCACACTCTGTGGAGCGGCGATCGTTCCGAGATCGAAGCCTGACCGAGAAGCTTCCGCCGGTGGCGCTGCGTTCACCACGCAGCGCCACCGGTACAGCACGGGAACCGGTCAGCCGGGTACCGGCCCGAGAATCGGTTGGACCACCGTCGACGGGATTCCTTCCCACGGCAGTGCACCTTCGAGGTCCTTCCACACCGCCTGCACCGCACTGAAGCACCCTTGGCCGTAGACGTCGGAGGCTGCGTACAGAATTTCCGCACAGTCCGGTACGTCGATGGTGAACAGCTCGAATCCTGCTGCAGTGCAACCGATTCCGGATTCGAGCTCGAGCATTCCCGAGGCCACCGAGGCGCCCAGCGAATTGAGAATTCGCGAGGACTCATGTGGCCCGCGTCCGGTCATGACGATCTCCGGGCTGCCGAAATTCGTCAGACCGACCGTGTAGCAGAACGCCGGATGGATACCGTCGAGATCGATTTCCGATTCCACGTACTGCAAGGCCCACCCACACCTGTCGATGGTGCGTTTCACACCTTCGATGTACTCGTCGACGCTGTAGCCCTGACACATCTTGCACATAGCTCCCCCACACTCTGCGTGCGATCGCCCCCTCGGCGATCACGGTGCCGAACGCCGATCGAACGTGCGTTCTACTCGAAGTATTGCGCGGGGCACCGACAAGAAGATTCCGACGCGTGGTCGACGCAGCGGTAGGGTCACAGCCATGCCGGGTCAATCCGTTCGATCGTTCGCAGAACTGGGACTGCCCGTGGTTCTCGTCCACTCGCTCAGGAAAGCGGGTGTCTCGGAGCCGTTTCCGATCCAGTCCGCGGCTCTGCCCGATGCGCTCGAGGGCCGCGATGTTCTCGGCCGTGCTCCGACCGGATCGGGAAAGACTCTCGCGTTCGGGCTTCCGTTGCTCGTGCGGCTTGCCGGCCGTCGCAGTGAGCCCGGTGCTCCGCGTGGGCTCGTGCTTGCTCCCACTCGCGAACTCGCGCTCCAGATCCAGGAAGTCCTCGACATCCACGGTGCGACGTTCGGCCTACGCAGCGTCAGTGTGGTCGGCGGCGTCCCGCTCGAGCGCAATGTCCGAGAGATCCAGCGCGGAATCGACATCGTGGTTGCCACCCCCGGTCGCCTCAACGACCTGCTCGCCCGACGCTCGATCACGTTGAATCGCGTGGAGGTGACCGTGATCGACGAGGCGGATCGCATGGTGGACATGGGATTTCTGCCCCAGGTCGATTCGCTCCTCGCCGCGACACCGGCCGGCGGGCAGCGACTGCTGTTCTCGGCGACCTTGGACGAGGACGTCGACCGCCTGGTCGAGAAGTTCTTGAACGATCCGGCCGAACATTCGACGGCGGAGTCGGTCGGCGAGCCCGACATCGCGCACTACGTGTTCAGGGTCGACGCTGCCCGCAAGACCGAAGTAGCTGCCGCACTTGCCAACAGGGACGGTCGCACGCTGCTGTTCGTCCGGACCACTCACGCGGTCGACCGACTCACCGACGACTGTCGCCGTCTGGGTGTATCGGTATCGTCGTTGCACGGCAACAAGACTCAGGCTCACCGCACACGCTCGCTGGCCGCTTTCGGCGACGGCGAGTCGACCGCGCTGATCGCCACCGATGTCGCAGCACGGGGGGTTCACGTCGATGACGTCACCCTCGTGGTTCACGTCGACCCACCGTTGGACTCCAAGGACTACGTGCACCGCGCGGGCCGCACTGCGCGCGCCGGAGCCAGCGGAACCGTCGTGACGTTGGCCACCGCCGATCAGCTCGATCACGTGCGTGCGATGGCCGGCGACGCCGGTGTCTCGGCGACGGTGATCGACACCGAGACCGATCCCACCTCGTGGCGTCGGTTGACGGGGGCGCGTACCCCCATCGGCCGACCGCTCCCGGCCGAGGCGACGGAATCACCCGCCCCACGTAGTTCGCGGCGCGGTGCCGCACCCGCCCGACACGAGCGACCCGGGCGTTCCGGAGGCAGGCGAGGCGGCACCCGAGGACGACGCGGGTGACCGCCTCCTGGTTGTCGATCCTGCTCGCGCTGGTGTCGGCATTCCTGTTCGCCTCTGCGTCGGTGGCACAGCAGAGCGCCGCCGCGTCGGTTCCGGAGGGAACATCGCTGCTCTCGGCTCTGATCCGAAGCCCGAGATGGTGGGTGGGCGTACTCGGGGACGGCGGCGGCTACGCGGTTCAGATCGCTGCACTGTGGGTCGGTTCGGTGCTGGTCGTGCAACCGTTGCTCGTCACCGCCCTGCTGTTCGCACTCCCGATGTCGGCGAAATTGACGGGCCGGGCACTCCCGGTTTCGACGTGGGCACTCGCCGTTCTCCTGGCCACCGCCCTTGCGGTGTTCATCGTGGTCGGCGATCCCAGCGAAGGCAATACCGACGCCCCGCTGGCCGATTGGATCATTCCGCTGATCATCGCCGCGGTCGTGATCGGTGGCGCCGCGGTGGGCGGGCTCGTACTGAGAGCGCCCGGCGCGCGGGCTCTGCTGCTCGGAGCCGCGGGAGGGCTGCTGTTCGGTCTGGCTGCGGCTCTGACGAAGTTCGTCACCGATCTGGTGGAGAGCGACCTGCTCGGAGCCCTGGCAGCCTGGCAGACCTACGCGCTGGTGGGATCCGGAGTTCTCGGGTTCTATCTGCAGCAGCGAGCCTTCCAGGCCGGTCCGCTGTCCGCCTCACTACCGGCGGTCACGATCGGCGAACCACTCGGCGCTGCGTTCATCGGCATCACGGTCCTGGACGAGCGAATCAGAACCGACGGGACGTCCCTCGCCGTCATCGCCGTAGCGGTGTTCGTCATGGTGGTGACGACGATTCGACTGTCTCGGACCCAGGCGTCGACCCGCATCGAAACGGAGACAGGGGACGTGGCTTCGGCCCCGAATGCGCCCGACCGGTAGTCTCGATCAGCGTGCAGTTCCTCGATGGTCACCTTCCGCCCTACGATCTCACCTACGACGACGTCTTCCTCGTCCCCAACCGAACCGACGTCACGTCCAGGTTCGACGTCGACCTGAGCACGGTCGACGGTTCGGGCACCACCATCCCGATCGTCGTGTCGAACATGACCGCGGTGTCGGGACGGCGGATGGCAGAGACCGTCGCACGTCGCGGAGCGATCGCCGTGATCCCGCAGGACCTGCCCACCGAGGCCGTTGCCGAGACCGTCGCATTCGTCAAGAGCCGTGACCTGATCGCGGACACACCTGTCGTCCTCGGCCCCAATGCGTCCGTGTCCGACGCCTTGGCGCTGGTGCACAAGCGCGCACACGGGTCGGTCGTGATCGTCGAACACGGCAAGCCGATCGGAGTGGTGACCGAGAGCGCCTGTGCCGACGTCGACCGATTCGCTCGACTCAGTTCCGTGGCGTCGGCCGATTTCGTGCGCGCACCTCGCCATGCGTCGCCTCAGGAAGTCTTCGAGCTGATGGAAGCGGCACATGCCCATCTCGCCGTTGTCGTCGAGAACGACGGCTCCCTGGCCGGTGTCGTGTCCAGGACCGGTGCCGTTCGGACCGGTATCTACGCGCCCGCGGTCGACGCGTCGGGACGCCTGCGCATCGCTGCCGCCGTCGGTATCAACGGCAATGTGGCGGAGAAGGCGACCGCACTGGTCGAGGCTGGTGCCGATGTGCTCGTCATGGACACCGCGCACGGCCATCAGCAGAAGATGCTCGAAGCCCTCGCTGCTGTGCGCTCTCTCGATCTCGGCGTTCCCCTGGCGGCCGGCAACGTGGTGTCCGCCCAGGGGACGCGCGATCTGGTGCAGGCCGGCGCGGACATCGTCAAGGTCGGCGTAGGACCGGGCGCGATGTGCACGACGCGAATGATGACCGGCGTCGGACGCCCCCAGTTCTCGGCTGTGGCCGATTGTTCGGCTGCGGCAGCCGAACTCGGGGCTTCGGTGTGGGCCGACGGCGGTGTGCGCCATCCCCGTGACGTTGCTCTCGCGCTGGCCGCCGGTGCTGCGAACGTCATGATCGGCTCGTGGTTCGCCGGCACCTACGAGTCGCCTGGCGACCTGCGAGTCGACGCATCCGGCAATCGGTACAAGGAGAGCTTCGGCATGGCGTCCAAGCGAGCCGTTGCCGCCCGCACCGCCACCGACGGCGCGTTCGACCGGGCCCGGAAAGCCTTGTTCGAGGAGGGCATTTCCAGTTCGCGGATGCGCCTCGATCCCGATCGGCCGGGTGTCGAGGATCTGATCGATCACATCTGCGCCGGAGTTCGCAGTACCTGTACGTACGCGGGAGCCCGTTCGCTGCCGGAGTTGGCCGAACGAGCCGTTCTGGGAGTCCAGTCCGCCGCCGGATTCGCCGAGGGGCGGCCCCTGCCCTCCGGGTGGTGACGACCGGACACGGTTAGACTCTCGCCTACAGCAGACACAGTTGTTCGCGCTCGTCACTCGTCGACAATTCGAGCAATCGATTCTCGGCGTGTGGCCTGACGTCGGCTCCCCATGAAGGGACCGCAACGCGAACCGACAGAAGGGAATCAGGTGCCCGAGGCACCCACTATCTCGGTTGCCGTCACGGCAACCGCAGAACAACACGACGACGGTTCCACTTCGGAGGGATCCTCTATCGAGCCGGGAGAGAAACCCGGCGAACACGATTTCGGCAGCCACGTGCACTCCGGCGGCGCAATGCTCCTGTCCCAGCTTCGACGGCCTCGGCTCAGGCGGAGTTGACGCGTGGAACTTCTCATCACCATCGCCAGCCTGCTCGGTTTCGTGGCCTTGACGGCCGGCACCGCGCTGTTCGTCGCGGCCGAGTTCTCCCTCACTGCCCTCGAACGCAGTGCGGTCGAGTCACAGGCCGACAACGGTGACCTCCGCTCACGCCAAGTTCTGCACGCCCACAAGACACTGTCGTTTCAGCTGTCCGGTGCCCAACTCGGCATCACCATCACCACGCTGATCACCGGTTATCTCGCCGAACCGGTGCTGGCCGGTTTCATTCGGCCGGTGGCCGACACGCTGGGCGCATCCGAGACCCTCGCCGCCGGCATCTCGCTCGCAGTGGCGCTGATCCTGGCGACCTCGTTCTCGATGATCTTCGGTGAGCTGGTTCCCAAGAACATCGCCATCGCGAAACCGATGTCGACCGCTCGCGTCACCGCCGGTGCGATGGCCGGGTTCTCACTGGTGTTCAAGTGGGCCATCAACGGACTCAACGGCTCGGCGAACTGGCTGGTGCGCCGGCTCGGAATCGAACCGGCGGAGGAACTGAGATCCGCTCGGTCGCCGCAGGAGCTGGGTTCGCTGGTCCGCACGTCGGCGCGGCAGGGGTCGATCGACGAGAACACCGCCCGACTGGTGGACCGGTCGTTGCAGTTCGGCGATCGCACGGCCGAGGAACTGATGACGCCGCGAGTGAAGATAGAAACACTCGCCACCGACGCGACCGTGGCCGATCTGATCGAAACGGCTGCGCGGACCGGCTTCTCACGTTTTCCGGTGGTCGACGGCGACCTGGACGACACCGTCGGCGTCGTTCACATCAAGCACGCGTTCACCGTCGCCGGGGCGCACCGACGGTCGACGACGGTCGAATCCCTGGCCCGCGACGTTCCCGTCGTACCGTCCAGTCTCGACGGCGACGCAGTGATGGAGCGGGTACGCGCCGACGGTATGCAGGTCGCGCTCGTCGTCGACGAGTACGGCGGCACCGCGGGCATGGTCACCATGGAGGATCTCATCGAGGAGATCGTCGGTGACGTGCGCGACGAACACGACGAGCCGGAACTCGATGTCTCCAGATCGGGCGACGGATGGGACTGTGCAGGGCTGCTGCGTATCGACGAGGTCGCGTCGGCCACGGGGTATTCGGCACCCGAGGGCGAGTACGAAACCATCGGCGGTCTCGTGCTGACGGAGTTGGGTCGTATTCCGACCGAGGGGGATGCAGTTCTGTTGCCTTCCCCGGCGAACGAGGATCCACTCGAACGAGACGGCGGCTGGGTGGCCCGGGTGCTTCGGATGGACGGCCGCCGCATCGACCGGGTGGTTCTTCTGCCCGTCGACGCGGCTGCGGTGGCTCGGATGAGGTCGGAGGGTGAGATCGATGGGTGATTTCCTCGGCGTCGGTCTAGCCGTCCTGTTGCTCGCCGGCAACGCATTCTTCGTCGGGGCCGAGTTCGCCCTGATCTCGGCCCGGCGGGATCGCCTCGAAGCCTTACTCGCGCAAGGCAAGAAGCGTGCGCAAAGCGTCATCGAGGCCGGTCAGAACCTGTCGCAGATGCTTGCGGCGGCCCAGCTCGGCATCACGATCTGCTCGATTCTTCTCGGACGCGTGGCGGAGCCTGCGGTGGCACACCTGATCGAGGTGCCGCTCGAGGCAGTCGGTATTCCCGAGTCCTTCCTGCACCCGATCGCCTTCGCCATCGCGTTGACGCTCGTGGTCGTTCTGCACATTCTCATCGGCGAGATGGTGCCCAAGAACATCGCCATCGCGGGTCCGGAGAGCACTGCCATGGTTCTGGTGCCCATCCATCTGCTGTTCATCAAGGTGGCACTGCCGCTGATCTCGTTCTACAACATGTGCGCCAACCTGACCCTTCGGCTACTGCGGATCGAACCCAAGGACGAGCTGAGTTCCTCGGTGTCTGCGGTCGAGTTGTCGCAGATGATCGGCGAATCACGATCCGAGGGACTGATCGATGCCGAGGAGCATCGACGACTGCGGCAAGCCCTCGAGACGTCCGGACGGACCGTGGCCGAGGTCCTGATTCCCTCTCACCAGGTTCGCAGCATCGAGTTGTCCGGACCCGAGCACACCCTCGGACCCACACTGGGCTCCGTCGAACGCGCCGTCATCGAAACGGGATTCTCTCGTTATCCGGTCCGCGACGCCTCGGGGGCACTCGTGGGCTACCTGCATCTGAAGGACGTACTCGAAGCCATGGCCGACGAATCGGCAGGACCGGACACGGTCATTCCGCGCAGCGACGTGCGAGCACTACCGGTGGTCTCCATCGACACCGTGCTCGACGACGCACTGACCAAGTTGCGTCGGGCCAGCAGCCATCTCGGTGCCGTGCACGACGCGACGGGTGCCACGGTCGGCATCGTCGCGCTCGAGGACCTGGTCGAGGAGTTCGTCGGAACGGTTCGGGACGGCACGCACCGGGTGGCCGGTCCGCGTCCGGGTCAGTCGTCGTCCAGCTTCAAGTCTGCGGCCGCTCCCCCACGGAACGTGTGAATGCCCGACTCGACGTTGAGCGAAGGACAGTGGACCTCCCGCCGTGCCGCGCACGCGGCACGGGTGGAGGACCTCGTCGGTGACTATCTGACGGACCGGGGCCACGGCGGCGTGCATCCGGTACTCGACTTCCTGTTCACCTACTACAGCCACCGCCCGGGTCAGCTGCGTCGATGGAATCCAGGTCACGGCGTCGTCCTCACCGGTGATCGCGCGCAGGATTTCGCGGCGTTCGCGTCCTACGAGCAGGTCGACACCGACGACGGACCGGGCTTTCGGGTGCGGTCGGATCTGGTGGAGCGTCGACGATCGAGCATCGAATTCACCCTCGGCCTGCTCGCCGCAACCCGAGACAGGCAACCGGTGCTCGGCTGTTTCGGACTGCACGAGTGGGCGATGGTCTACCGCGGGGGCACCTCGGCACAGCGGCACGAGCAGGTGCCACTGCGCCTGGGGCACGAGGGAACCGACGCCGTGGTCGATTCGATGACGTTGCGCTGCACACACTACGACGCCTTCCGGTTCTTCACCCCCGATGCAGCGCCGCGCAACGCTCTTCCGCTGTCACCGGAGTCGCGTCTGACATCCGAGCAACCCGGTTGTATTCATGCCTCGATGGATCTCTACAAGTGGTGCTACAAGCTGGGGCCACTGATCGATTCCGAGTTTCTCACCGATTGCTTCGAGCTGGCCCTGCACGCGCGAACGATCGACATGCGCGCGAGTCCGTACGACCTGAGCGGCTTCGATCTCGAACCCATTCGGATCGAGACACCGGCCGGACGAGCCGAATACGTGCGCGCGCAGGGAGAACTGTCGAGCGAAGCGGCACCTCTGCGCTCGGCGTTGATCGCTCGATGCCAGAATTTACTGGTCGGCGGCGAGTTCGGCGTCGGACCTACCGCCGAGTAACATCGACAGCGTTGTCGTGGGGACACCGGTCACCGGTGTCCGTGACCGGAAAGAGTGAGGAATTCATGACCGATCGTGTGCAGGCTGGTGGACTTCAGGTCGCCAAGGTCCTATTCGATTTCGTCGAGAAGGAGGCGCTGCCGGGTACCGACGTAGAGTCCGATGCCTTCTGGGCCGGTGCCGCGTCGGTGATCGCCGATCTCGCTCCCAAGAACAAGGCACTGCTGGCGGTCCGCGACGAGATCCAGGGCAAGGTCGACGCCTGGCACGGCGAACACGCGGGCCCGAACTACGATCGCGCCGCCTACAAGGCATTCCTGAAGGAGATCGGCTACCTGCTCGACGAGCCGGCAGACTTCCAGATCAGC
The DNA here is from genome assembly GCF_002259365.1 of Rhodococcus sp. 14-2496-1d. Taxonomy (NCBI): domain Bacteria; kingdom Bacillati; phylum Actinomycetota; class Actinomycetes; order Mycobacteriales; family Nocardiaceae; genus Rhodococcus; species Rhodococcus sp. 14-2496-1d. The sequence continues at coordinate 80,545 of NZ_NPFV01000029.1, read as the reverse complement.
ACGTCCGGTGTGGACACCGAGATCACCACCACGGCAGGCCCGCAGCTGGTGGTGCCGGTCCTCAATGCCAGGTTCGCGATCAACGCGTCCAATGCACGGTGGGGCTCGCTGTACGACGCTCTCTACGGAACCGACGCCATCCCCGAGACCGACGGTGCCGAAAAGGGCACCAGCTACAACAGGGTCCGTGGCGACAAGGTCATCGCCTTCGCGCGGAACTTCCTGGACGAGGCGCTGCCCCTGAGCTCCGGCTCGCACGTCGGTACCACCGGATACGTCGTCGATGCCGCCTCGCTCACGGTGACCCTCGCCGACGGCAGCACGGTCGGGCTGAAAGATCCGGCACAGCTGCTCGGCTACCAGGGCACCCCGGACGCACCGTCGGCAATTCTGTTCGTGCACAACGGCTTGCACTTCGAGATCCAGATCGATCCCGAGAGCCCGATCGGCGAGACCGACGGGGCAGGCGTCAAGGACGTCCTGCTCGAGTCCGCTGTCACCACCATCATGGACTTCGAGGACTCCGTCGCGGCCGTCGACGCAGACGACAAGGTTCTGGGGTATCGCAACTGGCTCGGTCTGATGAAGGGCGATCTGACCGAGGAAGTCTCCAAGGGAGGCAAGACCTTCACCCGTGCGATGAACAAGGACCGCACGTACACCTCGGTCGACGGTTCGGAACTGACGCTGCACGGTCGCTCGCTGCTGTTCGTCCGCAACGTCGGTCACCTGATGACCTCGGATGCGATCCTCGATGCCGACGGCAACGAGGTGCCCGAGGGAATTCTCGATGCTCTGTTCACCTCGCTCGCCGGCATGCACTCGCTGACCTCGGACAATGTGCTGTCGAACTCACGCACCGGTTCGCTGTACATCGTCAAGCCCAAGATGCACGGACCGGACGAGGTCGCGTTCACCGCGGAGCTGTTCGGCCGTGTCGAGCAGGTTCTCTCCCTGCCGGCCAACACACTCAAGGTCGGCATCATGGACGAGGAACGCCGCACGACGGTCAACCTCAAGGCGTGCATCCAGGCTGCGTCCGAACGCGTCGTGTTCATCAACACCGGCTTCCTCGACCGCACCGGCGACGAGATCCACACCTCGATGGAGGCAGGTCCCGTCGTACGCAAGGGAGCGATGAAGGGCGAGAAGTGGATCGCCGCCTACGAGGACTTCAACGTCGACACCGGTCTCGCTGCCGGCCTCGAAGGCAAGGCACAGATCGGTAAGGGCATGTGGGCCATGCCCGATCTGATGCACGACATGCTCGAGCAGAAGATCGGCCACCCCAAGGCCGGTGCCAACACTGCGTGGGTTCCTTCCCCCACCGCTGCGACCTTGCACGCCCTGCACTACCACAAGGTCGATGTCTTCGCCCGTCAGCACGAAATCGCACAGGCCAAGCGCGCCACCGTCGACGACATTCTCGAAATTCCTCTCGCACCGTCCACGGACTGGACCGACGAGGAGAAGCAGAACGAACTCGACAACAACTCGCAGTCGATCCTGGGCTACGTCGTGCGGTGGATCGACCACGGCGTCGGCTGCTCGAAGGTTCCCGACATCAACGACATCGCACTCATGGAAGACCGTGCGACGCTGCGTATTTCGAGTCAGTTCATCGCGAACTGGCTGCGCCACGGCATCGTCACCGAAGATCAGGTGCGCGAGTCGCTGAAGCGGATGGCCCCGGTGGTGGACCGTCAGAACGAATCCGATCCGACGTACAAGCCGTTGGCTCCCGACTTCGACACCAACATCGCTTTCCAGGCTGCCAGCGACCTGATCTTCCAGGGCACCAGCCAGCCCAACGGCTACACCGAGCCGATCCTGCATCGTCGCCGACGGGAGTACAAGGCCGTCAACGCCTGACGGACTTGTCGATCACGTGGGTGAACATCGGAACACAGGGCGCGGGCGTTCGATAGCCGCCGGACCCGTGATCGTCGTGATCACGATCGCGGTGCTCGCTGCGGCCGTGTTCGGATGGTTTCAACTGCGGGATCGAATCCTCGATCAAGGGGTCGAAGCTGCCGACACCTGTGTGGAGGGATCGGCGGTGCTCACTGTCGCCGCCGATCCCGACATCTCCGGGCCGGTCGAACAATTGGCTGCTCGGTTCAACGACACCGCACCGGTGGTCCGTGATCACTGTGTGACGGTGCAGGTTCGAGCCACGGCCTCCGATGCCGTCCGGATGGCCTTGAACGCCGGTATCGACAACTGGGACGTCGGAGCACTCGGCGCTCGGCCGGGCCTGTGGATACCTCAATCGTCGGGCGACGTCGCGGCCGTGACCGACCGAGGAGCCCTCGACGGCACCCCGCGGCCACTCGCGGCGAGTCCGGTGGCACTCGCGGTGCCGTCCGCCGTGGCCGACTCTCTCACGTCGGTGAGTTGGGCCGACCTGGTCCGCCTGCAACGCGACCCACAGGCACTCGGCCTCGGCGAGTGGGGCGCACTCCGTCTCGCACTGCCGACCGGATCCGATGCCGGCGCAACCACACTCGCGCTCGCCGCCATCGCTGCCGGGGTACGCGGCGATCCGGCCACTGCACTGACCCTCGACCAGGTCTCGTCGAGAGAACTGGTCTCGGCCGTGTCGGAGCTTGCTGTCACCGACACCGGAGCCTCCGCAACGTCTGCATCCACAACCTACGACTCACTCGCCGCCCTGGAGAGCTCGCCCGGCCCCGACGCCCCCGTCCACGCTGTTCCGGTCACCGAACAGCAACTGGCGTCGACCGATTCGTCGACGTTGACCGCCGTTCGACCTCAGGGCTTCACTCCCGTTGCCGATCATCCCGCGGCCGTACTCTCCGGCGACGAGACCTCGACCAGGGCGGCCGCCGCATTCGTCGATTTCGTCCGCCAGCCGGACGGCGCGCAGCTGCTCACGGATGCGGGCTTCGGCGTCGGCGAAACACAGAACTCCGGCACCGTCGCTGCTCCCTCCGGACCGGTTGCCGACGCGCTGCTGGACGTGCTGCGAAATCCGGTCCTGCCTCGTCGAGCCACCGTATTGCTCGACGTGTCCGAGTCGATGGGCACGAGCGAGGGCAGTGCGACTCGGCTGCAGAACACGGTTCGCGCCCTCGGCGAGCAGTTCCAGCGAGTACCCGACTCCACCGAGCTGGGCCTGTGGAGCTTCAGCGAGGATCTGGACGAATCGCTCCCCTATCGCGTCGACGTTCCGACCGGCCCGATGGCGGCTCAGGTCGCAGCGGCTTCCAGGCGCGACGCGCTGAATTCCGTTGCAGTGGCGTTGACACCGGAATCCGCGTCGTATTCCGCCCGGTCGTTGCTGGCCGCCTATCGCGATGCCGTGGCCGGGTTCGTCCCCGGACGCGTCAATTCCGTGGTGCTGATCACCGACGGTCCCAACGACGACCCATCGCTGTCCACCCAAGACCTGCTCACCGACCTGAACTCGGCATCCGATGCCGAACGTCCGGTCGCAGTGAACGTGGTGATGATCGGCGATAACACCGACGCGACCGCGTTCACCGACATCTCGGCCCGGACGGGCGGCACCGCGACGACCGTGCCGACGTCGGATTCTCCGGATTTCTTCGATCTACTCGGAAAGTTGTTGTACTAGAACATGTCTCGCGTAATTTTCGTCGGTGTCTTCTTGCTCCTCGTCACCCTGTTCCTACACTGGCGATTCCTTTCCGTCACCGGAATGCCGACACGTCCCAAGAGGGCTGTCGATGCTGTGCTGGCGCTGTTGTGGCTGTGTGCGGTGATCGGCTTCGGCAGCGGCGTCGCATTCGATCCGTCCTGGGCACGGGGCCCCGCGTTCGTCGGGCTCACGTGGCTCGCCGTGGTGCTGTACCTGTTCCTGGGAACCGTACTGGTGGCCGTGATCTGCACCGTCGTGAGAGTGGTTTTCGCGGCGCGGCATCGCGATTCGTCCGCGGCTCGACTGCGTGTGTCGAGGATCGGCTCAGCGGCGGTGTCACTCGTCAGCGTAGTCGCAGTGGGGTACGGACTCGTCGAGGCGGCAACTCCGCGGGTGACGAACACCGCCGTTGCGCTCGACAGGCTACCGGCCGAATTCGACGGCGTCCGAGTGGCATTGGTATCGGACCTGCACGCGGGCCCCTCCCGCGGTGCGGGGTTCGTACGGAAGGTCGTCGATTCGATCAACGCTCGAAATCCTGATGTCGTGCTGCTCGACGGCGATCTCATCGACGGCACGGTTGCTCTGGTGGGAGAAGACCTGGAGCCGCTCCGCGACCTCGACGCCCCGCTCGGTGTGTTCGCCGTCAGCGGCAACCACGAGTTCTATGCGGGTGACGGCGGCGAATGGCTCGACTTCTGGTCCACGCTCGGCATCGACGTTCTACGCAACGAGCGCACGACGATCACTCGTGGTGACGCCGCGATCGATATCGCCGGCATCAACGACGCCACCGCACCGGCACCGTACGAACCCGATCTCGCCGCGGCATTGGACGGGATCGACCCGGATCGATTCGTATTGTTGATGGCGCATCAGCCGTTGCAGGCGGTGGAGGCGTCCGACTTCGGAGTCGACATGCAGGTGTCCGGGCACACGCATGGGGGTCAGATCTGGCCGATTCGGTACCTGGTGCCGCTCCAGCAGCCCAGTGTCGAAGGGCTGGACACGATAGGCAACACCACGCTGTACACCACCAGGGGTGCGGGCGCGTGGGGTCCACCGGTTCGCGTCGCCGCTCCGCCCGAGATCGCGATGCTCGAACTCACCCGGGGCTGAAGCCTCCGACACGGGTAAAACAGAGCCCGCCACGCCGACGTGGCGGGCAATGTTCCAGGCTCAGGCGAACGCCTCGATCGGTGGGCACGAGCACACCAGGTTGCGATCACCGTGTGCACCGTCGATGCGTCGCACCGCGGGCCATACCTTCGGTCGGTCGTAGCCCGCGGGGTAAGCAGCGAGTTCCCGTGAATACGGGTGATCCCATTCGGCGGCCAGGCTCCGAGCGGTGTGCGGTGCGCCTCGAAGTGGGTTGTCCTCGACGGTCCATTCGCCCGATCCGACGCGATCGATCTCTCCCCTGATGGCGATCATCGCGTCGCAGAACGCGTCGATCTCCTCGAAGTTCTCGCTCTCGGTCGGCTCGACCATCAGTGTTCCGGGCACCGGGAAGCTCATCGTGGGCGCGTGGAAACCGTAGTCCGCCAATCTTTTCGCAACGTCGTCGACAGTGACTCCGGTGTCCTTGGTCAACCCTCGCAGATCGAGAATGCACTCGTGGGCGACCATGCCGTTGTCGCCGGTGTACAGAACCGGGAAGTACTCGTCGAGGCGGCGGGCGATGTAGTTGGCCGACGCGATGGCAGTCAACGTCGCCTGCCGAAGTCCCGTCGCACCCATCATCGCGATGTAGGCCCAGGTGATCGTCAGGATCGAGGCACTGCCGTACGGGGCACCGGACACCGTCGGTCCCGAACCGAGCTGTGGGGCCAGTGGATGCCCCGGCAGGTACGGCTGCAGATGCGACCGCACACCGATCGGTCCCACACCGGGCCCGCCGCCTCCGTGCGGGATGCAGAATGTCTTGTGCAGGTTCAGGTGGCTGACGTCGCCGCCGAATCGGCCGGGGCGCGCCAAACCGACGAGGGCGTTGAGGTTGGCACCGTCGACGTACACCTGACCGCCTGCGTCGTGGACCGCTGCACAGATCTCGGAGATCTCGTGCTCGTACACGCCGTGGGTCGAGGGATAGGTGATCATGATCGCGGCGAGGGTGTCGGCGTGCTCGGCGATCTTGGCGCGCAGGTCGTCGACGTCGACGTCACCGTTGGGACGGCAGGCCACGACGACGACGCGCATACCCACCATCACCGCCGAGGCTGCGTTGGTGCCGTGGGCACTCGACGGGATCAGGCAGACGGTGCGTTCGGCGTCGCCGTTGCCGAGGTGGTAGCGACGTATGGCGAGCAGTCCCGCGTATTCGCCTTGGCTGCCGGCATTCGGCTGCAGGCTGACCGCGTCGTAGCCGGTGATGTCCACCAGCCACCGTTCCAGGTCGGCGATCACCCTCAGGAGACCGGGCACGTCCGAGGACGGAGCGAAGGGGTGCTGACGGGCGAACTGCGGCCAGGTGATGGACTCCATCTCCGCGGTTGCGTTCAGCTTCATCGTGCACGAACCGAGTGGAATCATGCTGCGATCGAGAGCGATGTCCTTGTCGGACAACGCGCGCAGGTAGCGCAGCATGGCCGTCTCGGTCCGGTACCGGGTGAATGCCGGGTGCGTGAGGTATTCCGAGGTGCGCGTCATGTTCGCCGGCAACGACTCGGCTCCGGCACCGGCGGTTTCTGCACCGAACGCTGCGAGTGCGTTCGCGATGTGCTCGGGTGTCGTCGCCTCGTCGCACGCTACGGCGACGTGGTCGGCGTCGACCAACCGCAGATTGATGCCGCGTTGCTTGGCATCGTCGACGACGGCCTCGGCCCTGCCCGGGATCGACGCGAGGACGGTGTCGAAGAATTCCGAGTGCACCACGTCGATGCCTGCCTCTCGCAGACCTGCGGCCACGTTTCGAGCATGCACATTCACCCGAGTCGCTATGGCCCGCAATCCGTCTGCGCCGTGGTAGCTGGCGTACATCGCGGCGACGATGGCCAGCAGGACCTGAGCGGTACAGATGTTGGAGGTCGCCTTCTCGCGGCGGATGTGCTGCTCGCGGGTCTGCAGCGCCAGACGGTAGGCGCGGTGGCCGTCCGCGTCGAGCGAGACCCCGACCAGTCGGCCGGGTAGCTGACGGGAATGACCTGACCGCACTGCGAGGTAGCCGGCGTGCGGTCCGCCGTATCCCATCGGGACACCGAACCGCTGGGTGGTTCCGAAGCAGACGTCCGCGCCGATCTCACCGGGCGGAGTCACCACGGTGGCGGCCAGCAGGTCCACTCCCACGGCAACCAACGCGCCACGTTCGTGCGCGGCCTCGATCGTCGCCGTGTGATCGACCAGACGGCCCGATGCTCCCGGCAGCTGCGCCAGCACACCAAAAAATTCCCCGTCGGGCAGGCCGTCGGCCAGATCGGCGTAGACCAGTTCGATCCCCAACGGCTCGGCGCGAGTGGCCAATACGGCCTCGGTCTGCGGAAAGATGTCGGAATCGACCAGTAGCCGAGGGGACTTGGAAGCTCTGTTCGCGCGCCGCATCAAGGTCATGGATTCGGCGGCGGCCGTCGACTCGTCGAGCATCGACGCATTCGCCACGTCCATGCCGGTGAGGTCGGCGACCATGGTCTGGAAGTTCAGCAGTGCTTCCAGCCGCCCCTGGCTGATTTCGGGCTGATACGGCGTGTACGCGGTGTACCAGGCCGGATTCTCCAGAATTCCCCGGGTCAGCACCGGCGGGGTCAACGTGTCGTAGTACCCGAGGCCGATCATCGACGTCGCCACGGTGTTCTGCCCGGCGAGCTCGGCCAGTGCGGCGAGTACCTCGTGCTCGCTCAGGGCAGGCGACAGTGTTGCCATGCCCTCGGGAACGCCGTCGACCACGGTGTCGAGGATGGACGACGGAACGGCCTTGCGGGCCAGCTCGTCGAGACTGTCGACGCCGATCGTGTCGAGGATGCGGACCAACTCGGTGGCGTCGGGGCCGATGTGGCGGTCGACGAAAGTGTGTGCGGACGAGGCGGTTCGGTCGGTCACGATGTGCTCCCAGGTGCCGGAAAGACGAGGCGTCGGACGACCGAGGCATGCGCTCCGGCCGCTCCTCCCCCTCTGTCGTGTGCCCGCTGACGCGCGCGCCTGAGAGATTCGGTCGGACACGGCGCGCCAGACAAGCGCGCCGGCACCTTTCCCCTTGGGCGGGTGGGTGCTCCCACCACTTTCCAGAGTTGTCGAAGCCCACACGGTCCGTGTGCCTGAGAGATTGACGGGGAGGTGTTGCTCCTTCGGCGTCCGAGACTGGGTGCCTCGGAACTCTCCCGCGCGGGCGCGACGAGGAAAGTCTAGCCGGTCTTGCGGCTCGCGCGATTCTTGCGGCGCGACGCCAGCTCGTCCTCGGGGCTCGACTGGCTTTCACCGCCGTCGGCTCGTTCGGCCGGGAAGTCGGCGATGGTGCCGGTGAGCTCGCGCATCGCGCCGTTCACGGCGATACCGAACACGCCCTGCCCGCCTTGGAGGAGGTCGACCACTTCTTCTGCCGACGTGCACTCGTACACGGTGGTGCCGTCCGAGAACAGCGTGATGTTGGCGAGGTCGCCCACACCGCGCTGGCGAAGGTGGTCGACGGCGACGCGGATGTTCTGCAGCGAGATCCCGGTATCGAGCAGGCGCTTGACGATCTTGAGGACGAGCATGTCCTTGAACGAATACAGCCGCTGGCTTCCCGACCCCGCTGCGCCGCGGATGGATGGCACGACCAGCCCGGTGCGGGCCCAGTAATCGAGCTGGCGGTACGTGATGCCGGCGATCTGGCAGGCACTCGGCACGCGGTAGCCCACGAGTTCGTCGGGCACGGAGTCGTCGGGGAACAATCCCGGTTGAATGTCCTGGGGCGCTTCGATTCGGGCGTTCGACGCCTGGTCGGAGGTGTCGACCCGAGCATCGGCACCGACGGGCGTGTCCTCGGTCCGGCCTGCGGCTGCGGACTCTCGACTGCCGTGATGCTGCTGCGGCTGATCTCCCACTGACTGCTCCCTCTCGGATGTCTCACTGCGTTCGGATCGAGTCAGTACTGCGATCCGTCCGAGACACTGGAGATGTCTCGGTGTACTCGCGTGAAGTCATACCGTGTACCAGGCCAGAGTACGCCTCGGCAGCTGTCGAAGAGGCGTGAACTGCACCGGATCGGACCAGCAGCGGCGATGAACTTCACTGGCACGAACGTTATGGGGACGATCGTGCAGATTCAACGCAACGCGCCGTAAACCTGAACCTAAAGTTGAGGTTGAGACTCTTCTGTTACCCGTCGGTGGCTTTGAAGTCGTCGGGAGACACGGATTCGAGGAACTCCTTGAACTTCTCGACCTCGTCCTCGCGCTCGTCGGGCATGATCAACCCGGCTTCGGCCAACACGGGCTCCTCGGCGAAGATCGGCACCCCGGCCCGAAGTGCGATGGCAACCGAATCCGACGGCCGAGCGGAGACTCTGATGTCCTTGTCGAACACGAGATCGGCGTAGAAGGTGCCCTCCTGCAGATCGACGATGCGCACCTCCTTGAGCTGGTGCCCCAGTGCCGAGATCAAGTCCTTGACGAGATCGTGGGTGAGAGGCCGAGCAGGTTGGACGCCCTGCTGCTCCAAAGCGATTGCAGCAGCCTCTGTTTGACCGATCCAGATCGGGAGGTACCGGTCGCCGTCGGCCTCACGCAACAGCAACACGGGCTGGTTCTGCGGTTGTTCGACACGAATACCGACCACACGCATCTCACTCATCGTGTCTGCCTCTCAACTCGAGAAATCCGGACTGCGCTGAAGACCGGCTCAGCCCAGTCTATTGGAATTCGAAACGACACGAGAGCGCGTCACCGGTCGAGCGCACCGCGCACCGCCGCTTTGACGAGACAGGTGTGCAAGGTCAAGGACAGTGCGGCCAACTCACGGATCATTTCCTCCGCGCGATCGCGCGCACCGGCGTCTCGGCCCTTGGCAACGGGTCCGGCGATCTGCGCAACCAACCCGGCTTCGCGGTCCGCCGCGAGCTTGAACGCTCGAAGGTGGCGCACTTCGAGACCGAACTGCAACATCGCGTGTGCGGTTCGGGCGAGCGTCACCGCTCCGTCGTCGTAGAAACCGGCCTGCCCGGGAGTGATCAAACCGGCTCGCAGCAGCTCGGTCAGAAACGCATCGTCGATCCCCGCCTGAGCGAGGAGGTCTGCCTTGGCGATACGAACCTCTCGATCGGGCAGAAACTCCTCGGGCGACACCTCACCGGCAGCGACCGTGAGCGACCGCGGACGCTTGACCGTCGCGTCGGCCCGTTCCACGGTGGCGACCCCGTGGTCGATGGCTTCGAGCTGTTCCTTGATGACCTTGAGCGGCAGGTACTGATCGCGCTGCGCGGTCAGTACGAAGCGCAGACGCTCGCAGTCCGCGATGGAGAACCGTCGGTACCCCGAGGGTGTGCGCTCCGGCGAAATCAGACCCTCGGCTTCGAGGAATCTGATCTTCGAGATGGTGACATCAGGAAAGTCGGGCCGAAGTCGATCGAGGACGGAGCCAATCGACATCCCCCCGTTGGACTGCTGCCCGACGGCGGTCACTGGCTTCCTGCACCCGCAGACGTGTCGCCGACCTGAGATCCGTTGCCACCGCGCGGTCCGGTGAGGAACACCAGCCGGAACTTGCCGATCTGGACCTCGTCACCGTTTGCCAGCACGGCCGAGTCGACCGGCTCCCGGTTGACGTACGTGCCGTTGAGGCTGCCGACGTCCACGACCTGGAAGTCGTCCTCGTCCTGCCGGAACTCGGCGTGCCGACGGCTGACGGTGACATCGTCGAGGAAGATGTCACTGTCGGGGTGCCGACCGGCCGAAGTGGTCGGCTGGTCGAGCAGGAACCGTGACCCGGCGTTGGGTCCCCGCTTGACGACGAGCAGCGCGGCACCGACAGGCAACCCCTCGACACCCGATACCGGAGCTTCGGTGCTCTGGGTGGCCGCGGAGTTGTCCAGCTCCTGCAGGAAATCCGCGCGGAAGACCGAGGTGGTCTCTGCCGGTGACTCCCCATAGTTGCTGTCGTTGTCGTTCTGGCTCACCGTTACTCCTTCTCAGTCCGTTCACCCGAGGCAGCGATCGCCGCGGGTAACGCAGTACATGGTCTTCACATCGGGTGTTGCTTGGCGTTCGGTGGTGCGTAGCGTCGTACAGCTTGCTGGACCTTCGCCCCGACAGGGTATTCGCTCGGTGTCGACCGTACCCTGCGCGGCGGGGGCCGTGTGGCCTGTTGGCCGGTGTCGACAGCCGGCCGATCACTCGGCCGTGATGAGAGCATATCCGGCGGCATCGAGCATCTGCGCCAGTGCCGCGTCCAACTCCTCCGGTGTCGAAACCTCGAGGTCGATCAGCCAGCCTCCGGTGTAGGGGCCCGAATTCACCTTCTCCGGCTCGCCGTCCAGATCCTGGTTCACGGCAACCACTTTCGCGGTCAGAGGGCTGAACACGTCGGAGACACTCTTGGTGGATTCGACCTCGCCGAGAGACTCGCCCGCGGTGACGGTGTCGCCGATGGAGGGAAGCTGAACGAACACCACGTCGCCCAACTGCGACTGCGCGAAATCGGTGATACCGATCCGCACCGTTGCAGGCCCCGTGCGCTGCACCCACTCGTGCTCGGGGGTGTAGTACAGATCAGCTGGTGTGTCGATGTCGCTCAACGCGGCATTCCCTTCGATCGTGGCCCGGGGCAATCAGGCGGTCAGTTTCCGGGCTGAGCGTATTGACGCGGGCGCGGGTCCCGCAAGGCGGACACCGTGACCTGGTCCGACTGCGCGATGTTCGTCGTTGCACCGTTGCGAGTCACCGTGTCCACGACCCCTCCGGGAATGTTCAGTGCCGATGCGAGAGTCGGCGGGTCTCCGATGACAGTGAAGGTGTACGGGGCACGCAGTTCTCGCCCGTCGACCACCACCCGACCCGCAGAACCGGCGATCCACGAGTCGACACCGATGCGCACGGCATTGCCGCCGCCCTCGAGCTGGAGTGCTTCGGCACCGGCCGCGCGCAACTCCTGCATCGCGTCGAGCAGCACGTCCGATCCCACGCCCGAATTGGGGTCCTCGATCACCACTGTCACCCCCGGCCCCTGGGCCGCGACGGTGCCGACTTGAATCGACAACGCGGACAGTCGCTCCTGCGCTTCCGCCACTGCTGCCTCCGATCCCGAACCGGACTGACGCAGTGTCGCCAGGGTGGCCTGCAGGGTGCCGATCTCGTCCCGGATGGACGCCTCGCGTCGGGTCAGGGTGTCCAGGACGACCAGAAGGTCCTCGGGCCGGGAGTTCTCCAGGCCATCGGTCGTGCTCGTCTCTCGTACCTGCGTTGCGAGGCCGATTCCCAGGACGCACAGCAGCGCGAGCGCCAGAAAGCCGAATACCGCTCCGCGCCTTCGCCCTTCTGCCTCGGGACGCCGCGCACGCCATCCGTGTCGACCGCCGCCTGCCGTCATGGTCTAGGCACCGAACAGACGTCGGCGTAGGGCGGCAGCATTGCCGAAGATACGAATTCCGAGGACGACGACGATTGCCGTGGACAGCTGAGTTCCCACTCCGAGCTGGTCACCGAGCCACACGATCAAGGCCGCGACCAGGACGTTGAACACGAACGAAATCACGAACACCTTGGCGTCGAAGATTCCGTCGAGGAAAGCCCGTACACCACCGAACACTGCGTCGATCGCCGCGACGACGGCGATCGGCAGATACGGCGCAACCACAGCGGGAACCTGAGGACCCGCGACCGTCCCGATGACGACGCCGACCACCAGTGCGGCGATCGCTGCGAGGGCATAGACACCGTGGGTCGGAGTGATCGGCGCATCCGACGACACCTGCGCCTCGGACTCGGCCGGTACGGCATTCGGTGGATCGTGCTCCGTCATCGTGGGCCTGCCTCCTCTGCCTCGAACGACTCTCTCACAGCAGCGGGACCGAGTTCGAGATCGGTGGCCGGGCGCACCGTGAATCCGACGCCGTACAACTGCGCCACCGTACTCATCCGCAGATAGGCGTCGCTGACGACGAACTGGACCTGAATACGCTGCGGCGGCCCGATCGCGTCGATCTCGTACGGTGAGTCGATCGGGCGATTGTCCAGCAGCATCGCCCCACCCGCCTGCCGGATGGTGACGTTCGGTCCGACTCGAACACCGTCCACCGATACCGCCTCCGCCCCGCTCGCCCACAACGAATTGACGATCGCAGCGATGTCCCGATCGAGCACGGCTGCGCCCGAACCCCGGCGAACCGACCGATCCGACGTGTCGTCCTCGACAACCGGTTCGGTGACGACGACCGAGAGCCCAGGTCCGGACACCCGATCGATGCCAGCAGCGGACTCGACAGCACTCAACCGTTCCAGCAGCGCACTGCCCGAGACATCGGACCGAAGGGCTCTCTCACGCTCCGAGGACACTTCTTCGGCCAGGGCCTGCTGCGTCACTTCCAAATCGGCGCTGCGATCCTGCGCGGCTCGAACAGCAGCCGACGCATCGGCACCCGCACGGTCGACATCGGCTGCACCGGACGCCAGTTGCGAGAACGCGATGCCGAAGATCACCCCGACGACGACGGCACCCCCCAACAACCAGAACGCCGCAGGAACCCGCGGCTTGCGGGTGTGCTGCGCAGTACGTTCGGCGGCCGCGGCGTCGTATACCGGGTCCAGATGGTCGGTCAGCAACGACGTCAACAACGACGGGACCGGATTCCTCCTGACCTGTGAACTCGACCGCCCTGGTCGTTCCGCGGGCTCCACCGTCAGGTGCCGGCAACAGTCGGATCGATTGCCCTGGCGACGGCGATCGCTTTGCCGAGATACAACAGACCGGTCCAGGTGTACAGCGCCGTGCCCCAGATCAGCAACGCGTATCCGAGCGGTCCCGCGGCGTCCGCCACCGAATTGCTGCCGGCCGATACCAGCAGGACCGGCAGCGCGATCATCACCACGAACGTGGCGGCCTTACCGAGATAGATGACGTCCGGAGGCGGAAGAGACCGGCGGCGGTAGACGAACATCGTCAATCCGAGCACGGCGTCGCGCCCGATGAGTATGGCCGCAACCCACCAGGGAATGATGCCGCGCAGAACGAACGCCACCAGAGTGCTGACGACGTAGAGCCGATCGACCAGCGGATCGAGAATGGCACCCAGCTTCGATGCCTGGCCGAGCATGCGAGCCAATTTGCCGTCGAGCCAATCGGTTCCACCGCTGACGAGCAGTATCACCAACGCCCACCCATCGGCCTCGGGGCCCAGCATCAGGTAGAGGAACAGCGGAACGCCCAACAGACGGATTGCGCTGAGCAGGTTGGGAATGGTCGCGATGCGATCCGATACCTCGAGCTCACGGTCGTTCGTCATCGGCGATCACCTCCTTGTCGTCCTGCTCGCCGCGGTGTGCGCACCGGGCCTGCGGCCACGTTAGCGCCACGCGAACACCGGCTGCTCGAAGTCCGCGACTCGGGTGTGTCGACCGTGCAGCGCCACCTCACGAAACTGGTGGACGATCGCACCGGTCGGAGCATGGATGGCCCCGGTTCGGTACGGCCAGCGAATGACCGGACGTGTCGATTCCGGAATCGACACGAACTGGGCGTCGACGTCGAGTTCGTCGACCGTCACCTCGAACACTTCGGCCACTTCGTCCTCACTGGGCAACAACGTGGACGAGTAATCGCCGACCCACACCACGAACGGAGTGATGACATACCCGGATCGAGTGACGTAGTCGTCCAACCTTCCGAGAACGTCGGTCTCCTCGGCTCGAATCCCCAACTCCTCGGCCAGTTCCCGCAAACAGGCCTGCATCGTGGATTCGCCCGGGTCCACCCCGCCGCCGGGCAACGCGTACTGGCCCGGATGCGCGCGCAACCGATCCGGCCGCCTCGTCAAGAGCATGCGCCTGTCCCCCGGCGGTCCACCGACCGCAACGGCGACGGCAGCGGCGCGCAGTCCGCCGGATTCGGCGGTGCGATGGGAGAAACGGCCGAGTTCGCGCGCGATGGACGCTCGATCGAGCAGGTCCTCGTTCGGCCTACCCGAATCGTCGTCAGTCACAGTACGAACCCTAGAGGCCCGGCGAGATCAGCGGGTATCGGCGGGCCGGGCGGCGGGTGGTAGCAGGTCGTCCGGCGACGCAGGCCAGCCGAGTGGCTCGTCGGCCAGAGCAGTCAACTGCTCCACCTGCGTTCGGCACCAAGGTGATACATCGATCGTGCCGCCGAGCACCCCTGCGGAGAACTCACGCCACGACACCCATCGAGTCTCGTCCACCTCGGCCGGATCCGGATCGAGTGTCGCGTGCTCGTCGACTTGCACTCGGTACACCGGACATATCTCGTTCTCGACAATTCCGTTGTCCATGACGGCCCGGTACCGGAAGTGCGGCAGTACCAACTCGGCAGATTCCGCACGAAGGCCGAGTTCTTCACCGATCCGGCGCAGCACTGCATCGTCGAGCTTCTCTCCCGGAGCCGGGTGGCCACAACACGTATTGGTCAGCACCCCTGGCCACGTCGTCTTGCTCGACGCCCTACGCGTGAGAAGAACAGCGCCGTCCGCTCTCACCACGTAGCTGGAAAATGCCAGGTGAAGTGGCGTGTCCAGCGTGTGAACGGTGGTCTTGTCGTGTGTGCCGACGGCACGGCCTTCGTCGTCGAGCAGCACCACGTGCTGCGCTCGGGATCGATCCATCGTTCCATGGTCCCACGGCCTTCGCGGCGGTCTACTGTCGAACCATGGGACGCGACGAGAACACCGACAACGAGAACCCGACCGAGTCCGAGAAGGCCTCGGACACGCCGAAGGGCGGCCGACCAGGGCCCGTGGACGGCGGCGGCGGAGGCGGGATGGCGACGCGGGAGAACGCGCCCGAGATCGCCGACGACTCTGCCTGAGATTCACGGCGCGACCGCTGTTTGAGAAGCAGAGTTTGCGTCAATACCCCCGGTGTTCTCGCGCTGCGCGGGTACACGAACCGTTACGACCGGAAGGACTTCGATGAGCATCAACGACGACGACATCACCACCACGGGCGGAGCCGCAGGCGAGGGACCCGCAGACGGCGGATCGAACCCCGGTGGTCATGACGGCGGAGCAGACGGCCCCGCCGGAGCCGGTGAAGGGCCGGCCGACGGTGGATCCAATCCTGACGGACACGACGGCGGAGCAGACGGCCCCGCCGGTGCGGGCGAGGGCCCGGCCGACGGCGGATCCAACCCCAATGGGCACGACGGCGGTGCGGACGGCACCGCTTGAGCACTGAGCCGAGCGGCGAGCGCGGATCGGGAAACCGGTCCGCGCTCGGTCGTCTCACCGGTACCGACTTCGGGGAGTTCGCAGACCGGTTCTGGGGAGCCGCACCCAAACTCACCCGATCCGCCGAACTGCCGGGGTCGTTCGACGATCTGATGACACTCGACGCAGTGGACGAGCTGATAGCCGAACGCGGTGTGCGTACCCCGTTCGTGCGGATGGCCAAGGACGGCCGTTTGCTGGACAAAACGCAGTTCACGGCCTCCGGCGGGTTCGGAGCAGAGGTGACCGATCAAGTGGATTCGGGTGCGGTGCTGGCTGCGTTCGCTGCCGGGAACACGCTGGTTCTGCAGGGCCTCCACCGGCTGTGGCCACCGCTGATTCATTTCGTCGGCGATCTCGTTCGCGAGCTGGGTCATCCGGTGCAGGTGAACTCGTACGTCACACCGGCTGCGTCCCAGGGCTTCTCACCGCACTACGACGTGCACGATGTGTTCGTCGTCCAGATCGCGGGGACGAAGCGGTGGAGCATTCACTCGCCGGTGCACGTGCATCCGCTCAACAATCAACCGTGGTCGGATCGACGGTCGGCCGTCGAAGACCATGCATCGAACACTCCCGAACTGGACGTCGTCCTCGAGCCCGGCGACGTGCTCTATCTGCCGCGCGGGTGGATCCATTCTGCCCAGGCGCTCGGCGACACCTCCGTGCACTTGACCATCGGCGTCGCGTCGTACAACGACTACGACCTCGCCCACCACGTGCTGAAGGCGCTCGGCGACGTCGAGAGTCTGCGTGCTCCCCTCCCTGCCGGCCTCGACCACTCCGACCCGGAGTCCATCGTCCCGCATGTACACCGAGTTGTGGACGCCATGCGCGCCGCGCTCGACGAGATCGACCGAGACCCCGACGCGGTACGTCGTCTCGCCGAACGCGTCGCAGATCGTCACGACGACCTCGTCAGACCGGAACCGGTCCGTCCACTGGCGAGCGTCGCAGCGATGGGTGCGCTGCGGGGCGACAACTCGATTCGATTGCGGCCCGGCATCTTCGCGCGGATCTCGCACACGAACGACGGCGTATCGATGGTGCTCAGGAACAAAACGGTCACGCTGCCGTCTCAGTGCGCCGACGCGATCGAGAGCCTGATGAAGGGCGCTCCGTGCCGCCTCGATTCGATGCCGGGCCTCGACACCGAGGACGCATGCGTGGTTGCGCGCAGACTGATCCGCGAAGGGATCGCGGTGACGGCAACGTCGTAGCGGCGGTCAGGTGATCGTGATCCCGCCGTCGACCGCGATGGTCTGACCCGTCACGTATCCCCCGGCGTCCGAGGCGAGCCAGATCGCGGTTGCGGCCAGCTCCTCTGGATCACCCTTGCGTCCGAGGATCATTCGCGGAGCCATCGAGTCGAGGTATCCAGGCCGGTACGAGTCCGTCATCTCGCTCTGGAAGAATCCTGGCGCAATCGCGTTGACCCTGATGCCTTTACGTGCGCCCCACTGCTGGGCGAGATCGCGGGTGAGGCCGACGATGGCCGCTTTGCTGGCGCTGTAGGCCGCCTGCGGTAGGCCCGCCGTCGTCAGCCCCAGAATGCTCGAGATGTTCACGATCGAACTGCCGGGTGCCATCACCCGTCCACAGGCCTGAGCTGCCCAGTACGAACCGTTCAGGTTGATGTCGATCACCGAGCGGAACTGCTCGGGCGTCTCACGAGTTGCCGGATAGGCCGTGCCGACTCCGGCGTTGTTGATCAGCACGTCCACCTTCCCGAACTCCGCCATCGCGGACTCGACCATCGCGGTGCACTGATCCGGGTCGACCACGTCGGTGGCGACCGTGGCCGAGCGCCCTCCGACGCTGTCGATCAACTCGGCGGTCTGCGCCAACTTGTCCACTCTCCGTGCGGCGAGCACCACATCCGCTCCCGCCTCGGCGGCTGCTTTGGCGAAGGCCACGCCCAGTCCGGAGGATGCACCGGTGACGATGACGACGCGACCGTCCAGGCGGAATTTGTCCAAGATCGACATATGTGTGAATCTCCTTGTGACTGTTGATCAGAACCAAGCGGGCGACATATCGAGGGTGGTGCGGTCCAGCTTCGCCAACAGGTCGAGTTGGACGTCCACCTTCGGCAATTCGTAGACGTAGAAGTATTTTGCTGCGGAACGCTTTCCGTCGTAGAAGTCTCCGGTCTTCGTGCCGACGGCCAGCAACTGCTCGAGCCACATCCAGGCGATGACCGTGTGCCCCATCGCCTCCAGGTACGCCGTGGAGTTGGCCAGTGCCACAGCGGCATCGCCGGTGCCCCACACCGCAGCGGTGACCTCGACGATTCTGCCGACGCGTGCGTGCAGTTCGTCCGCGTAACGAGCAGCGTCACCGCCTCCCGAGTGCGCACGATCGACTGTCTGCCCGATGTGTTCGGCCAGCAGAGCCAATCCAGCGCCGCCCTGCATGATCACCTTCCGTCCGAGCAGATCCAGACCTTGAATACCGTGTGTGCCTTCGTGAATCGGGTTGAGTCGATTGTCGCGGTAGTGCTGTTCGACGTCGTAGTCGCGGGTGTATCCGTAGCCGCCGTGCACCTGAATGGCCAGACTGTTGGCTTCGAGGCACCACTGCGACGGCCAGCTCTTGGCGATCGGCGTCAGTACGTCGAGCAGCAACGTCGATCGTGCTGCTTCGGCGTCGTCGGACGCAGAGTCCTGATGATCGACCAGGCGCGAACAGTAGAGTCCGAGCGCCAGCGCCCCTTCGACGTAGGACTTCTGCGCCAACAACATTCGCCGAACGTCGGCGTGTTCGATCAGCGCGACCGCAGGTGCAGCCGGATCCTTGGCGCCGAGTGGTCGGCCCTGCGTACGGGTCTTCGCATACTCCACCGACTTCAGGTAGCCGACGTAGCCGAGGGCTATCGCAAGGAATCCGACGCCGATCCGCGCTTCGTTCATCATGTGGAACATGTACGACAATCCGCGGTTCTCCTCGGCGACGAGGAAGCCGACCGCTCCGGGTTGCCCACCGGGAGAGTGGGTTCCGTCGCCGAACGCCAGCAGCGTGTTCGTGGTGCCGCGGTTGCCCATCTTGTGATTGAGTCCGGTGAGCACGATGTCGTTGCGCTCGCCCGTACCCCCGTTGCCATCGGGAAGGAATTTGGGAACGATGAACAGGGAGATTCCCTTGACCCCCGGCGGTCCGCCCGGCGTCTTGGCGAGCACCAGGTGAACGATGTTCTCGGTCAGTTCGTGATCTCCACCCGAAATCCACATCTTGGTGCCGGTGATTCGGAAGCTACCGTCGCCCTGCGGTACTGCTTTGGTCGTGATGTCGGCCAGTGAGGAGCCGGCCTGCGGTTCCGACAAACACATGGTGCCGAACCAGCGCCCGTCCAGCATCGGACGGACGTAATCTCGCACCTGATCCGGCGTGCCGTACGTCGCGATCAGGTTGGCGTTGGCCATGGTGAGAAACGGGTACGAGGAGGTCCCGGCGTTGGCGGCCTGGAAGAACGCCATCGCTGCCCGGGAGACAGTCGCTGGCAGTTGCATGCCGCCGATCGACTCGTCGAACTGCCCGGCGATCAAACCCGCCGACGCATAGACATCGAGCGCTGCCTTCACTTCCGGTATCAGCTCCACCGAACCGTCCGCGTTCATCGTCGGCTCCTGCGCGTCCGCCTTCTTGTTGTGCGGCGCGAAGTGCTTGCGGGCGATATCCGCGCTGAGATCGAGGACCGCGTCGAAGGTCTCCTTCGAGTGCTCTGCGAACCGAGGTCGAGCAGTCAGTGCCGCCACGTCCAACCATTCGTACAGCAGAAAATCCAGGTCGCGTCGCGAGAGGACGTCCGACATTCACTTCTCCGATCGAGAGGGGGCACCGCCACCGCATGGGTCGTTCCGAAGGTTCCACTCCTGCGTGAGCGCTGTGACGCACGTGACTACTTTCCTCACCATACAAGTCGCGTTGCGACGGCCACGCCGAGCGTCGCGACAAACGGTCCTGGCTGCGGGCGGTCGACCGGGGCAATGTCGAAAGCCGCAGCCGGGCAGACATTTACGGCGAATCGGACTATGAGCAGCATCACGATTCAAAAAAGCCACATCGGCATATGCTTACCTTTGATAACGATATTTGATCGAGCAATCGACAGCGCCCGGCTGTTCCGGTGCGCATCGTCGGAGGGGAGTCGAGCATGACGCACACACTGGCCGTCGACAGCGAACGTGAGCGAGAGATCAGAGGGCGCGATCGCTTCACCGAGCTCCACCGGATCGATGACGAGTTCCGAGCCGCCGAACCGGACAGCGCAGTGGCCGACGCCGCCCAGGAGTTGTCGCCCAACCTGGCCCGCGTGGTTGCCGAGATCATGACGCGCTACTCCGATCGGCCGGCACTCGGCCGCCGGGCCCGGGAGATCGCACGAGTCGACGACACGACCACTCTCCGCCTGCTCCCGCGCTTCGAAACCGTCACCTACGGCCGAGCCTGGAACGACGCAGGTGCACTGGCATCGGCATTGACGCACGACGCATTCGGTATCGCTTCGGGAGACTTCTTCGCAACCCTGGGATTCGCGAGTGCCGACTACGTCGTCGCGGAATTGGCCACGATTCGGCTCGGCGCAATCGCCGTTCCGCTGCAGGCCGGTGCCACCGCGGGCCAACTCTCGGCCATCGCCGCGGAAGTCGAGCCCGTCGTCCTGGCAGCCGATGTCGACAATCTGTCCGTCGCGGTCCAGGTTGCCACGCATTGTCGATCCATCCGAAGAATCGTCGTCCTCGATTACGACGGTGCGATCGACGCGCACACACAGATCATGGAGACCGCGCGCAGCGTTGCCGAACAGGCGGGAGTCTTCGTTCGTCCGCTCACCGAGTTGGTTCGCGACGGGGCGCAACTACCGTCGGTTCCCCTACCCGATGCCGAGGATCCCGACCGACTCGCGACACTGATCTACACCTCCGGCAGCACCGGAACCCCCAAGGGAGCGATGCACACCGAGCGAATCGTGTGCGGAGCCTGGACCGGCGCCTGGCACCACACCGGAGCTTCCTCCGAGTCCACGGACGGGCCTGCCTTCCCGGTCATCACTCTCGACTATCTTCCGATGAGTCACCTGGCCGGCCGTGGCCTCGTCTTCTCGACTCTTGCAGCAGGCGGCACCGTCCACTTCGCCGGGGCGAGCGACCTGTCGACCCTGTTCGAGGATTTCGCGCTCGCTCGGCCCACGATGGCACTGTTGATCCCGCGGGTCTGCGAGATGATTCGGCACAACGTTCTTGCCGAGATCGACCGGGAAACCGAACGGACTGCCGGTGGCGACGCCGACAGGACGCGACGAGAAGTGCTGGAGCGCAACAGGATCGAACAGTTCGGCGGTCGCGTCCTCGCAGCGATGGTCGGTACCGCGCCGATTGCCGACGAGGTGAAGGACTTCGTCTCCGAGCTGCTCGATATTCGGGTGCGCGACAACTACGGCTCCACAGAAGCCGGAATGGTGTTGCACGACGGCGTCGTTCAGCGGCCGCCGGTGATCGAATACAAGCTCGACGACGTACCCGAACTCGGCTACTTCTCCACCGACACACCGCATCCGCGCGGTGAGCTCCTGCTCAAGACGACCTCCATCATTCCCGGTTACTACAAGCGCCCGGACGTCACGGCCGACGTCTTCGACTCCGAGGGCTTCTATCGCACCGGGGACGTCGTCGCCGAGATCGAGCCGGACCGACTCGCCTACGTCGACCGACGCAAGAACGTTCTGAAACTGGCTCAGGGCGAGTTCGTCGCGCTGGCGCGCCTGGAAGCCCTGTTCGGTACCAGCGAGCTGGTGAATCAGATATTCGTGTACGGCAACAGCCAGCGGGCATACCTTCTGGCAGTTGTCGTACCGGCCGACCCGGACACGACTGCGGGTTCGGTCATCGAATCGTTGCAGCAGATCGCACGCACGGAAGCGCTGAATTCGTACGAGATTCCACGTGAAGTAGTCATCGAACACGACCCGTTCACGCAGGAGAACGGACTCTTGTCCGGGGCAGGTAAGCAACTGCGACCCAAACTCGTCGAGCGCTACGGAGAAGAACTGGAACGTCGCTACGCGGAACTCGAGACCGGTCAGAACGATCGCCTACGCGAACTCAGGCGTACCGGTGCCGATGCCCCCGTTCTGACCACCGTCGGCGACGCGGCCCAGGCCCTGTTGGGATGCGCCGGGTCCGATATCCGTCCCGACGCGCACTTCAGCGACTTGGGCGGAGATTCGTTGTCGGCGTTGACGTTCTCCACGCTTCTCCGCGAGATCTACGATGTCGATGTTCCGGTCGGGGTGATCACCGGGCCCGCCATGGACCTGGCAGCGCTGGCCGAGTACATCTCCTCGGCCCGGGACAACGATTCCGACACAGCGACGTTCGCCTCGGTGCACGGCCGCGGTGCCGCTGTGGCACGAGCCTCCGACCTGCGTCTGTCGGCTTTTCTCGACGACGCCCTACTCGACGCCGCACACCGAATTGCCGGCCCGCGAGAACGGACCGGCACGGTCTTGCTCACCGGTGCCAACGGATACCTCGGTCGTTTCCTCTGCCTGGAATGGTTGGGGCGCATGGCCGAGACCGGCGGAAAGGTGATCTGTCTGGTGCGCGGGCGCTCCGATTCCGACGCGCGAGCTCGACTCGATGCAGCGTTCGACAGTGGAGACGCACGACTGTCGGAGCGCTATCGAACCTTGGCCGACGCCGCACTCGAGGTCGTGGCGGGCGATCTCGGGACACCTCACTTCGGCCTGGACCGCGACGTGTTCGAGGCACTGGCCGAACGGGTGGATCGCATCGTCCACCCGGCCGCGCTCGTCAACCATGCCCTGCCGTACGAGCACCTCTTCGGACCCAACGTCGTCGGCACGGCCGAGATCATCCGGCTGGCGCTGACCGACCATGTCAAGCCCGTGACCTATCTGTCGACGGTGGCCGTCGCAGCGGGCGTCGAGGAATTCCGAGAGAACGGCGACATACGCGTCGACAGCCCATCGCGGGCGGTGGACGATTCGTACGCCAACGGCTACGGCAACTCCAAGTGGGCCGGTGAAGTGCTGTTGCGCAATGCGTTCGACGAATTCGGACTGCCCGTCTCGGTCTTCCGCTCGGACATGATTCTGGCGCACAGCACATGGACGGGCCAGCTCAACGTGCCGGACGTGTTCACGCGTCTGATCCTGTCGGTCGTTGCAACCGGTCTGGCTCCACACACGTTCTACGCCACCGACACCGGCGCGCCCACCGACGAGAAGGGGCGCCCGCTGGCCCACTACGACGGACTGCCGGCCGATTTCAGTGCGTCGGCCATCACGTCGATCGCAGGTGGTGATACCTCGGGCTACCGAACCTTCGACATCCTCAACCCACACGACGACGACATCTCACTCGATACGTTCGTCGACTGGATCCGGGATGCAGGTCGCGACATCGAGATCGTCGAGAACTACGACGAATGGTTCGAGCGTTTCAACGCTGCAGTCGAGGCTCTGCCGGAGAAGCAGCGTTCGCACTCGCTGCTCCCGTTGATCGACTCGTACGCACGTCCGCAACACCCGTCGTCAGGAGCGATCCTGCCTGCCGACGAGTTCGCCTCTGCCGTCGGGGACATTCCGCACCTCGGACGCGAACTGATCGAGAAATATCTCTCCGATCTGCTGGCGCTCGAGCTCGTGAGCACACGCTAGAGCAGTTCCCGGTGCGGGCCGTACGGCCCGCACCGGGAAGCACTACTCGCCGACCGGTTGCGGCTCGCCCGTCGGCTTCGAAGCCGGAGTCAGCCGCGAGCACGCCAGACACACCAGTCCGAAGAACAGATAGCCCAGGGCGACTTGGGGATTGGCTGCCCACCCCACCTCGTGTGAATGAATCAGACCGACCCACGACAGTGCCGCGGCCACCCCACCTGCTGCGGCGGCAGCGAGAAACCGTTTGTCGAGAATGAACGTGACGATGGTGCCCAGCATCAGTCCGGCGAGTACCGCGCCGGATCCGAACGTCTTCAGCCCGTCGTACACGACACCCGCCTGACCCAGTGCCTCGCTCCCCACTTCCGTCGCCGATGTACCTGCCGCGCTGAGCGCGTTGTCGATCAGGCCCACCGCCCACTCCGCGAGGTTGGGTAGCAGTGCCACCACCACCGCGATGGCGTGCAGCTTCGGCACCGACTGAAATGCCTGGGCACCGATCAGCAGGCCGATGTACAGCAGAATCGGGACGATCGCGGGTATCGGAAGCAGCGTGGCCAGTAGACCGAAGAGCCCGAGAAAACACATCAGGCCGATCGCGATGCCCGACGCGAGCGAGTAGCCGGTCCGTCCGCCTGCGTCTTTCCAGCCCGGATGGCCGATGTAGACAGCGGGCGGGAACGGCGATCCGAAGGCAGATCCGACGACCGCTCCGAATCCGTCTGCGAGCAGCACACTGCGGAGGTTGTAGTTGTCTCCCGCAGCGGACGCGCTCTCGACGTTGCTCATCGCCTCGGTGAAGTTGTAGACACCCAGAGGAATTGCGGTCGCGAGCAGCGGAGCCAGGTTACCGAGACCGTCGAGAAGCAGATCGAGGCGCAGATCGGGAAGCCCGAGTGCGATATTGCCGGCAGCCTCGGTCACGTCCGGCACCGACATGTATCCGCCGATCCAGCCGATAGCCGTGCCTACCAGAAGCGCGGCGAGACCGACCGGAATGTTGCCGGGCAGTTTCACGTCCGTGAAGAAGCCGATGAGAATGATTGCGAGAACGGGCAACCCGATCCAGGCGGCCTCCCACATCTGCGCGGCCGGGCGCATCGCGATGAACGTGATCGAGATGCCGGCCAGTGTGCCGAGCATCGCCGCGCGGGGGGTGATCCTGCGAATGTAGGGTCCGACGAACGCTCCGATCATGACGATGATGCCGATCATGAAGGCCCAGGCGAGCCCCGACGCCCAGGCCTGCATCGCGTCACCCGTCGCCAGGTAGACCGGGAGCATGACCACGAACACGACGATGAACATGTGCGGAACGCTCGGACCGTACGGAAGCGCCGTCACATCGGTTCGGTTCTCGCGCTTGGCGAGCCGACGAGCGAGAACCATGTAGTAGAGGTTCCCCAGGATCAGGGCGATCCCGAGGGCAGGCAGCAGGGTCCCGAGGACGTCGGTTCCTGGAATTCCGACCACCGCGATGCTCAGGGTGGTCAGGGTGAGCACGTTCACGAGAATGTTGAAGCCGAGTCCGAAGAATGCATTGGTGTCGCCCTTCGTCCACCACGGGAGGGTGAACGAGGACGAAGAGCCTGCAGCGGGTGAGTCTTTCACGTCCATGGTCATGTTCGGTCCTATCGACTTGCCGAGGTGGGGACGAGTGCAACCAACGCGGCCTCGACGTCCTCCGACGGCGCGGTCCAACCGAAAATGCCGCCTTGAGCCGAGATCATCTCGAGGCCCACGCGCTGAAACTCCGGGAAGTACGAACCGACACAGTCCGTCACGACGAGGCATTCGTATCCTCGATCGTTGGCCTCGCGAACCGTGGTGTGCACGCACACCTCGGTCGTCACACCGGTGACGAGCAGGGTGGTGATTCCGGCGCTCGTGAGGATCTCGGAGAGCTCGGTGGCGTAGAACGCCCCTTTGCCGGGCTTGTCGATGACGGTCTCACCTTCGAGTGGCGCCAGTTCGTCGACTATGTCGTGACCGTACTCACCGCGAACGAGGATGCGACCGAACGCTCCCGGATCGCCGATGCGCTGCGATGGTGTGCCGCGGCGTAATTTCGCCGGCGGGCAGTCCGACAGGTCCGGTAGGTGCCCCTCCCTGGTGTGGATCACGGGTATCCCCGCTTCCCTGGCCACTGCGATGAGACCTGCGAGTGGTTCGATCACGGATCGGAGCAGGCCGACATCGTTGCCGAGGCTCTCCCCGAACCCTCCGGGGAGCAGAAAATCCCTCTGCATGTCGATCACGAGCAGTGCCGTCGTCGTGGGATCGATGGTGAACTCCGACGGAGACGCCGACGGTATCGACGTTTCCGGTGTCTGTGCTGAGGTCATGAGATCTCCTGTGCTGCAATGGAAGTATCGTGAGCAGAATTGATCGCCCGGGAATATGCCCGCCAGCCACCGAACTCGCTGATGTCGTCGACGGTGTGCCGATGCGCGCCGGTCTGGACAGTCGCGTCGCAGACGTAGCCGAGAACGTCGGAACCGTCGGCCAGCAGTACTCGTCCCAGAGCGAGCACCGCTGGCATTCTGCCCGCGAGTACCGCAAGAGAAGCGGCGGGCAGACGCCACCTCTCCACGTCGATTGCGCTGCCGCCGAGAGGAACTCGCAACAGTCCGGGTGTCGGGTCGGTGGTTCCGATCCGAAGCAGTGTGTACGTCGGCGCGGTGGACGTCGCCTCGACCAGGGCCCCACCGAGCTCGAGCAGCTGCGGGTTGGCGCGCTCCCCCGACAGGTGGTGCCCGGCAACGACGATGTCGATGGTCTCGAGGGTCGACCCTTCGGCTGCTGCGGGATGCGGTGGAACGGCACGCCGTTCTCCGAGCAACCGGGCCGCGACCGCGAGGATCATATCGTCGGCCAGCGCAGGCCCGATCACCATGAGGCTGACCGGTCGACCGTCCTGGGTGAGCCCGACGGGAACCGCTACGGCCGTCAGATCGAGAAGGTTTCCGAAGTGGGTGTAGTGACCGAGCTTCGTATTGCACGCGACGGGGTCTGCGAGTACCTCCGGCACGGTGAAGGTGGTGCCGATGGTCGGCACGATCATCACGTCCATCGACGTCCAGAGCCGAGAGACACGAGCGCGAAGGTCTTGCAATCTCTGCAGAGCACGGAAGGCATCGACAGCGGTGTAGTTCCGCCCTCCCAGAAAGATCTCGCGGACGACCGGGACGATGGAATCGGGCTTCTCGCTCAGGAATTCGTCGAATTCGACCAGTCGCTCGGCGACCCACGGTCCTTGATACAGCAGCGAGCCGGCGTCGAGGAAGGGTGTGAGATCGACTGTGGTGGTCCGTAACCCATGATCGGGAAGCGACAGGCGCGCCACCGAATGCGCATCGAACATGGCCGCGTCGCCGAAGAAGTCCAGCTGCTGCAGGTCCGGTAGCCCGACGGTGATGTCACGCCCGTCGTACTCTTCTCCGCGCGGACGTGACCAACCGTCCGCTGGATCCTCGGCGCACATGATGTCGAAGACGAGTTCGAGGTCCTCGACGGTGGACGCCATCAGGGTGATGCAGTCCAGCGACTTGCACGCGGGGACGAGGCCGACGGTGCTGATCAGGCCGCGCGACGGCTTGTAGCCGACGATCCCGTTGAGCGCGGCAGGCACACGACCCGATCCTGCGGTGTCGGTGGCCACACAGAACGGCACCTGCCCGAGGGCGACGGCCAGTGCCGATCCGGAACTGGAGCCACCGGAGATCATGTCGTTGCCGTAGACGCTCCGCGGAATCGCATGGGGCGTGCGAGTTCCGTTCAGCCCGGTCGCGAACTGGTCGAGGCTGGTCTTGCCGACGAAAATGGCGCCCGCGTCGACCAGTGCCTGCACTGCCGGGGCCGTCGAATCCGACGTGTAGGCGTAGTCGGGACAGGCGAGCGTGGTCGGGTATCCCGCCACATCGATGCTGTCCTTGACTCCGAAGGGAATTCCGTACAGGGGTAGCGACACTGCGTCGGGTCGCGCTTCGAGTGCAGCGGCGGCCGCGAGCAATTCCGAACGGCCGACAACGGTGATCCATGTTCCGTCGTCGCCGCGTGCAGCCACGGCGGTCGAGAACGCCTCCACCGTTGCAGTGGGAGTCGATGTGCCGTTTCTGTACGACGCGAGCATCTCGGTGACGGTCGGGCCGAGTGCCGGTCCCAGGTCTGAAGTCATACCGTCGATTGTCGACAGTTTTCTGTTAATGCAGGTTGTTGCCGTGTTTCGAGTCTGTTAGGAAATACTCTCGAGATGCAGGTAGGTCAGCTCGCCATGCTCCTTCAACGCAGCGAGCGCGACCGAGAGGTCGTTCGATTCGATGGCGTCGAGCAACCACTCGTGACGCCTGATCCCATCGATCGGATTGGCGACTCGGGCTTCTTCCCTGAGGTTGCGGGCCATCGGTAGCTGTAACTTCAACAGGATCGGCGCATAGGCCACATCGAGCTGGCGGCTTCCGGCCAACGCCACGATTGCCTCGTGGAAACGCCGGTGAGCGTCGTCCTTCTCGAGAGTGTCCCCCCGCGCATCGGCGTCGCGCATCTCGTCGAGCGCCGCTCTCACCGGCGCGAAAGCACTGTCGGGAGGCGACGCGAGTGGGAGCGCACGCTCGAGCGCGTGTCGTTCGAGAACCTGACGCAGCTCGAAAAGTTCGAGAATGTCCTCCGCCGACCACACCGTCACTCGAAACCCGCGACGTGGGAGATGCTCGACCAGACCCTGCTGAGCCAACAGGCGCAACGCCTCACGCACGGGTGCTCGGCTGATCCCGAGTCGCGCGCACAGTGTTTCCTCGACCACGCGCGATCCGGGCTCGAGCGCACCGCTGAGCACCTCGGATCGGACCTGGCGAGTCGCCATTTCGAC
Organism: Rhodococcus sp. 14-2496-1d; assembly: GCF_002259365.1. Classification (NCBI taxonomy): domain Bacteria; kingdom Bacillati; phylum Actinomycetota; class Actinomycetes; order Mycobacteriales; family Nocardiaceae; genus Rhodococcus; species Rhodococcus sp. 14-2496-1d. Next base: position 52,032 of record NZ_NPFV01000029.1, on the reverse strand, counting down.
AAGGCTCGGCGGCAAGGAACCGTGTCCCGCCGGTGCAGCCATGACGCCAGTGTACGAACATGCGCGCCGAATGGCGTGCATCCACGGTATTGCCGGGCCGAGTCGGGGGCCGCTCGCCCACCCCGGCGTTAGACTGGCACGCCTATGTGGATTGGATGGATAGAATTCGACTTCCTTCTCGGAGATGTTCACTCACTCAAAGAGAAGCGCTCCGTGATCCGGCCGGTGATCTCCGAAATGCAACGCAAGTTCGCGGTATCGGCGGCGGAAACCGATCATCGCGAGTTGCACAGGCGAGCAGGTATAGGCGCGTCCGTCGTAGCAGGCGATCGCGACCACGTCACCGATGTTCTCGACCGAATCGAGCGCGTCGCGGCCTCGCGGCCCGAGCTGCAACTCGTCTCCGTTCGGCGGCGCACCATCCGAAGCGACGACATCTGAACACTCGCCCCGCCGGGTCATCGACGTACGTCGAACACCTGCTTCTGAATTCCGTTGCCGTAGACCTCGTGTTCGATCAGTTCGAGATGCGTGGTGTCCTTGTCGGCCGCGCTGAACAGTCGCTTTCCCGCACCGAGCAGGAGTGGAAAGACGAGCAGGTGGTACCGATCGACCAGCCCGGCGTCGGCGAGACTTCGGCCGAGCGTGGCGCTGCCGTGTATCGAGATCGGGCCACCCTCGGAGTTCCTGAGCTCGGCAACGTCGTCGATACTGCGCAGAACGGTTGCAGGCCAGCGTGAGTCGTCCTGCTCGAGCGTCGTCGACACCACATACCTCGGCATGGCGTTGTACCCCGCGAAATCGTCCATGGTGGGCCAGATCGGCGCAAATGCTTCGTAGGAGGTGCGGCCCAACAGCAGCGCAGTGGCTTCTTCCTGCTCACGTCCTTTGATCTCGTACGCTGCCGGATCGAAGTCGATGCCCTGAAACGTCCACCCGGAGTTGCGATAGCCCACCTCGCCGCCCGGCCCCTCCATCACGCCGTCGAGCGACACGAACGCGGTCACGATCACAGTGCGCATGGACGGTCCTTACCGGTGGTGGGGTGGGTGCCGGAATCGTAAACCATCCTCGCGCCGAATCCGTCGATACCATCGACCGATGATCGCCAGCGACATGTCCCGCCCGGCGTGGGACGACGATCCGATCGTGTCCGGCTGGTCGGGACTGCCCGCACTCGACCATGACCGCACCGCCGACGTCTGCGTCGTCGGCCTGGGAGGCTCGGGTCTGGCCGCCGTCGCCGACCTCCTCGACCGCGGTGTCGATGTGGTCGGAATCGACGCAGGGCGAGTCGCAGCCGGCGCTGCGGGCCGGAACGGCGGCTTCCTGCTCGGTGGTCCTGCGACCTTTCTGCACACAGCACTCGCGACATGGGGTCCGTGCGCGGTGGATCTGTATCGAGCGACTCTGGCGGAGATCGACAATCTGGAAGGGCTTCTCGGACCCGACGTCGTCCGACGCACCGGATCGATCAGGCTCGCGGGAGTCCCCGGTTCTCCGAGCGAGCTCGCCGATGCGGAGGACTGTGACGCGCTGGCACAGTGCCTGCGCGAGAACGACGTTGCCGTCGAGCACTATTCCGGCGCGTTGGGAAACGGCATCTTCCTACCGGACGATGCGGTGATGAATCCTGCGCGTCGCGCGCTCGGGCTGGCATCGATTCTCGCGGGACGCGCTCGACTGTACGAATACACGCCCGCAATCGCCATCGAGCCGGGCGCGGTCACGACGCCGAATGGAGTGGTTCGATGCGGCCTGGTTCTCGTAGCCGTCGACGGTCGACTCGAACAGGTACTCCCCCAGCTCGACGGACGGGTTCGGACCGCCCGTCTGCAGATGCTCGCGACCTCGCCCGTCACCCCGGGGCGACTGCCGTGCCCCGTGTACGGACGATGGGGGTACGACTACGCGCAACAGGACGCGTCTGGACGGCTGTATGTCGGGGGCGGTCGTGACCTCTTCGCCGAGCACGAATGGACACCGTCCGGCGAACCGACCGCTCAGGTTCAGCACTACATCGAGTCGGTCGCGGCATCGTTTGCAGGAGAACCTGTCTCGGTCGATGCACGGTGGGCCGCGTCCGTCGGATTCACCACCGACGGTCGGCCGCTGTGCACATGGGTCGACGACACCGTGATCGCATTCGGTGGCTACAACGGCACAGGCAATCTGGTCGGACCGGTCACCGCTCGCGCCGCCGTGGCGCTCGGGCTCGACGCAAGTCCAGTACCGCAGTATCTGAGCAGCTGACGCATGGCAGGGTGGACCCATGGCCGAAGAACCGGAACACACCGAGGACGGTCACTACATCGTGATCAAGGGTCGCCGTTGGCGCGCAACGGATCCTGATATCCCGGAGAATCGCAATGCCGAATTGCGGTCGATTCTGATGGCGTGGCGCAGGGAGGTCAAACGCACGTCGGGTGCACCGGAATCTCGCGCAGGCGTGCAGGCCACCAAAGTCGCCCTCGGCGAGCGAGGAACCCCGTGGTGGGAGCAGTCGGACGACGAGCGACGGGCCCGATGGGAATCGGAAGTGGCGAGGCCGTCCGACACCTGACATCCGCCCGATGGTTGCCATAGTGGAAACTATCCAATACAGTTTCCACCATGGAAAGCATCGGAGAACCCACACCTGCCGAAGCCCGAACGGCTCTCGACGACATCGATCGAATTCAGCGCGCAGTACGAGACACTCCGTGGCCGGTATGGCTGTATCCGGTCAACGCCGCGCTGCTCGCGATGTTCGCACTGACCGCCCTTCTCGACAGCCGGCTCGCGTTCCTGGGTGTCGCCGCGGTGATCATCGCGGTCAACGTCGTCACCGGATATCGGATGGGGACGCCGTGGGCCCTACCCACCGACCGCGGCTTCCTCACCTGTGTCGCGCTGTCGGGTTTCTCCGTCGCGCTGGCGCAGGCTGTCGGTGATCCCAGCGGACCGGCCTGGCCGGTTGTTCTGCTGGCGGCAGCAGCCGCGTCGATCTACTCGATCGGATCGATTCTGCACTACCGCAGTACGCGTCGATGAGCGATCTCGATCCGATCATTCACCCGGCCCACCGGCTCCGAATCTGTGCCCTTCTGGCCGCTGCGACAACGGTGGAACTGGCGATCGTCAAGGAACACAGCGGGTTGAGCGCATCGGCGCTGAGCAAACAGGTCGCTGCTCTGGTCGATGCGGGATACGTCGAGCAGCAGCGATCACGGACGGACTCGCGGCGACTGTGGTTGTCGTTGACCAAGGACGGTAGAACGGCCTATCGACGTCACGTGGCCGCACTGCGTGCCATTGTTGCCGACACCGACGCATCCATCTGATCTTCTGCGGTGACTTTCCCCCGCGGTGCGGGTCTACTGATTCGACGGATCCCGTCGTAGTTCAGCCCGCTCGTTCATCAGAAGAAGGAGACTTCGATCATGTCCATTCTCAACCCCTATCTGTCGTTCCGAGACAACGCGCGCGAGGCGATGGAGTTCTATCGGTCGGTCTTCGGTGGCGAGCTGACCGTCACCACGCTCGGCGAGGCCAACGCCAGCGAGGATCCCGCTGACCGGGACAAGATCATGCACGGCCAGTTGACCACCCCGAACGGGTTCACTCTGATGGGAGCCGACACGCCGTCGTCGATGGAGCACACGCCCGGGAACACCATGAGCGTCTCGCTCAGCGGCGACGAGGAGGACGAACTGACGAGCTACTGGAACGCGTTGGCCGTCGACGCGCAGTTCACGATGGGTCTCGACAAGGCCCCGTGGGGCGACACCTTCGGTATGTTGACCGACAAGTTCGGTGTGCAGTGGATGGTCAACATCGCCGGATCCCCCAGCGAGAGCTGAGTACGGCTTCCGCCGCTACCGGACGAGGTTCTTCGGCGGGACCACCTGTCGGAGACCGTCGGGCCCCCAGCCTCGATCGAGTGCCGTCAACAACAATGCACAGCCGATACCGGACAGGACGAGCGCGGAGCCGAACATCGCCGTGTAGCCGAACAGGTCGCCGACCACACCGGCTGCGATCCCGGCTGCGCCCTGCGCGAAGACGATTGCGCACGCCATCAGCGTGTAATCGCTTCCCGCGAAACGCTTCTCGGACGCGTCCATCATCAGGGCGAACACCGCCACCGTGGCCGCACCACCGAGGACGTGTTCGGTGATGTTGGCGGTGACCAGAAGTGGGAAGCCGCCGACTCCCAGGGAGGCGACGACATACAGGGCAAGGCTGAGCGTTTGACTCACCCCGCCGACCAGCAGCGCCCGACGCCGTCCGTGTCGAAATGACAACCATGCCCCCAGTGCGGCTCCCCCGAGCGCAGCCACCGACGACAGACCGCCCTCGACCAGCGCTATCTGGGGCAATGACAGTCCACTGTCCGACAGGAACGGACCCACGAGGGCCGAGCCCATCGAGTTACCGAACTTGAAGCCGATGATCAGCAGGATGAACGCAACCATGCCGGGCCTACGCAGTCGGGACCACCAGGCAACCGCCAGCCGCACCGGCGTTTCCGGCTCGGCCGCTCGGTCGGATTCGGCGTCTGCAGCGTCCAGTTGCGTCCGCATCCACCACACCGGAACAGTCGTCAGCACGATGAGCAGTGCCATCGCGACGAACAGCACCCGCCATCCGGCAAAGGTGAACAGCCACAACAGCAGTCCGCCGCCGCACACCATCCCGATGCGGTAGGCACCGACCTGCAGACCGTTGCCCAACCCGCGCTGCGCCGCGCTGAGCGTACGCACCGCGATACCGTCGGTCGCGATGTCCTGCGTCGCCGAGAGAGCATTCATGACGAAGATTCCGACGAACAGCCAACGCAGTGTCGAGGACAGATCGAGGAACGACAACGCCAGTGCCACCGCCGCGGCCGAACACTGCAGCGACAACAGCCACCGTCGCCTCGATCCGTACCGATCGACGTACGGAGCCCAGAGAAATTTCAGCGCCCACGGGAGAAACAGCACACCGGTCGCGCTGATCTTCACCAAGGAGAAGCCCGACTCCCGGAGGACGACAGGTAGGGCCTGGGTGAAGAATCCGAACGGCAGTCCCTGTGCGAAGTAGAGCGCACCCAGGAGAGTCAGAGTCCCGGCGGTGAACGATGCCGGACGCACCGCATTGGTCATGCCGGTCATCGTGTCAGAGCGACGCCGACTCCGCCGAACGCGCCACCGGCTGGCGGAGGATGGTGCGCAGCTTCGTCGGCTCCACCCTGCGCGGATCGCTGAGATAGATCTCGTGATGTTTGCCGGTCATCGTCATTCCAGAACTGGGAATGTATCGGTGATGGAGCTCGTCGAGTACCGGCGTCTCGTCGTCGTAGGACCCGACATGCAGCGTCTGCACGCACAGCCCCTCGTCGAGAGTCTCCAGTCGAATTCTGCTCGACGCATCCGAGGTGCTCTTCGCTTCCGCGGACGCCTTCGCCACGTCGAACATCCGACGGTCGATCCAGTCGGGCACCATGATCATGGCCGTCCAGTTCCACTCGGCCTTGTTGCGGGCGGTCGTGAACGAGGCCATGTTCTCGGCCCACCACAGAGCCTCGAGCGGCGGGACGACATAGTCGCGGTCGAGGGTGTTCTTGCTGGCGAACTTCAGTGCAAAGGCCACGGGGTAGAGCGCCCCGATTGCTTCGGTGTACTGCGGAGCGGTGTTCGGATCGCCGTGTCCGTCGATCATCAGGAAGGTCAGCGGCGGAACGACAAGGGTACGAAAGATGTTGTGCTGCGCAGAGTATGCGTCGAACGTTTTCTTGAAATCGACTTTCGTCATTCGGCCCCCGGTTACCACCACTGTCGAATACTGCGAAACATCTCCAAGAGATACCCGACAACGGACATCGACGAGACCGATACCGCCCGGTCTCGTCGATGTCGGTTCGTCCGATCTGTCACACCCCGGCGTCGACCTTGTCCGGCTCGCCTCGGCGCATCGCCAGGTACTCGGAGAGTTCGCGCTTGACCACCGGCAAGAGCAGGTACAGGCCCGTGATGTTGACCAGCGCCAGCAGGAACAGCGTCGCATCGGCGAAATCGAGCACGGAACCGAGGGACAACACGGTTCCGATGACGGTGAACATGCAGAACATCACGTTGAAGAAGGTGCGCGAGAAGCGGCTCCGTCCGAACAACGACGTCCATGCCTGCAGTCCGTAGTAGGCCCAGGTGATTGCGGTGGACAGAGCGAACAGTGCCACCGCGACAGTCAGCACGTACGGGAACCAGGGCAGCACCGTCTCGAAAGCGTCGGAGGTGAGGGTGACTCCTCCGGCGGGAAGCTCACCTGTTTCGGCGACGATCGCCCGCTGGTCCTGCCAGGTGACGGTGTTGGCGATCACGATGGTCAATGCCGTCGCGGTACAGATGACGACCGTGTCGATGAAGGGCTCGAGCATGGCCACGAAGCCCTCGGTGACCGGATGCCTGGTCTTGACGGCCGAGTGCGCGATGGCCGCTGAACCCAGTCCGGCCTCGTTCGAGAACGCGGCGCGCTGGAATCCGATGATCATGACGCCGAGTACGCCGCCGGCCACACCCTCGGGTGAGAACGCACCTTCGAAGATCGCGGTGAATGCCGTGGGGACCGAACGGAAGTTGACGGCGATGACGACGCCGCACGCGACGATGTAGATCAGCGCCATGGTCGGTACGAGCTTGGCGGTCACCGCCGAGATCGATTTCATGCCGCCGATGATGACCAGTCCGATGATCAGTGCGACGACGATACCGAATACGGCTTTTGCTCCGTCGGAGCCGAGGAATCCGTCCTCACCACCGGTGACCGAACGGACCTGCGCGTAGGTCTGATTGGCCTGGAACATGTTGCCGCCGCTGATGGCGAAGAACGTGATGACGATGGCGTAGAAGACGGCCATGACTTTGCCGACCTTCGCGAGTCCCCGCTCCGCGAGACCCTTGGTCAGGTATTTCATCGGCCCACCGGAGACGGTGCCGTCCTCGTTGATGTCTCGGTACTTCACACCGAGCGTGCACTCGACGAACTTCGATGCCATACCCAGCAAGCCGGCGAGGATCATCCACAGGGTCGCGCCGGGGCCACCGAGCGTCACTGCGACGGCGACACCGGCGATGTTGCCGAGCCCGACGGTTCCGGACACCGCGGCGGTGAGGGCTCTGAAGTGGCTGACTTCTCCTGGCGCGTCTGCCTCGTCCTCCTTGCCGCTGACCAGAATCAACGCTCTCTTGATTCCGCGGACCTGGATGAACTTGAACGCCACCGTGAAGACGACGGCTCCGACGATGAGCCACAGGACGATCAGTGGAACAGCGGCTCCACCGATATCCACGGTGAAGAAGACGACATTCGACACGGCAGCGGAGATCGGATCGAAGGCATTGTTGATCGCCGTCTCGATGGAGCTGATCGTGCCTCCGTCCGCGGCCAATAAATCGGGTGCGAGGGGGTGAGAGCTCATGGCTTCGAGTGAACAGCACGGGGACGGCCGAAGACGTAATTTACCGAATTTCGGGCAACAATTTACTTGATCTTGACGATGAGCCCGCGGACTCACATCGCAGATCTGGCCGGTATCCGTCTCAGAAGCACCGTTGCAGCATCCAGTACGACATGACGGTCGTAGGTGAGGCGGTAGTCGTACATCGGGGTGCCGTCCTCGGCCGCTCCTCGCTCGACCGCGATGAGCGCCACGCTCGACATCGGAGCCACGATCACGATCGAACGTTCCAGTGCCAACGGTTCGTCCGCGTCCACGAACACTTTCCGGAAACCTGATTCCGGCGACGCGGCATTCGAGTCGAAGACGGCCATCAGCGCAGTACGTGCGGCGAGGTCCTCGAAGATCGCCTCGCGCGCAGGCGTCAGGCCGGTGGACGCACTGACGGTCGCCAGTACGACGGTCGAGGAACCGGTGCCGTACGCACTGTGCAACAGGCTGTTCTCGATGGCGTCGAGCAGTGTCGAATCCGCGTGCCTGCGGGCGCCGAGAGCATGGGTGAGCCCGTAGGGCGTGACCGCAACGGGGGCACGCACGGTCAGCGTTCCAGTCGGATCGAGCGATCGGACCGGCCCCTGCACCTCGCCGAAATCCGGAAGAGCCTCCGGTGCCCCGTAGAGATATCCCTGCCCCAGCACGGCACCCATGGCGAGCGCACAACTCTCGTGATGCTCGGTCTCGATCCCTTCGGCCAGAACCAGGGCACCGGTGCGCTCGGCCTCGGCGGCGACAGCGGCAACGATGGCGGCGGTCTCGTAGCTCGAGCGCCCCTGTACGAGTTCCATGTCCAGCTTGATCACGTCTGGACGCAGCAGTGGGATCAGGGCGAGGCTGGAAGAATCTGCCCCCACATCGTCGATGGCGACTCGCCACCCCAGGTTTCGAGCGTGTTCGGCCGCCCTCAGCAGACCGGCCGGATCACCCATCAGGTCTCGCTCGGTGATTTCGACGATGATGGACAGCCGCGACGCGTCCTCGAGAATCGGTAGGTAGTCCCGTGGAGGCGGTGCATCGAGGGCGATGGGTTCGGCATTGACGAACAGTGCGAGCTGGTCGGGATAGCCGGACTCGAAGGCACCGCGCAACGCGCTGATTCGGCAGCGCCAATCGAAATCGGCAGTGACGCCCTGTGCCCGCGCCACGCCCAACAGTTCCGGCGGCGAAATGGGCGCACCGCCTCCGCAGGTCCGCACCAAGGCTTCGTACCCCACAACGGCGCGTCCGTCCAGCGTCACGATCGGCTGGTAGACCGACGTGATCCGGACCGACATCGGCGAAATCTCCGCACTCGCCGAGGATCGATGCATGGGTGGACCCTCCCTCGATACTGATCGATCGGTCCCCACCCGGGGCATCATCATGCCCGACCGCACCCTGATGTCGACACCCGACTGCGGTCTACGTGTCTGTTCGTTGGTTATATGGTGCTCCGAGGACTCGAGGAACGGCGGTGACCGATGGTGGGAGCGAACTCACGTCCTCATACCCCTCACGACCGCCTCTTCGCGGGTCGATACCGACTGGGCACGATCCTGGGGCGCGGCGGAATGGCCGACGTCGTGCTCGCCGACGACCACGTTCTCGGCCGATCCGTAGCGGTGAAGATATTCCGCCACGGCGAGCCCCCCGACAACGCCCAACGCATCGATGCAGAAATACGGACTCTCGCGTCGCTGTCGCACCCGGGTCTGGTGACGCTGTACGACGCGGGCACTGCGCTCGATCCGAGCGGGGTGCCCGTGCCGTACCTGGTGATGGAGCTGGTCGACGGTCCGACTCTGAGTGCGTATCGCCGGAGCCGAACGATGGACACCGCCCACGTCGCTCGGATCGGATACGAGCTGGCGGAGGCTCTCGCCTACATCCACGGTCAGGGTGTGGTGCATCGCGACATCAAACCGGCCAACATCCTCCTTGCGCAGGCTCCGGACGTATCGATGGGACAGTGCGCCAAACTTGCCGACTTCGGCATCGCTCGTATCGTCGACGCCGAACGACTCACCGAGCACGGCACCACAGTCGGTACTGCGCACTACCTCAGCCCGGAGCAGGCGACAGGTACCTCTGCAGGTCCCCCGACGGACATCTACACGCTCGGGCTGGTTCTCATCGAATGCCTGACCGGCACAATGGCATTCGAGGGAAGCGCGGTGGCAGCGGCGGTGACGCGTCTACACCGCGATCCCGCCGTCCCCGAGGGGCTCGGATCGGACTGGCACGCGTTGTTGACGGAGATGACATCGAGACGGCCGGAGGATCGACCGGCCGCAGCTGCGGTCGCCCACCGGTTGCGTGGGCTCTCGCGAAGCACGACATCTCTTCCCCGCACCGCCGCGATTCCAATGGAAACTGTGAATACGGTTGCGCCCCCAGCAGTTTCAGCGTCGACCGAAGCGGAACCTCCGCGCCGTCGATGGATCGTTCCGGGAGCAGCGGCTCTGTTCGTCGCGCTGGGCGCAGCAATCCTCTGGGTCGCAGTCGGCACGGGCGAGGAGCCGGAGCCCCTGTCACCGTCGACGCCGACGCCGACGCTTGTGCAGTCGCCCGCGGCGGCGCCCACAACGCCCGCGCCCGCACCTGCGAGCCCGATTCCAGTGCTCTCGAACCCACCTGAGCCTGCTCCCGGACCCACGACGAATTCGCTTCCGACCGAGCCCGCTGCGCCGGCCCCGCTACCGCCGGGTGACGACAGAGGAAGCTCGGGGAACGGCAGCGGGAACTCGGAGAAGGGCAACAAGAGCCCCGGCAATTCGGGAAACGGCAACGCGAACGGGAACAGCAACGGAAACAGTGGCAACGGCAACGGCAATTCCGGCCGAGGGAACTGACCCCGCGGCCGTCGACAGACAGGAGTGACGGTGACACACGTCGATACCCTCGTGGTGGGAGCAGGTATTTCCGGCTTGGTCGCTGCGACACTCCTGCATCGCGCCGGTCAGCGCGTCGTCGTTCTCGAGGCCAGAGATCGCGTAGGCGGTCGCGTCCGGACACTGCGCACCGACGAAGGCACCCTCGACGTCGGAGCGTCCTGGATTCACGGAACAGACGACAACCCCCTCGCCGATGCAGTAAACGCTTTCGGAATGCGGACCGTCGAATTCACCGTCGGTAGCTACCAGCCGGACGGCAGGCCCATCGCGTACTACTCCCCTACCGGGACCAGGTTGAGCGATGCGGCCGCCGCCCAGTTCGGTGCCGACGTTCACCTTTTCGACGAACTGTTCGCGACGACCATCGCGAATTCGCCCCCCGGAAAGTCGTTCGGTGACGCGGTGGAAGCAACTCTGACGCAACTGGATTGGGACGACGATCGACTCGAACGAGTTCGTGAGTTCCTGGGACATCGGGCCGAGGAACAGTTGGGGGTAGGAAAGGATCTCCTCGACGCGCACGGTTTGGACGACGACGCCATCGAGGGCGACGAAGTCGTGTTCCCGGATGGTTACGACGAATTGGCCGTTCGGCTGGCCGAGGGGCTCGATGTTCGACTCGAACATGTTGTGACGCAGGTCCGGTGGGGTCGAGACGGAGTTCTGGTCGATACCGGGTCCGGGAGGTTCTCGGCCGAGCGCGCTGTGGTGACGGTGCCGATCGGCGTACTGAAGTCTCCGGCGTTCACGGTGGAACCTTCTCTGCCGGAACCCGTTTCGGGTGCCCTGGAACGATTGGAGATGAATGCCTTCGAGAAGGTGTTCATCCGGTTCCCCACCAAGTTCTGGGACGAGAACGTCTACGCCGTGCGGCAGCAGGGCGAAGCCGGGCGCTGGTGGCACTCCTGGTACGACGTCACCATGCCGCCGGGGCGTCCGACGCTTCTGACGTTCGCAGCGGGCGCGTGCGCTCAGCAGATCCGGCACTGGTCGGACGAGCGCATCGCGGACTCGGTTCTCGAGGCACTACGTGGCCTGTACGGTGACCGTGTCGCTACGCCGGACAGCGTGTATGTCACTCGCTGGCAGGACGATCCGTTCTCCCACGGTTCGTACTCGTACATGACGGTGGGTTCACGTACGCGCGATCACGACGAACTGGCCACTCCGATCGGCGATGTACTTCACCTCGCCGGTGAAGCAACGTGGACCGATGATCCGGCAACGGTCACCGCGGCGTTGAAGTCGGGACATCGTGCAGCAGAACGGATTCTGGGGCGTCCGATTCCCTACCGAGATATCTGGGGTGCTACCGAGGAGTGACGGATGGCACCGTGGATACCGTCAGTTCAGTTGTGGATTTCTCGGCAGACCGTCTCTACAGCGTTTTTCACATCTATCTGTTGATCGGCGTCGGGCTGTACTTCACCGTCCGCACCACGTTCGTCCAGGTCCGGTTGCTGCCGTCGATGTTCGAGTCGATCGGCGGATCTCGATCGAAGCCGAGGGCGGAATCTCCGCGTTCCAGGCATTCTGCGTCGGTCTGGCATCTCGGGTGGGTACGGGAAACATCGCCGGCGTAGCCATCGCCATCACTCTCGGTGGACCGGGCGCGATCTTCTGGATGTGGCTGGTTGCGGTGGTCGGCATGGCGACTGCGTTCGTCGAGGCGACTCTGGCGCAGATGTACAAGGTGCGCAATCCCTATGGCAGCTTTCGTGGTGGCCCGGCCTTGGGTAAATGGGCCTTCGGTGCGCTGGCGGACTTCGAGGCCATGCGGCGCGAGGGTTGCGAAGACAAATTCGTCGGACGCGGCAACAGTCATCTGCCGGGCGACCTTCCCGGCGACGTGTGGGATCCGGTGCTCGACAACGACCCGACGATGAACAAGCCCGACGTCGCGCGGTAAGCGTCGACACCGGCCCCAGCCAAGTCGGACCTTTCGGACATTTCACGCGTTAGGGTGATGAAACGTCCACACCGAGGAGGATCCATGACGCAGGTCGGCGACGAGGAGAAGGCCGGGCGCTCATCCGAAGGCCACGACTTCGACGAGGTGGATCAGAGATCGGCCGGAGAACGAGAAGCCGAAGTGCAGCCCGGTCGCCGCAAGCGTCAATGGGTCGGCCTCGGCGCAGGCATCCTGTTGGCCATCCTCGTGTACCTGATTCTCCCCGATGACGTAGCGCATCCAGCGCGGCTGACCGCAGGCACCGCCGTCTTGATGGGTATCTGGTGGATGACGGAGGCGGTACCCATCCCGGCAACCGCACTGCTTCCCCTGGTCATCTTTCCGGTCTTCGATTCCGATGTCGCCGTCAACGATGTCGGAGCTTCCTACGGCAACAACATCATCTTCCTGTTCATGGGCGGATTCCTCCTGGCGCTGGCCATGCAACGGTGGAATCTGCACCGACGTATAGCCCTGTTGACCGTCGACGCGATGGGCACCAAACCGACGATGGTGATCGCCGGGTTCATGATCGCGACAGGCTTTCTGTCGATGTGGGTGTCCAACACGGCCACCGCCGTCATGATGATTCCGATCGGTGTCTCGGTGCTGGTTCTGGTTCTCGACATCGGCAAGAAGGCCGGAGCGGTGCCCGGCACCGGTGCTGACTCCGCCCCCGACGACGACACCATCACCCAGGCCGTCATCAAGAGCAACTTCGGGACCGCTCTGATGCTCGGCATCGCCTATGCCGCGTCGATAGGCTCGCTCGGAACCATCATCGGCACTCCACCCAACACTCTGCTGGTGGGCTACCTGGAGGGGCAGGGAATCACGATCGGGTTCCTCCAGTGGATGATCGCCGGTGTTCCGCTCGCCGTGATCCTGCTCGTGATCGCCTGGTTCCTGTTGACCCACGTGATGTTCAAGCCGGAGATCGACGACATACCCGGTGGCAAGCAGCTGATCAGAGGTGAGCTCGACGCCCTGGGCAGGATGTCGCAGGGTGAGATCCGGGTCGCGATCGTCTTCTCCCTGGCGGCAGTGTCGTGGGTGGCCGTTCCGCTGATCTTCGACGATGCCCCGATCTCCGACACCGGGATCGCCATGACAGCAGCACTGCTGCTGTTCCTGCTACCCAGCGGAAGCAAGAAGGGCGTCCGCCTGATCGACTGGGAGACCGCTGTCAAGCTGCCCTGGGGCGTGTTGCTGCTGTTCGGCGGCGGGCTCGCCCTGTCGGCCCAGTTCGAGTCGAGCGGCCTGACGGACTGGATCGGCAGCGTCGCAGGTGGCCTCGACACCATTCCGGTGGTCATGTTGGTCGTCGTCGCCACGGCCGCGATCATCTTCCTGACCGAGATCACCAGCAACACCGCGACGGCCGCGACGTTCCTTCCGGTGGCAGGTGGCGTCGCGATGGGCATGAACATCGATATTCTGGTTCTGACCGTTCCGGTAGCGCTCGCGGCCACCTGCGCGTTCATGTTGCCCGTGGCGACTCCGCCGAACGCGGTGTCCTACGCCAGTGGCTACATCACGATCGGCCAGATGATGCGAGGCGGTTTCTGGCTCAATCTGATCGCAATCTCACTGATCACCATCGCCGCGTACACGGTGTTCGCGTGGTCGCTCGGCATTCAGTTCTGACGCTCTGTACAGAAGAAGTCGAACGATTCGAGATCGACTTCGGCCGATTTCGCCCGCACAACCGTGCACCGGGTTTACGATGACGACTTCATCCAGGCGGATGACCCGTTCCAGGTGCGCGCCGCCATCCCCTGGTCGGTGCTGCGTCGGCGTTGCCGTCGACTCGGCAAGGCACGGGGGTGGAACATGGTCTCGGACGTCATCGACTGCAACATGGTCTTCGAGCACGACATCGAGCAGGTATGCGGTGTCTTGAGCGCGGTCGAGTTGTTTCCACGCTACTTCCCCGGGCTCGACCACTGCACACTCCGTGAGTCCACGGCCGGCTACCTGTGCGGAGTCAATGGTGTCGAGCACGCCCTCGACCTGGTGGTGGACAGACGCAACCGGCCGATCATCACCATCGAGCATGTCGAGTCCGGCGGATTCGTCAGATTCACCCTGACTGCGCGCGCGGCCGGTGAGACCAAGATCGATGTCACCGTCTTCAGGGCGGGGCTCGGCGGGTCCTACTCACCCCAGCCCGAGAACAACCGCGCAGTGGTCGATTGGGTGATGGGTGGTCTGCGCCGTCTCGAGAACTCCCTTTCCGGAACCTCGACGTCGATCGTGACCAACACCGGCGATTCGCGGTCGCTGCCGCTGGCGATCATGAAGACGATGGTGGGAACCGGTGTCATTCGTGCTGCACGTCCCGACCGCGCGTACCGACAGCTGAACTCGCTGGCCAAATGGGGTTTCACCCTCGGCGGCGGTTTCGCGGCCGCAGCAGCGAAGTCGCCGAACGAGATCGCCCTGATAGACGACCGAGGAACCCGTACTTTCGCGGAGATCCACCACCGTTCGCACCGCATCGCAGCGGGTCTCGACGCGTCCGGAATCAGCCCCGGAAGCACCGTCGGGATTCTGGCTCGAAACCACTCGGCGATGATCGAGTGCACCGTCGCGTGCGGCATGCTCGGCGTCGAGGTGGTGCTTCTCAACACCGGTCTCGCTGCCCGACAGATCGAGACGATCGCCGCCCGCCACCAGCTCCGAATGCTGTTCGTCGACGACGAGTTCGATTCGATGGTGCGCTATCTGCCCGACCACGTGACTCGGGTGAGTCTGTCTTCCCATACCGCCGTTCCGCGTCGACGCACCCTCGAGCATTTCGTCGCAGCCCCGTCCGCCACGTTCACCAGGCCGGACCGCCCCGGGTCGGTTGTCGTGTTGACCTCCGGTACCAGCGGCTCACCGAAGGGGGCGGTTCGGCCCACGCCGAAGGGCTTCGGAACCGTGGCAGCCATGCTGTCTCGCATGCCCCTTCGGATGAACGAGAGGATGTTGATCGCGGCACCGATGTTCCACAGCTGGGGGCTGGCGGCATTGCAGATCAGTACTCCCCTGCGAGCCACTGTGGTCCTCCTGGACCGATTCGATCCGGAGGACTGCCTGCGGGCGATCGAGGCGCACAGATGTACCTCGTTGATCGCGGTTCCGATCATGCTGCAGCGGATACTCGACCTGCCCGACGAGGTGCGCTCACGTTACGACACCTCGAGCCTCCGGGTCGTCGCGTGCAGTGGATCGGCATTGACAGGGTCGACCGTCAGCCGCTTCATGGACGTCTTCGGTGACGTCCTCTACAACTTCTACGGGTCCACCGAGGTCTCGTGGGCCACGATCGCGACTCCCGAAGACCTTCGCGCTGCGCCGGCGACCGCCGGACGCCCTCCCCTTGGTACGACTGTGGCGGTGCTCGACGCGGACGGTACTGCTGTTCCAATGGGGACCCTCGGCCGAATATTCGTCGGCAACGACATGCTGTTCGACGGGTACACCAACGCCGCGCCGCCGTCGACGGCGTCCGCCCGCGGAGCTGCCCTGATGGACACCGGCGATCTCGGGTACATCGACTGCAACGGACGGTTGTTCGTCTGCGGCAGGGACGACGAGATGATCATCTCCGGAGGCGAGAACGTCTTTCCGGGCCCCGTCGAGGATGCCATCGCCAATCTTCCGCAGGTCGGCGAGGTCGCGGTCGTCGGTGTGCCCGACCCCGAATACGGGCAGCGTTTGGCCGCATTCGTCGTCGGCCGTGGGTCGGCCGGCCTCGATGCGGACATGGTGCGCGCCTACATTCGAAATCGTTTGAGCCGCTTCTGCGTTCCCCGCGACATCACGTTCCTCGACGAACTGCCCCGAACCGCGACCGGCAAGGTGATCAAGAGAATGCTGATCGAGCCGCCCACCGCCGCTGGGATGTGACGTTCCGTTCGAAGGCACGGCCGGCGATGCACGCTCGGTCACTCTCGATGCCGACAGCCGCGAGCTGGATCGCGTTCGGACCTGCGTCACAACCGACGCCGTGACCGAAATTCGGGCTGTGTCGGCGACGCGTGTCGACAACAAGGTTCTCATCGCGCCTACCGACAGACAGTCGATCGCCAGCACACTGACGAGGCGGAAACCGACGGTTCCGGATAACCGGCGCCCAGACCCGGTGTGTCTGTCACGCCGAACCGAACAGCCCCGCCTCCGATGCGGTGCAGCTTCCGGGCATCCTCGCCACTGATCCACACCGTTGTGAGTTGCTCGATCGCAACTTTTTCCTCGATCGTTCACTTCGTGCCGCGCGTTGTACTCACTGTCTCAGTTGCTTGACTATTCAGAATCTGAGATTGTTGTTCGCTGACACGGGAGGAACGCGAATCGCTATGTCGAAGGCATCGAAAGACCCCCGAGAGGGAAGTACGGCGCAGGAACCTGGCGCGCATTCTTCGTTTCTCGAGCTGTTTCTCGAAGCGACTCGCGCAGAGCATGTCTTCGACGACACACAGCCTTCGCGCGACGACCGTAGCGGTGGGCCGGCCTCTCTGCGCTGACAGACCGTGGCCGAGTTCGCCTGCGCCGGCAATTCCCCCACCAGCCCCCTGCCATGATCTGTCGACACCGCGCACGAGGGAGAGGAAACACCATGATCGACGACGAAGCCACGAATCGGAGCAGGGGCCCGCGATTCGAGGACGGACTCGAGGTCCGCCGAAATGTAATGGGAAACGAGTACGTCGCGAAGGCGTTTGCCCATGCCGCGAACACCGACTCCGCTGCACTGCAAGACTTCGTCACCGACACCGTGTGGGGCGGGGTGTGGACGCGGCCCGGCCTCGATCACCGCAGCCGAAGCCTGCTCAACCTCGGAATCCTCATCGCGCTGCGTGCCCATGAGGAACTCGCAGGCCACGTACGAGGGGCGCTGCGCAACGGCCTCACCCGAACGGAAATCACCGAGACGGTGATTCATACAGCGGGCTACTGCGGAGCACCGGCCGCGCTGGCGGCGATGCGCGTCGTGCAGAAGGTCCTCGACGCCGAACTGGGACCGCTGGTGCCCGAAGGGGACACGAACGAGTCGAAAGACCGATGACGGCACCCGCGGATAGCGCCCGCGAATCGGGTACACCGGATCCATGCCAGAACTACCCGAAGTGGAAAACGCCCGACAGGTCGTCGAGAAAGCGCTCGACCGTGTCATCGTCGACATAGATGACAGCGACTCCTTTGAATGCCGACCGCACATGCCAGGCGATATCGCCCGCGCACTGAAGGGCGGGAAACTCACCGAGGCGCGTCGACGAGGCAAGGCCATGTGGTGCGAAACCGTCACGGCCGACGGCTCGGGCGGTCCGACCCTGGGCATCCACCTGGGGATGGGTGGACGCGTCATCGTCACCGCTCCCGACGGTGAACGCACGTCGCAGTACGGGGGTGGCGACCCTCATGTCGGTGAGCGCCCGACCGACAAGCCCGAGTGGACGCGCTTCTCCATGACGTTCGACGACGGTGGACAGCTTCGACTCTTCGACAAACGCCGCCTCGGCCGGGTTCGACTCGAACCCGATATCGACGCTCTCGGCCCGGATGCCGCGGAAATCACCCGCGACGACTTCCGTCACCGAATCGGTTCCAGTGGTGCACCTCTCAAAGCCCGACTACTCGATCAGTCCGCCATTGCAGGCGTCGGCAATCTACTGGCCGACGAGGTGCTGTGGCAGAGCGAGCAATCCCCGTCCAGGCGCGCCAAGACACTCACGACGGAGGAACTCGACGAGCTCCGCGTTGTTCTGCGCCGCGCGATCAGATCAGCGATAAAGAAGGGTGGCGTACACACCGGGGAGATCATTCCGTTCCGAAAAACGGATGCGGCGTGCCCTCGATGTGGTGCGCCGATGGCCCGCGGAACGGTGGGCGGCCGCACGACGTGGTGGTGTTCTGGCGAGCAATCCTGATCCGATCCATCGCGGGGTCTTATCCGATGGCACTGTAGGACAGTAATTTTGGGAAAAGTCAAGCCATTTCCGGATGCGGCACAATGTCACCGGACGGCGTACGGTGTTGGCAGCTTCGGACCCAGCCGAGGCAGTGAACTTCGCCGGAGGGTGCATGCTTTCGACCGCCGACATGGACCCCGCTCCGCACGTCACCTATCTGCCGCAGCGTCATTGTTTCGCCGTCTGGCGCAGCACACCGGGGGCGACGCCTGGAGATGAGTCCACTCCCGTCGAGCTCGCGGTTCCCGGCGCGGACGGCACCGTTGCCGTGCGCACTGTGGACGCGCAACTCGTGGCGGCGAACGGTGGCGAGCTCCGAACCGCAGCCGGCTCTGCGGAAGGCATGTCGGCACGCGGATGGTTGGCGATCCTGAACCACGTCGAGCACAATCCCGACGCGAGCGGGGTTCCACGAGAGCTCGTGGATGCACTTCCGCCTGCGGCGCACGCTGTTCCCAATGCCGGCGGCTCCAGCGTGCTGACTGCACATGGTGCCGTTGACGCGCTCCGCGCCAGCCTGCGCATGCAAGACGATCTGACCGAGAGTGCGTCGACCTTCACTCCGAGGCCCTATCAACTGCACGGTGCGTCCTGGGTGCCGACGGTTCAGGAGATCGGCGGCGGCGGAATCCTCGCCGACGAGATGGGGCTGGGCAAGACGCTCCAGGCGATTTCGCACATGATCGTCGGAGCGCGGCGAGGCGAGGGCAGCTACCTGGTCGTCTGCCCGACGTCGCTGATCAGCAACTGGCGCCGTGAGATCGAGAACTTCTCCGACGGCGAATTGGTCGTCAACGTGTACCGCGGACCGTCTCGCACCCTCGAGCACTGCGCCGAGCCAGGCTCGGTGACCGTCACCGGGTACCCCACCCTGCGCACCGACACAGATCGATTGAGCGAAATATCCTGGAGCACTGTGTTCTTCGATGAGGCGCACGTGATGAAGAACTCGCGGACCAAGATCGCTCGCGCAGCACGTCGACTGAAGTCCACCACGCGGATAGCCCTGACCGGCACTCCCGTCGAAAACCGAATGGACGAACTCTGGGCACTGATCGATCTCACCAATCCCGGACTGCTCGGAACCCGGGCTCGGTTCACCCGACGATTCTCGGCACCCATCGAGCAAGGAGGTTCGGCGACCGCACTCGCACAACTGTCGAGCGCGATCGCGCCGGTCGTCCTCCGCCGGACCAAGGCCGAGGTTGCAACGGATCTGCCGCCGAAGCACCACATCGACGTTCTGTGTCCGATCTCGAATGAGCAGGCGCTGCTGTACAACTCGGCCGTCGAGGAAGCATTCGACACCGGTTTCGGCACCGACCGTGGACGGGGAACGGCAGTACTGGCGCTGCTCACCCAACTCAAACTGATCTGCAACCATCCTGGGCTCGTCAAGGGCGATGTGAGTCGCCTGGCCGATCGCTCCGGCAAACTCGACAGGCTCACCGACATCGTCGAGGAGCTCACCGAGTCCTCGCGAGCTGCGCTCGTGTTCACGCAGTACCGCCGAACCGGGGAAATACTGGCCGAGCACCTCGAGAACCTCACCGGAGCTCCGATTCCGTTCTTCCACGGCGGACTCGACGTAGACAAGCGCGACGAGATGGTCGAGCAGTTTCAGAACGGTAACCGATCCCGCGTCATGGTTCTCAGTCTGCGCGCGGCGGGGTACGGCCTCAATCTCACCCGCGCCGACACGGTGATTCACTACGACCGATGGTGGAATCCCGCGGTCGAAGCGCAAGCCACCGACCGAGTGCACCGAATCGGACAGAAGTCGCCGGTGACGGTCATGGCACTGACGACGGAGCGACTCTGGAGGAGCACATCGCATCACTCCATAACCGCAAGAAGGCGATAGCCGGTTTGACCGAGAGCAACAACGAGTTGGCCCTGGCGGCACTCGATGATTCGACTTTGCGCGAGACGCTGTCACTGAGGACGGTGTCACGCTGATGGCCACAACACCTCGGGCCGCGGTATTCGGGTCGACCCCGTGGGGGAAAGAGTGGATCCGGCGCGTCGAGCCCATCGCTGTCACTCGGCCGAACCCAATACTGCCGCGGGCGCGCAGTCTTGTGCGCAACGATTCGGTTGTCGTGAACCGCAACCAAATCGGTAAGTTTCGCTGCGTCGTGTCCGCGGGCATGAAGAGTGAGACGGCTGTGCTCTCACTGCCCCGATACACGGCGACGGAACGAAAGTCGGTGATGCGCATTCTCGCCCGCCACACGCGCGGAGGTGCGAGCAGCGGTGACCTCCCCGATGAGGTTCACGCCGAACTTGTAGCGGAAAAGTTGTCGCCGGTCCCCGACGCCACCGGAGCGTTCTGTACCTGCTCCGGAAGAATCGATCCGTGCCTCCACGTAACGGCCGCTACGTACGCCATCAGTCTGATCGTCGATCAGATGCCGACGTCCGCATTGGCCGTCCGTGGAGTCGATCTTTCGGCAGCGACTACGGCGAAGGATGTTCCTCGACGTTGGATGCCGATCGAAAATCTCGACAGCACAGCGTTCTTCGGCTGACCTGAGACCTGCGGCTCGAGATCAGGACGTCGCTTCGACTGCCAGTCGAGCGAGTGTGTCGTTCAACTGATCTTCGGTCACCAGCGGAAACTTGATCTGCTGGAGCAACTTCTTGTCCGTGACCTTGGACCAGTCGTAGGTGTGGCGGACCAGCGTCTCGTTGGGGCCCTGAGATTCGAGCTCCCACAGCCATTCCCAGCCGGGAGGCTCGTTGCCGGCGGGCGCCGTCTTCCACGCGAGCAGCTTGTCTTTGATGTAGCCGCTCACCACATTGTCGGTCTGGTACTCGCCGCCCATGTGATCGCCCTGCATGTTCATCGTGAATTTCTCGCCGACCTTCTGAATGCGGTCGGCGTGGTCCACGCTCCGGACGAACCCGGATCCATCGAGAGCTTGATGCCGCTCGGGATTGGACAGCACATCGAATACCGCGTCGACGGGTGCTTCGATGGTGCGTTCGACTGTGACCTTGGAATTCTCTGTCATGACTACCGCTTGCCCAGAATTCGCCAGCTTCAATCTTCGGCCATCTCGAGTTCGAGTGACACTGCATATCGAGTTGCCGACTCGGACCGTCGTCACAGGAGGTCGAAGTCCGCGCGAGCTCGTTCGATCTCCGGCATGTGGTCGGTAGCCCATTGCAAGATGGCGTCGATCGGCATCCGAAGGGTCTTCCCCAGTCGCGTGATTCGGTACTCGACGGCGACGGGACGCGAACTGAGCAGGACCCTTTCGACGACACCGTTTCGTTCGAGTTTGCGCAATGTCGCGGTGAGCGATTTCTGTGTCACGTTCGGGATGGCGCGACGCAGTTCGTTGAAGCGGGACGGTTGTTCGCAGAGTACGTCGAGCACCGCCAGCGACCATTTGTCGAGTACCTGATCGAGCAACTCGCGATGGGGCGCGCTGATGGTGAGTTCGTCCTGCACGGCCGGGGTATCGGTCATGAAACCACGTCTCCTTGAAGTAACTTTGGTACACCAGGTATCAATGCTATACCTAACCGCAACCATCGAGGAGAAGCCGATGTCCGTCATCTATTCCAGCCCGGAAGGCATGACTCAGCACGTGCCGTACCACCATGTAGCCGTAGGTACCGGAACGCGCCACGTACACGTCAGTGGCCAGATCGCACGCCGCGTCGACGGTGCCCCGGTGGCCCCTGGCGACCTTGCGGGTCAGGTTGCACACGCGCTGAAAAATACTGCCATCGGATTGGCAGGTGCGGGTGCGACATTCAGCGACGTGGTGCGATTGACCTTCTATGTCACCCATTGGGCACCGGAGAAGATCGGCGAGTTCTTGACAGGTGTCGAACAGGTTGCAGTCGACATAGGACTTCCGACTCCCATGCCGCCCGCCTCGCTCATCGGAGTCGACTACCTCTTCGAACCGGACGTACTCGTGGAGGTCGAGGCGACGGCGATACTCGACTGAATTTCACTGCGGGCCCGGATCAGTGAAGACGTCGGGGCAACTCGTACAGTCGCGCAGTCAGTCGACCGCAGTGTCGGTGGACGACGATTCCGGGGCCGACGGGACCCATGGCTTCAGCGGTTGCACGACGTCGCGGTAGAAGGAATCGAGGCCGTCGGTCACACTTCCGATGAAGCTGGCCGCAGAGCCCGAGCGCTTGCTACCCATCTTGGTCGGTGACGTCAGCGTGAAGTACTGCAGTTCGCTGATCCGGCCTGCGGTCAACGATTTGGTGTCCGAGCGCACTGTCGCCAAGTTCTCGCAGGATATTTCGCCTGGGTCTGCGAACACGGCTTCGACCAGGATGTCGGCAGGAGCGTTCTTCAATTGCTTGAGCAGCCATGATGCTCGTCTGAGCGCGGTCCCGTCGGTCGGCGCGTCGATAGCGGTGCTGCACTGAATCTTGTTGGTACGCAGGTCCGCTTCGACAGTGACATCTCCGGCGGCATCAGGAATGCGCAATGTGGCCGAGAGACACCCGGAGGCAACGAGTTGCTCGACGATGTACTCGTTGCGCGCCTGGGGATCTCCGCTGAAAGATTCTCGAGCTGCTCTTTCTGTAGCTTGCCGGTGCCGGTTTTCACTTCCAGCAACGCTGTCCACACTTGGCCCGCGCGCGATACTCGAAACACACCGTCGGGGATGACCTTGCCCTCGCCCTTGACGAACTGCACTTCGAGGTAGCCCTCGAAGGGACCGGACGGCGCTCCGGCATGTGCGCAGATTGCGCGAGCGAACGGACGAACCGCCTGCATCGTCGCGATCAGCGCCGAGGTGGCCCTCTTCTCCTGCTCCTCACCGGATCCGACACCGGACACGGAGAACAGGCGAGCCGTCTGCCACACCTCTCCCCCCCCCCCGCCAGGGTGAACTGAGGCGGCGCGACCTTCTTGGCAACGGGCTTCTTGGTGCGAACGCCGCGTTTCGGCGGTTCGACATCGACAACCGAGACGTCGACGATCTCACCGGTCGTATCGACGGCCAGCACGTGCGAGTCGGCGACCTCGACCACGACAACTTCATTCGCCGAAGCTTCGGGCTCGCCGTCGTCGACGTCGACGCCGAAGTCCTGGGCCAAACCACCCAATCCGGATTCCCAGCCCTGACCGACCGCGCGTAGTTTCCACACGCCGTTCCGTCGATACACCTCCCCGAACACCAATGCTCGTTCCGACGACGCATCGGCAGTGAGGAACTCCCCGAGCACCGAACCTGCTTGATCCCGCACCTGCATCGACAGTTTCCCGAAGTCACCCAATGGAACATCGTCGGAGCTACCCGCGATGACCACCTTCTCGACTTCGGCTGCGAGAGAATCGAGATGGATCGACACTCGTTCCTGTTTGCCTTCGTCGGTGCTACTGCTCCCGCGGTAGCGTACGGTCGCGTCCGCGGACTCCGGCTGGTTGTAGAAGACGAAGTCTGCATCGGACCGAACGTGCCCGCTCGAATTCACCAGCAATGCAGACGCATCTATTCACAGCGTGACGGTGTGAGTCGATGACGCCCGACATTCATTCATTCGGCCGACGGCACGCATGATTGGCCCCGCTTACGCCGGTCAGAGGATACGACTCAAGAACTGTTGTGTACGAGCATTTTTTGGATTGTCGAAGAACTCGCGCGGAGGTGCTTCCTCCACGATCTTCCCGTCGCTCATGAAAACGACTCGGTCTGCGGCCGCTTTCGCGAAGCCCATTTCGTGGCTCACCACCACCATCGTCATACCCTCGTCGCGGAGTCGAAGCATGACGTCGAGCACCTCGTTGACCATCTCGGGATCGAGGGCAGAGGTGGGCTCGTCGAACAACATCACTTCGGGCTTCATTGCCATCGCTCGTGCGATCGCCACGCGTTGCTGCTGACCGCCGGACAGTTGTGACGGATAGTTCTCTCCCTTGTCTGCAAGGCCGACGAGGTCGAGTAGTTCCTGAGCTTGCCTGCGCGCCTTGTCCTTCTGCGTGCCGAGGACATGACGTGGGCCCGATGCGACGTTGTCCAGCGCCGTCATCATCGGAAACAGGTTGAAGCTCTGGAACACCATTCCTGTGTGGTGCCGCTGCTTGGCGATCTGCGCCTCCGACAGCGGCGTTCGCTTGACCCCTTCCGAGAAGCCCATCATCTCGCCGCACACTCGGACGGTCCCGGATTCAATGGTCTCGAGACAGTTGAGCGTGCGCAGCAAGGTGCTCTTTCCACTTCCCGACGGCCCGAGCAGCAGGACCACTTCCCCTTTGTCCACCGTGAAATCGATGTCGTCGAGGACGACGAGATCGTTGTAGGCCTTGGTCATGTTCCTGACCTCGACCATCGTCGTGGCCTTCCTGGTAGTAGACGTCGCACTGGTCATCGGTTCACGGCCTCGGCTTTCATTGCGCTGTCGTCGAGCTTCGGACTCGACGGACCGCCCTTACGACGGTAATTGCGGTCGTATCCACGCCCTACCCGTACTTCGATCATCTTCTGAATCAACCCCCACAGAGTCGTCAGCACCAGGAAGTACAACGCTGCGGCGCAGAGCCCTTCCAGCACTCGGAAATTCACCTGCACCAGGAACTGGGTCCGTCTCAGCAATTCCTGTACGGAGATGACCGACACCAGAGTTGTGGTCTTGAGCAACCCGTTGAAGCTGTTGCCGAGTGGAGGAATCATCACCCGCAGCGCCTGTGGGAGAACCACCACGCGGAAGACCTTCGTGGGCGACATGCCGAGGGCTCGTGCCGCTTCGGTCTGTCCGGTCGGAACCGAGAGCAATCCGGAACGGACTATTTCCGACAGGTATGCGGCTTCGTTGAGAACCAGGCCCACGAGTGCCGCCTCGATCACGCCCAATTTGATGCCGACCTGAGGAAGTCCGGTATAGATGATCACCAACTGCACCAGTAGAGGCGTGCCGCGCATCAGCCACACGTAGAACCCGGCGACTATCCGCAGGGGTGCGAGCTTGGATGATCGCGCGGAGGCGACCACCACTGCGAGAGCGAGTCCGAGGATCATGCTGACTACGGTGAGCCAGATCGTGACCCACGCGCCCTCGAGCAGCTGGGTGCTCGTCAGGATGGAGAAGAATGCGTCCCAGGACCACATGTGGGTGCCTTTCGACTTACGTTGGTCGGATCAGCTGTCGAGAGGACCGGTGCTCACGGCAATATCGCCGTCGTATCCGGTGACGTCGTACTGCTCGAACAGTTCGGGCAGATATCCGTCGCTCCTCATCTCCGACAGCACACGCGCCACCTCTGCAGAGGATTTGCTGTCCTTGGCGAATCCCATGGCCAGAGGTGCCTCGTTGATTCCACCGACGGCTGTCTCGAATCGTCCGTCTTCCTGGTAGAACGACGTGACCGACTCGACGATGGACGTGCCGTCGAGCTGGCCTGCCGAAAGCGCTTGATAGGCATCGGCATTGGTTTTGAATGTCTGCACTGTCAGCGCCGGCTTTCCTTCGGCCGCAAACTGCTCGGCCATGGCGGTCAGCGTGTCGAATTCGTATCCGGGCGCTTCGACCCCGATGGTCTTGCCCGCCAGGTCGTCCACGCTGGAGATCGATTCGGGGTTGCCCGACGGCACCGAGATCGAGACTGCCTGCACCTCGTACGGAACGAGATCGATGGTCTCGGCACGTGCAGGCGTGTAGAACATTCCGGTGTCGATCATGTCCCAACGGCCGGCCTGCACACCGGGAATCTGTGCCTCGAACTCGATGTTGACGAACTTCGGCGTCAAACACAGGCGCTTGGCGATCTCCTTACCGAGGTCGACACGCATGCCGATCACGTCCCCGTTCGGATCGACGTACTGCATCGGCGGAAGAGTCGCGTTGGTGGCCATCGTCAGTACGCCTTCTTCGGCAAGGTCCGAAGCACCGAGCGTGGGTGTGCAGTCCGTCGGCGCGGCTACGGAATCGTCCGAGGAACTACAGGCAGTGAGGCCGGCCACCACGACAGCGATAGCGGCGATTCCTGTTAACTTACGCATTGAGCGAGCCTTTCCATATCGACTGCAGCACTACACGTTCGAGGACGGGGCGGCAGCGACGATGAGGGAGTTGTT
Source organism: Rhodococcus sp. 14-2496-1d (assembly GCF_002259365.1). Taxonomy (NCBI): domain Bacteria; kingdom Bacillati; phylum Actinomycetota; class Actinomycetes; order Mycobacteriales; family Nocardiaceae; genus Rhodococcus; species Rhodococcus sp. 14-2496-1d. Next base: position 25,711 of record NZ_NPFV01000029.1, on the reverse strand, counting down.
CGAGAAGAATCGATCTTTTGGGATCGATTGCATCAAGCGTCGCAGACGAATTCGGAGGCGTCAACGCGGTTAACACTGCCGACACGCGGTACATCAACTGTTAACCGTTCGCAGGTGATCGCGCTCACCGATCACAGTGCGGCACACGACGACCGCTCCACCAGACGAGCACCGATTCGATACGTGCGCCCATCGGGTTCGAGTGAATCCTTGATCTGCTGGAACAGCAGGTCCATTGCCACATTCGCCAACTGAGCGGCACCGTTGTCGACGACTGTGATTGCCGGCTGCCACATCGCGAGCCACGGCATGTCCTCGTGGCAGATCAGCGACAACTCGTCCGGCACCGACACTCCTCTGCCGACGAGCGTGGGCAGGATGCCGAAGACAGCCTCGTGGTTGGCCGCATAGAGAGCAGTCATCGCCTGGGGTGCATCCAGTAACGAATTGATCGCTTCGGCGCCGAACTCCGTGGTGAACGGGCCTTTCCGGACGATCGTCTCGTCGACCGGAATACCTGCGTCGGCCAGCGCCAGTCGATAGCCCTCGTAGCGCTCACGTCCGGACGTCGCATCCTCGTTTCCACCGACATACCCGATACGACTGTGCCCGAGCTCGATCAGGTGCGCTGTCGCGTCGCGAGCACCCGTTACGTCATCTGCCAGCACCGTCGACGCAGAGCTCCCCTTCACCGAACGGATCAGGTTGACCACCGCTCGGCCCTGCTCCAGAAGCGCATTCGACGCCGCAGCACTTCGACCGCTGCCGATCACGATGGTTCCGTCGACGCCGTGCTCGCCCAGCATGGCCAGTACGTCGTCCTCGCGCGCCGGATCGGCATCGGTGATGCAGAGCAGTACCTGAAATCCACTGGCTGCTGCCCTCTTTTGGACGACCTCGGCGACAGTGTGAAAGGTCGCGTTGAGCAGGTTGTTCATGACCAGACCGATCAAATGCGACCGGTTGGAGCGCAGCGCGCTCGCGGCCCTGTTGGGCCGATACCCGAGAACCCGGGCCGCATCCTCCACCGCTGCCCGTGTCTCCGCCGAGATCAGCGACGATCCACTCAACGCGCGTGATGCCGTGCTGCGCGAAACCCCAGCAGCGCTCGCAACGTCGATCAAGGTGACCGCCATCGGTTCTCCGTTCTCTTGCTTCACGCCTAGGACAGACATATTCGACCGTGGTCGCGTTACAAGTACGTTTCCGGCTTGACGACTCGACCACCCCGAAGGCAGTCTATGCAATCGATCCCATAAATGCGGGTACGACGCGTCGTCGATCGTCCCGAGCCCGAAAGGCACTCCCATGAATCGCGATGATGTCGCGTGGTCCGGCTACTGGCCCGCTGCCCCCACACCGTTCACGCAGTCGGGTGCCGTCGATACCGAGGCAATTTTCGACTTGATGAATCTCTACGCGCAGACGGGAGTTCACGGTGTACTCGTGAACGGCAGCACAGGCGAGTGGTTCAGCCAGAGCGACCACGAACGAAAGACCGTAACGGAAGCATCGATCGATGCAGTCGCAGGCCGCTTCCCTGTCGTGATCGGTGTCAGCGCGTACACAGCTGCGCAGTCCTCCGCGCTCGCGAAGCACGCTGCTTCCGTCGGCGCGGACGGCATACTGGCGACGCCTCCGCCCTACGTACACACCTCGGCGGAAGAGACATTCCAGTACTACCGAAGCGTCAGCACCGCAACATCACTGCCGTTCATGGCCTACAACTGGCCACGGGGCGTTGCGGTCGACATGGGAACCTCACCCGACTTGTTCTCTCGACTGGCCGACCTGGACAACGTCGTCGCGATCAAAGACAGCACCGGTGATTGGCTCGCCATGCTCGACACCGTCGAGGCCGTGTCCGACCGCGTTCGTGTATTCGGGAGTTTTCTGCATCGACGCGGCCTTGCCACGCTGCTCGAGCTGGGCGGGGACGGCAACATCGACGGAGGTGGGGTGGGCGCGCCCTTCGCGGTGCCGTTCTACGAGGCCGTTGCTGCACGGGACGCCGACACCGCGCGCATGTGGGTCGATCGTTACCGCGCGTTTTCGGGCCGGCTCATCGCCTCGGACTACAGCGGCGTCTACGCCTCCCCCATCCCTCAGTTGAAGGCCGTGATGAACCTTCTCGGTCAACCAGGAGGCACTGTGCGAGAACCACTGCTTCCGGTCACCGACGCCGACACGCTTGCCTCGCTGCAATCGGTCATCGTCGAATCGAGTATCGACGATGCCTACGCGACCTTAGGAGCTGTGCATGCGAACTGAAGTCGACGTCGTTGTCATCGGAGCCGGAATCGTCGGCGCAGCAACGGCTCTCGCCCTCACCCGCGCGGGATCCCGCGTCGCTGTACTCGATCGCACCCTGCCCAACACCGCCGGCTCGGGTACGACCGCGGGCAACCTGCACATCCAGACGATTCACACCCGCAGGCCTGGGCAGGGCCGAGCCGTCGACGTCGAACAGCTACTTCCGTTGCAGAAGTCGACGAGCACATTGTGGAACACGCTGGACGAGACCGTGCCTGGTCTCGGGCTGAACCGGTGCGGCGGCTTCATGGTGGCCGAGACCGAAGAGCAGGTCCACGCCCTCATCACGAAGCACCGATGGGAACGCGATGCGGGGATTCCGACGGAGGTACTGAGCGGTGACGAAGCGCGGCAGGCGCTACCTCTGCTCGGCCCGAGCATTCAGGCCGCAACCTGGTGCCCGTGGGACGGATTCGCCGAACCCGACCTCGCAGGCCCTGCCCTGTTGCGACAGGTCGCGGCCGAGGGAGCGTCTGTACACCCGTCGACACCGGTGATCGGACTGACCCACGACGGTGACGTCTGGACCGTCGACACCAATGGTGGGACGTGGATTGCACCTGTGGTGATAGACGTTGCAGGTCCGTGGATGGCACCGATCGCCGCGATGGCGGGGATATCGCTCGAACTCGTCCCGACGTCGTTGCAAATGCACGCGCTGAAAGCCGCGCCCCGGACGCTCGAAGTGCTCGTACAGCACGTCGGGGAAGGAATGTCGATCAAGCAGAATCGATCGGGACGCCTCGTCCTCGGCGGCGGCTGGCCTGCAGGTGCGTTCCACGACAGCGAGCCGGCCCCGAGCAGATCCGACAGCACCACGGGAAACCTGGAGCAGGTTCGACGGCTTCTGCCTGCGCTGAGCCACAATGCGCTCCTCGATACATGGACCGGGCCCGTGGTCACCACGCCCGACGAAATGCCGGTCATCGGCGAACTCGCCGGCGCCCCGGGACTATTCGTGGCAGGCGGCACCTACTCCTTCACCTTCGCACCGCTCTGGGGACACATCCTCACCGAGCTGGTGCACGGTAGGAAACCAGAACTCGACGTAACAGCGTTCTCTCCGAACCGACTCGTCCGAATCCAAGCTCACTGAAAGAAGGCTTTGAATGGCACTGGTCACGATGTTCGTCAACGGACAGGCGATGTCCGGCGGCACCCTGAACGACGCGTTGCACAAGGCGCGATTCGTGGGGAAAATCGATACCGCACCGAAATACCGATTCTTCTCCGTGCGTAACGAATTTCCCGGTTTGCACCCGGTGACAACCGATGGATATGTGGTACCGGGCGAGCTCTACGAGGTCGAGTACGACGTATTGCGCGACGAGCTCCTTCCCCGGGAACCGAAGGAACTCGAACTCGGGGTCATCGAGTTGGCGGATGGCTCGGGCTCCCTGTCGATGCGAATGCGCGAGAGCCATCTGACGGCCGCCGGTGTCACCGACATCAGTGACCGCGGCGGATGGCTGGCCTACCTCGCGAGCACACGATGAAGGTCGTGCGCGGTGGGATGGTCGTCGAATCCCACTGGGCCGCTCCGGCAGACCTGCTCATCGACGACGGCAGAGTCGTTGCGGTGCTCACCCCAGGGAGCAAGGTCGACGCGGCAGCAGAGGTCATCGATGCAACCGGGAAGCTGGTGATGCCGGGTGGAGTCGATCCACACTGCCACGTCGGGTTCACCTCCGGCGAATTCACCTCGCTCGATTCGTATTTGGAGTGCACGACGGCGGCCGTGTTCGGCGGCACCACCACGATCATCGACTTCGCTATCCCCCGTCCAGGTCAACAGCCGCTGGACGCCGCCGAGGTACAGCGCGCGAAAGCGTCGAGCGGACTGTGCGATTCGGCTCTGCACGCCTGCGTCGTCGAGTGGACCGACACTACGGCCGACCAACTGAAGACGCTGGCCGACGCCGGCATCCGAACTGTCAAGATGTTCACCACCTATGCCGGTGAGACGATGGCCAACGAACACACCATCCTCAACACGATGCAGACCACTCGCGACCTCGGCGGAATGGTCATCATCCACTGCGAATCCGACGCGATCGTCACCGATGCGCAGAACCTCGCGGCGGCATCGGACGGTGTCGATGCCGCACACATGTCGCAAACACGGCCGGAGCTCGCCGAGACCGCCTCGGTCGCAGCCATTCTCGCGATCGCCGAATCACAGAGTGCACCGGTCTACTTCGTGCATCAGTCCACTCCGGCTGCCGTCGAACTGGTCGCGGACGCTCGCAAACGAGGACTTGTTGCCTTCACCGAATCGGTCGCTCACCATCTGATCCTCGACGACTCGGCCTACGAGGGTGAGCAACCGGAAGGATTCGTCTGCTGCCCACCGCTGCGCTCGGCCGAGGTGGTCGAGGAACTCGGGCGTCACCTGTTCACCGGGCACGTCACTACCATCGGTTCCGACCATTGCTGCTACGACACCGCACAGAAGCAGGTGCACAGCCACGACGTGCGGCATATGCCCAACGGACTCCCCGGAGTCGAGACGCGTCTCCCGGTGATCTACTCGCACTACGTGGACGGATTGGGTCTGACGGCCAGCAGATTCGTGGAGTTGACCTCGGCGAATCCAGCGCGCACCAATGGCCTCTATCCACGCAAGGGCTCACTGATGCCGGGGTCCGACGCCGACATCGCGATCTGGGATCCCGAACTGGAATGGACGGTGACCACCGAATCACTCCACATGGCGACCGACTACACCCCGTACGAGGGACACCGACTTCGAGGAAAGCCGGTCACCGTGATCGTGGGCGGCGAGATTGTTGTCCACGACGGCGAACTCATCGACGCCACTCCCCGCGGTCGACACCTCGAGGCCTCACCCCTCGACTTCAGCGGGGCATTCAGTATGTGATCCTCGTACACGAGCGATCTCGCTCTTCGTCCACGGACGATCCGATAGGTCTACTTGTCGGCAAGTCCCGTTGCCTCTGCCAAATATTCGCGTGAGTCTCGAAATGTTTGCGCAACACCGCGTCCGGCGATGGCTTGGTACCGACTGAGCCGGTCGTCATCGAGAGCTTCGAGGACGGTACTGGAATCTGCGTGCATCCAACCACCGTCCCGAACCAGTTCGTGGGCGCGTTTGCTGGGTAGCGCCGAAATACCCTCGACCCTGATCCCATTCGGATCGGTCGACGCCGCGATGTAATAGGCCTTCTTGCCGGGGTACCCGGCCTTGACCTTCTCGCGCAACCGGAAGACGGCATCGGCCGCGTCGTCGATGGCCGATGCCTGTTCGTCGGAGCCCGATTCGGCGGCAGAGATTCGCGCGATCTCTCCATCGAGCGCGGAAAGCAAAGTGGCGAGGTACTCGAGATCGCTCATGGACCCATGATGCCCTAGATCAGTGATCCCTCGGACCAACACCCGACCGCAGGATGTCGGCGCCTCTACAGCTCGGGCTCAACCTGAGCAAGCGCACAGTCCAGATGCCTACCGGCGATGTCATGGACCGCTAACGAGGCGGAGATCCCCGAACGGTTGCCCGCACCACCTGCAACTTCCACCGATGTAGTCGTGCCCGTCTTCACGCTCGCATTCGTCGACTGCGCATTCGCTGCCGCACGAGAGCATCTGGCCACACCGCTCACCGCTCACCGCCACAGGCCGGGCGGTGACAGTCACTCGGCATACAGACGAAAAAAGACGGCCCCGGATTTCTCCGAAACCGTCTTCGACCTGCAATGTGTCGGGCTGACAGGATTCGAACCTGCGACCACTTGACCCCCAGCTGGATCGACCGTTACATCGATGGACCCACCCGGACGCAACACACAGCTGCTGACCAGGCGCTCTCGCCCGGATCGGTCCAGGTCAATCCGCCCTCGGTCGAACCGAGTAGGGACACGCTCGAACATCGATTGCTCCACGCGGATCCACCGAAAGCCCCACGCACCACACCGATGCACCGCTGCGAAAAGTGATCGAACCACCGACCCGACACGGCCTCGTATCCAGACCGCGAGGACACCCCGCTGAAGGGACGAAGCTACAACCTACGCGTCCAGCCTCCGAGCTCTGGCTGAGGCCGATCGCTCGAAAGCTCGGGCACGATCGGGACGAACGGAGCAGACTCCCTATCGGATCAGTTGCAGCTGGAACGGACGTGCTGTCGTGGGCGATCGACATCGTGAGGACAACCTGGGGCCCGATCACGTTTCGGGGATCGAGACGCCGAACGCATCGATAGGCATCACCCGATACTTCATCGACACCGGGCGGCTCGAATGGGATGCTCGTGCCGCCGACATCTTCGAGGCGGGCCTCGATCCCCGGCCTGCAATCGAGATCTGGCACGAACGTGTGCACCCGGACGACGCGCACCTGCTGGTCCAACTCTACGAGGACGCAAGCGCCGACGTCGGTGCGGAGTGTATCTACCGGGTTGTTCTCTCCGACGGCACCGTTCGCCACATTCTCACTCGAAGTGTCGCCGTGGAAACCGCGCCCGATGGCCATCCGACGGTTCTGACCGGAGTGGTTTCACAGGTCCGACCGCTCATCGATACGAGCGAACGCCTCGGCACAGTTCTGGACTCCGTCTCGCTGGGCTTCGCGATTCTCGACCGCGACATGATCATCCGTTACGTCAACACGCAAACCGAACGGCACCTCGGCATCGCCCGGGATCAGCTCATCGGACGACATCTGCACGACGCGCTCCCCGATACCCAGGGCTCCTACTTCGACAACCTTCACCGCGACGCGTTGCTCACCTGCGGCGAGGTCAGCATCGAAGCACCCGCACTCTTTCGCCCCGACACGATCATGGAGGTGACCGCCAACTACGTCGAGGACGTTGTCGCAGTCAGTTTCCGCAACGTCACCGATGCAGTTCACAGAGCCACACGATTACTCGACGCATACCGAGAACTTCTCGCCAAATCCCGACTCGACGACCTCACAGGAGTGCTGAACCGATCTGCTCTGTTCGAACGAATCGAGAGGGTCAGCGCCGAAATATCGCTCCCCACAGCAATATTGTTCATCGACGTCGACAACTTCAAGACCATCAACGACACCCACGGCCATCTCGTCGGCGATCACGTTCTACGCATCACCGCCGCCCGACTCGCCGACCTGTGCAATTCCAACACTGTCCTCGGCCGGATCGGGGGCGACGAATTCGTCATAGCGATGTTCGACGATGACGAACCACTGACGACGAACGAGCCCGAACAACTTCGCCGACGACTACGCCGCGCAGCACGCGCACCCATCGACTTGAACGACTCCACCCTCTCGATCGAATTGAGCGTCGGAATCGCACACAACACAGGTGAGTCGACTCTCGAGGACATGCTCACCCGAGCCGACCTCGCTCTGTACGAACACAAAACCAACATTTCCCGCATCGACGTCCCTCGCCGGACAAAGCATCAGCACTGACCGCTGACGGAACCGGATCGAACCCCTGCGGCAGCGCTACAGCGGATCTGGACGAAGAAACAAGAACCGGAGCCACCGATTCGTCCGAGTTGCAGCTCGACACGGACGCCTATGGACCCAGTAGCTCCTCGAGGAGCGAACCAGCTGAACAAAGTGGCTCCGTCCGCTCAGGTCCATTCGACCGACGCACGCAGATCGCCGGACACCAGCGGATACACCTGGACAGCGCCTCAGCGCCGAGTTCGACCGTGTAAGCATTGAGTAGTGACACCCCCGCGGCACGCACACAAAAAAGACGGCCCCGGATCTCTCCGAAACCGCCTCTGACCTGCATCTATCTGTCGGGCTGACAGGATTTGAACCTGCGACCACTTGACCCCCAGTCAAGTGCGCTACCAAGCTGCGCCACAGCCCGCCGCGCCTCGAAAGGCGCTTGCTGAGATTACCCCAGCCCTACCCCTGAGAGGAAATCGCCTGCTCAGAGGCGGGGTCGGGCTACATCAGCGGTTGTTGCCCTTGCCCGGCCGTTCCCGCTTCTCGCGGATACGCACCGACACACGCACGGGGCTGCCGTCGAAGTTGAACTCCTCACGCAGACGCCGCTCGATGAATCGGCGATAGCCTGCCTCGAGGAAGCCCGTGGTGAACAGCACGAACGTCGGCGGCCGCGTGCTGGCCTGCGTCGCGAACATGATGCGCGGCAGACGTCCGCCACGCATCGGCGGCGGTGTGGCCGCCACGACTTCCTTGAGCCACGTGTTGAGGCGTCCGGTGGGCACTCGCTTGTCCCACGACTCCAGAGCCGTTTCGAGCGCAGGTACGAGCTTCTGTACCGCACGGCCCGTCTGTGCCGAGATGTTCACACGCTGCGCCCACGGAACCCGAGCGAGATCACGATCGATCTCCTTCTCGAGCTGCTGACGACGATCGTCGTCCACCAGATCCCACTTGTTGAACGCCAACACCAACGCGCGGCCGGCATCGGAGACCATGCTCAGCACACGCATGTCCTGCTCCGAGATCACCTGTGAGGCATCGAGAAGCAGAATCGCGACCTCGGCGGCCTCGATGGCGGACTTGGTGCGCAGCGACGCGTAGAACTCGGCACCGCTGGCATGGCTGACGCGCTTACGCAGTCCTGCGGTATCGACGAATCGCCAAGTCTTGCCGCCCAATTCGACCAACGAGTCGACAGGATCGACGGTGGTGCCGGCAACATCGTGCACCACCGAGCGCTCGTCGCCCGACAGCTTGTTGATCAGCGAGGACTTGCCAACGTTCGGCTTACCGACCAGAGCGACACGCCTGGGTCCCCCACCGGGAATTCCCTCACGCGGCGTCTCGGGCAAGGCCTCGAGCACGCGATCGAGCAGATCACCGGTACCGCGCCCGTGGGTGGCCGAGACCGACAGCGGCTCCCCCAGACCCAGTGACCACAGCGCGGCAACCTCGGACTCGGTGCGGCCGTCGTCGACTTTGTTGGCCACCAACAGAACCGGAGTCTTCGAGCGACGCAGTACTCGCGCCACTGCCTCGTCCGTCGTCGTCGAACCGACTCGCGCGTCGACGACCAACAGGATCGCGTCGGCGGTGTTCATCGCCAACTCGGCCTGGCGCGCAACGGATTGCTGCAGACCCTTCGCGTCGGGTTCCCAACCGCCGGTGTCCTGCACCAGGAAGCGTCGACCACTCCAGTTCGCCTCGTACGACACCCGGTCGCGGGTGACGCCTGGGACGTCCTCGACCACTGCTTCGCGTCGTCCGATGATGCGGTTGACGAGCGTCGACTTACCGACGTTCGGTCGGCCCACCACGGCGAGAGTCGGTACCGCTACGGCATCTTCGCCGTCTTCACCTTCGTTGAGGTCGACGTACTCCCACTCGCCCTCGTCACTCCATGTTCCGTCGCCCGCGGTTTCCGCTGCGCCGGAGAAGAATTCTTCACTCACTGGACTGCTCCACTTCTGTCGTTCACCACGAGCAGCAAACGCTCGATCACGCCGTCGAGATCCAGCTCGCTGGTATCGACGATCACCGAATCCTCGGCGGGACGAAGCGGTGACACTGCTCTCGTCGAATCTGCGTGATCGCGGCGTTGCACGTCCGCGAGCACGGATTCGTAGTCGTCGTCGCGACCCTGTTCGATGTTCTGTTTGTTGCGACGCTGTGCCCGCGCTTCCGGTGAGGCAGTCAGGAACACCTTCACGTCGGCGTCGGGAAGAACGACGGTGCCGATGTCGCGTCCCTCCACCACGATTCGCGTCGACGAACTCGCAAGGTCGCGCTGCATCTGCACCAAGAGCTCGCGCACCGCAGGCACTGCGGACACGGCCGAGACGGCCTTGGTGACCGCATCGCCGCGGATTTCGCCGCTGACGTCCTCACCGTCGAGCAGAACGGTCTCGGACAGCGGGTCCTTGCCGATCTTGAGGGGAAGTGCTGCAACAGCTTTCGCGACAGCGTCTGCATCGGTGGGCTCGACGCCCGAGCGCAGCACCCACACCGTCGCCACGCGGTACATCGCACCGGTGTCGAGGTAGCTTGCTTCGAGTGCCGATGCGAGCCTGCGCGATACCGACGATTTGCCGGTGCCCGAAGGCCCGTCCATCGCCACCACGAGCGCGCTCATCACAGGCCCACGGATTCGTAGAGCTTGCCGATCTCGCCGCGTCCGAGGACACGCAGTGTTCCTGGACGCTGATCGCCGAGCACGATGTTGCCGACATCGGTACGCACGAGACGTCCGACGGGGAAGCCGACCTTGTCGAACAACCGACGCACGATGTGCTTGCGGCCCTCGTGGAGCGTCACCTTGACGAGAGACTTGCCGTCCGAGATGTCGAGCAGCTGGAAGCCGTCGACCTTCACCGGGCCGTCGTCGAGGGTCACGCCTTCACGCAGCTGCTTGCCCAGAGTGCGGGGAATGGTGCCGAACAGCGTCGCGAGGTAGGTCTTGGAGACCTCGAACGACGGGTGCATGAGACGGTGAGCAAGATCACCGTCGTTCGTGAAGAGCAACAGCCCCTCGGTGTCGGCATCGAGGCGTCCGACGTGGAACAGTCGCTGCCCCGCCTGCACGCGCTCGGAGACGATGTCGCCGACGCACGGGCGTCCCAGATCGTCGGACATGGTGCACTGCCATCCACGCGGCTTGTTCATCGCGAGGTGAACGAGCTCTTCCTTCACGACCACGCGAGTGCCGTCGACGCGGACCACAGCGATGTTGGGATCGATGCGGATGCCCTGTTCGGTGACGATGCGTCCGTCGACCTCGACGCGGCCGTCGGCGATCAGTTCCTCGGCGGCACGACGCGATGCGACGCCTGCCTGCGCGAGCACCTTCTGCAACCGAACGCCTTCACCGGCGGGCACGTGCTTGCGCGGTGAGGAATCGGTGTGCTGATGCTTCGCCGGCTTGGCGTTGCTGATCGTGGTCGACGGAACCTGCTTCTTCTGCGGCTTCGGCGGCTTGGGACGCGAGGGCTTCTTGCGAGGAACGGCGTCGTTGCTGCGGTCGTTGATGCCGGTCTCGACAGGCTTGTAATCGAAGGATTCCTGCTCGACGCCCTTGCGCGGGGCCGGCCGGGCTCCTGCACGAGGAGCTCCGGTGCGGGGTGCACCAGCACGGGGTCCCCCGGTACGAGGGGCACCAGCGCGAGGGGCTCCGGTAGGGGGAGCGCCGTCACGGGGCGCCGCGTCGCGGGTGCGATCTCCGCGGCGCGCGTCACGCGGAGTGTCCGACCTACCTGCGGTCGGCTTCCTGCGTGGGTCTTGTCTCTTGTTACGGTCCGGTGTGCCATCACGGCGAGCGGGCTTGTTCACTTGTCTTACCTATCAGTCGTCCGAGTCGAGCTCGGCTGCCGGATCGGGTTTCGATCCGCGGTTCTTGGTGGAGCGGGTCGTTCTCGGGTCGGTGTCCATGCTGTCACTGATCTCGTCGATCAGGTCCACACCCGGCAACAGCGGTGCCAGTTCGGGTAGGTCACCGAGCGATGCGAGCCCGAGCCGTTCGAGGAACAACTCGGTGGTGCAGTACATCGTGCCGTTCGTCTCCGGGTCCGTTCCTGCTTCGGAGATCAGTCCACGGGCGAGCAACGTACGCATCACTCCATCGACGTTGACTCCACGTACGGCGCTGACTCGTGCGCGGGTCAACGGTTGACGATATGCGATCACGGCCAGGGTTTCCAATGCCGCGCGTGTGAGCTTGGACCGAGCCCCGTCCAGAAGCAGCCGTTCGACGTACGGCGCATAGGCGGTTCGGGTGTAGAAGCGCCATCCGTCACCGGCGTAGCGAAGGTCTATTCCGCTGGTTCGTTCGGTCAGTGCGGCAGCCATCTCGTTCAGGGTGGCGCGCACGCGCGCTATCGACGCACCCACCGCCGAGGCGAGTTGCTCGTCCGAGGCAGGGGTATCGACGATCAGCAACACAGCTTCCAGAGCCGAGGCGAGGGTGGCGTCGTCGAGCTCCTCGGAATTCTCGCCGTCCTCGAGCTCGAGCTCCGGGTCGACACTCATGCGTAGTCCTCTTCCGTGACCACGATGGGTCCTTCGTCCTTACCGGTCCAACTCACTCGGAGATCGCCGAGCGGCTCGGGCTGCTCGAACGCGATCACCTGTTGGCGGAACAGCTCCAGCAACGCCAGGAATCGCGCGATTATTTCGACCTGCACCTCGCAGTCCTGCACCAACTCCGAGAACGATGCCCACTCGTTGAGGCCTCGGCCCTGCAGATTGTCGAGCAGCCACGCCGCCTGCTCCGGGATCGAGACCGCGTGCTGATGGATGTGATCGAGCCCCACCTGCGGAATCGGTTTGGGTCGAAATGCCGCAGCGGCGATGTCGGCGAATGTGGCCGGGTCGACGCCGAGCAGCACCTCGGGAATCAGATCGGCGTACCTGTCCTCCACCGACACCGATCGCGGATAACGTCGCAGCGCAGCAGCTTCCAGTTCACCGAACAGCAGAGCGACCTGCTTGTAGGCCCGGTATTGAAGTAGCCGGGCGAAGAGTAGATCTCGAACTTCGAGCAGCGCAAGATCCTCGGCGTCCTCCACGTCGCCCGAGGGCAGCAACCGTGCTGCCTTGAGGTCGAGCAGCGTCGCGGCAACGACGAGGAATTCCGTCGTCTGGTCGAGGCCGACATCGGCACCGAGCGACTTGGTGAACGAGATGAAATCGTCGGTGACGGTGTGCAACGCCACTTCGGTGACGTCCATTCGATGCTGACTGATCAACGACAGCAGCAGATCGAACGGACCCTCGAAGTTGAGCAACCGCACCCGGAATTTCGACGGATCCGCGTCGGCCGGAACCTCGATCGGGGCCTCGTCGGCAGCGTCGACGGTCACGGACCCGACCGGTAGATCACCTCGCGCGCGAGGGCGCGGTACGCCTGTGCGCCGCCGGATTTCGGAGCCCACGTGGTGATCGGCTCACCGGCCACACTGGTTTCCGGGAATCGGACGGTACGGGTGATCACCGTGTCGTAGACGACGTCGCCGAACACCTCGACCACTCGCGTCATCACCTCACGCGAGTGCAATGTGCGGGCGTCGAACATCGTCACCACGATGCCGGCCAACGTGAGCCTCGGGTTGAGCCGATCGCGCACCTTCTCGACGGTGTCGTTCAACAACGCCAGTCCGCGCAGACTGAAGTACTCGCACTCCATGGGGATCAGCACTTCGTCGGCACACGTGAGCGCGTTGACCGTCAACAGACCGAGCGACGGCTGGCAATCGATGAGGACGTAGTCGTAGCGATCGAGAATCGGATGCAGCACCCGCCCGAGTGTCTGCTCCCGGCCGACCTCGGTGACCAACTGAATCTCGGCTGCGGAGAGATCGATGTTGCTGGGCATCAGATCGAGGTTCTCGACGCGAGTGCGCATGATGATGTCGTCGGCGGAGACCTTCGCTTCGACGAGGAGATTGTAGACCGTCAGATCGAGCTCGTGATGTGCGACGCCCAATCCCGCGGACAGTGCGCCCTGCGGGTCGAGATCCACGAGCAGCACGCGGCGGCCGTAGCCGGCCAACGAGGCACCGAGATTGATGGTCGACGTCGTCTTGCCGACGCCACCCTTCTGGTTGCACATCGCGATGATCTTGGCCGGGCCGTGACTGGCCAGCGGTTGCGGATCGGGGACGGCCCTGGTCTTGCGACCGGTGGGCCCGAGCTCGTTCGGCGCGGGAATGATGTCGTGTGTCTCCCGACTGGATTCCGGTTGACGCGTCTGGAACAGGGCACCGTCGAGATGCGGATGATTCAAGCCTGACTCCGCCGCTGGCGGCTGCGGTGTCGACACGTTCCAGCGCTCCCCTGTCCCGTTCGTCTTCGAGTAGTTCACGCAAACGCTACCGCTTGACGCTCGCGCATCGTCACCGGACACGCTGACGCACGACAGCCGGCCTCGTGCTACCGGGCCCGTGGATGCGCTCCTGCCCACACTTCGCGCAGGGTGTTGACGGTGACGAGAGTGTAGATCTGCGTCGTCGTCACCGACGCATGACCCAACAGCTCCTGCACGACGCGGACGTCGGCGCCGCCGTCCAGCAGGTGAGTGGCGAACGAGTGCCGAAGGACGTGCGGTGATACCCCCGCGGTGATCCCGGCCCGCACGGCCGAATCCTGCAACACCTGCCACGCACTCTGTCGAGACAACCTGCCGCCCCGAACGTTGAGGAACAGGGCAGGATTCGAGCGGGAGACCAGCCCCGGCCGGCCGCGCACCAGGTAGGCGTCGACGGCCTCGACAGCGGGTCGCCCGACCGGCACGATGCGATGCTTGCCGCCTTTGCCGCGCAGCAGCACCGAGCGAGCCTCGGTGTCGATGTCGTCGACGTCGAGCCCGACTGCCTCGGATATACGAGCCCCGGTGGAATAGAGCAGTTCCAGCAGAGCCCGATCCCGCAGTCCGCGTGGGGCATCGGGACCGGCGATCGACGCCGATTCGAGCAGTGCAACCACCTGATCGACGGGCAGCGACTTCGGCAACCGCTTGGCCGGCTGCGGCGGCTTGACCTCGCTCGCGACGTTGCGCTCGACCATCCCCTCCGCGAGCGCAAACCTGTGCAGACCGCGCACCGCGATCAACGTCCGGGCCGCCGAACTCGCTGCGAGTGCCGGGAACTCGTCGTCACCGCGCCGTAGATAGAGCACGAACTCGGTGATGTCGTTCTCGGCGACCTTCGCCAGATCGGTGATGCCGTAGCCGCTGAGGAACCGCTCGTACCGCACCAGATCGCGACGGTAGGACGACACCGTGTTCGGTGCCGACCCGCGCTCGACCACCAGATGGTCGAGGTACGTCTGAATCTGCTGGCCGATCACGGTGGCTACTTTCGCGAACTCTTTCGCTTCTCGAAGGCCGTCGGCAGATCCGCCCACGGCGCATCGGCCGAACGCAGTTCGGTACCGGTAGCGCGCGCCGCGGCGAACGCGAGAACGCCCGCGACGGCGGATGCGTTGACGATCTCGCCCGACAGCGCACGGCGGACGGCCTCGTCCACCGGAACGTAGGAGAGCTCGATGTCGGCTTCCTCGTCGTGTGCCTCGGGCCGATCGACCTCGGTCAGGCCCTGCGCGAGGAAGATCCGCACGGCCTCGTCGGTGAACCCGGGCGAGGCAAGCAAATCGACCAGAACCGACCACGTCTGCGCGGCGAGCCCGGTCTCCTCGGCGAGCTCACGCTGAGCCGCAACCACCGGCCGCTCCCCCGGCTCGTCCAGCAGACCGGCGGGCAACTCCCACAATCGACGACCTACGGGATGCCGGTACTGCTCGATCATCACCACACGATCCCGGTCGTCGACGGCCAGGATCCCGACCGCGCCGTGATGCTCGATCACCTCGCGCTCGGCCTGACGACCGTTCGGCATCGCCACCTGGTCGAGCCGGAGCGCGAGAATTGCGCCGGAGTACGGCACCGACGAATCGAGGGTGGTGAACTCGTGCCGAGGCTCGCTCATCCGACGGTCTCGGCGGCGACGTCCGATTCCTCCGTCTGACCCGTATCTCCGTGCACGTCGACCGGCAGACGCTCCGCGGCCTTGTACTTCAGCGCGGCATTGATCAACGACGCGAACAGTGGATGCGGACGGGTGGGCCGGCTCTTGAGCTCCGGATGCGCCTGAGTGGCCACGAAGAACGGGTGCACGGAGGCAGGCAGCTCGACGAACTCGACCAGGTGGCCGTCCGGAGAAGTACCGCTGAACACCAAGCCGCTCTTGGCAATTCGATCCCGGTAGTCGTTGTTGACCTCGTAGCGATGACGGTGACGCTCGGAAACGCTTTCGGTGCCGTACGACGCCGCCACGACCGAACCCTTCTGCAGGGTTGCCGGGTAGGCACCGAGACGCATCGTGCCGCCCAGATCGGCGTCACCGGCGACGGCATCTTCCTGATCGGCCATCGTGGAGATCACCGGATCCTTGGTCTCCGGGTCGAACTCGGCGGAGTTGGCGTCCGTCAGACCGACCGAACGAGCCGCCTCGATGACGACACACTGCAACCCGAGGCACAACCCCAGCAACGGAATCTTGCGCGTACGTGCGAACTCGATGGCCCCGAGCTTGCCCTCGATACCGCGGATACCGAAGCCACCGGGAATGAGCACGGCATCGACATCGCCCAACGCGGCCTGCGCCCCGGCGGGCGTCGAGCACTCGTCGGATGGGACCCACTTGATCTCGACCTTCGCGCGATGAGCGAATCCGCCTGCACGCAGCGCCTCGGTGACCGACAGGTACGCGTCGGGCAGGTCCACGTACTTGCCGACCAGACCGACGCGCACGGTCTCACGCGGCTGGTGAACACGCTCGAGCAGTCCACCCCAGATGGTCCAGTCCACATCACGGAACGGCAGACCGAGCTGACGAACGACGTACGCGTCGAGGCCTTCCTTGTGCAGCACCTTGGGAATGTCGTAGATCGACGGCGCGTCGGGCGTGGAGATGCAGCCGTCGACGTCGACGTCGCACATCAGCGCGATCTTGTTCTTCAATCCTGGCGGTACGTCGCGATCGCAACGCAGGATCAATGCGTCGGGCTGAATACCGATGCTGCGCAGCGCCGCGACGGAGTGCTGGGTTGGTTTGGTCTTGAGTTCACCGGACGGAGCCAGGAACGGAACCAGCGACACGTGCAGAAAGAACACATTGTTTCGGCCGACGTCGTGGCGCACCTGACGCGCGGCTTCGAGGAACGGCTGCGACTCGATATCGCCGACGGTGCCGCCGATTTCGGTGATCACGACGTCCGGCTGGTGACCCTGTAGGTCGGGGCCGTTCATCGCGAGAATGCGACGCTTGATCTCGTCGGTGATGTGCGGGATGACCTGAACGGTGTCGCCCAGATACTCACCGCGGCGTTCCTTGGCGATGACCGTCGAGTAGACCTGGCCGGTGGTGACATTGGCGAAACCGGACAGATCACGGTCGAGGAACCGCTCGTAGTGTCCGACGTCGAGGTCCGTCTCGGATCCGTCTTCGGTGACGAAGACCTCACCGTGCTGGAACGGGTTCATCGTGCCGGGATCGACGTTGAGGTAAGGATCGAGCTTCTGCATGGTCACGCGCAGTCCGCGTGCGGTCAGTAGCTGGCCGAGGCTCGATGCCGTCAGGCCTTTTCCGAGCGAGGACGCGACGCCCCCGCTGACGAAAATGTGCTTGGTGTCGGAACGCGACTGAAGGCGTGACAATGAGGCTCCCGTGACGAGTCTGCAGGGCTTGCTCCTATCAGGGGGCTGATAAGAGAGGTGAAGCGTGGAAATTGGGCCTGCTACCCACGGGACTTCACGGTAACACCAGTACCTACCTCACCGCCAACGACACGCGCGTTCGTACGACGATCAGCTCGCCGGCGCTCCGACGGTCACGGCGTTGGCATTGGCTCCGGTGCCGTAACGGCCGGACGCGCCGTCCAGCTGCTCCGCCAAGGCGAGAACGGTGGTGATCCGTCCTGCTTCACGGTCGACGTTGTCGACCGTGCTGAGAGCGGACGACAGCGCCGAATCGGCTCGCACGACAGCGATGGAACCGTTGCCCTCGGCCGCACCGGAGCGACCGGCCAGTACCGCGCCTGCACCACGTGAATCGAGGGCTCCCGCGAAGCGGGCGACGATGGCCCCACGATTGCCGTCCTCCACGTCCGAGGTACCGGAACCGGTGACGACCACAGCCAACTGAGCGGGTGCGACGGCACCGTTGTCGTACGCGATGAACCCGCCGCTGCGCAGCGTCTCCAGTGCCAGCGAGAGCTCCTCGGGAGTCGACTGCGGCTGGGCGGTCTCGGCGTTCAGCAGCAACACCGAACCCAGCAGGTCCCCGGCGAGACTGCCCTGGTCCACCGCGCCGGTGCGCAACTGCACGCCGGCCGGAATGACGTTGGTCAGACGCGTCCGAAGATCGTCGCCGTTCGCAGCGGAGACGAACGAATCGGTCAGCGACACACGACCGGTGACGGTGGCGCCCGATGCTCCGATCGACCGCGTGACTCCGTCCACGTCCCCGGGGTCGGCGTCCGGGGTGGTGATCACCACGACGCTGCGATCGACCAACGTATCCCGCAGCACTCGGCCCGAAACCGCAGCGTCGAAGCCGTCGGCCGAGTTGAGCTGCTCACCCAGGCGATTGTTGGTCGCCTCCAGATCGTCCACCTGAGTTTCGAGGCCGGTCTTGTCGTCTCGAAGGCCCGACACCAGACCGCTCGAGAGCAGACCCGAACCGAGCACGATGCCGATGGCCAGGGCCACGAAGACCGCTGCCAGCGAAATGGCATGTTGGCGAAGCGAAATCACGAAAGCAACCCCTGGAACCACAGAGCGAACCGGTTCCACAGATCGATTGCCCAATCCAACGCTTCACCGCCGATGTTGGAAACGGCCAACGCCACGATCACGGCAACGAGCGCCGCCAGAACCAACAGCGCGATCGCACCGCCGGACACACGGCTGCGGTACAGCGTCGCAACAGCTTTGGCGTCGACCAACTTGGCGCCGACCTTCAGACGCGTCATGAATGCGGCCGGATTGGTGTTGCGTCGACCACGATCGAAGAACTCGTCCAGGCTGGCCGGGCTACCCACAGACACGATGAGCGAGGCCCCGTGATGATCGGCCAACAACAGCGCGAGGTCGGCAGCGGCACCGGTGGCCGGGAACGTCATGGCACCGATACCGAGATCCTGAATGCGCTCGAGACCCTGCGCGTGTCCGTCGGAATCCGCCGGAAGCACAACCTCTGCACCGCATTTGAGCGTCTGTGCAGTGACGTCCTCGGGATCGCCGACGATGAGGTCGGGGCGATGACCCGCCTTCATCGCGGTGTCGGCACCCGCACCGACGCCGATGATGACGGGCGAGTACTCCTTGATGAACGGCTTGAGATTCTTCAGATCCTCGGCGTGACCGGGTCCGTCTGCGACGATGACCACGTGACGGCCCTCGAGATCGATGTCGATGTCCGGCACGCCGACTCCGTCGATGAGCAACGGACTCTCGGTTCGGATGAACTCGATCGTGTTGCCCGAGAACGCTTCGAGATGGTCGACCAGGCCCGTCTTGGCCTCGATCATCTTGTCGGAGATCTCGGCTTCGCTCTGCTCCTCGCCCTTGGCGAGACGACGATCGCCGGTGTAGACACCTCCGTCGTTGAGGCGGATCTTGGTGCCGTCCTTGATCTTCTTGAAGACTTCGGTGCCGGCCGAGTCGATCAAGGTGATTCCGTTGGCGACGATGACCTCGGGACCGAGGTTGGGATAGCGCCCGGAGATCGACGGCGACGCGTTGACCACCGCCAGCACCCCCGCCTCGACGAGCGCATCTGCGGTCAGGCGATCGAGGTCGAGCTCGTCGAGCACGACGATGTCGCCCGGGCCGACCCGTTTGAGGAGCTTGGCCGTGTTGCGATCGACTCGCGCGATACCGGTGATTCCGGGCAGCGAATCCTGACTACGTGACAGCAGAGCCGGCATCTTCATGAGGACCATGATGACCCGATCGACACGCCCGGCGACGGAGGCGCGCCGAAACAACTACCACACTGATCACATCAGCACCAAAAGTTACAACGCGGCTCGATCGGCGTTTGCCGTGGCCAGCAGCTCCTCGGCATGCGCACGTCCGGTCTCCGTGTCGTCCAGACCCGCGAGCATTCTCGCGAGCTCGACGACCCGCTCCGACGACGACAACGTTCTGACGCCGCTGTTCGCCGCGCCCTTCTTGGCGTCGGTCTTGTCGACCACCAGGTGGGTATCGGCGAACGCAGCGACCTGCGGCAAGTGGGTGACCACGATGACCTGGTGTGTGCGAGCCAACCGGCCGAGTCGGCGCCCGACCTCGACGGCCGCGCGACCACCGACTCCGGCATCGACCTCGTCGAAGACCATCGTCGCACCCTTGTCCGAGCCCGCCAGCACCACTTCCAGTGCCAACATCACCCGCGAGAGCTCACCGCCCGATGCACTCTTGCTGATCGGAAGCGCCTGGGCACCGTCGTGCGCGGACAGACGAAACTCGACCTCGTCGACGCCGTTGCTGCCCGCATGCAATTCGGTACCGTCGACGACGATCGGGGCAGTGTCGGACGGTCCGGCGGGAAGTGCGCGAACATCGATCTGCAGCTTGGCTTTTCCCATCGCCAGGCCCGCCAGCTCGACGCTGACCGCCTTCGAGAGCTTTACGGCGGCCTTCGCTCGAGCCGCACTGAGCTTCGACGCAGCCGCGGCGACGTCGATCGCAGCCGCGTCGACCTTGGCGCTCAACTCGGCGAGCGCATCGGCCGAGGTGTCGATGTGCGAGAGTCGCTCGCGGGCGTCTTCCGCCCAGGCGATGACGCCGTCGACATCGGCGGCGTACTTGCGCGTCAACGACTTCAGCTCGGCCTGCCGGTTCAGGATCGTGTCGAGGGCACCCGGATCGGACGGCAGATCCGTCAAGTACGAGGTGAGGTCTGCCCCGATGTCGCCCACGATCGCCATCGCGTCGTTCAGTCGCGGCAACAGCTCGGTCAGTGCTGCGTCCTCGGCATGTTCGAGGCGAGAGCGAGCCTCGCCCAGCAGGTACAGCGCGGACGCCGTGTCCGACGCCTCCTCGGTACTCCCGACGAGTGCTGCCGAGGCACCTTCCGCGGTCTCACGCAGCGAATCGAGGTCCCCCAGCCGACGCACATCCTCGGCCACGGAGCGATCTTCACCCGGCTCCGGTGCCAGAGAGTCGATCTCCTGCAGGCCGAACTGCAGCCGATCGGCTTCCTGCGCCAGCTCGCGGCTGCGTTCGGTGCGGTCGATCAGCTCGTTGCGCGCGTCGAGCCACGTCTTGCGCGCGGTGCGGTACTTCGACACCAGGGACGCCACCGCGTCCCCGGCGAATCTGTCCAGCGCGCCGAGTTGCTGATCGGGACGCAGCAGCCGCAGCTGGTCGTTCTGACCGTGCACGGTCAGCAGCGAGTCGGTGAAGTTCGACAGCACCGATGCGGGCACGCTGCGCCCACCGAGGTGCGCACGCGAGCGACCGTCCGAGTTGACGGTACGCACGGCGATGATCGAATTGTCCTCGTCGCGTTGACCTCCCGAGGACTCGAGCACCTTGTCGACGTCGTCGATCACCTGCTCCGACGCGGTGTCGGTACTGAATCGCCCCTCCACGACAGCACGCTGTGCGCCGAGCCGAACCCGGCCTGCGTCGGCGCGGGCACCCGACAACAGGTGCAGACTGGTGACCACCATGGTCTTACCCGCACCGGTCTCGCCGGTGAGTACGGTCAGCCCCTCGTGAAACTGTGCGCTGGCACCGGAAATGACTCCGAGGCTGTCGATCCGAATCTCTTCGAGCATTCCTACCTCGCTCTCCCCCGCCACCCGGTAACGGGCAGTTCGAATTTCTTGACCATGCGATCGGCGAACGGTGCCGAATCGAGTCGAACCCATTTGATCGGTGACGCTCCCCGCACCACCTCGACGCGAGCACCTGCCGGCAGGCTCAGTGTGCGCCTGCCATCGCAGAATACGAATCCTGCGTGTCCGCCCGCATCGATCTCGACCGCGATGATCGACTCGGGGCTGGTGACGAGCGGCCGCGCGAACAAAGCGTGCGCGTTGCTCGGAATGACCAATATCGCTTCGAGTTCCGGCCAGACCACAGGCCCACCGGCCGAGAACGCGTAGGCCGTCGAGCCCGTCGGCGTCGAGATCAGAACGCCGTCGCACCCGAATGCGGACACCGGGCGCCCATCGACTTCGAGCACGACCTCGAGCACCCCGAGCCGCGACCCGTTCTCGATGCTCGCTTCGTTCAGTGCCCAGCCCCGATCGACCACCTGATCGCCCACGCGAATCGCAATGTCCAACGTCATGCGTTGTTCGATGCGGTAATCCCCGGCGATGACGCGGGCGAGGGCACCTTCGAGGTGGTCGGCCTCGGCCTCGGCCAGGAACCCGACGTGCCCGAGGTTGATGCCGAGCACCGGTATCGAGGCCGCTTGCGCGAGCTCGGCTGCGCGCAGGAAGGTCCCGTCACCACCGAGCACGAGGACCATCTCGCAGCCGGCGGCTGCGTCCGGTCCGAACTCGACGACGTTGAGCTTCATGTCTGCGACGAACACATGGTCGTGTTCCTCCGTATCGGAGGCTTCGATCTTCGATGGCTCGACCTCGTCGACGAGCACACGGAGGCAGATGCCCGCTTCGTCGAAGACCTTGCCCACCCGACGCGCGGTTTCGGCGATGTCCGGTCGACCTGGATGGGCGACGAGAAGAATCTCTCGAGTCGACTCCCGTTCCGGTGCTGACTGGGACGGAGTCACTGTGGTCCTTCCTCGATCGCGAGCCGGACGAGTTCCGTGATGTCGGCGCGTGGCGAGTCCTCGCCCACACCTGCCCTCAGCCACAAAAAGTACTCGACATTGCCCGACGGCCCCGGCAGTGGGCTTGCCGCCACAGC
Organism: Rhodococcus sp. 14-2496-1d; assembly: GCF_002259365.1. Classification (NCBI taxonomy): domain Bacteria; kingdom Bacillati; phylum Actinomycetota; class Actinomycetes; order Mycobacteriales; family Nocardiaceae; genus Rhodococcus; species Rhodococcus sp. 14-2496-1d. The sequence continues at coordinate 3,039 of NZ_NPFV01000029.1, read as the reverse complement.
TTGCACCGTGAGATTCGAGGCGACGGCCGCCTTCGCCACGTCCTCGACGGCCTCGGCGCGCAGCGCAGGATCGCGCACCACACCTCCGGAACCCACTCGATCCTTGCCGACCTCGAACTGTGGCTTGACCATCAACACCATGTCGGTACCCGACTTCGAGCAGGCAACGAATGCGGGAAGAACGAGCTTGAGCGAGATGAACGACAGGTCTGCGACGATCACGTCCACCGGTCCACCGATCGTCTCCGCATCGATCGACCGAACGTTGGTGCGGTCGATGACATGAACGCGGTCGTCGGATTGCAGACGCCACACCAGCTGCCCGTATCCCACGTCGACGGCGACCACTTCACGCACACCTCGACTGAGAAGCACGTCGGTGAAGCCACCGGTGGATGCACCGGCGTCCAGACAACGTGCACGCTCGACGGTCAGCCCGAGCGGCTCGAATGCGTCGAGAGCGCCGAGCAATTTGTGCGCGCCGCGGGAGGCCCACGAGACCTCGTTGTCTTCTTCGGCCACCAGAAGCGGTGTGCCCGGTTCCACCGCGGTCGCGGGCTTCGAGGCCACCGTCCCGGCGATCTTCACCCGTCCCGCTTCGATCAGCTCCGAAGCGTGCTCGCGAGATCGGGCAAGTCCACGACGAACCAGCTCGGCGTCGACCCGTGCGCGACGAGCCACGTCAGGTCTTGTCGACGGTGGTCAGGGCGCGCACGAGTACCTCGTGCGCGCGGTCGAGCAGACTCGCGTCGCGCGCAAGGGCGTCGGAATCCACAGCCTCGGATTCCTCGTGGGAAGTCGACTCGATCGTGAGTTGATTCAGCAGCGAGGTAACTTCGGTGCGAACAGTGTCCGGATCTGCAGACGACTCATCGCCTGCACCGCTCGGCCGGTGCTGTCCTGGTAGTGGAATAGACGCGCTCATCGCCTCTCACGCTATCGGATGGGTCCGACGTACGCCCGATCGCCGCCGCTCTCGGAACACTGCTGTCGAACGCGGTATCAGCACCCGAGCAGCGAACGCAGATCGCCGAGTCCATCCCCCTCGAAGCGAATATCCGAGAAGGCCGAGCCGGACCAGGCGACGTGCAGTGTGGCAAGCGCACCCTCGAACGCATCGGGCGTACCGTCCCCGCCGTACTGCACCGAGAGCACCTCGTCGTCGATGGCGACCGTCCAACCGGTCTTGCTGCCGACGCTCGACGCCACTTCGTCCTTATTCAGGACTCCGAGATCGAGGCCGATGTGAGTGGGGCGCAGATGCCGAGGCGCATGCAGCAACTCTGCAGCGGTACTGACGCCGGTCAACACCAGCAGCGACGGCAGACCGATTTCGTTCGCACCAGCGATGTCGGTGTCGAGCCTGTCTCCGACGACCAGGGCCGCGCGTGCTCCGCTGCGCTCGATGGCGTCGTGCATGATCGGGGCGGCCGGCTTGCCTGCCACGATGGGCTCGATATCGGTGGCGTTGCGAACCGCCGCGACCATCGAGCCGTTCCCCAACACGAGTCCTCGCTCGGTCGGCAAGGTGGCGTCGATGTTCGTAGCCACCCACAGCGCACCCGCCCGGATGGCGAGGACAGCCTCGGCAAGCATCTTCCAGTCTGTATCGACGGAGTGCCCCTGCACCACGGCCACGGGATCGTCGTCGGCAGACCTGACCGGTTCCAGACCGACCTTGGTGATCTCGTTCGCCAATGCGTCGGTGCCGACGACGAGCACCCGTGAGCCCGAGTCCACCTTGCCCGCGAGTACCCGAGCGGCCGCCTCGGAACTGGTGACGACGAACTCTGCTGAGGTAGCGAAGCCGAGACTACCTAGATGTTCGGCGACGTCCTCGGGAGCACGACTGGCATTGTTGGTGACGAAGTACTGCTTCTCGGCCCCACCCGACAATGCTTCGACTGCACCGGGAATGGGATCCTTGCCGGCGTAGACGGTGCCGTCGAGGTCGAGCAGCAGAACGTCGTGGGCGTCGCGTAGCAACGTCACTGACTGCCTCCGGACAGCTCCTCGACCCGCTCTTCGGCGTCGGTCTCACCATCGACATCGGCCGCAGCAGCGTTGAGGAACCATTTCACACCTTCATCGACGCGACCTGCAGCAACCAGCGCATCGGCGTAGACGTAGAACAGGCGCGCGGCAGCGGTTCCGGATCGCGACGCGTCGAGGTCCGGGGTCTGCAGCGTGACGACGGCCTGGTCGTACTGGTTCAGGTCCATCCGCGCACCTGCCACGACGATTCGAAGCTCCGACGCCTCCTCACCGGTCAGCTCACGCGCCTCGTCGCTGCGACCGAGTTCGATAGCGCGCTCGGGACGTCCCAGTCCGCGCTCGCAGTCGGCCATCACAGCGATCAGACCCGGCCCGCCTGCCATGCGTCGGGCAGCGCGAAGCTCGGACAACGCTTCGGCCCACTCACCAGCGTGGTACGCCGCGATTCCCGCGGTCTCACGGACTACAGCGATACGACCGGCACGCTGACGAGCAGCGCTCGCATGCAGTAGCGCCAACTGCGGATCGTCGTCGAGCAGTCTGCTGGTCATCACGAGGTGACGGGCCACAGCAGTGGCATTGTTCTTGTCCAAGCTCAACAGGTCTCGGCGCACTGCCGGCTCGAGCTGCCCGGCTTCGACCTCGTCGGGCAGATCCGGTTCATCCGGACGCGGCGGTCGACGGTCCGACGATGCGCTGTTTCCGCGCCGATCTCCGGAGAATCCACCTTCACCGCCGCGCCTGCGAGGAGGACCGTCCGAGCGACGCGGGTCTCCGCGGCGGTCCTGAGCGCGGGGGTTGCGGTCTCGGGACTCGCTCGGGCGGTTGCCGCCGTCCCCTCGGGAGGGGCGACGATCGTTGTTGTCTTCCGACACGGGCGTCCTTTCGGATTTCGGTACAAACGCAAAAAGGGGACCCACCAGGTGGGTCCCCTTCCTACAACGGGTGTTCGGCGGTGTCCTACTCTCCCACACCCTGTCGAGTGCAGTACCATCGGCGCTGGAGGGCTTAGCTTCCGGGTTCGGAATGGGACCGGGCGTTTCC